>NZ_JBIAMW010000006.1:0-544646 GCF_042874315.1 Nocardia sp. NPDC004068
TGGGCCGGTTGACTCCGATCGAATTCGAAACCATCATGTCCCCAGCAGCCCGACAGGCTGCCTAACCACTGTCACCCAAACGTGCAGCAGCCCCCAACGACTCTCGATCGGATAACCGTTGAATCATCATCTCAGCTCCTGTCCATCCGAGGTGTGTGCCGAGATATAGCTTGGCTGCTGGATATGATCGACACCACGGAAGGTATGAGATAGATATGATGCCTCCATGCGACGTGAGCGACTCATCCAGGCGCGCAAGAGTTCTGGTAGGAACCAAGAGCAGATAGCCGAAGTCGTGGGAGTGGATCGCACGACATTGGGCAAATGGGAGCGCGGAGAGAGCACTCCGCACCCCAATCAAAGAGCCACCTATGCCAGAGCCTTGGGCGTGACGCTCCAAGAGTTGGATGCGATGCTCTATGGCGCTCCGAAGGGAGGACCCGATGAGATGCCGGATTGGCTCTCGACGTACCTCGGCATGGAGCAGTCTGCGATCGAGATCGACACTCACGAACCCCGTGCCGTGCATGGGCTCTTGCAGACCCCGGATTACGCGCGAGAGTTGGTGAGAAGAATAGGACTCGGAGGCTCGTCGGAGACGTATGTCAGAACTGCCGTCGAGCAGCGTGTGAACCGACAGAAACGGGTGCGAAACGGGGACCTCAAACTCGTTGTGATTCAGCCGGAGTCGTCGCTCCACCTTGTCGTCGGAGATGCTGCGACGATGGCCGCGCAGCTCGACGCTGTCGTGGAACTGTCTCGGCTCCCCAATGTTTCTGTGCTGGTCACGACCTATGACGTTGGGCAGTACGAAGCTCGACGTGTCGGGCCGATTAGCATCATGACACACCCGTGGGGCAAGCCACGGGTGTACATCGAGACGTGGAAAGGCGCTGAAGATACAACCGATGACGACGAAGTGAAGTACTTCCGAGGCGCATTCGAACAAGCTTCGAGGTTGGCTTTGCCTCCCGAGAAGTCACGTAACTTTATAGCTAGGCTGGCAGAAGAATGGAGCGCAAGACTGTGAACGACCACCTACGGTGGCGGAAGTCATCTTTCACCGATCACAATTGTGTAGAGGTAGCAGAAGCGCCGACGGGCGAGATCCTGGTCAGGAACTCCAACAACCGCGCCGCTGGAACGCTGGCCTTCACCCGCCCTGAATTCGCCGCTTGGGTCAAGGGGTGCGCAGCGGGAGAGTTCGACGACTTGGCGTAATCAGCCTTCACGAGCGGGTGTCCTCATTCATTCTTCACGGGAGACGTCTTGTGCGCCACGGTCTTCGAGTGGCCTCTGTGAGGCATTTATGAGCGGGTGCCGTCCCCGGCCCGGGGTTCCTCGCTCGCTTCACGCGGTCAAAGGGTGCTCGATATGCCCGCCTACGCGCCGTTCCCGTTGGTGTTGTCGGTGATGTTCGGGTGGATCGTCTACGAGCGCCGCGCCTCGATCCTCGCGCTGCGGTCCCTGGTCACCCGGTGACGACGCCGTAGAGACGGAACGATCGGCTGGCCTTGTGGCCCGTCGGTCGTTTTCGGCGTTGTCCGGCAGGGGTGCACAGGTCGGTCGCCCTTGCCGGACAACCCCGTCGTTCTGCGGTAATCTCCTGGCAGAAGGAGGTTTTCGCGGTGAGGTTGGTGGCCGGGGATGTTTTCGCCGGGTACCGGATTGTGCGGTTGGTGGGGGTGGGTGGGATGGGGGAGGTGTATCTGGCGGAGCATCCGCGGTTGCCTCGGTGGGATGCGGTGAAGATTCTGGATCCGGGGTTGGGGGGTGATCCTGAGTTCCGGTTGCGGTTTCTGCGGGAGGGGGAATTGGCCGCGCGGCTGGAGCATCCGAATGTGGTGTCCATCTATGATCGCGGGGCCGAGGGGGAGGTGCTGTGGATCGCGATGCGGTATGTGGAGGGGGCGGATCTGGCCGAGCTCGCTCGGGGCGGGGTGTCGCCGGAGCGGGCGGTGCGGATCATCGGGCAGGCCGCGCGCGGGCTCGACGCCGCGCATCGGGCGGGGCTGCTGCATCGGGATGTGAAGCCCGCCAACATCCTTGTCGCCGCCGGTGACGACGGCTCCGACATCGTCCGCATCACCGACTTCGGCATCGCCCGGCAGCTCGACGCCGGGACCTCGATCACTGCCTCCGGCGCCATCGCGGCCAGCCTCGCCTACGCCGCCCCGGAACAACTGAGCGGCGACCCGCTGAGCCCCCGCACCGACGTCTACGCCCTCGGCTGCACCCTTTTCGAAATCCTCACTGGCCGAACCCCTTTCGGCCGTCGCCCGGTAGCGGCCCTCGTGCACGCCCACTTGAGCGAACCGCGCCCACGCCCCTCCACCCTCGCCCCGATCCCACCCGCCATGGACGCCGTGATCGCCCGCGCCATGGCCAAGGACCCGGCCCACCGCTTCGCCAGCTGCGGGGAACTGGCCGCGGCCGCCGCCGAAGCCCTCACCGCCCCGCGCTGGCCCCGGTCGGCCTCGGCGGGGCCGGACTCGGCGCGGCTCGTCGGGCCTGAGTCCGTGCGGGCGGGGTCGGGTTCCGTGCGGTCTGCCTGGCCCGAGTTAACCTCGGCGGGGCCAGATTCGGCGCGGTTCGGCGGGCCTGAGTCCGCCCAGTCGGGGTCGGGTTCGGTGGGGCCGGATTCGGCGCGGTTCGGCGGGCCTGAGTCCGCCCAGTCGGGGTCGGGTTCGGTGCGGTCGGCTAGGCCGGAATCAGGTTGGGCAGGGTCTGGTTCGGTGCGGCCGTTCGGGGCCGAGTCGACGTCGGCGGGACCAGGTTGGCGCGAATCGCACTCCGCGCCAAGGCATTCAACGGGCTCCCTTGGGTTGCGGGTGGCGGTTGTGGTGGGGGTGCTGGTTCTGGCGGGGGCGGCGGTGGTGGCCGGGGTGCGGTTCGGTGGGGGTGTTTCCGGACATCCGGTGGCCGCGTCGACGACGACCACGACGGCGGCCGCGACCACGACGCCCGCCGAATCGGCCTGGGGTCCGGCGGCCTACATCGTGGCGGCCTTTCCCCGATTGCTACCCCCAGACCCCGAGGGGACGGGCTACCAGGGAATGCGATGCGCCCTGAACGACGATCGCGGTACCTGGTTGCACTGTCCGACCGATGAACCCGGGCATTTCAGCGTGAACATCCACTGTTCACCGGACCGCCGGGCGGTCACCTACAGCGCGGATCGGACGGGGCTGGCCGATCTGCACGAGGAGCGGTGGGCGCGGCCCTCGGGCACCGGCACGGTGCGCTGGGCATCGGACAGTCTGGCCGGATTCGGTTTGCTGGACATCGCTTTCGACGATCCCGGCCGGAACTTCTGCGTGGTCGGCGCGTCCGGCGGCAGCGGGGGACGCGATGTGTACGACAACTGGTGGGCGGGCGCGCCGCTGTGAGCGAGGATATCGGGCCGGGCGGATACCGGATCGAACGGGTGCTCGGCTCGGGCGGGATGGGCACGGTGTATCTGGCCCGGCATCCGCGGTTGCCGCGCTCGGTGGCCTTGAAGGTGGTCGACCGGGCCGCCGACGCCGAGTTTCGCGCCCGGTTCACCCGGGAGGCCGAACTCGCCGCCCGCGTCGATCATCCGAATGTGGTGGAGGTCTACGACCGCGGCAGCGATGGGGACCGGCCGTGGATCGCCATGCGCTACGTCGCGGGGACCGATGTGCGCGCGCTGATCCGGCAAGGGCCGCACGGACTTCCGCCCGCCCGGGCGCTGGGCATTCTGGAGCAGGCGGCCGCCGGGCTCGACGCCGCGCACCGCCGGGGCCTGATCCACCGCGACGTCAAACCCGCGAATCTGCTGGTGGGCGACGACGACGGGACGGACCACGTCTTCGTCACCGATTTCGGCATCGCGCGCGCGGGCGACGACCCGGTCCGGCTCACCGCCACCGGAGCCCTGGTCGCCACGCTCGCCTACGTCGCCCCCGAGCAGATCTTCGGCGCGCCCGTCGACCACCGCGCCGACATCTACTCGCTGGGCTGCACCTTGTTCGAAATGCTCACCGGCACCGTCCCTTTCGCCCGCCCGGCCCCCGCCGCGATAGTCGCGGCCCACCTGAACGACCCGCCGCCGCGACCCTCCGAATCCGACCCCACCCTGCCCCCGGCCATCGACGAGGTCATCGCCCGCGCCCTGGCCAAGGACCCGCGCCTCCGCTACCCCACCTGCGCCGCCCTGGCCGCCGCCGCCCGGCAGGCCCTCGCCCCGCGCCCGACTTCGTCCCTGTCCCAACAACATCCGGGCACGCAGGCGAGCCCATCGTCGCCGCGCGAGGTCTCGCACTCGACTCCCTCACCGCCGCAGGACATTCCACATCCACCCGCTGGTTCTGCGACGCAGCCGCACGGCATTCCATATCCTGCCGCTGGCTCGAGTTCATCGTCGCATGGCATTTCGCACACTGCTACGGGCTCGGGTTCGTCGTCGTGGGGCGGGTCACGTCCGACCGCGGACCCGATCGGATCATCGGGAGGTGCTGTCTCGTACTCGGTCGGCGGGCCGCCGCGGGACGATGTGTATTCCCCCGTGGGTTCGACCGCGCCGTCGGGACGCGGAGCCACCGTATCCGGACGGGGGAGCGGCATCCGCCGGACCGTCCTGCTCGCACTCGGCCTCGCCACGGTCGTCGGAACAGCCCTCGCGGCAACGATTCTCGCCACGCGGGACGACCCCGGGCCGCACCCGCTCCCGACCACCACGATGGCGGCACCGGCCACGGCATCCCCGCCGTCCACCACGAGCACGCGCCCCGGCGTCACCGCGTGGGGCCGGGACAACGATCTCGTCGCCCTCTTCCCGGGACTGCTGCCACCCACCCCGCAACAGCCGGGTTACCAAGGCGCACACTGCGAGGACCTGAACGTGCTCGACAACGGCGGCGCTCCGGCCGTCAGCTGCACCCAGGACAATGGCATCGAGTGGACGGTCTGGTCGTTCCGGCGCGGCGATCCGCGCCGGGATTCGATGTTCGCCACCGATATCGCCAATGACACCACCCGCGAACAGGTTTGGTCGCGGCCGTCGGGTACGGGCCGGGTACGGACGAGCTACTACCCGGGCGGCAATACCGGACTGCTGACGGTCGCGTTCGACGATCCGGCCCGCGCCTGGGTCGTGATCGACGTCGGCTGGGACCACCACACCGGCCAGGACCTGACCGAGCAGTGGTTCGCGAACGCGCCGATCTGACGGGCTCAGGACGAAACGGGCCGCGCGGGCCGTTCCTCCTCGTTCTCGTCCACCTCCGGCGGCACCCCGCTCAGCGCGCTCTCGTGCAGGCTCTTGTTGGTGAGGGTGAAGACCGCGATGATCGCGGCGACGAAACCGAAGATCGCGCACATGGTCATCGTCTGATGGAAGCCCTCGGTGAAGGCGAACCGGCCGTCGGCCACGATCTGCTCGGCCACTTGCGGCGCGGGCGCGCCCCCGGCGACGGTCTCGATGGCGCCCGCGCTGATGGCCGAACCCGCCTCGTGCGCTTGCGGTCCCAGCGCCGCGCCCATCTGGGTCTGCTCGAACGAGTGGATCACCCGGTTCTCGAAGAACGACCCGGCCACCGCGAGCCCGAGCGCGATGCCCACCTGCTGGAACGTCTCGTTGATCCCCGACGCGACCCCGGCCCGCGCGGGCTCGAAGACGCCGATGGACAGCGCCGCGCGCGCGGGCTGGAAGGTGCCCATGCCGACCCCGGCCGCGACGAGCGCGGGAATGAGCTGCACCCAGGTGCCGTGCGCGTCGCTGAGCCGGGTCAACAGCAGGCCCGCCCCGATGGTGACGAACGCCAGCGACAGGATGATCCGGAACGGCACCCGCTGGATGAGCGGACCCGCGAGCGCGCCCGCGACGAACATGGCCGCGGTCATCGGCAGGAACCGCAGGCCCGCCTCCCACGCCGAATTGTGCAGCACGCTCTGCATATACGTGGTCGCGATGAAGATGAACGGCATCCCGCCCGCGTTCATGATCAGCGTCGCGACGCACAACCCCAGGAACGTGCGCCCGCGCAACATGGTCAGATCGAGCATGGCCCGCTCCGAGCGCGCCCGCGCGATCACCAGGAACACGATCAGGAACACCACCGAAACCGCGTACAGCACAACGTTGCTCACCGAGAACCAGCCGTCGGCGTTGCCGCGGATGATGGCCAGCACGATCGCCGACAGCGAGATGGTGAACGCGACCATGCCCGCCACATCCGGCGGCACCGACTTGGCGAGCCGGGATTCGCGCAGCTTCGTCCAGGCGAGCGGCAGCATGACCAGGCCGATGGGGACGTTCATCAGGAAGATCCAGCGCCAGCCCGGACCGGCGGTGAGCGCGCCGCCGATGAGCGGTCCGGCCGCGGCGGCGATACCGGTCGCGGCGCCGAACACCGAGAACGCCTGTGCCCGTTCCTTACCGTGGAACTCGTGGCCCAGCAGCGCCGGGCCGACGGCGTACATGATCGCCGCGCCGACGCCCTGCACACCGCGACTGATGTTGAGCGCCAAGCTGTTCAGCGCCAGACCGCAGGCCAGGGAGGCGACGGTGAACACGAGCAGACCGAGGACGAAGACCCGCTTGCGGCCGTACCGGTCGGCCACCGATCCCGAGGTGACCAGGAACGCGGCCAGGGTGAGCGCGTAGGCGTCGAAGACCCACTGCAGATCGCTGAAGCTGGAGTGCAGGGACCGCTGGATGCTCGGCAGCGCCACCGCGACGATGCTGAGATCGAGGATGAGCATGAAGGTGCTCACCGAGACGAGTGCCAGGGTCCACCAGCGTACCGACGATCGGGATCGGGTCGTTGCCATGCTGCCTCCGCGAGTGGTTGAACTGGGGGGAGCCGATGACACAGGAGAGCACTGGTCGGTCACCGTTTGGTACAGGGGCGACTATACAGAGGGGCACTTGTGCGTTCAATCGTAAAAGCAGCTGTTTCCGATGCCGATCACCGTGACTTTTTTCCGCTGATACGGGTGCGCCGCCGCAGTTCTGCAAGGTTCGCATCGCGTCCCTACGCACAAGGTGAACCCGGTGGTAGCATTCGGTTGGTATCTGAGACGGGGGAGGTTCTGTTAACTGGCAGTTACTACCATGCAATAGTCCCTTGAAATCCGCGATGCGACACGAAGCATCCCTTCGTCGTCGTCTCCCGGAATTCTCTGCTGTTCGCCTGCGCGGTTAGCGGTACCGCTGTTCGGGGGCGGCGAACTTCGAGACAACTTTGTGGGGACACTTGACATTTCACCGCTTCGGCCGCGAGGCGAGGAATTCGATCGCTCTGCCCGGCAGTCCAGTGGGCTCGATATGGACCGCCTTGTCGAGGGTGTCGTCGGAACGATCAGCACAGACATCACCTGTTAGCAGGAGGGTAATAGGATGAGCGTAAACGATGACCATGGCCCGGATGATGAAATTATGCGTTTCGGGTATCGGACGGGTCAACCGGAGCTGATCAGCGAAGTGGGCGAGCTGGCGATCTCGGAGATCGTGGGGAGTATTTCACCGCGTATCGCCGGCGAGGATGTGGCCCACACTGAACTTCTGGCACGCTCCTACGACGTGCTGCCGCCGATCCTGGTGCACCGCGCCTCGATGCGCGTGATCGATGGGACGCATCGGGTGCGGGCGGCGACCCTGGCGGGCAAGGACGTCGTGCGGGTGCGCTACTTCGACGGGACCGAGGAGGACGCGTTTCTCCTGTCGGTGCGGTTGAATATCGCGCACGGCCTGCCGCTGTCGCTGGCCGATCGCCGGGCCGCCGCTCGAAGGATGCTGCGGATCCATCCGGAATGGTCGGATCGCAAGGTGGGGTTGGCCGCGGGCCTGGACCACAAGACCGTCGGTTCGATCCGCCGCGACCCGAGTGGGGAAATTCCCCAGTTGGCCGCCCGGCAGGGGCGCGACGGCCGGGTGCGGCCCGTGCGCAACCGCTCCCGACCACGGCGTTCCCCGGCGAAGGCGACCGAGACCGAGGCGAATTCGACGGGTCATGATTCCGGGGAGGCGCCCGCCGGGCGGGTCAGCGAGTTGTGGTCCGGCGCCGCGCGGGGCGGTCGCCCACGGCCCGAGCGCGGTGCGGTATTCGATCGAGAAGCCATTATCGCGAGCCTGAAAGCGGACCCCTCGCTTCGTTTCAGCGAGGCGGGGAGAATGCTCATCCGCTGGTTGGATGCCAGCCCGCGCACCGGCGAGGAATTGAGCCGGATCGTCGATCAAACGCCCGAACATTGCCTCGATATCATTGCGGCGCTGGCCGCGTGTAATGCGGAAAAATGGAGCGAGATCGAGGCGAAGTTGAACAGCAGGAAACGCCGCGCCTGGGACGAGGGGAAGTCCGGAAAGGCGCTCTGAATCCTCCCGATGACCCGTCCGGGAACGCTCCGACTGCTTGCACCGGGCCGATCCCTCGAATACTTTGAGAAGTAACGGCGTGGTTCTTCTCGAGGTATTCCCGCGTGACCGCATCCGGCAATGTGCGGATCCAGTATTGGAGTAGTATTGTCATGGGTCATTATATAGCCGATATCCGCGATCTGGAATTCAATCTGTTCGAGGTGCTGGGCATCGGTTCGGTCCTGGGGAAGGACGCGTTCGGGGAGCTCGACGACGACGCCGTCCGCGACATCCTGCGCGAGGTCCGCCGCCTCGCCGAGGGTCCGCTGGGCGAGGCGTTCGCCGACGGCGACCGGAATCCGCCCGTCTTCCATCCCGAGACGCACAGCGTGTCGCTGCCGGAATCGTTCAAGGCCGCGTGCCGGACCCTGATCGACGGCGGCTGGGACAAGCTGGGCGTCGCCGCGGATCTGGGCGGGATCACCGTGCCCGCGGCGGTGTTCTGGGCGGTTGCCGAACTGGTGCTGGGCTCCCAGCCCGCCGCCTTCATGTACACCATGGCCGGGGCGGGCTTCGCCAACATCTTCCACCGCCTCGGGACCGAGGAGCAGAAGGGTTGGGCGAGACTCGCCGTGGCGCAGGGCTGGGGCGCCACCATGGTGCTCACCGAGCCCGACGCCGGGTCCGATGTGGGCGCGGGCCGCACCAAGGCGATCCAGCAGGAGGACGGCTCCTGGCACATCGAGGGCGTCAAGCGGTTCATCACCTCCGCCGACTCCGACGATCTGTTCCCGAACATCATGCATCTGGTGCTGGCCCGCCCCGAGGGCGCCGGGCCGGGGACGAAGGGCCTGTCGCTGTTCTTCGTGCCGAAGTTCCACTTCGACCACGAGACCGGTGAGCTGGGCGAGCGCAACGGCGTGTTCGTGACCAACGTCGAGCACAAGATGGGCCTGAAGGTCTCCGCGACCTGCGAGGTCACCTTCGGCGGCCACGGCGTCCCGGCCAAGGGCTGGCTGGTGGGCGAGGTGCACGACGGGATCCGCCAGATGTTCGACGTCATCGAGGTGTCGCGAATGATGGTGGGCACCAAGGCCGTTGCCACCCTGTCGACCGGCTACCGCAACGCGCTCGCCTACGCGAGACAGCGGGTGCAGGGCCCGGATATGACGAGGCTGGCCGATCCCTCCGCGCCGCGGGTGCCGATCGTGCGACATCCGGACGTGCGGCGGGCGCTGCTGTTCCAGAAGGCGTACGCCGAGGGTCTGCGGGCGATCTACCTGTACACGGCCGCGCATCAGGATCCCGTTGTGGCCGAACGGGTTTCGGGTGCCGACGCGGATCTGGCGGCACGGGTGAACGATCTGCTGCTGCCGATCGTGAAGGGCGTGGGTTCGGAGCGGGCCTACCAGTACCTGACCGAGTCGTTGCAGACCCTGGGCGGGTCGGGGTTCCTGCAGGATTACCCGATCGAGCAGTACATCCGGGATTCGAAGATCGACTCGCTGTACGAGGGCACGACCGCGATCCAGGCGCAGGACTTCTTCTTCCGCAAGATCGCGCGTGATCGTGGTGTCGCGTTGGGTCATGTGGCGGGGCAGATCCAGACGTTCATCGACTCCGAGGCGGGCAACGGCCGGTTGAAGGGGGAGCGCAAGCTGCTGGCGACCGCGCTCGAGGATGTGCAGGCGATGGCGGCGACGCTGACCGGGCATCTGATGGGCGCGCAGGAGGATCCGGCCGAGTTGTACAAGGTCGGTCTGGGTTCGGTGCGGTTCCTGCTGGCCGTGGGTGATCTGCTGATCGGCTGGCAGCTGCTGCGGCAGGCCGAGGTCGCCCTGGCCGCGTTGGACGGTGGTTCGACCGAGCCGTTCTATCAGGGCAAGGTCGCCACCGCGCAGTTCTTCGCCCGCAACGTGCTGCCCCTGCTGAGCGCGACGCGGACGGTGCTGTCCGCGCTCGACAACGACGTCATGACGCTCGACGACGCGGCCCTCTGAGCCGATTTGCTTTGTGCCCGAAAACAACTCGTCCTTCCGCCGACGGCGGATGGTACCTCGCGCCGACGAAGGAGGTGGCGAAAAACGTACACCGTGCGGTCTCGCACGGTCTTGGGTGGAACGTAGGACCTTGATAGGGTGAGTCGGATCGCCGAGATTCCACTTACGCCGCAACACTTTCCGTCGTACCCAGTTGTCGCGCACCACGTCCGCGCGCCCATGTCGGTCGCGCGCCGGAGCGCCTACGCACTCGTGTGCCATGTTCACAGTTCGCATTTCCCAGAGGGGGACACATGAACTTCTCCGCACCCTCCGACCGCGTCGATCTGCCCATCGATCGCATTCCGGAACGGTGGTACAACGTGATTCCGGATCTGCCGCGGCTGCCGGAGCGCTACATCGACAACTCCACCGGTCAGCCCGTGACCAACGAGTACCTCGAGCGGTTGCTGGTGAAAGCCCTTGCGGCGCAGGAAACCTCGATGGAACGGTGGATCACCATTCCGGAGCCGGTGCGCGACGCCTACAAGCTGTGGCGGCCCACCCCGCTGATCCGGGCCCGCGCCCTGGAGCGGGAACTCGACACCCCCGCGCAGATCTGGTTCAAGTACGAGGCGACGTCGCCGACCGGTAGCCACAAGCTGAATTCGGCTCTGGCGCAGGCGTATTACGCCAAGCGCGACGGCCACACCAAGCTGGTCACCGACACCGGCGCGGGTCAGTGGGGCAGCGCGCTGGCGTTGGCCTGCCGTTTGATGGGCCTGGATCTGCTCGTCTACATGGTGCGCGCGAGTTACCACCAGAAGCCCTACCGCCGCCACCTCATCGAGACCTACGGCGCCGAGGTCCGCCCCAGCCCCAGCGACACCACGGAATTCGGCCGCAACCTGCTGGCCGAGTACCCGAACCACCCCGGCAGCGAGGCCACGGCGGTCAGTGAGGCGCTCGAGACGGTCTACTCCGACGAGGGCGCGCGCTTCGCGGTCGGCGCGTTCGCGAACTTCTGCCTGATGCACCACACGGTCATCGGCCTGGAGCTGCGCGAACAGCTCGAGATCATCGGCCGCAAGCCCGACTACCTCATCGCGTCGGTCGGCTGCGGATCCAACCTGGGCGGGTTCGCATTCCCGTTCCTCACCGACAAGATGAACGGCGACGACCTCACCATCCTGGCCGCCGAGCCGGACGCCTGCGCGCCGCTGACCAAGGGCGAGTTCCGGCTGGACTTCGCCGACGCGTCGGGTAAGGGCCCGGGTGTGCACACCTACACCCTCGGCCACGACTTCGTGCCGCCGCCGATCCACGCCGGTGGCCTGCGCTACCACGGCTGCGCGCCGCTGGTCGGCCTCATCCGCAACGCCGGGCTGCTCGACGCGGTCGCCTACCCGCAGACCCAGATCTTCGACGCCGCAACGACTTTCGCCCGCTTGCAGGGTTACGTCCCGGCGCCGGAGAGCGCGCACGCCATCCGCGCGGCGATCGATGTCGCGCTGGAGTGCAAGCGCACCGGGCGGGAGGCCACCATCGTGTTCAACTACAGCGGGCACGGCCTGCTCGATCTCGAGGCGTACGGCCGCTACCACGCGGGCCTGCTGCGCGATGTCGAGGAAGAGGACTTCATCGCCCCGCAGCTCGAGGAGCTGAAGGCATGAGGACCTACCCGCTCTACATCGACGGCAAGGACGTCGACGGGGACGGCTGGACCTACGTGGTCAAGGCGTCGGCCCTGCTGCGCGACGTCACCGCCGCCTTCAACCTCAAGCGCGGCCTGGAACTGGGTCAGGTCAAGCCCGAGGACGCCACCGAGGACGTGGTCGGGCGCTGCGCGACCAGCTCCGACGAGCACCACCGCCGGGCGCTCGAGGCCGCCCGGCGGGCCGCGCGCGACCTGCGGGCGTTCCCGCTGGACAAGCGCAAGGCGATCGTCAACGAGTTCAACAAGACGCTGGCCGAGCGGTCCGGCGAGATGACGGAAATCCTGATCGCCGAGGGACATCCGCGCAAACTCGCCCAGTGGGAGATCAGCGGCATGTTGCGTGGCTGCGACGACGCCACCATCGACTGGTACGTCCAGCAGCTGCACCAGACCTTCGAGGTGGACGGCCGCAAGGTCGAGCTGATCCGCAAGCCCGACGGGGTGGTGTGCGTGAACCCGCCGCAGAACGCGGCCGGTTCCAACGGCACCCTCGGCCTGCTGGCGATCCTGACCGGCAACGCCATCGTGGTGAAGGCGCCGCGCTCGACCCCGTTGAGCGTCATGTTCGTCTACCGCGAGCTGCTGGCCCCGATCCTCGAAAAGCACGGCGCCCCACCGGGAACGCTGAACCTGATCAGCGCCGGGACGGAGCCGCTGCTGCGCAGCTGGATGGCCAGCCCCCTGGTCGACGACGTGTTCTTCTTCGGCGACAGCGCCGTGGGCCTGAAGATCGGCGAGGAGTGCCTGCGCAACGGCAAGAAGGCGATCCTCGAACTGTCCGGCAACGACGGGCTGATCGTCTGGGACGACGCGGATCTCGACGCGGCGGCCCGGGCGCTCGAGGAGAGTTTCTTCGGCTCCAGCCAGATCTGCATGGTGCCGAAGTACGCGATCGTGCATCCGGCCGTCGCCGACAAGTTCATCGACATCTTCACCGAGCGGGTCCGCGCGCTGAAGGTCGGCTACCCCGAGGATCCGGACGTGCTGCTGAGTCCGGTGCTCAAGACCGACCGCTTCTTCGACTACCTGTCCGAGGCGCGCGGCCAGGGCGCCGAATTGCTGTGCGGCGGTGAGCGAGTCGACGTCGAGGGCAAACCCTCGGCGATGGGCATGTTCATCCAGCCCACGGTGCTGCGGGTCGACGGCCTCGAGACGGCGCGCGAACTGTCGGCGGTGCGCGAGGAGACGTTCTTCCCGCTGCTGCCGATCGTGGTGCCGGAGTCGGGCCGCGGCGAGGACCTGCTCGACGACGTCATCGAATTCGTCAACGCCAACCACTACGGGCTGCGCAACTCGTTCTGGACCGGCAGCGACGACGTCGCGCGCCGATTCTCGGTCGAGGTGGTCAACGGCGGTCAGCTGAAGATCAACGACTCGCACATCGGGTTCACGTCCTACATCTCCACCCACGGCGGCACGGGCCGCACCGGTGGGGCCTACGGCGAGCTGAACTACGTCGGCCTGCGCACCACCCACATCCAGGGTGTGGCGTGGGGCGACGGCGATCCCCGCCCGTTGGATCCGCGGGTCCTGCAAGCCGACGAGACGATCAGGAGCTGATCCCATGTCGCTTTCCCTGTCGGAGAACGGCGCGACCGCGAACCGCGTGGGCGACGGCGAGCACTTCGATGTGATCATCATCGGATCGCGGTGCGCGGGAGCGCCGTTGGCGACGCTGCTCGCCCGCGCGGGGGTGCGGGTCGTGGTGCTCGAGCAGGCGACGTTTCCGCAGGAGACGCTGTCCTCGCATCTGATGGAGGCGGACGCCCTGTCGTTCCTGAAGCGGCTGGGCCTGCTGAAGCAGATCGAGGCGACGGGGGTGCGGTTCCATCAGCGGGCCGACATCCTCATCAACGACCTGCGCATCCGCGCCCCGTTCACGCTCAAGTTCGACGACCTCGGCGGGACCACGTTCCTGCGGCGACACCTGCTCGACGCGATCCTCGCCGACGGGGCCGTCGAGGCCGGGGCCGATGTCCGGATGGGCACCAAGGTCGTCGAGGTGCTGCGGGACAACGGCCGGGTGTCCGGCGTGCGCGTGCAGCGCCGGGGCCGGGAGGGCGGCGACAAGACCAGCACCCTGCACGCCCCGTTGGTGGTGGGCGCGGACGGGCGCAACTCGACCCTCGCCGCGGCGGTCGGGTCGCGCAAGTACAACCTCACCCCCAACGGGCGGTCGTACTACTTCACCTTCTTCGAGGACTGGAACCCGGACTACGCCGACTCCTTCCTGTTCCATCGGTGGGGTGACCGGATGGTGTGGGGCGGGCCCGCCGACAGCGACCTGTTCCTGCTCGGCGTCTCGCCCGAGATGCACGAGCGCGACGAGTTCCGCACCGACACCGAGCGAATGTTGCTGGCGCACATGCGCAGTTGTGAGCCCGCGTTCGACGCGCTCGGGAAGGCGAAGATCGCCACCAAGATCTCCGGCATCCGCAGGTTCGAGGGCTACTACCGCGAGCCCATCGGACCGGGCTGGGTGCTGGTCGGCGACGCCGGGCACTTCAAGGATCCCGCGCTGGGCCGCGGCATCGGCGACGCGTTCATCCAGGCCGAGGCGCTCGCCCCGCGGATCGTCGCCGGGCTGGGCGGCGCCGCGGGCGGGGTCGACGTGCAGCTGCGGCACTGGGCGGACTGGCGCGACGAGCGCTTCGCCGGGCACTACTGGCTGACCACCGATCTCGGTGCGGCCGGGGCGATTCCGGCGATGATCACCGAGCGGATCCGGTTGTTGCAGGCCAACGGCGAACTCGACGTGTTCTTCGACCTGTTCTATCACCGGTCGAGTTACTACGACGTGTTCTCCCTGCCGCGCCTGGCCGAGTCGACGCTGCGGCTGCTGGTCTCGGGCCGCGAACCGCGCGGCCCGCTGCTGCGGGAGTCCCTGCCGCTGCTGGCCCGGGAACTGCGCCGCCGGTGGATCAATCGGCATCCGTCGTTCGCCCCGGGCGAGAACGGCGATCCGGCACGTCGGGCCGCGAATTCCCGTGCGCTCGAACACAGTTAGTCCCGGACGGTAGGAGAGGAGCCGCCATGCAGCACGATCGAGAAATTTCCGAGGCGGTCGACGTCGTCATCGTCGGCGCGGGCCTGGCCGGGCTGACCGCCGCCCGGGACCTGCGCCGCGCGGGACATTCGGTGCGGATACTCGAGGCCACCGATCACGTGGGCGGCCGCGTGATCGGGGTCCCGATCGGCGACGGCGAGACGATCGAGGCCGGGGGACAGTGGCTGGGCCCCACCCAGGACAACGTCCTGGGCCTGGTCGAGGAGCTGGGCCTGCGCACCTACAAGCAGCGCGTCGCGGGGGACCACCTCTACTACCGGCACGGCGAGCTGTCCCGGTACGACTCGGCGGTCGGGCCGATCCCGCCGATCACCGAGGACGCGCTCGCCGAGATCGGCACGACGATCGCGCGTCTACAGGAACTCGCCGAGGGCGTGGACCCGGCCGCGCCGTGGACCGCGCCGCAGGCCGCGGAGTGGGACAAGATCACCTTCCGCGAGTGGGCCGAGACGGTGACGACCACCGAGGACGCCCGCATGCTCGTCGACTACGTCACCCGCAACACCAATACCGGTGAGACGGGCCAACTTTCGCTGCTGCACATGGTCCGGTACGTGGCGGCCGCGGGCAACGCCGAGACCCCGGGCTCGCTGCTGCGGGTCGTGGTCACCCGCGACGGGGCCTCCCAGTTCCGGATCGTCGGCGGCTCCCAGCTCATTCCGCGGCGCCTCGGCGAGGAGCTGAGCGACGTGCTGACGCTGTCGGCGCCCGTGCGCTCGATCCGCGAGGACGGCGACACCGTGCTGGTCGAGGCGGGCGACGCGGTGATCCGGGCCCGCCGGGTGATCTTCGCTGCCTCGCCGGAGGCGTCGTCGCGCGTCACCTACGATCCGCCGCTGCCGCCCGCGCGGACCGAACTGACCCGGCGGCTGCTGCACGGCGCGCAGATCAAGGTCAACGTGGTGTACGACCGGCCGTTCTGGCGCGACGCCGACCTGTCCGGGTACGTGTGCAGCGACACCGGACCCGCCGCCAACGTCTGGGACAACACGCCCGAATCGGGCACGCCGGGTGTGCTGGTGTGCTTCGTGAAGGGAGACGCGGCCAACGCCCTCGACGACGAGGACGACAGCGTCGTGCGGGAGCGGATTCTCGGCAACCTCACCACGTATTTCGGTGCGGCGGCGGGTGATCCGCGCGAGGTGATCATCCGGCGCTGGCACCTCGAACCGTATGTGTGGGGCTGCCCGGGTTCGCTCGCCGGGCCGGGTCTGCTGACCGAGTACGGTGCGGCGCTGGCCGCGCCCGTCGGTCGAATCCATTGGGCGGGAACCGAAACCGCCACCTATTGGCAGGGCTTCATGGACGGCGCGATCGGCTCCGGACATCGGGTGGCCGCCGAGGTGGCCGAGGTGCTGAGCAACAGAGGTGAGACGTATGCCATCAGCGGTAAATGAACGCGTGGTGACCAGCGACGAGGCTCGGTCGTCCTTCTCGATCGACCAACGACGGACGAGCCCGGCGGCGCTGCTGAGCGGGCAGTTCACCCGCGACCGGGTGCCGTTGCGCAAACCCGTGAACGCGGGTCTGATCGCCGAGCTGGCGGCCGAGCGGTTCGGCCGCACGCCGGTCTATCTCGACAGCCCGTTCCTGTGGGATCCGCAGCAGCGGCTCGAACTCGACTACGTCGAATTCGCCGAACTGGTCCGGAATTTCTCGGCCGTGCTGTACGAGGCCGGGGTGCGGCGCTGGGATCGGGTGGCGATCGTCAAGACGCCGAACTACGACATCCAGGCCCTGGCCGCGGCCGCCGCCCGGATCGGCGCGATCCCGGCCCTCATCTCGGCCAAGCTCGACTCCGACATCATCAACATCCTGCTCGAGCGGGTGCGGCCCAAGGTCGTGATCACCGATACCGAGGTGGCCCGCTACGTCGGGTTGACCGAGGCCCGCCTGCGTGAGCTGTCGGCGATCGCCATCGCGCCCATCGACGGCGGCGTCCCGCTCGAAAAGCTCTGGGGCGCAACCGTTCCCGATCCCTCCCCGCTGCGCGAGGAGGATCCGATGGTGATCACCCACACCTCGAGCACCACGGGTGTGTCGAAGCTGGCCGAGGCGTCGGCGAAGGGCGTGTCCTGGATCGGGCTGATGGAGTCGATCTTCCCGTTCGCGCACGGCCCGAACGAGCTGTTCGGCAGCGTCATCTCGCATGTGCACATCCGCGCGGTGATCAATTTCCTGGCGACGTTCTCGCGGGGGACGCCGCTGCTGGGCGTGGCCGATCCGAGCAACGAGAACATCGCCGACATCTTCGGCCGGTACCGGCCCACGATCGTCGAGGCGCATCCGAACAAGTTCATGGACTGGGAGGAGATCGCCGACCACCCGAACGATCCGTTCGCCTCGGTTCGGGTGTACTTCAACACCTTCGACGCCATCCATCCCCGGACCATCCAGCGGTTGCTGGAGGCGTCGAAGCGCCGGTTCCCGGTGTGGTTGCAGTGCTACGGCATGACCGAGGTGCAGGCGGTGACCGTGCGTCCCTACACGCGGGCGAGCGCGGCCCGCTCGGCGCGGGACAATTCGCGCAGCGTCGGCTGGGAGCTGCCCGGCGTGCGGGCCCGCATCGCCGACCCGGAGACCGGGAAGCGGCGGCGCGACCAGAGCGAGCCCGGCATGATCCAGGTGAAGACGCCCTCGCGGGCGCTGTCGTTCGTCGGCACCCCGGAGAAGTTCTCCGAACGCCGCCACGGCAAGTGGTTCGACACCGGCGACTGGGGCCGGCGCGGCAAGTGGGGTCAGCTCGAGGTGCTCGACCGGGTGGCCGACCGCATCGAGGGCGTGCAGAGCTGCCTGTGGATCGAAGACCAACTGCTGGACGGGATTCCGGACGCCGAGGAGATCGTGGTCGTGCCCGACGGCGACGGCAAACCGGTGCCGGTGATCTGTATGCGGCCGGGCCGGTCGCTGGATCCCGACGTGTGGCAGAAGGCCAGCCGGGGCATCACCGGACTGGGCGAGCCGTTCGAGGTCACCCCGGAGGCCCTGCATCGCACCGCGACCGCCAAGGCGCGGCGCTACCTGCTGACCGAACTGGTCAAGCGGGAGGACCACCGGCGGGCCCAGGAACTCCAGCGCGAGATCGTGCTGCGTGACGGCGCGTGACGACGGACGGTGACGGTGAAAGTACTTCCCACCAAGGCCCGGGCCCGGCTCGACCACATCGCGGCGCAACTGCCGGTGGCGCACCTGTTCTCGCGCACGCACGCGCGCGTGTTCCGGTGGAGTCGCGGCCGGATCGCCCCGCGCTGGGGCGGCACGCCGATCCTGGTGCTGGAGACCCGGGGCCGCAAGACCGGTAAGACGCGCCTGGCGCCGGTGATCTATCTGCGGGACGGATCGGATCTGGTGGTGTTCGCCGCGGCGGCGGGTTCGGACAAGGCCCCGGCGTGGTGGCGCAATCTCCAGGCCGAACCCCGCGCGACGGTCACGTTGCGCGGGGACGGCCGGGTCCGGGTCCGGGCGCGCCGGGCGGAACCGGCCGAGCGGGAACGGCTCTGGCCGCGGTTCGTCGCCGGACATCCGGCGGCGGAGTTGTTCGCGACCTACACCAGCCGCGACATCCCGATGGTCATCCTCGAACCGGCCTGAACGCCGAGGAGTCCCGTGCCGACGCCCGATTCCGCGATCCTGTGGCAGGACCACGCCGACGCCGCGGCGCCGGTGGCGATCGTGTTGCCCGCCATGGGTGTTCGCGCGGGGTACTACCGTCCGTTCGCGGACGCCCTCGTGGCCGAGGGTTTCCACAGTGCCGTGGTCGAGCTGCGCGGCCAGGGCAGGACCGACCCCGCCCCGCGCCGCGGCACCGACCACGGCTTCGCCGAACTGGTCACCGAAGACCTGCCCGCGGCCCTCGCGGCGGCCCGCGATCGATTTCCCGCATCGCCGCTGCTGCTCGTCGGGCACAGCCTCGGCGGTCATCTCGCGGCCCTGTACGCGGCGACGGCAACCGGTGCTCGCACCCGCTCCACCGAGACGTCGGCGGCTGTCGCCCAAGCGTTTTCGAGTGTGGCCGGGGTGGTCATGATCGCGGCCGATTCGCCGTATCACCGGGTGTACGGGGCGCGCGGGCCGGAGATTCTCGCCACCACGCAGTTCGCCGCCGCGGTCGCGCGTGTGCTCGGGTACTTCCCCGGCGACAAGCTCGGTGGGCTCGGCGCGCAGCCGCGGCGGCTCATGCTGGAATGGGCGCATCTCGCGCGCACCGGCCGCTACGACATCGCCGGAATGCCCTGCGCCGAGGACGAACTCGGCCGGGTGCGGCTGCCGGTGCTGGCGATCTCCGTGGCGGGGGATCGGGTCGCGCCGCCCGCGTCGGTGGACCACCTGGTCGGCAAGCTCGGGCGCGCGGAGGCCCAGCGGTGGCATCTGACGCGGGACGCCGTCGACGGGGCGAACCTGAACCACGTCACCTGGGTCAAGCGGTCCGGCCCGGTGGCCGCGCGGATCGCGTCCTGGTGGGCGACGAAACCAGCCGCCGCCGAAGGAAACTCAGCTGAGCGGTGACGGCGGCGTCGAATCCGTCCAGGAAACCCGCGTAGTGGCCGCCGGGCAGGCGGACGACCTCGCCGTGCGGGGCGCGCCGCCCGGCACGCGCCGCGGGCTCGTGCGGGGCGACGCCGTCCTCCTCGTGCACCAGAACCAGCAGCGGCACAGCGATTCTCGGGGCGACCCGGCCGGGCCGATCGAAGCCGATCCGCACGGCCGACCGCGCCGCGACCTCGGGCCGCCACCGGTACTCGCCGCGCGGATCGAGCGCGCGCGGGCCGTTGCGGGAGTCGGCGGTGGTCAGCGCCGCCACACTTCCGGCCGGACCGGTCAACGGGACCAGCAGCGGGGCGCGCCCGACGGCCGTGGCCGCCACATCCCGGCTCGCCGCGAGCACGAGTCGGCCCATCGCGCGTAAGGGCGTCTCGCGCAGGGCATTACGAATCCCGGCCCATCCGTCGGCGTTCGGCGCGAAGGCGATGGCCGCGCCCAGCTCCGGGTGCTCGGCCGCCACCCGCAGGACATGACCGCCCGACGCGGAGAACCCCCAGATCGCGATCCGGCGCGGATCCACCCCGTCGAGCGTGCGGGCGCGGGCGAGCGCCGCGTCCCAGTCCCGCAGCTGCTCCCGGAATCGCACCACCTGCCGGGGGCCGCCGCCGCTCGCGCCCAGCCCGCGATAGTCGAAGGCGAGCACGCCGAACCCCGCCGCCGCGAAGGCCCGCGCGAAGCGATCGGTACCCGGCTCCTTGGGCACGCCCAGACCCGCCGCCATCACCACGCAGGTCCCGTTGGATCCGGGATAGTGCCAGGCCGCGCAGCGGACCCCGGCGCTGTCGAACGCGACGGACACTCGTTCCACCAAGGCTCCTCCAGAGGTAGGGGACAGCCGACGGGTACGCGAACGCTCGCCGACTCTAATGCCCGAAATGTCGTGTGCCAGGGAGTCCGCGCTGGTGGCGGCGTGTTGAGCGAAAATAGAACGAGTTATAAGTTGGAGCCCATGTCGCATCCCGAGTCCGAGGCCGAACTGCTCGCGACCGTCGAACGATCCCCGCGGGCGGTGGCCGCCCACGACCGCGCGGCCTGGGTGGGCCTGTTCACCCCGACGGCCCGCGTGGAGGATCCGGTCGGCTCCCGGCCGCACATCGGCACGGCCGCGATCGAGCGGTTCCACGACACCTTCATCGGCCCCAACACCATCGTCTTCCGGGTCGAGCACGACATCGTGTGCGGCACGACCGTATTCCGCGATCTGTCCATCGAGATCACCATGTCGACGGGCGTGACCCTCACGGTGCCCATGCATCTGCGCTACGACCTGTCCCGGATCGCGGGGGAGTGGCGCATCGCCGGGCTGCGCGCGCACTGGGAACTGCCGACGATGATCGGCCAGCTGCTGACCGCCGGGCGGGCGGGACTCGCCGCCGCGCCGCTCGTCGGAGCCCGCCTGATCCGGCACCAAGGGCTCGGGGGCACAATCGGATTCGCGCGCGGGTTCCTCCGGGTGGGTGCGGCAGGGAAGCGCGCGGCCGTGGACACGCTCGCGGCGCTCGGGCAAGGAAAGCCCCTGTCCCCGAACATCGTTCTCGAATGGCCCGTCGGAAACCCCGTCGGCGCAGGCGAATTCGCCGCCCGTGCGCGCGGACTGGAGATCGGCAAGACCCTCGCCGCGGGCCGCTTCGTCACCGCCACCGTCGAGACCCCGACCGGACGCGGCATCGCCGAGATCGAGGTCGCTCGCCGGGCCGGGCACACCGCGGCGATTCGCGTGTATTCGACCGGCTGAGCGCCCGCTCGCCCGGCGACATCGATTGCGAATGGACATCAGTCCAGGTAGACACGCCGAATATCTACCCACGGGTCGGCTTGTTTCGAGGGCGGGACGCGGATGCGGCGGGCAGAATGCCGGATGTGGATGGCTGGGGCGGGCGAGCGGCGGAGGAGCGCAAGCGGCACGGACGGCACTACACGCCCGAGCGGCTGGCGGAGTTCCTCGCGGCGCGGCTGCTCGCGCAGGCGGTGCCCGCCGGGCCGGGTGAGCTGAGCATTCTCGACCCCGCGTGCGGGGACGGCGAGCTGTTGCTGGCCGCGCGGCGGGTGGCTCGCGCGCGCTTCCCGGGCGTGCGGGTGCGGCTGATCGGATACGACATGGACGAGACCGCGATCGCGGTGGCCGCCGCCCGGGAGCCGGACGTCGAATGGCACGTCGGCGATTTCCTGCACGCGGCGACCACGCTCGCCGACGCGCGGTTCGACGTGGTGATCGCGAATCCGCCTTACGTGCGCACCCAGCAACTCGGCGCGGAGACCGCCCGACTGCTCAGCCGCCGGTTCAGTCTGCAGGGCCGGATCGATCTGACCCATCCGTTCGTCGCGAGCCTGCCCCGCCTGCTGCGGCCCGGAGGCGTGCTGGGGTTGTTGTGCGCCAACCGATTTCTGACCACCAAGGCGGGCGCGAATCTGCGCGAGCTGCTGTGCGCGGAGCTGTCGCCGGTGGAACTGTACGACCTCGGCGACACCCGGCTGTTCGAGGCCGCGGTGCTGCCCGCGATCACCATCGCGGTCCGGGCGGAGCGGGCGGCGCCGTGCCGCTACGTCTCGGCGTACGAGGTGCCCGACGGCGCGCCCACCGGCGACGCGGACCTGTTCGCGGTGCTGAACGAGCCGCGCGACTGCCTGATCGACCACGACGGCCGCTGCGTCGCCATCGAGGTCGGCACCCTCGAGACGGGCCGCGCGTCCACGCCCCGGCCCGCGGGCGCGGCGGTCGACTACTCGGTGCCGTGGCGGATGTCGCGGCCGGGCACCGACGACTGGCTGCGGCGAGTCGGCAACGGCACCTGGAAGACCTTCGGCGAACTCGCGCGAATCCGGGTGGGCATCAAGACGACCGCCGATCGGGTGTTCATCTCCGACCAGTGGGAGCACCGGGAGCCGCGCCCGGAACCGGAGTTGCTGTTCGATCTGCTCACCCATCACGACATGGCCCCGTGGCGGGTGGCCCGCGCCCGCGACACCCGGGTGCTCTATCCCTACGACGTCACCCAACCCCGGCGCACCCCGGTCGATCTCGCGCTGTTCCCCGGCGCCGCGGCCTATCTCGGCGAGCACAAGGACACCCTTGCCGCGCGGAACTATCTGGCCGCGAGTGGACGCGAATGGTTCGAGATCTGGGTGCCGCAGCGGCCGCATCTGTGGCGGCTGCCCAAACTGGTGTTCCCCGACATCAGCGTGCTGCCCCGGTTCGCGCTCGACCGCAGCGGCGCGATCGTCAACGGCGACTGCTACTGGATCTCGGTGCCCGACCTCGGCGCGGATCGGGTCGCGAATCTCATGATGGGCGTGGCGAATTCGACGCTGGGGCTGCGGTTCTACGACGCGGTGTGCGGCAACCGGCTCTACGCGGGACGGCGGCGCTGGATCACCCAATACGTGGCGCGGCTGCCCGTCCCCGATCCCTCGACCCCGGCCGCGATCGCGCTGGCCGAGTTGGTGCGCACCTTCGTCGACGGCGCGCCGGTGGCGACGGCCGAACTGGACGAGCGGGTGGCCGCGGCCTTCGAAATGGATTCGCTGACAGCGACTTTCACTCCGTGACGCGCGTGGTGTGCACCATCGGCAGCAGCGTGCGGCGGGCGAAGTCGCGGGCGGCGCCCTCGTCGCCCAGCGGGATGAGCCCGTCGGGCGTGAGCGCCAGCGACTGGGCCAGCCGGGCCATGATCTCCGCGACCAGGTCCGGATCGAAGTCCAGTTCGTCGCCGGGATCGCGCAGCGCGCGCAGCTTCTCGGCGAGATAGGCGCGGCCCACCGCGAGGATCGGACCGGCCTCGGTGGTCAGACGCGGCAGGATGACCTCGGGTTCGGTGCGCAACAGGCGTTGCAGCAGTTCGTTGCGGGCCAGCAGGGTGATGAACGCGACGAACACCTCCACCAACTGATCCGCGCCGTCGTCGATCGAGCCCACCCGCTGCTCGATCTCGGCCACGAACAGCTGCGCCTCCCGCACGCCGACCGCCTCGACCAGATCGTTCTTCGACTCGAACCGGCGATACAGGGTGGCCGGGCTGATGCCGGCGCGGCGCGCGATCTCGCCCATGCTGGTGCGCTTGATGCCGAAGTCGAGGAATGCCGACAGGGCGCTCTCGAGCAACTGTTCGCCGTCGGAGCGCGGCTTCTCCAGGATGCGCGCCAGAATGGGTGGGACGGTGGGCATCGGAGACTCCAGTCGATCGGCGGACACCGCGTCGATGCGGAAGGCGGACGGTCATTATCTCACCTCCGCCCGGGGCCCCTACCGCAGGTCGAGCGCCGCCATCTCCCACTCGATCGCGTTGGCCGCGAAATCGCTGCCGCAGCAACGTAACTCGTGCACCCTGCGGTGCAGGGCCTCGATTCCCCCCGGCTGCGCCGCGATATCGGCCACGCTGACCCGTCCCTGGAATCGGTGCATACCGGACTGCTCGTACGCCACCGTACAACCTCCTGCTTGCCCTCGCCGCGGACCGCTGGGCGGACGGGCTCGCCGACAGGTCCGCACCTCGGCCACGCACCGAAATGCTAACAAGAGTGATGAAATTTCATTCGAGAGCTGTGGTCCGACTCACAGCTCTTTCGCGTCGCGGTGCAGGGTGAGGTTGTGCAGATAGACCTGCGCGTTGAGCCGGATCCGTTCCCGCTCGGCCTCGCCCAGTTCGCGGCGCACCTTGCCGGGCACGCCCGCGACCAGTGAGCCGGGCGGGATCTCGGCGTTCTCGGGGATGAGCGCGTTGGCCGCGATCAGGCTGCCCGCACCGATCACCGCGCCGTTGAGCACGGTCGCGCCCATGCCGACCAGCACGTCGTCGCCGATCGTGCAGCCGTGCAGAATCGCGTTGTGCCCCACCGAGACTCCGCGGCCCACAGTCAGCGGGAAACCGGGGTCGGCGTGCAGCACGCAGCCGTCCTGGATATTGGTCTCCGCGCCGACGGCGATGTCCTCGAGATCGCCGCGCAGCACCGCGCCGTACCAGACGCCGACCCGCTCGGCCAGGCGCACCCGCCCGATCACGGTGGCGTTCGGCGCGATCCACGCGCTCTCGTCGATCGTCGGGACGTGCTCACCCAGTTGAATTCTCATGGTGGTGAACCTAGTTGTTCTTGAACGCGGCGCGGTGGGCGGCCGGGGACAGCCCGAGGGTGCGGTGGAAGTGGTGGCGCAGATTCACCGCGGTGCCCAGCCCCGCGTCGGCGGCGACGCGATCCATGGTGTCGTCGGTGGATTCGAGCAGCAGCCGCGCGCGGTCGACCCGCTGCTGCAACAGCCACTGCTGCGGGCTCGAACCGGTGCGCTCGCGGAAGCGCCGGGTGAAGGTGCGCCGCGACATGAGCGCCGTGCGGGCCCAGCCGTCGAGGTCGATCGGTTCGCTCAAATGCCCACGCGCCCAAACCATCGCGTGTTCGATCGGGTCGTCGTCGGTGTCGTCGGGGACGGCGACCGGAATGTACTGCGCCTGCGAGCCGCCGCGATAGGGCGCGAGGACGAGGGTGCGGGCCAGTTCGGTGGCCATCCGGCTGCCGTGGTCGCTCCGGACCAGATGCAGGCAGCAGTCCAGGGCCGCGGCCACCCCGGCGGAGGTGACCAGATCGCCGAGATCGGTCCACAACCGGTCGGCGCGCACCCGCACGGCGGGGAAGGCGGCCGACAGGCGCGCGGCGGCCGACCAGTGCGTGGTGATCTCGCGGCCGTCGGCCAGGCCGGTGCTCGCGATCGCGAAGGCACCCAGGCACAGTCCGACGACGCGCGCGCCGCGGTCGTGCGCGGTCCGCACCGCGTCGCGCACCTCGGGCGTGGGTTCGAGATCCGGTCGCCAACTGGGGACGACGACGGTGTCGGCGGCCGCCAGCGTGTCCAGGCCATGGCGCACGTACAGCTCGAAATCGCCCGGCGTGCACACGATTCCGGGTGTCTCGGCGCAGGTGTGCACCCGGTACGGGGCCGAGGCCGCGGTGCTCGTGCCGATCCGGCCGAACACCAGGCCCGGGATGGACAGGTGGAACGGGCTGATGCCGTCGAAGGCGAGCACGGCGACCGAATGCATGGCCTGATTTTAGCGGAGCGCGGCCTTCGGGCCACTGTCGTGCCGGTCGCGCCGCGCCGAGACTGGTCCGCATGACGAACACGATCTCCACCACCGTCGCCCTGCTGCACATCGGCGGACCCACCGTCCGATTCCGGTACGGCGCGCTCACTTTCCTCGTCGATCCGACCTTCGACGAACCCGGCGACTACCCCCTGGGCCCGGTGACGCTGCACAAGCTGACCGGTCCCGCGATCCCCGCCGATCGGGTGGGCCCGGTCGACGTGGCGCTGGTGTCGCACGATCAGCACGCGGACAACCTCGATCACGGCGGCCGGGCCTTCCTGGCGGGGGTGCCGCTGGTGCTTTCCACTGTGGAGGCGGCCGAGCGCATGGAAGACGTTAGGGGCCTGCCCAATTGGGACACCGTCGAGATCGGTGGCGTCACGGTGACGGGAGTCCCGGCCCTGCACGGACCCGAGGGCGCCGAGGCGCTGTCGGGCCCGGTCACCGGTTTCGTGCTGCGGGCGGCGGGCCTGCCGACGGTCTACGTCTCCGGCGACAACGCCTCGGTCGACCTCGTCGCCGAGATCGCGGCCCGGGTCGGCCGCATCGATATCGCCCTGCTGAACGTGGGCGCGGGCAATGTCGGACGGTACGGCGACGTGGACGTCACCCTCAACGCGCGCACGGCGGTCGAGGCGGCCCGCGCGCTCGGTGACGCGGTGATCGTGCCCGTGCACGCCGAGGGCTGGGCGCACTTCACCGAGACGCTGGACCACTTGCGGCGCGCGTTCGGCTACGCGGGTCTGGCCGACCGGCTGCACATCCCGCCGCTCGGTGTGGAGATCACGGTGTGACACCCATTCCGGTTGCCGATTGATTGCGATCCGGCGAATCGCCGACGCCGGATCGCGCGGGGCACCGTGCCGGTGGTCCACCATTGGCCTATGAGTATCGACGTGCCACCGGACGATCGCGCCGGGTGCCGTTTCGATCGCCGGGTCAATGCCGGGTCGGCGAATTCCCGCCCGCCCCGGACCTATGGAAACCGAACGTCCGATATGTTGTTACCCCCTGGAAATATAAGGCACCGAAACCTCGCCATTCCCCACGTATGTATGCGATGATGACTCGAGAACGCAGTATGCCCACCGGTGTGTCAGGGGTGCGGTAGTTCGCACGGTTGTACAGCAACGACGCTTACCACAATCGAATTCTCCAGTTCTTGTGTAAGGTAGCTGACCCGAGGGGATGCGGATGAACCGCGGGAACTTGTCGCAGCACCCAACAACTCTTGTGGACATATTATTGCGGCGGGGTCTGGAAGAGCCCGGTCGAACGGCTTATACATTTCTCGACGAGCGTGGCGGCCGCGAGGAAGAGAATTACGGCCTGCTATTGGATCGGGTATTCGGCACGGCGGCGCGATTACAGGAAGTCAGCGCGCCCGGCGATCGAATTCTCCTGTTGTGTCCGCCCGGCCCGGATATGGTGCACGCGCTTTTCGCCTGTCTGCTGTCGCGCCGCATCGCCGTGCCGTTGTATGTGCCCACTTCGCAACGACATTCGGAGACCGTCGCCGCGATCGCGCGCGACAGCGGGGCGACCGCCGTCCTCGCCCCGGCCGCGGCCGCCGCGGTGGCCCGCGAGCGGCTGGGCTGGACGGGCCCGACGGTGCTCGACACCGGCGATGTCGACCCCGGCGCGCGACCGCCGCTGGACGAGCCGCCCGGCCCGGACGACATCGCCTACCTGCAATACACCTCCGGGTCGACCGGCAGCCCCAAGGGCGTGGTGGTCCGCCACCGCAACCTCGTGCACAACATCGCCGACCTGTGCGCGGCGTTCGGCCTCACGCCGGACAGCGCCGGGGCCTACTGGCTGCCGCCCTCGCACGACATGGGCCTGATCCTGGGCATCCTCACCCCGCTGCACACCGGCTTCCCGGTGACCCTCATGGCCCCGCTGACGTTCCTGCGGGATCCGCTGCGGTGGCTGCGCGCGATCGCCGAGCACCCGAAAACCGTTGCGGGCGGGCCGAATCTGGCCTACGGCATCTGCGCCGAACGCGTCTCCGACGCCGACGCCGCCGCACTGGACCTCTCCGGCTGGGAGGTCGCGCTGGTCGGCGCCGAACCGGTGAACCCGACCGTGCTGCGGGCCTTCGCCGACAAGTTCGCGGTGGCCGGATTCCGGCCCGACGCCTTCCTCCCGGCGTATGGACTGGCCGAGGCCACTCTGTACGTGAGCGGCGGCCCGCCCGGTTCGGGCGTGCGCACCCGCAGGTTCTCCGGCGCGGCGCTGGAACGCGGCGAGGTGGTCGAACACCCGGACGGGCGCGAACTCGTCGACGTCGGCCCGGTGGGCGCGGGCGCCGCGGTGCTGGTCGATCCCGGCACGCGAAGACGGGTGGAACCCGGGCGGGTCGGGGAGATCTGGCTGCGCGGCCCGAGTGTCACCACGGGCTACTGGCGCAAACCCGAGGAGAGCGAACGGACCTTCGCGGCCCGGATCGAGGGCGAGCCCGACGCGACATATCTGCGCACCGGCGATCTCGGCTTCGCCGTCGACGGCCATCTGTTCATCTGCGGCCGCAGCAAAGAGGTCATGATCATCAACGGCCGCAATCTCTTTCCGCAGGATATCGAGTGGAGTATCGAATCCAATCACCCCGGGCTGCGGCGGGGCGGCTGTGCGGCGTTCTCCGCGGAGGTGGACGGTGAGGAACGGCTGATCGTCGTCCAGGAACTCGACGGCGCCGCGGCCGCGGATCTCGAGGCGTCCATCAAATCCGCCGTCAGCCGGGAACACGCCGTCGCCCTGCACCGGGTGATATTCGTCGACAAGGGCCAGGTGCCCAAGACGACGAGCGGAAAGATCCGCCGCGCACAACTGCGGCGAGCCTATGCGAGTGAATCCGAATCGAGGTTGTCATGAGCCACGCGCCCGGCGCCACGGGAACGACGGAATACTTCGTGGAATGGGTGCGGCAGCGGCTGGGAGTCGAAGCCGTAGACCCTCGCACCCCGCTCACCGCCCTCGGCCTGGATTCGGTGAAGGCCGCCGAATTGTTGACCATTCTCGAGGATCAATTCGATACCGAGATATCGGCCGAGGATATGTACGCCGATATGAGTATCGCGGATTTGGCGAAACAGGTCGGCGCGCATCGGGAACCCGCCGCGGACATCGAATTCGGGCTGTTCTTCTTCGCCAGCGACGCCCAGCGCAGCGACGCGAACCGGTACCGCCTGCTACTGGACAGCGCGCGCTTCGCCGACACCCACGGCTTCCGGGCGATCTGGTTGCCGGAGCGGCATTTTCACAAATTCGGCGGCCTGTACCCCAACCCGGCCGTGCTCGGCGCCGCGGTGGCAACCGCCACGCAACAGGTGCGGATCCGCGCGGGCAGTGTGGTCCTGCCGCTGCACAATCCGGTCCGGGTGGCCGAGGACTGGTCGGTGGTCGACAACCTCTCGCACGGCCGGGTCGATCTCGCCTTCGCCACCGGCTGGAACCCCGACGACTTCGTGCTCGCCCCCGGCGAGTACGCCGAGCGGGTCGAGGTCACCCGCGCCGGGATGGAGACCGTGCGGCGGCTGTGGCGGGGCGAGACGATCGAGCTGCCCAACGGCGTCGGCGACGCCCGCCCGGTGCGGATCTTCCCGACCCCCATCCAGCCGGACGTGGCGACCTGGGTGACGTGCAGCGGCAGTGCGGAGCGGTTCGAGATGGCGGGCGGGCTCGGCGCCAATGTGCTCACCGCCCTGCTGTTCCAGGACATCGATGAACTGGCGGAGAAGCTCGCCGCCTACCGCAAGGCGCGCGCGCACGCGGGTCACGATCCCGACGGCGGGACGGTCACCGTCATGCTGCACACCTTCGTCGGCGAGCGCGAGGACATGGTCCGCCAGACCGTGCGCGCGCCGTTCCGCGGCTACCTCGAGGACTCCGTGGACCTGTGGCGGCGCGGGCTGTCCTCGCTCGACACCTTGGACGACCGCTCGCGAAACAAGGTGCTGGACTTCGCCTTCGAGCGCTACTACCGCTCGAGCGGGCTGTTCGGCACCCCCGATTCGGCCCGGACCATGGTCGAACAGCTGCGCGAGGCCGGGGCCGACGAGATCGCCTGCCTGATCGATTTCGGGATCGACGAGCCGACCGTGCTCGCCGGGCTGGAATCGCTCGCGACGCTGAAGAACTCGATCCGCGGTCTCTAGCCGTCGATCTCAGGAGGCGGGATGTCCGACCACAGCCATCCGACCACGTTCCCACTCACCGCGGCGCAGCGCGCGATCCGAATGCTCCAGCGGCTGTCCGGCTCGACCCCGATGACGAACGCCCTCGCCGTGGAGCTGGCGGGTGAGCTGGACGCGGATCTGCTGGCCGAGGCGTTCCGCCGGGCGCTGGACGAATTCGAGATCGCCCGCACCCGCATCGTCGAGATCGACGGCGAGCCCGCGCAGACCGTGGCGGCGTCCGCGCCCGACCCGGTGCGGCGGCTCGACCTCACCGGCGAGCCGGATCCCGTCGCGGCGGCCCGGGAGTGGATGCGATCGGAGTACCGCGCGCCGGTCGACCCGCTGCGGGATCCGCTGGTGGCCGGGGCGCTGCTGCGGGTCGGCGAGCGGCGCTGGTTCTGGTATCTGCGGGCCCATCACATCGCGATGGACGGGACCGCCGCGATGAACATCCTGAGTCGCGCGGCGCGGCTGCACACCGCGGCGCTGACGGGCGAAAGCCTCGCGCCACAACGGATTCGGTCGATCGGCGAGATCGTCGACGCGGACGCGCAGTACCGGAGCTCGGAGCGTTTCGACGAGGACCGCGCGTTCTGGTCGAAGTATCTGGCCGAGTTGCCCGAACCGGTCACCCTCGCCGCGCGCGGCGCGCTGGCCGAGGAGCATCCGCTGGCCGTCGGCGGCGTGCTGTCCGCGGAGTGCAACGCCGCCCTGCGGACCGCCGCCCGGGCGGGTTCGGGCGGTCCGGCGGTGCTGGTCGTCGCCGCGGTCGGCGCGTTCCTGGCCCGCACGACCGGCGCCGAGGAGGTCGTGCTGAGCCTGCCGGTCTCCGCGCGCGTGACCGCGTCCATGCGGCGCTCCGGCGGGATGGTGGCCAATATCGTGCCGTTGCGGATCGCGGTGCGCCCGGACGCCACGGTCGGCTCGCTGGTCGAGGCGGTGCGGCGCGAACTGCTGGAGGTGGCCCGGCATCAGCGCTACCGGCACGAGGATATGCTGGCCGACTCGGAAAGCGTTGCGCGGCACCGGCATCAGGCGTTCGGGCCGATGGTCGACCTGATGATCCTCGACACCGAACTGGTCGTCGGCGGGCACACCGGACGCCTGGAGGTGCTGAGCCCGGGGCTGATCTCGGATCTGTCGGTGAACGTGTACCCGGCCGCGGGCATCGGGAGCACGCGGGTGGACTTCTTCGCCAACCCCGCCGTCTACACCGGCGACGAACTCGCCCGGCACCATCGTCGTTTCCTCGCCTTCCTCGACGATTTCGCGCACCGCGCGGCCGAAGACCCCACGGCCCGGGTCGATTCCGTCGACCTGCTCGGGGACGAGGAACGACGGCTGCTGGCCGCCTGGGGCGACGGCGGCCCCGGCCCGGGGGAGCGGACCCTGCCCGAACTGTTCGCGCGGGCCGCCGCCGAACATCCGGATCGGCTCGCGGTGGGCGACGGCGCGCGGGAGTGGACCTACCGGGAGCTGGACGAGCTGACCAACCGGTTCGCGCGGGCGTTGATCGCCGTCGGCGCCGGGCCGGAAACCGTGGTGGCGCTGGCGCTTCCGCGTTCGTCGGCGTGGGTGCGGGCGGTGTGGGCGGTCGCGAAGACCGGCGCCGCGTTCGTCTCGCTCGATCCCGGCCATCCGGTCGAACGCAATCGCGGGATTCTGGCGGACTGCGGCGCGAAACTGGTTCTGGCCGAGTCGTTTCCGGCGGACTTCGGCATCCGGGTACTGGATCCCGACCGGATCGACCTGTCGTCGCACGACGCCGCGCCGATCACCGATGCCGAGCGACGCGGTCCGGTGCGGCCGGGCAATATCGCCTACATCGTCTACACCTCCGGCTCGACCGGCGTGCCGAAGGGCGTCGCCGTCACCCACGCCGGGATCGCCGGGGTCGCCGCCGCCCAGCTCGACCATTACCGGGTCGACGCCCGCTCGCGCGTATCCGCCGTCGCCGCACGGACTTTCGACGCCGCCGTCCTGGAGCTGCTGCTCGCGGTCCCGGCGGGCGCGGCCCTGCTGATCGCCCCGCGCGACGTCTTCGCCGGGCCGCCGCTCGCGGAGTTCCTGCGCGCGCGGCGGATCACCCACGCGTTCCTGTCGCCGACCGTCGGGCTCTCGGTCGACCCCGAGGGGCTCGACGACCTCCGCGTCCTGCTGACCGGCGCCGAGGCATGCCCGCCCGCGCTGGTCCGCCGGTGGGCCGGAACCGACGCCGTCGGGCGGCGCGAGCTGTACAACATGTACGGGCCCAGCGAGGCCACCATCTGGGTGACCGACGCCGGGCTGCGGCCCGGGGATCCGGTGGCGCTGGGCGCGCCGCCGCCCGGTGTGCGGCTGCTGGTGCTCGACGGCTGGCTGCGGCCCGTCCCGCCCGGCGCGGTGGGCGAACTGTACGTCTCCGGTCCCGGCGTGGCCCGCGGCTACCTGAATCGGGCGGGGCGCACGGCGTCGTCGTTCGTGGCCGACCCGTTCGGCCCGGCCGGGTCGCGCCTGTACCGCACGGGTGATCTCGTGCGCTGGGAGCGCGGTGCGCTGATGTTCGTGGGGCGCGCGGACTTTCAGGTCAAGATCCGCGGGCAACGGCTGGAACTCGGCGAGGTCGAGGCGGCGCTGGCCGAGGCGGACGCGGTGCGTCAGGCCGTGGTGACCACCCACGACGGCGTGCACGGAATACGGTTGGCCGCCTACGTCACCGCCGCCCCCGGCCACACTCTCGATCCGGTCGCGGTGCGGCGGGCGGCAGCCGATCGTCTGCCCGGGTACATGGTCCCCGACACCGTGACCGTGCTCGACGAGTGGCCGCTCACCGCGAGCGGGAAGGTCGATCGCCGCGCGCTGCCCGCGCCGCCGGCGCCGGTCTCGGACTACCGCGCCCCCGCCACGGCCGCGGAGGAGGCCGTGGTCGCGGCGTTCGCGGAGGCGCTCGGCGTCGAACGGGTCGGGGTGGACGACGACTTCTTCGCCCACGGCGGGAATTCCATTACCGCGACCCGGGTTTCGTCCCGGCTGAGCGCCGCCACGGGCCGCGACGTCGGGGTGCGGGACGTGTTCGACGCGCCGACCGCCGCCGAACTGGCGCGGCTGCTCGACACGCGCGCGACCGGTCCGGTGCCGGAGCGGCCCACGCCCCGGGAGCGGCCACGGCACGTGCCGCTGTCGTACGCGCAGGCGCGCATGTGGTTCGCCGACCGCTTCGAACCCGGCGCCGCCACCTACAACATCCCGTTGGCGCTGCGGCTCACGGGACCGCTGGACCGGGCGGCGCTGGCCGCCGCGCTCGCCGACGTGGTCGCGCGGCACGAGACGCTGCGCACCCGCTACCCGGATGTGGACGGGGTGCCGTACCAGGAGGTGCTGCCGCCGACGGCCGCCCCCGACCTCGTGCGGCGCGATATCGATCCGGCCGAACTGGACGCCGCGGTGGCGGCGGAGGCCAGGCGCGGATTCGATCTGTCGGTGGATCCGCCCTTGCGTGCCACCGTGTTCCGATGCGGCGCGCACGAGCACGTCGCGGTGTTCGTGGTGCATCACATCGCCGCGGACGGCTGGTCCATGGATCCGTTCCTGCGGGATCTGACGGTGGCGTACACGGCGCGGCGCGCCGGACGGGAGCCGGACTGGGCCCCGTTGCCCGTGCAGTATGCGGATTTCGCGCTGTGGCAGCGGGAACGACTGGGTGAACCCGACGACCCCGACAGCGTGCTCGCCACGCAATACCGTTACTGGGCAACGGAATTGGCCGACGCGCCGCAGCCGACCCGGCTGCCGCTCGACCGGCCCCGCCCGCCCGTGCCGAGCAGGCGCGGCGACGCCGTGGAGTTCACCGTCGAACCGCCGCTGCGGGCGGCGTTGCACCGGCTGGCCCACGACCATCAGGTGACGGTGTCGATGGTGACGCAGGCGGCGCTGACCGTGCTGCTGTCGCGGCTGGGGGCGGGCACCGATATCAGCATCGGCGGCCCGATCGCCGGACGCACCGACGAGGCGCTGCACGACCTCGTCGGATTCTTCGTCAACACCTGGGTGCTGCGCGTGGACCTGTCCGGCGGCCCGCGCTTCGCCGAGGTGCTCGACCAGGTCCGGCGAAAGGCGTTGGCGGCGTACGCGAATCAGGACGCACCGTTCGAGCGGCTGGTGGAGCTGCTCAACCCGGTGCGGTCCACCTCCTACAATCCGCTGTTCCAAGTGTCGCTGGCGGTGCGGGACACGGCGCTGCCCGCCGTCGACCTGCCCGGTGTGTGCGCCGCATACCTGACCGCCCCGACCGGGACGGCCAAGGACGATCTGCACATCGATCTGATCGAGGCGCCCGCCGCGTCGGCGCTCGCCGGCCGCGTCGAATACGCCACCGATCTGTTCGACCGCGCCACCGTCGCCGACTTCGCCGAGCGATTCCTGCGGGTCCTGCGCGCGGTGACGGCGGAACCGTCCGCGTCCGTGCTCGATATCGAGCTGCTCACGCCCCGCGAGCGCGAAGCACTACTCGCACAGGCGGTTTTGCGGACCAACACCGCACCGGATACGACGGTGGTGGGGGAGTTCCGCGCGCGGGCCGCCGCCCGGCCGGACGCGATCGCGCTGCGCTTCGAGGGCGGCCGCCTCACCTACGCGGAGTTGAACGCCCGATCCGACCGCCTCGCGCGTGAACTCGCCGACCGGAGCGTGCGCCGGGGCGAGCTGGTGGCGATCGCGCTGCCGCGCTCCCCGGAGGTGGTCGTGGCCCTGCTGGCCGTGCTGAAGGCGGGCGCGGCGTATCTGCCGATCGACCCCGAATACCCTACGGCGCGTATCGAATTCATCCTCTCCGACGCGGATCCGCGAATCGTGCTCGGCACGGCGGAGACCGTCGCGGCCCTGCCGCTGGCCGATCGGGCGCGACTGTGCCTGGACGCCGTCGACCTCGGTCACGGCGATCCGTTCGAGCGGGCCGACATTCCCCGTCCGGGCGACGCCGCCTACGTCATCTACACCTCCGGCTCCACCGGGCGCCCGAAAGGCGTTGTCATCGACCATGATTCGCTGCTGAACATGGCGCGGCACGCGTGGCCCGGCGGGGCGGGCGAACGGGTGCTGCTGCATTCGTCGATGGCCTTCGACGCCTCCGCCTACGAGATCTGGCCCGCGCTGGTGGCGGGGACGACGGTGGTGATCGCCGCGCCGGGACGCCTCGAGGTCACAGAGCTGGTCGGGCACGACGTCACCGCCGTCTTCCTGACCACGGCGTTGTTCGAGCTGCTGGCCACCGCCGGACCCGAGGTGCGGGCCGATACGGTGCGTCAGGTCGTCACCGGCGGCGACGTGCTCGGCCCGGCGACGGTGGCACGGTTTCGCGAGCGCTGGCCCGGCGTCGAGATCGTCAACGCCTACGGCCCCACCGAGAACACCGTGGTGTGCGTGGCGACCGGCCCGCTCACCGACACCGTGTCGATCGGCCTGCCGGTGCCGAATGTGCGGGCCTACGTGCTGGACGAGCGGCTGCGACCGGTCCCGGTCGGCGTGGCGGGCGAGTTGTACCTCGCGGGAGCGCAGGTCGCGCGCGGATACCGCGACCGGACCGGGCTGACCGCCGCGCGCTTCGTGGCCTGCCCGTTCGTCGCGGGCGAGCGCATGTACCGGACCGGTGATCTGGTGCGCTGGACGCGCGCGGGGACGCTGGAGTTCGCGGGCCGGACCGACGATCAGGTGAAGATCCGCGGCTACCGGATCGAACCCGGCGAGATCGAGGCCGTGCTGCTCACCCATCCGGCGGTCACGCAGGCCCTGGTCGTCCCCCACGCGGACGGCGACCTCGCGGACAAGCGGCTGCTCGCGTACGTGGTGGCGGATCCGCCCGCCCCGGCCCTCGCGCGGGACCTGCGGCGATTCGCGGCGGATCGCCTGCCGGACTTCATGATTCCCGCGGCGATCACGGTGCTGGCCGAGTTCCCGTTGACCCCCAACGGCAAGGTGGACCGGCGGGCGCTGCCCGAACCGGTCTTCGCGGCGGACGACCGGCGCGCCGCGTCCACCCCCGCGGAGGAACTCGTGGTCGCCGTCTTCGCCGAGGTGCTGGGCCTGGACCGGATCGGCGTCGACGACGACTTCTTCGCCGCGGGCGGGCATTCGCTCTCGGCGACCCGGGTCGCGGCGCGGGTGAGCGCCGCGCTGGGCGTGCCCGTGGGCGTGCGGGACGTGTTCGAGGCGGCGACCCCCGCCCGGCTCGCGCGGTCCTGCGCAGACCACGCGACCGGGGCGCGGCGGCCCGCGCTCACGGCCCGCCCGCTGCCGGAGCGAATGCCGTTGTCCTACGCCCAATCCCGGATGTGGTTCCTCAACCGGTTCGAGGGCGCGGCGGCGACCTACAATATGCCCGTCGTGCTGCGGACGCGGGGCGATCTCGACCTCGCGGCGCTGGGCGCTGCACTCGGTGACGTGGCGGCCCGGCACGAGACGCTGCGGACCGTGTTCCCGGACGTCGACGGGGAGCCGTATCAGCGCATCCTCCCCGCCGCCGAGGCCGTACCGTCGCTGGCGACGCGCGCGATCGACCCCGCCGACCTCGAGCCGACCGTCACCGAGCTGGTGCGGCGCGGCTTCGAGCTGGCCACCGAACTGCCGTGGCGAGCGACGGTGCTGCACACCGGTTCTCGCGAACAGGTGCTCGTGCTGGTCGTGCATCACATCGCGGCCGACGGCTGGTCGGCCGCGCCGCTGGTGCGGGATCTGTCCGCCGCCTACGCCGCCCGGCGCGAGGGCCGCGCGCCCGAGTTCGCGCCGCTGCCGGTGCGATACGCGGACTACACCCTGTGGCAGCGGGACCACCTCGGCGACGAATCCGATCCGGACAGTCCGATGGCGACCCAATTCCGTTACTGGCGAACGGAATTGGCGGACGCGCCGCGAACGGTCACCCTGCCTGCGGATCGGCCGCGCCCGCCCGTGGCGAGCCACCGCGGCGATATCGTCGAATTCGGCCTCGACGCCGAGCTGTACGCGGCGGTGCGGCGGCTGGCGCGCGAGCGGCAGGTGACGGTGTCGATGCTCATGCAGTCCGCGCTGGCGGTGCTGCTGTCCCAGCTGGGCGCGGGCACCGATATCAGCATCGGCGGACCCATCGCCGGACGTACCGACGAGGCGCTGCACGACCTCGTCGGGTTCTTCGTCAACACCTGGGTGCTGCGGGTCGATCTGTCCGGCGGCCCGCGCTTCGATGAGGTGCTCGCGCAGGTCCGCGGCAAGGCCCTGGCCGGGTACGAGAATCAGGACGCGCCGTTCGAGCGGCTGGTGGAGGCGCTGCACCCGGAACGGTCGGCGGCGCATCACCCGCTGTTCCAGGTGTCGTTCGCCTTGCAGAACAATCCGCTGCCCGAACTGCGCATGGCCGACCTCGCCGTCGAGTACGTGCCGACCGGTACGGGGACCGCCAAATTCGATCTGCACGTCGACCTGACGGAGAACGCCGCCGCCGCGCCGCTCGCGGGCCGGATCGAATACGCCACCGACCTGTTCGACCGCGACACCGTCGAGGATCTCGCCGCCCGGTACGTGACCCTGCTGCGCACCGTCACCGCCGAACCCGAGGCGCCGATCCACCGGATCGATCTCCTCGCCCCCGGCGAACGCGAACTGCTGCTGCGGGATCGGAACGACACGGCGCTGCCGCTGCCCGCCGAACCAACGCTCACCCGGCTGTTCGCGCGGCGGGTGGCGGCGGCCCCGGACGCGGTGGCCGTGCTGGCCGGGGATACGAGGCTGACCTACGCGGAACTCGCGGAGCGCGCGGATCGGTTGGCGCACAACCTGATCGAGCACGGCGTGGTCCGCGGTTCGGTGGTCGCGGTGGCGCTGCCCCGGTCGGTGGATGTGGTGGTGGCACTGCTGGCGGTGGTGAAGGCGGGGGCGGCGTATCTGCCCATCGATCCCGAATACCCCTCGGCCCGTGTCGAATTCATTCTCCGAGACGCCGCACCGCGGCTCGTGCTCACCACCGAGCGGACCGCCGCGACCCTGCCGCTCGACGGGCACGCGCACCTGTGCGTGGACGCCGTCGCGGGCGGCGACGGTGCCGTTCCCGACGTCTGCGCGCCCGGCGATGCCGCGTATGTGATCTACACATCGGGGTCGACCGGTCGCCCGAAAGGCGTTGTGGTGGAACACCGGGCCGTGGTGAACATGGCCCTGTCGGGGTGGCCCGGCGGCGCGGGCGAGCGGGTGCTGTTGCAGTCTTCGCTGGCCTTCGACGCGTCCGCCTACGAGATGTGGCCGGTGCTGCTGGCCGGGTCGACGCTGGTCGTCGCGCCCGCGGGCCCGCTCGATCCGGTCGTGCTGGCGCGGACCGTCGCCGACCACGGCGTGACGACCCTGTTCGCGGCCACCGCGTTGTTCGAGGTTCTGGCGACGGCCGGGCTCGAGACGAACTCCCTGCGCCAGGTGGTCACGGGTGGGGACGCGGTGAGTCCGGCGGCGGTGGCCCGATTCCGGGAGCGGTGGCCCGGCATCGCGATCGCCAATGCCTATGGGCCCACGGAGAATACGGTCTGCGTCACCACCTACGCCGTCCCCGGCGATTTCGCGGCCGATCGGGTGCCGATCGGCACGCCGGTGCCGAATGTCCGTGCCTACGTGCTGGATTCGTGGCTGCGGCCGGTGCCGCTCGGCGTGCCGGGCGAATTGTATGTCAGCGGAACCCAATTGGCGCGCGGCTACCTCGGACGGCCCGCACTGTCGGCGGCCCGCTTCGTGGCCTGCCCCTTCGGTTCCGGCGAGCGCATGTACCGGACCGGTGACCTGGTGCGCTGGACGCGGGCCGGGGTGCTCGAATTCGCGGGCCGCGCCGACGATCAGGTCAAGATCCGCGGCTATCGGATCGAGCCGGGTGAGGTGGAATCCGCCCTGCTGACCCATCCCGCGGTGACGCGGGCCGTGGTGATCGCCCGCGGCGCGGGTGCCGCCGACAAACAGCTGATCGCCTACGTCGTCCTCGCCCGGCCCGACGTCACGCCGGACGAGATCCGCGGATTCGTGGCAGATCGCTTGCCGCGCTTCATGATTCCCGCGGCGATCGTGCCGCTGGACGAACTTCCCCTCACCCCCAACGGCAAGGTGGACCGCCGCGCCCTGCCCGACCCGCGGCCGACGGTCGCGAGCCATCGCGCGCCGTCGACCGTACTGGAGGAGATCGTCGCGGGGATCTTCGCGGAGGTACTCGGCCTCGACCGCGTCGGCGTGGACGACGATTTCTTCGCCGTCGGCGGCCACTCCCTCTCGGCGACCCGGGTGGCCGCCCGGCTGACCGCGACCACGGGCACCGAGGTGGGGGTGCGGGACGTCTTCGACACGCCCACCCCCGCCCAACTGGCCGCCTCGATGTCCGCCCGCGCCGGAACCGGCACGCGCCCGGCCCTGCTCGCGACCCGCGAACGCCCGGAGCGCCCGCCGCTGTCGTTCGCCCAGCTCCGCATGTGGTTCATCAACCGCTTCGAACCCGACTCCCCCCTCTACAACGTCCCATTGGTTGTTCGCCTCACCGGCCCGTTGGACACCGCCGCCCTCACGGCCGCCTTCCTCGATCTCCTCGCCCGCCACGAAACCCTCCGCACCACCTTCCCCGACATCGACGGCGAGCCCTACCAGCGTGTCCTTCCGGTCGAGGCGCTCGCCGCGTCCCTCCCGACGGCCGCCCCGCCCTTCGCCGAGTCGGTCGCGGTGTCCTCGTCCGAATCCCGCGCGCCCGAGGGGGCGGGGCCGACATCCATCCCGGCATACGCCGTCGAGCCCGGGGAGGTGGAGGCGGCGATCGCGAGCCTGGTCGGCCGCGGCTTCGATCTCGCCTCCGAACCGCCGGTGCGAATCACCGTGCTGCGGACCGGAACTCGGGAACACCTGCTGGTCGTGGTGCTGCATCACATAGCCGCGGACGGGTGGTCGGCCGCACCGCTCATGCGGGATCTGTCGGCGGCCTATGCCGCCCGGCGGGCCGGGCGGGATCCGCGGCTGCCCGCGTTGCCGGTGCGGTATGTCGATTTCACGCTGTGGCAGCGGGAGAGCCTCGGCGCGGAGGCCGATCCGGACAGCCCGATGGCGCGCCAATTCCGGTACTGGCACGAGGAATTGGCGGACGCGCCGCAGCCCATCACGCTGCCCCTCGACCGGCCGCGCCCACCCGTGGCGAGCCATCGCGGCGACACCGTCGAATTCACGGTCGACGCCGCGACCCACGACGCGCTGCGGCGCGTCGCCCGCGAGCGGCAGGTCACGGTGTCGATGCTCACGCAGTCCGCGCTGGCGGTGCTGTTGTCCCAGCTGGGGGCGGGCACCGATATCAGCATCGGCGGTCCCATCGCCGGGCGCACGCACGACGCGCTCGACGAGCTGATCGGGTTCTTCGTCAATACCTGGGTGCTGCGGGTGGACCTGTCCGGCGGCCCGCGCTTCGATCAGGTGCTCGCGCAGGTGCGCCGAAAGGCGTTGTCCGCCTACGAGAATCAGGACGCGCCGTTCGAGCGGCTGGTGGAGGCGCTGCACCCCGAGCGGTCGGCGGCGCATCACCCGTTGTTCCAGGTGTCGTTCGCGGTGCAGGACAACCCGCTGCCCGACCTGCGCCTGGCCGACCTCGAGGTGGAGTTCGTCCCCACCGACACCGCCACCGCCAAGGTCGATCTGCACGTCGATCTCCGGCCGATCGGCGCGGAGCTGGCGGGCCGGATCGAATACGCCACCGACCTGTTCGACCGCGAGACCGTCGAGGACATCGCGCAGCGGTACCTGACCGTGCTGCGCACCGTCACGGCCGATCCCGCGATCCCGCTCCCGCGCATCGAGATCCTCACCCTCGGCGAGCGAAATCGCCTGCTGCGCACATGGAATGCGACGGCCGCGCCGCTGCCCGCCGAGGCCACCCTGCCGGACGTGTTTCGTCGGCGGGTCGCGGCGCACCCCGACGCGGTGGCGGTGGTGTCCGGGAACGAGCGGATCACCTACGCCGAGCTGGCGCGGCGCGCGAGCGGACTGGCCGTCACGCTCGCCGGGCGCGGCGTGCGCCGGGGCGAGTTGGTGGCCGTCGCCCTGCCGCGATCCCCGGAGGTGGTGGTCGCGCTGCTGGCGGTCGCCGAGGCGGGTGCGGCGTATCTGCCCATCGATCCCGAATACCCCAGCGCGCGTATCGAATTCATCCTCACCGACGCCGCGCCGCGGCTCGTTTTGACCACGACGGCGACGGCCGCGCGGCTCCCGATCGCCGACGATTCGGCTCTGTGTCTGGACGACACGCACCCGGACGCGGCCGGGAATCCCGTCGTGATCGAACCGCCCGGACCCGCCGACGCCGCCTACATCATCTACACGTCGGGTTCGACCGGACGCCCGAAAGGCGTCGTGGTCGAGCATCGTGCCGTGGTGAACATGGCCCGGTACGGCTGGCCCGGCGGCGCGGGGGAGCGGGTGCTGTTGCGGTCCTCGCTGGCCTTCGACGCGTCCGCGTACGAGATGTGGCCCGTCCTGCTCGCGGGCGCCACCCTCGTGGTCGCGCCCCCCGATCTGCTCGATCCGATCGCATTGCTGCGCACCGTGTCCGAGCATCGCGTCACGACGATGTTCGCCGCTACCGCCCTGTTCGAGGTCCTGGCCGCCGTCGAGCCCGAGGCGACGGGCGATTCGCTGCGGCAGGTCGTGACCGGCGGCGACGCCCTCGGCCCCGGCGCGGTCGCGCGCTTCCGGCAACGGTGGCCCGGCGTCGCCATCGCCAACGCGTACGGGCCGACCGAGAACACGGTCTGCGTGACCACCCACATCCTGCCCGCCGACTTCGACGCCGACCGGGTGCCGATCGGCGCGCCCGTGGCGAATGTCCGTGCCTACGTGCTGGATTCGTGGCTGCGCCCGGTCCCGGCCGGTGTCGCGGGCGAATTGTACGTCGCGGGAACGCAACTGGCGCGCGGTTACCTGGGCCGCGCGGCGCTGTCGGCCGCGCGCTTCGTGGCCTGCCCCTTCGGCACCGGGGAACGCATGTACCGGACCGGTGATCTGGTGCGCTGGACCCGTGGCGGCGTGCTGGAATTCGCCGGACGCGCCGACGATCAGGTGCAGATCCGCGGCTACCGGATCGAACCGGGCGAGATCGAGGCGGCCCTGGCCGCGCATCCGGCGGTCGCCCGCACGGTGGTCGTCGCACGCGGCACGGGCAGCGAGCGGCAACTGGTCGCCTATGTCGTCCTCGATCCCGCGGCGTCCGGGATCGGTGCGGGCGAACTCCGGGAGTTCGTGGCGGCCCGGCTGCCCGGTTTCATGGTCCCGGCGGTCATTGTGCCACTCGAGGAGTTCCCGCTGACCCCGAGCGGCAAGGTGGACCGGCGCGCGCTGCCCGCACCGCGGCCCGTCGCCTCGACCTACCGCGCGCCCGCCACGGCATTGGAGGAATCCGTCGTCGCGGTGTTCGCCGCCGTGCTCGGTGCCGAGCGGGTCGGCGTCGACGACGACTTCTTCGCGCTGGGCGGACATTCGTTGTCCGCCACCAGGGTTGCCGCCCGTCTGTCCGCCGCCATCGGCGTCCGCGACGTCTTCGAGGCCCCCACCCCCGCCCGTCTCGCCGCCCTGCTGGCCGGGCGTTCCACCGCCACCGACGCCCCCGCCCTGACCGCGCGGAAGCGCCCCGACCGGGTGCCGTTGTCGTTCGCGCAGCAGCGCATGTGGTTCATCAACCGGTTCGAACCCGAGTCGGCGGCCTACACCATCGCCCTCGCGCTGCGCCTGACCGGACCGCTCGACATCGACGCGCTCACGGGTGCGCTCGGCGATCTCGTGGCCCGGCACGAGAGCCTGCGCACCGTGTTCCCCGACGAGGCGGGCGTGCCGTATCAGCTCGTCCTGCCCGTCGACGAGGCGGTGCCCGCGCTCGAGCTGAGCGAGGTCGCGCCCGAGGCGGTGGCGGCGACGGTGGCGGCATCCGTGCGTCGCGGCTTCGACCTGGCGACGCGGCCGCCGCTGCGAATCCGGTTGTTGCGCACCGGTTTCGACACGCATGTCCTGCTGCTCGAGCTGCATCACATCGCCGCCGACGGGTGGTCGCTGGCCCCGCTGGCGCGGGATCTGTCGCGCGCGTACGCCGCGCGCCGGGCCGGACGCGGCCCCGACTGGGAGCCACTGCCGGTGCAATACGCGGATTTCGCGCTGTGGCAACGGGAAACCCTCGGCCTGGACTCCGATCCGGACAGTGTGCTCGCGGCCCAACTCGACTATTGGACACGGCAACTGGCGGGGGCGCCGGATCGGCTGGAGCTGCCCACCGATCGGCCGCGACCCGAGATCGCCTCGCAGCGCGGCGACACCCACGAATTCGCGTTCGACGCCGAACTGATCGAGCGGGTCCGGGAAACGGCTCGGGCGCAGGGTGTGACGGTCTTCATGCTCGTTCACGCGGCGCTGGCGCTGGTGCTGTCGCGCGCGGCGGGCACCGGGGATGTCACGATCGGCACGCCGATCGCGGGTCGCGGCGCGGCCGCCTTGGACGACGTCGTCGGCATGTTCGTCAACACGCTCGTGCTGCGCACCCGCGTCGACGAGTCCGAATCGGGCGCGCGACTGCTGGACCGGGTCCGGCGTGTGGATCTGGACGCCTTCGCCCACGCCGACGTTCCGTTCGAGCGCGTGGTCGACGCCCTTGATCCGCCGCGCGGCCAGGCCCATCATCCGGTGTTCCAGGTGATGCTCGCGTTCCAGAACATCGACCTGGACCCGGAACCCGTGCGGCTGGCCGACCTCGAGGTCACCCCGTTGCCCGTCGAACTCGGCATCGAACGCTTCGACCTCACCGTCACCGTCGCCGACCTCGAGCCCGGCACTCGCGGTGCGGTTCCCGTGCACATCGGCTACGCCACGGACCTGTTCGACCGGACCACCATCGAGGCGTTCGGACGGCGGCTCGAGCGCGCGCTGCGGGCGCTGGCGGCCGACCCCGCCGCACCCGTGCGCGCGATCGACGTGCTGGAGGACACCGAACGAGAGTTGGTGCGGCGGTGGGGAGACGGCGGGGAGCCGGGTCCGCCGGTCCTGCTGCCCGAGATGTTCGTCCGGGCGGCCGCCGACCACGCGGACCGCCCCGCGCTGGCCGACGCGACCGGCGAGTGGACCTACCGGGAGATCGACGACTGGTCGAACCGGTGCGCGCGGGCGCTCATCGAGGCCGGAGCCGGACCGGAAACGACTGTCGCCGTGCGCATTCCGCGTTCCGCGAGCTGGGTGCGGGCGGTGTGGGCCGTGGCGAAGACCGGGGCCGCGTTCGTCTCCCTCGATCCGGCGCACCCGGCGGAACGGAATCGGTTCGTCCTCGCCGACAGCGCCGCCACGCTCGTCCTGGTCGACGGCGAGAACCCTTCGGAGACAGAGCTTTCCGAGCGAGTCGAGCTCGTCCTCGATCTCGCGCGGCTCGATCCGTCCCGGTACAGTCCCGCGCCGCTCACCGACGCGGACCGGCGTGGCCTCGTACGCCGGGACAATACCGCGTATTTGGTGTACACCTCCGGCTCGACCGGCGTGCCCAAGGGCGTCGCCGTCACCCACGCCGGGCTCCGGGCCGTTCCGCTCGGACAGTATCCGTGGTGCCGTCTGGACGCCGACTCCCGCGTCTGCGCCGTCGCCACCCGCACCTTCGACGCGTCCATCCTGGAGCTGTTCTCGGCGGTCACCGTGGGCGCGCTGCTGGTCGTGGCACCCGACGACGCCTACGCCGGGCCGCCCCTGACCGAATTCCTCGCGAGCACCGGGGCCACGCACGCCTTCCTGACCCCGGCCGTGGCCGCCACCCTCGACCCGCACCGGCTCGACGCCCTGCGTGTCCTGTTCACCATCGGCGAGGCGGTGCCCCCGGGCCTGGTGACCCGCTGGTGGCACACCGACACCGCCGGAAAACGCCTGGTGCACAACCTCTACGGCCCCAGTGAGGCCACCGTCTTGGTGACCGGCGTCCCGCTGTCCCCGGACGCGCCCATCGCCATCGGCGGCCCCCTGTCGGGCGTACGGTTGCGCGTACTGGACGCCTGGCTGCGCCCCGTTCCGCCGGGCATCGCGGGCGAGCTGTACCTGTCCGGCCCCGGTGTGGCACGCGGTTACCCGAACCGCATCGCCACCACCGCAACGGCTTTCGTCGCCGATCCGTTCGGGCCGCCCGGATCGCGCATGTACCGGACCGGGGATCTCGTGCGCTGGGTGCCGAGCGACGGGGCCGGGACACTGATCTTCTTGGGCCGCACCGACTTTCAGGTCAAGATCCGCGGACAGCGGCTCGAGCCGGGGGAGATCGAGGCGGTGCTCGCGGCCACCGAGGAGGTCAATCACGCGGTGGTCGTGGTGGTCGACGGTGGGCGGCTGGCGGCCTATGTCACCCCGGCACCGGGATATTCGCCGGATCCGGTCGCGGTGCGGCAGGAGGCGGCGCGGCGGCTGCCCGCGTTCATGGTGCCCGACAGCGTGACCGTGCTCGACGAACTGCCGCTCAACCCGAGCGGGAAGGTCGATCGGCGGGCGCTGCCGGACCCGCGGCCCACCGCGTCCGTCTCGCGCGCACCGGCCACCCCCGCCGAGGAGATCGTGGCCGCGGTGTTCGCCGAGGTGCTGGGCCTCGAGCGGGTCGGGGCCGACGATGACTTCTTCGCCCTGGGCGGGGACAGCATTCTGTCGATCCAGGTGGTCGCGCGGGTGAAGGATCGCGGGCTGGTGTGCACGCCGCGACAGGTGTTCGAGGCGCGCACGGTCGCCGGACTGGCGCGCGTGGCCGAGTCGGCCACGGCGGCACCGGTTCCGGCGGAACCGCCCGGCGGCGGCGTCGGGGAGATGCCGGTGCCGCCCATCGTGCGATGGATGGTCGAACGCGGCGAGTTCCGGCGCGTGAACCAGACCGTCGTGCTCACCGCCCCCACCGGACTCGACCACGCGAGTCTCGTGGCGTCCCTCGCCGCGGTGATCGACCGGCACGACATGTTGCGCGCCCGGCTGTGGCGCGACGAGGAGGACTGGCGGCTCGAGACGCGCGCGCCGGGCACGGTGGACGTGGCCTCGCTCGTGCGGCGGGTCGAGGTCAGGGCGGCGGACCGGGAGCGTCTCGCCGTCGCCGCGACCGAGGCCGCGCTCGATCGGCTCGACCCCGCCGAAGGCATTGTGCTCCAGGTCGTTTGGCTCGACCCGGTCGAACCCGATGTGAGCGGGCATGTGATCGTCGTCGCGCATCACCTCGTGGTGGACGGTGTCTCGTGGCGGATCCTGCTGCCCGATCTCGTCGCCGCCTGGCGGGGCCGCGCGCTGGCACCGGTGGGCACGTCCATGCGGCGCTGGACGCACGGGCTGGCGGCCGAGGCCGAATCACCGGGCCGCACAGCGGAATTGGCGCTGTGGCAGCGGATGGCCGAGGGGCCGGACCCGCTGCTGGGTTCGCGTTCGGTACCGTCCGCCGACCCGAACGCTATGCGGCTGCGGCGAATTCGACTCACCCCCGAGATCACCGAGGCGCTGCTCACTCACGCGCCAGCCGCCGTGCACGGCGACATTCAGGACGTGCTGGTGGCCGCGCTGGCATTGGCCGTGACGCGCTGGCGGTCGCGGCGCGGGGTGAGCGAGCCGTCCACCCTGCTGCGCCTGGAGGGCCACGGGCGGGAGGAACAGGTGCTGCCGGGCGCGGATCTGACCGCGACCGTGGGCTGGTTCACCACCATGTACCCGGTGCGCATCGATCTCGCCGGGATCGATCTCGCCGACGCCCACGCGGGTGGTACGGCGATCGTACGGGCGGTCAAGAGTGTCAAGGAGCAGTTGCGAGCGATCCCCGACCACGGGATCGGCTACGGGTTGCTGCGATACCTCAACAGCGAGACGGCGCGGTCGCTTTCGGGTCCCGTCCCGGGACAGATCGCCTTCAACTACCTCGGCCGCTTGGCGACCGGTGAACGGGGAGCGGGCGATTTCGCGCTCACCGACGAACTGGGCGAGGTCACGGCCTTCGCCGCGGGCGCGGCTCCGACGACGGCGGCTCTGGACGTCACCGCCGTCGTCACCGACGGGATCCTCTCCGCCACTTTCGGTTTCACCGAGACGATCCTCGACGGCGCATCGGTCGACGAACTCGCCCGGCTGTGGGCGGACGCGGTGACGGCCGTCGTCACCCGGCTGGCCGATCCGCGCAGCGGCGGCCACACCCCGTCCGACTTCCCGCTGGTGCGCGCCACCCAGGCCGATATCGACGGCTGGGAGGCGGCCCACCCGCGCCTCACCGATGTCTGGCCGCTGTCACCGTTGCAGTCCGGACTGCTGTTCCATGCCCGTCTGGCCGATGCGGCCACCGATGTGTACACGGTGCAATTGGCGCTCACCCTCACCGGCGTCGTGGACGCCGCACGGCTGCGCCGCGCCGCGAACGCGCTGCTCGACCGGTACTCGAATCTGCGGGTCGCGTTCGAGACCGACGCCGCCGGAGAACTCGTCCAGATCGTCGCCGAACAGGTCGAAATGCCTTGGCGCACCGTCGATCTTGTCGGCATACCGGACGCCGACCGCGCGCTGACCGCCGAGATCGATCGCGACAAGGCCGAGCCGTTCGCCGTCGACACCGCGCCGCTGCTGCGTTGCACGCTGATCACCGTCGCCGACGACCGAGCCGTCCTGCTGCTGACCAACCATCACGCGCTGCTCGACGGCTGGTCGCTGCCCTCGGTGCTGACGACCTTGTTCGCCGCCTACACCGGCGAACCCGCCCCCGAGCCCACCGCCGAATACCGCTCCTACCTCGCCTGGCTGGCCGCCCAGGACGCCGAGGCGTCGTTGCGCGCCTGGCGACACGCCTTGGCCGACGCCGCGCCCACCCTGCTCGCCCCGCAGGACGGCCCACCCGCGACCGACACCGAAACCGCCCGGCTCCCCATCGAATTCGACGCCGACCGCACGGCGCGGCTCACCGCCGCCGCGACGGCCGCCGGGGTCACCACGAACACCCTGTTCCAGGTGGCGTGGGCGACCGTCCTCGGCTACCTGACCGGCCGCGCGGACGTCGTGCTCGGCGCGACCGTCTCCGGCCGCCCAGCGGAACTGCCCGGCATCGAATCCGCCGTCGGCCTGTTCATCAACACCATTCCGGTACGGGTCCGCTACGGCGCGGCCGAACCGCTCGCCCGAGTGTTGAGCCGCGTCCAGGCCGAACAGGCCGAACTGCTCGGCCACCATCACACCGGCCTGCCCGACATCCACGCCGCCCTCGGTGTCGCGAGCCTGTTCGACACCGTGGTCGTCTTCGAGTCCTATCCCATCGACTCCGCCGGGCTCACCGCCCGGGCCGCCGCCCTCGACGGCATGCGCGTCGAGGAACTCCGGTCGAGCGACTCCACGCACTATCCGCTTGCCCTGGTGATCGTCAAGGGACAACCGCTGCGCATCCAAATGCAGTACCGCCCGGACGTTTTCACCGAGGAATGGGTCCGGGCGTGCGCCGACCGACTCCTGCGGGTGCTCGACGCCATGACCGCCGATCCGTCGCTCCGCATGGCCGATATCGACCTGCTCACCGCCGCCGAGCGGGCGCGCCTCGCTCCCGTGCGCGGCGGCCCCGCGCACGCGCCGCGACCGCTGCCCGACCTGCTGGCCGCCGGGGTGGCCCGCGATCCCGACGCCCTCGCCGTCATCACCGACACCGACACCCTGACCTACCGCGAACTCGACGAATACGCCAACCGCCTGGCGCACTCCCTCATCGCGCGTCGCATCGGCCCCGGCGACACGGTCGCGCTGGCCATGCACCGCGGCGTGGACTTCCTCGCGAGCATCTGGGCGGTCACCAAATCCGGCGCGGCGTTCGTCCCGATCGATCCGCGCTATCCCGCGCAGCGGGCCGCCCGCATGATCGCGGATTGCGCCGCGCGCCTGGTGATCTCGATCGACGCCACCGCGGCCTGGGCCGCCGAATCGGTGGACGGCGTAACCGGTTCGGAACGGGTCGAGCTGGTGACGCTAGACGGACGAGAGTCGTTGTGGCTGAGCGACTATCCGGCGACGGACGTCACCGACGAGAGGCGGACGCGGCCGTTGCGGGCTTCGGACGCCGCTTACGTGATCTACACCTCCGGCTCCACCGGAACCCCCAAGGGTGTGGTGGTGCCGCACGAGGGTCTGGCGAACTTCGCGGCCGAGGAACGGGACCGGTACGGGGTGGACGCCGACGCCCGGGTCCTGGCGGTGTCGGCGCCCGGCTTCGACGCGGTCATGCTCGAGATACTGATGGCGCATCCGCACGGGGCCGCGCTGGTGGTCTCGCCGCCGGACGTCTTCGGCGGCGCGGAACTGGCGAAACTCATTCGGCGACACGGTGTTTCGCACGCCTTCCTCACCCCGAGCGTACTGGCCACGATGTCGCCGACCGGACTCGAATCGTTCCGGGTGCTGGCCGTCGGCGGCGAGGCGTTGCCCGCCGAACTGGTGGCGGCCTGGGCGCCGGATCGGCGGCTGCACAACGCGTACGGGCCCACCGAGACGGTCATCGTGATCACCATCGGCGAACCGCTCGAACCCGGCGCGCCCGTCACCATCGGCGGCCCGATCCGCGGCGCGGAGGCCGTCGTGCTCGACACCTGGTTGCGGCCGGTGCCCGTGGGCGTGAGCGGGGAGCTGTATCTCGGCGGCATCCAGCAGGCGCGCGGCTATCTGAACCGGCCGGGACAGACCGCGGCCGCGTTCGTCGCGAACCCGTTCGGCCGCAGCGGATCTCGGCTGTACCGCACCGGTGATCTGGTGCGCTGGACGGACCGGGGGACGCTGGAGTTCCTCGGGCGCGCCGACTTCCAGGTGAAGGTGCGCGGGCAGCGCGTCGAACTGGGCGAGATCGAGGCTGTGCTCGCCGAACAGGATGGGGTGCGACGCGCGGTCGTATTGCAGCACAAGCGCACCGGCGGCCTCGTCGCCTACCTCGTCGGCGACGGCATCGACCCGGGCCGCGTGTTGGACGCCGCGCGCCGGAGACTGCCCGCCCACATGGTTCCCGGCGCGTGCTCGGTACTGCCCGAACTGCCCCTCACCCCCAGCGGAAAGCTCGACCGCGCGGCCCTGCCCGAACCCGTCGTGCCCGCACGGGCGCACCGCGCCCCGGCCACGACCACCGAACGCGCGGTGGCCGAGGTCTTCGCCGACGTCCTCGGTCTCGAACGGGTCGGCGCGGACGAGGACTTCTTCGCCCTGGGCGGCCACTCCCTGACGGCCATGCGCGCGGTCTCGCGGCTCGCCGCGACGACCGGGGTGCGGATCGGCGTGCGCGATGTGTTCGAGGAACCGACGGCCGAACGGCTGGCACGCGTGCTCGACGCCGGGACCGGCGACACCGCGGGCCCGGAACTGGCGCCCCGGAAACGCCCGGAGCGGGTGCCGCTGTCGTTCGCGCAGTGGCGGATGTGGTTCGTCAACCGGCTGGACGGCGCGTCGGCGACCTACAACATCCCCCTCGTGCTGCGGCTGCGCGGCGAACTGGACCACGCGGCGCTGACCGCCGCCCTCGGCGATGTGGTGGCGCGGCACGAGACGCTGCGCACGGTGTTCCCCGACGAGGGCGGCAAACCCTATCAGCGGATCCTGCCGCCCGGATCGATCGAACCGATCGTGCGCGCCGTCGCGCCGGGCCGCGTCGACGACGAGGTGGACGCGGCGGTGCGGCGCGGGTTCGACCTGTCGACCGAACCTCCGATGCGAATCACAGTGCTGGACAACGGTTCCGGTGAACACGTCCTGGTCGTCGTCATCCACCACATCGCCGCCGACGGCTGGTCGATGGCGCCGCTGGCGCGCGATCTCGCGCGGGCCTACACCGCGCGGCGGTCGGGCCGGGACCCGGAATGGGAGCCGCTGCCCGTGCAGTACGCGGACTACACGCTGTGGCAACGTGAGGTGCTGGGCGAGGAACGCGATCCGGACAGCACCCTCGCCCGCCAGCTCGGCTACTGGACCGGTCGGCTGGCCGGATTGCCCGATCGGCTGGACCTGCCGACCGATCGTCCGCGCCCCGCGGTGGCGTCGCACCGCGGCGACACGTACTTCTTCACCCTGGACACCGAACTGGTGGCGCGGATGCGGGCGGTGGCGAACGCGCGGGGCGTCACGCCGTTCATGGTGATGCACGCGGCGCTGGCGCTCGTGCTGGCCCGACTCGCCGGCCGCGCGGACATCGCGGTGGGTACGCCGGTCGCCGGGCGCGGGACGTCGGCCCTGGACGAGCTCGTCGGCATGTTCGTCAACACGCTCGTCCTGCGCACCCGTGTCGAGGACACGGATTCCTTCGCGCGGCTGCTGGATCGGGTGCGCCGGGCGGACCTGGACGCCTTCGCCCACGCCGATGTGCCGTTCGAGCGCGTGGTGGAGGTGCTCGATCCGCCGCGCAGCCGGGCGCACCATCCGCTGTTCCAGGTGATGCTGTCGTTCCAGAATCTGGATCTGGACTTCGCCGACGCCCGTCTGCCCGGGCTCGAGGTGGACGCGGTGACGGTCGAGACGGGGGTCGAACGGTTCGATCTGACCGTCACCGTGGCCGACATCCCGGCGACGGACGGGCCCGTGCCGGTCAGCATCGGGTACGCGGTGGATCTGTTCGATCGGTCGACGATCGCGGGGTTCGCGGAGCGGTTGCGGCGGGTGTTGGACGCGGTGACCGTGGATCCCGAGCGGGCGGTCGGGGAGGTCGATCCGCTGGCGGCGGAGGAGCGGCGGGCGTGGTGGGAATGGAGTGACGGGGGTGTGGGCGCGGAGCCGATCCCGTTGGGGGACAGGCTCACTCGCGCCGCCGCGGAGTTCGGGGATCGGGTGGCTGTCGTCGATGGTTCGGGCGGGGTCACGTACCGGGAGCTGGACGAGTGGACCGATCGGGGCGCGCGGCTGTTGATCGATCGCGGGGTGTGTCCGGGAACGCTTGTGGGAGTGATTGTCTCGCGGTCCGGTGACTGGGTTCGGTGGGTGTGGGCGGTGGCGAAGGCGGGTGCGGTGGTCGTGCCACTCGTCGCGGCCGACGCCGTGCCGGACCATGTCGCCCTCGTGATCGGCCAACCGGCCGTGCGTGATTCCGCGATCCCGGTCATCGATCCGAACGGTGTCGATGTGCTCGCGTTCGACGCCGCGCCGATCGGGTCCGGCCCGGTGCGGCCGGACGATCCGGCGTGGATCGACGCGTCCACCGGAACGACCCTCACCCACGCCGCCCTCGCCGCCGCGAGCGCACCCCGCTACGGGATCGGTGCGGGAGCACGGGTAGCGGCCGATCCCGCCGTGGCGGCGGAGGTCGCGGCGGCGGCCCTGCCATTGACCGTGGCCGCGGGCGCGACGTGGCTCGTCCCACCCGCCGACGAACCATTGCCCGAATTCCTAGGCGCCGAACGAATCACCCACGCCTTCCTGCCCCCGACCGCCGACCCCGTCGAAATCCCCGGCCTCCGAGCGATTCTGATTGGCTGCTCGCCCACGGCCATGGAACGGTGGCCCGCCGGTTCGACATACACCGCCTCGCGCACCCTCGCAATCTGGTCGAGCGGCGCCGAAACCCGCCCCGGCGGCCCGGTTCCCCTCGGCCGCCCCGTCCCCGGCGTCCGGCTGCTGGTCCTGGACCGATGGCTGCGTCCGGCACCGGTGGGGGAGTTGTATGTCGCGGGGGCCGCGGTGCCGCGAAACCGTCTGGGCGACAAGGTCGGAGCGTCCGGGTCCGCTGAGGGCGACCTGAAGGTGTTCGCCGCTGGGTCGGGCGACCCGCTAAGCCGCGCGGGCGACGCGGGGGTGTTCGTCGCCGACCCGTTCGGGCCGCCGGGTGCCGTGATGTTCCGGACCGGGGAGCGGGTGCGGTGGGAGCACGGCTGGCTGATGTCGTTGGGGGGCAATGACTCTCGGATCGAGGATGACGAGGAGGGCTCGGCCGCGCCGCGCTGGGAGGTCGCGGCCTATCGGCCCCCGTCGACGCCGATCGAGGAGATTGTCACCGCCGTCTTCCGGGACGTGCTCGGCCTGGACAAGGTCGGGGTGGACGATGACTTCTTCGAACTCGGCGGCCACTCCCTGTCCGCGACCCAGGCGGCGGCGCGCGTGGAGGCGGCCGTCGGCTACGACGTCGGGGTCCGGGACGTCTTCGATACCCCCACCCCCGCCGGACTCGCCCGGGTCCTCGCCACTCGCGCGTCCCGAACCGGTTCGGCCCCAGCGCTTTCCGCCCGCGAACGGCCGGATCGTATTCCGCTGTCCTTCGCCCAATGGCGAATGTGGTTCGTCAACCGCCTCGACCCGTCCGCCACCGCCTACAACATCCCCCTCGTCCTGCGCCTGACCGGCAATCTGGACGTGCCCGCCCTCGAGGCCGCCGTCGGCGATGTGGTGGCCCGCCATGAAAGCCTCCGCACCCTGTTCCCCGACGACGAGGGCGTCCCGTTCCAGCGCATCCTGCCGCCCGATCACCACCCGGCGGTGCGGCCCATCGTGATCGAAGGGGCCGAGGTCGAGAGTGCAGTGGCGGCGTGGGCGCGACGCGGATTCGATCTCGCGGTGGAGCCGTCGTTGCGGATCGGGTTGTGGCGCACCGGATCTGAGGAGCACGTCCTCGCGCTCGTGGTGCACCACATCGCGGCGGACGGTTGGTCGATGGCCCCGCTGGCTCGGGACCTGTCGCTGGCGTACGCGGCGCGGCGGGCGGGGCGTGCGCCGGGGTGGGAGCCGTTGGCGGTCCAGTACGCGGACTACGCGCTGTTGCAGCGCGAGGTGCTCGGGGAGGAGGCCGATCCGGACAGTGCGCTGGCGCGGCAGTTGGCCTACTGGACCGAGAGATTGGCCGAATCGCCGGATCGGCTGGAGTTGCCGACCGATCGCCCGCGGCCGGTGGTCGCTTCGCATCGAGGGGCCGCGTACTGGTTCACCCTGGACGCCGAGACCGCCGCCGGGCTGCGGGCCCTGGCGCGGGAGCGCGGGGTGACGGTGTTCATGGTGCTGCACGCCGCTCTGGCGGTCGTGCTGTCCCGGCTGGCGGGCACGGCCGATATCGCGGTCGGCACGCCGGTGGCGGGCCGGGGCGCGGCCGCGCTCGACGATCTCGTCGGCATGTTCGTCAACACCCTCGTGCTGCGGACGCGAATCGACGAGTCCGCGTCGTTCGCCGAACTGCTCGACGGCGTCCGGCGGGTGGATCTGGACGCGTTCGCGCACGCGGACATTCCGTTCGAGCGGGTGGTGGAGGAGCTCGATCCGCCGCGCAGCCGGTCCCATCATCCGCTGTTCCAGGTGATGCTGGCCTTCCAGAATCTCGGACTCGAACACGCCGCGGCGCGGCTGCCGGGGTTGCGGGCCGAGGGCGTGGAGCTCGACACCGGGATCGAACGATTCGACCTCACCGTCACCGCGTCCGGCACACCCGACGACGACGGCGGGATGCCGATCGGGATCAGCTACGCGCTCGATCTGTTCGACCGGTCCACGGTGCAAGGGTTCGCCGGGCGGCTGGCCCGGGTGCTTCGCGATGTGGTGTCGGAACCCGTTGTGCCGCTTCGCGATCTGGATGCCGTGTCAGCCGAGGAGCGGCGGCGGTTGCGAGAACTCGGCGACGGGGGCGCGGCGCCTCGGCCGTTCACCTTGGGGGAGTTGTGCGTTCGGGTCGCGAGCGAGCACGCGGATCGTCCCGCGATCGTCGAGGGCTCGCGGGAGTGGCGGTATCGGGAGCTGGACGAGTGGTCGAACCGGTGCGCTCGCGCGCTCATCGAGGCGGGCGCCGGACCGGAAACCGTTGTCGCGCTCGCCCTTCCGCGCTCGGCGGCATGGATTCGCGCGGTGTGGGCGGTGGCCAAGTCCGGTGCGGCATTCGTCTCGCTCGATCCGGCGCATCCCGCCGAACGGAACCGGTTCATCCTCGCCGACAGCGGGGCGAGCATCGCGCTCGGGAACCTCTCGGGCGAGTTCGGGGTGCGGGTGATCGATCCGGACCTGTCCCGGTGCAGTGCCGCGCCGGTCACCGACGCGGACCGGAGAGGCGTTGTGCGAGTGGGCAATACGGCCTACATCGTGTACACCTCCGGGTCCACCGGTACGCCCAAGGGTGTGGCCGTCACCCACGCCGGGCTCGCGATCGCCGCCGCACCGAGGTTCGGGGTCGACGCGCAATCGCGGGTATCCGTCGTCGCCGCACGGGTTTTCGACGCCGCCGTGCTGGAATTCCTGCTCGCGGTGCCCGCGGGGGCGGCGCTCGTCGTCGCTCCGGACAACGCCGTCGCGGGTGAGGCGTTGACGGAATTCCTTCGGGGCCAGCGGATCACGCACGCGTTCCTGTCCCCGGCGGTGGCCGCCTCGGTCGATCCGTCGGGGCTCGACGCGGTGCGGGCACTGCTGACCGGCGCCGACGTCTGCCCGCCCGCCCTGGTCGCCCGATGGTCCGGCACCGACAGCGCCGGAATCCGCCGGGTGCACAACCTCTACGGCCCCAGCGAGGCGACGATCTGGGTGAGCGGCACGGAGGTCCGCCCCGGCGAGCCGGTCTCGATCGGCGGCCCGATTCCCGGCGTGCGGGCCATGGTCCTGGACGGCTGGCTGCGTCCCGTGCCCGAGGGCGTGGTGGGCGCGCTGTACGTGGCGGGTCCGGGTTCGGCACGGGGATATCTGAACCGAATCGGGCTCACCGCGGCGACATTCGTAGCGGACCCGTACGGACCCGCGGGTTCGCGCATGTACCGGACCGGCGATCTGGTCCGATGGGAGCGCGGCGCGCTGACGTTCGTCGGCCGCGGCGACTTCCAGGTGAAGGTCCGCGGCCAGCGCGTCGAACTCGGGGAAATCGAAGCGGCGCTGCGTGATTCGGACGCCGTGCGGCAGGCCGTCGTCGTCGTGGACGACACCGGGGCGCTGGCCGCCTACGTCGCGCCCACCCCCGGCCGCGACCTCGACGCGGGCGTCGTGCGGCGCGCGGTGGCCGACCGGCTGCCGTCCTACATGGTGCCCGCCGGCGTCACCGTGCTGCCCGAACTGCCGCTGACCGCGAGCGGCAAGGTGGATCGGCGCGCGCTGCCCGCCCCCGCCGCGGCGGCCGCGCGCTACCGGGCCCCGGGAACACCCCTGGAGGAGATCGTCACGGACGTGTTCGCCGAGGTCCTGGACGTCGAACGGGTGGGCGTGGACGACGACTTCTTCACCCTCGGCGGCAATTCCATGGTCGCGATGAAACTCGTCGCGCGGCTGCGCACGCGCACCGGGACCGACGTGCCCTATCAGCTGTTGTTCTCCGACTCCACGCCCGCGTCGGTCGCCCGCTACCTCGACGGGCCGCACACCGGGATGCGGGTCTCGCTCGGCGTGCTGTCACCGCTGCGTTCGGCGGGTGACAAGCCGCCGCTGTTCTGCGTGCACCCCGGCGGCGGCCTGGCCTGGGTGTACGGCGGACTGGCCGGACACCTCGATCCGGATCGGCCGATCTTCGGTCTCCAGGACCCCTACATCGTCGAGGGGTCGGCGCGCTGCGCGTCGGTGGAGGAGTACGCCCGGCGCTACGTGGACGAGATCGTGCGCGCCTTCCCCGGCATCCGCTACCACCTGCTGGGCTGGTCGCTGGGCGGGAAGATCGCCCACGCCATGGCGAGTCGCCTTCGCGCACTGGGGCTTTCGGTCGGATCGCTCGTGCTCGTCGACGCCGCCGTCGAGGCCGAACTCGATCAGCCGCTCGCGGCCGACCCCGACGATCCGCAGGGCGTGCGGGCGCTCAACGACTTCCTCGGCGGCTGGCGCGAATTCCTGGGCCTGAGCGAGGACCGGCCGATCGCCTCGCCCGACGAACTGTTCGCGCTGCTGTCCGAACGGCTCGCGAGCGAGGGCGTCTTCACCCCCGAACAGGTCGAGCGGGTGATCGAGAACTTCACGACGCCGGTCTCCCACGAACCCGAGCACTTCGACGGGGACGCCGTGCTGTTCCTCGCCGCCCGCGAAACCCGCCGCGGTGACATGGCCGCGACATGGCGGCGTCACATCGGCGGCACGATCCGGTCCGTCCCGATCGACGAACGGCACATGGGGATGCTCAACCCGCACGGCGTCGCGCAGATCGGGCCGATCCTGAACGAATTGTTGCGCGACAGCGATCGGGCCTGACGGGCCTCGCTGCCCCGGAATTGCGCCGGATACGTTGGGGCACAAGGGCGATCCTCACTCCATGAACCACGCCGATCCTGAATGAACTGCTGCGGGACGGCGATCGGTTCTGACGGGCCTCGCTGCCCCGGAATTGCGCCGGATACGTTGGGGCACAGGGTGGCCCTCACTCCATGAACCACTCCGGTTCGGCGGGCGGCAGATCGCGCAGCTTGTCCGGGTTGCGGACCACCGTGATCCCGGTGATGCGGTCGCGCTCGACGGTGAACGCGAACACGCCGAGATGGTGCCCGTCGAACACCATGAGCCCGGGCCGGCCATTGACCAGGACCGAACGCCCCCACGCTCCCGTACCCGCGCGGTACCAACCCAGGAACATCTTGGCCACCAGCTCCGCACCGCTGACCGGCTGCCGGATCGCGGGCACCTTGCCGCCGCCGTCCGCGGTGAGCGTGACCTTCTCGTCGAGCACCCCGAGCAGCGCGCTCAAGTCCCCCGAGCGCCACGCCACCGCGAACGCCGACACCGCCTTCGCGTGCTCGTCCGGGCTCGCCGGAAACCGCGGCGTCCCCTCCTCGACCCGCTTGCGCGCGCGAGAGGCCAACTGCCGCACCGCGGCTGGGGTCCGACCGACCACCTCGGCCACCTCCGGGCCGCTCATCCCGAACACGTCCTGCAATACGAACGCGGTCCGCTCCGCGGGCGACAACGACTCCAGCACCACCAGCAGCGCGGTCGTCACCCGCTCGTCCTGGGTCACCCGATCCGCCGGATCGGCGGACGTCGTCACCTCCGGCTCCGGCAGCCACTCCCCGACGTACTGCTCCCGCCGCGCCCGCGCCGACCCCAGCTGATCCAATGCCAGCCGCCCCGTCACCGTCGACAGCCAGGCCCGCAGATTCTCGATCTCCGCTCCCTCGGGCCGGGTCTCGTGCCACCGCTGCAACCGCAGCCACGCGTCCTGCACCACATCGTCGGCGTCGGTCAAACTCCCCAACGTGCTGTAAGCCAGCCGCCGCAAGTACCCCCGATGTTCCTCGAACCGCCGCGCCAACTCCGCCCGATCGCCGTCCCCGAACCCCTGCTCGCTCACATCCACCGTCCTCTCGACCGGAGCCTAACCGTCCGTCACCAGGGAGACGGTGGGGCGGGCGTTGGTGTGACATGTCGTCGGCGAGTTCGGGCCGCCGGTGCCCCTCGGGCCGGGCGTTCGCGTGACATGTTGTCGGCGAGTTCGGGCTGCCAGTGTCCCTGGGGCGGGCGTTGGTGTGACATGTCGTCGGCGAGTTCGGGCCGCCAGTGTCCCCGGGCCGGGCGTTCGCGTGACATGTCGTCGGCGAGTTCGGCCCGCCGGTGCCCCCGGGCCGGGCATCTGTGTGACATGCCGTCGGCTACCCTCGGCCGGTGCGCGAGGGCTTGTCGACGGTGGTCGGGTTGGGTGCGGGTTTCGTCCTGGACCGGGTACTGGGCGATCCGCGGCGGTGGCATCCGGTCGCGGGGTTCGGGTCCGCGGCCGCGCGGGTGGAGTCGGTGGCCTATCGAGACAGCCGGGCGGCGGGGATCCGGTACGAGGCCGCGTTGGTGGGCGGCGTGGTTCTCGCGGGTATCGCGTTGCAGCGCACCGGGTTTCGGTTCGCGCTCACGGCCGTGTCGACGTGGATCGTGCTGGGCGGACGGTCCCTGGTCCGGGTCGGTGGGGAGATGGCGGACCGGCTGGAAGCCGATGATATCGAGGGCGCGCGGGCGCTGCTTCCTTCGCTGTGCGGTCGGGATCCCTCGGCGCTGGACGCGGTCGGATTGGCCCGCGCCGCACTGGAATCCATCGCGGAGAACACCTCCGACGCGGCCATCGCGCCGTTGCTGTGGGGCGCGGTCGCGGGGGTGCCGGGGTTGCTGGGGTATCGGGCGGTGAACACGCTCGACGCGATGGTCGGGTATCGCAACGAACGCTACGAATCGTTCGGCTGGGCGGCCGCCCGGGTCGATGACGTCGCGAACCTGATTCCGGCGCGGGTGAGCGGGCTGCTCACGGCGATGCTGGCTCCCGTGGTGGGGGGTCGCCCGGCCGCCGCGCTGGCGGCGTGGCGTCGCGACGCCGGGCGACACCCGAGCCCGAATGCCGGTGTGGCAGAGGCGAGTATGGCCGGTGCGCTGGGTGTGCGGCTCGGGGGCGTCACCCGGTATCGGCACGGGACGGAGTCGCGACCCGTGCTGGGGGACGGGTCCGCGCCCCGGGTGCCGGATCTGCGGCGGGCCGTGCGGTTGTCGGCGGCCGTGCAGGCCGGGGGTGTCGTGGTGGCGATGGTCGTCGCGACATTCGCCGGATCCGCACGGCGTGTGGCGCGGAGATCGGCGGCCGAGCCCGCATAATCACGAGGCGAATGCCGTTCGACATGGTCCGATTCCGATCCTCGTCATGGAGGTCTCATGCGGGCTCTGCCGCCTTTTGCCGTCGCGATCGCCTCGGCTGTCATGGTTCTGACCGTTGGGGGTGGTATAGCGACCTCCGCTCCCTCCCAGCCCGCCTGTGCGCGGGCGGGTGGTATCGAGGGCGCCATCGTCTGTGGCGAGAACGCACCGCCCTGTTGGTACAAGCAACCGGATGGCAAATACGACGCGTACGACTATCAACCGGGAACTCGCCAGTGCCCGTGGCCCGGGTATATGAGCCCCAGGCCGCAGTAACTCTCTATCCCCGCTTAAAGGCCCATGAGTCCGCCGAGCGGGCCGAACAGGCCGGTGCCGAGGATGGCGCCCGTGCGGTTGTCCGATGTGGACGGCGGCGACCAGGGGGCGATCGTCCAGCTCTGTCCCGCACCGCCTTTGGGGCGGCCGACCAGGAATCCGCCCGCGTCGGTCCAGTAGGTCCGGTCCGCGGGGACGGTCCGGTCGTCGGCGGCGAAGAGGTGCGTGCCGTCGGTGGTCCACCGATAGGTGGAACCGCTCGGACGGTCTTTGCCGCAGCCGTCCAGCCGGGTCGGCGCGTCGCTACCGGCCGCGGTGCCGACCGTCACGCCTTCCTGCGCGATTTCGGTGAGATACGAATCCATCGCGGCAAGAATGCCTTTCTTGTCGCGGCTCAGGGGGTTCCAGCCCTGGACGTGCTGCACGGTCTCCCACAACCATTTCTCGCCGTGATAGGCGTAATCCAGACACCATTGTTCCCAGGTGTCCCGGTCACTCAATTCGTCGTGCCAGGCGGCGGGAATCAGCGTGTCCAGATACTGTTTTCGAGCCTCCGAGCGGGTCTGTTCCGCGGCGTACCGGGCGTCGGCGACCGCGTACTCCCGGTCGAGCTCGTTGGCGACCTCGGCCTCGCCGTTCCTCGTCAGCCAGACGCAGTAATCGCCGATGTTCTGCAGTTTTGCGACCGCGGCACTGACGATCTGGTTGTACGCGACACGCTCGGAACCGTCGTGGGCGCTGTTGAAGTACCAGGCCGACGCGATGGTGCCGTCGGGCTCGGCCAATTCCAGCCAGGGGGGATCGGTCCGGGACAGGAGATATTCGGTGCCTTCCTTGTGGTCGACGATGTCCCTGCTGGATCCGAGCCGGGCTCGGAGGCATCGGCCGGTGTCGTTATTGGTGATGGTGAAATTACCGTTCGGAAAGTTCGCCATGGGGTCAGTTTGGGGGTGCGGGGGTGTGTTCGTGGTCGATGTGGTCGACCGTTATCGGGTCGATGCACGGGGGTGGGGCTGGGGTGGGCGAACTTCTGGCGTTCGGTCGGGTGAGGGACTCGGCGCGGAATCGCTGGCCGTGGACCTGAGCGGAGGGGTCCGCTGGTTGGCTCTCGCCGGTATGTCATCGCGGTGACGTTGCGGCCGTGGTCGGTCGAGCGGTCAGTGTTCGATCGGTAGCCCCAGCGGAAACCGTTCGGGCTGCCGTCTGTTCGGAGAGCTCGCCAACCAGGCCGCCGCCTCGGTGGGCACCGCGATCATGTCGATGGTGCTGACCAACCTGCTCAACAGCCACAAGCTGGCGGGCGCGGCGATCGGCTCCCACGGTGGCGCAAGGCGGCGGGTCGGGAATGTCGTTGTGGCGGTGAACGTTCGGCCGTTCGACGAGGTGCCGCCGCGCGGTCAGCGGCGTGAGTTGCCGTAGCGGTCGGCCAGCCGGTCCGCGTTGGTGCTGGGTGGTGCGGGAACCGTTGCGGGAGAAGAGGTTTCGGGCTCCGGGGCCGGAGGTTGGCGGTCGCGGCGGCGTTCGCGGAGTTCGGCGTAGACGAAGTAGGCCAGGCCAAGGGGGGCCATGATGCCGAAGGCGATCCATTGCAGGCCGTAGGACAGGTACGGGCCCGCATCCAGTTGGGGGAGGGGGCGGGAGGTGAAGGCGCCCGGCTGGTGGTCGGTGAGCTGGAGGTAGCCGCCGGGGCCGCCGGTCGGGATCGTGGTGAGCGGGGCGCCGAGGACCGTGGCGAGTTGGCCGGTGTCGATCGAATACACCTGGCGGTAGTCGTCCTGGGTCATCGGATCCTTGCCCGGGGTGACGCCCTCGGACTTGCGGACGCGCGCCTCGATCCGTTGCGGGCCGGTGGGCGGTTCGGGGATCGTGGGCAGGCGGATGCCGTCGGCGGCGGGCAGCAGGCCGCGGTCGACGAGCAGGACGCGCCCGTCGTCGAGCCGGAAGGTGGCCAGCACCCCGAAGGCCGGATTGTCGTCCAGCCGCTGCAACCGCTCGACCACCGTCGAGCCGGGAACGTAAGTGCCCGTTGCGATTACGCGCCGCCACTCGGTGTCGGTCGCGGACGGATCGGTGAGCAGCGTGGTCACGTCGACCGGCGCGGCGTCGACCGAACGGGCGATGAGGTCGTTGCGATGCGAGGTCGAGGAGTTCTTACCCAACTGCCACGGCGCGAGCACCGTGAAACAGAAATACGCGAACCCCACGACCACGACCGCGAGAATCACCCAGCTGGGCCGCAGCAGGAAGGTCAGCCGACGCAGCACACTCATCGCGGCAACCGCTCACGCACCCAGTCGAGCAGCGCGGGCATCGCCGCCTCGATCTGCTCCCGAACCAGTTCGAATTCCGCATCGCCCCCGTAGTACGGATCCGGTACGTCCACGGAGTCGGCGTCCGGATCGAAACTCCGCAACAACCGCCGCCGCCCAGCGGGCACCCGCAACCGCGTCATCTCCCGATCATGCGAGGTAGCCAACGACACCACCAGATCCGCATTCAAATGATCGGCCCCCACCATCGCCGCGATATGCCCCACCGGATACCCGTGCCGCCGCAACACGGCCGTCGTCCGCGGATCCGCATCCGCCCCGACATGCCAAGCCGTAGTCCCGGCACTACTCACCCGCACCCGATCACCCAACCCGGCCCGCTCCAGATACCCGACGAAGATCTTCTCGGCCATCGGCGACCGACAGATATTGCCGGTGCAAATGAAGGTCACGTGCAGCTCACCCACGACAGCCATTCTGGCGGGTTGGGGTGGGGTGAGCTATGTCGGGTGCGTGACAGGGGGTTGGGGCGCGGATCGCGTTACCTTCGGCCCTGCTCGAGGGAGGCTCGATGAGTTTCGAGGTGCCGTGTTCCTCGCGATGGCCCTCGTGTGCCGAGCGAACCGCCGAGGAGATCCTTACCCGTGGCGACGACGACCTGATCTCGCTGGCCCGCCCGCTGCTGGCCGACCCCGAGTGGGCGCGCAAGGCCGAGCAGACCCGCGAGGACGAGATCAACACCTGCATGCCTGGACCACGCGTTCGTGTACAAGAGGGTTCGGCGGCGTTCAGGTGTCGCTGCCCCGAGGTAATTCGAGTGCCGGGTGGGTTTGGGGGTGCGCTGCTGTATCGCGTGAGTGGGATTGGTGCTGCTGGCCTGCGCGGATGGTGGCTCAAATACCCGGGCGGTTCGCGTGTTCAGGATATTGCCGTCTCGCGTGGATGGGTGATCGTGTGTTCTGGCGGTTCAGCCGGTTTCGGGTGCGCTGCCTGGGCGGACGGTCACTCGCATGCCGGGTGGCTGAGTGGGTTTCGGGCACTGCTGCCTGCGGAGGGTGATCCGAGTGCGGCTTGATCGGTGGGTTCGGGCGCTGCTGCCCTGTGCAGGATGGTTCTAGTGCCGGGTGGCTCGGTTGGGTTCTAGGTGCGGCTGCCCTCCGGAAGGCGGTACGGGTGCCGGGCGGCTCGGGCGGATTGGGGGATGCGAAGGTTGGGGTGGGTTCGCCGGGAGGTTGGAGGTCGATGGTGGGTGACGGGTTCGATCGGGAGTCGTTGCGGCATCACGGGGATGTGGATGTGGTGCCGGGGATGTTGGATTTCGCGGTGAACGTGCAGGGCGGGGGGCCGCCGGAGTGGTTGCGGCGGCGGTTGGCCGGGCGGCTGGGGGAGTTGGGGAGTTATCCGTCGGCGGCCGACGAGCAGGCCGCGCGGGCGGCCGTGGCGGCCAGGCACGGGCGGACTACGGATGAGGTACTGCTGTTGGGGGGTGCCGCCGAGGGCTTCGCGATGCTGCCGCGCCTGGCTCCCCGACTGGCCGCGGTCGTCCACCCGTCCTTCACAGAACCCGAACTGGCCCTGCGCGACGGCGGGGTCGACGTGGCCCGCGTCGTTCTCGACCCGCCCTACACCCTCGACCCCGCCCTGGTTCCCGATGCGGCCGACCTGGTGGTCCTGGGCAATCCGACGAATCCGACCTCGGTCCTCCACCCCGCCGAAACCCTGCTGGCCCTGCGCCGCCCCGGGCGCGTCCTCGTCATAGACGAAGCCTTCGCCGACGCCGTCCCCGGCGAACCCGAATCCCTCGCCGCCCACCCCCTCGACGACGTCCTCATCCTCCGCAGCCTCACCAAGACCTGGGCCCTCGCCGGCCTCCGCTGCGGCTACCTCCTGGGCCCACCCGCCCTACTCACCCGCCTGACCCGAGGCCGCCCCCACTGGCCCCTGGGCACCCTCCAACTGGAAGCCATCACCGCCACCGCCGAACCCGCCGCCATCGCCGAATCCCAGGCCCGAGCCCACACCATCGCCGAGTCCCGAGCCCAAATGATCACCCGCCTAGCCGCGATCGGCATCACCGCCCACACCCCCGCCCACGCCCCCTTCCTCCTCATCGAGGCCCCCGACGGCGAACTCCTCCGAAAACGCCTCTCCCACAAGGGAATAGCCCTCCGCCGCTGCGACACCTTCCCCGGCCTCACCCCCAACCACCTCCGCCTAGCCGTCCGAGGCCCCACCGAGGTAACCCGCCTGATCGAAGCCATCACCGAATCCGGCCTGTAACCACCCAACCGCACCCCCAACGGGCCACCGAGATCCCAGACCAACGAGCCCAGCCGGAGCCTGGCCCCGCTGGAACTCACTGCCGGTGGGACACCGATCCCAGGCCCGCGAACCCAGTCCGCACCCCGGCCGCCGCTGTCGTGCACCCCAGGCGTCACCGATCCCCAGGTGTACGAACCCAGCCGCACCCCTTATTCGGATCCGCACCCCTTGCAGGGCTACACAACGGGTGCGGATTCGAATAAAGGGTGCGGCTGGGTTGGTGGGGGCGTGGGAGTGGGGACGGTAGGTTTTGGGGGTCGGTTGGATTGGGAGGAGGTTTGGTGGTGGGTGTGACTGTGGGGGATGTGGTGGGGGTGTTGGAGGGGGCTTATCCGCCGGGGTTGGCGGAGGGGTGGGATTCGGTGGGGATGGTTTGTGGGGATTCGGGGGAGTTGGTGGGGCGGGTTTTGTTCGCGGTGGATGCCACGGAGGGGGTGGTGGAGGAGGCGGTGCGGTGGGGGGCTCAGGTTTTGGTGGTGCATCATCCGTTGTTGTTGCGGGGGGTGGATACGGTGGCGACGGGGACGCCCAAGGGGGCGTTGGTGCACAAGTTGATTCGGAACGGGTGTGCGTTGTTCACGGCGCATACGAATGCGGATTCGGCGTCCCCGGGAGTTTCGGATGCGTTGGCCGAGGTGCTGGGTATCGAGGTCAGCGGGCCGTTGGAGCCGAAAAACGCTGCGGCCGTTGATGAGTGGATGGTGCAGGTGCCCCTGGAATATCGGGAGCGGGTGCTCGTGGCATTGTTCGCGGCGGGAGCCGGTGGGGATGGGCGATACAGCGAAAGCGCCTGTTGGAGTGCTGGTTTCGGGCAGTTTCGGCCGTCGCTGGAGGCGGCACCGGCGGACGGTGCGGTCGGGGAGTTGAAGACCGTCGAGCAGGAACGCGTCGAGGTGATCGCGCCGCCGTCGAAGCGGGGCGCGGTGCTCGCGGCCTTGCGGGCGGCGCACCCGTACGAGGAACCGGCGTTCCATGTGACCGAGCGGGCCGCGTTGCCGAGTAATGTTGGGCTCGGACGCGTCGGCGAGCTGACGCGCCCACAAACGTTGCGGGAGTTCACCGCTCGCGTTCGGGCCGCGTTGCCCGCGACGGCGTGGGGTGTGCGGGCGGCGGGCGATCCGGACCGGATGATCCGAACCGCCGCCGTGTGCGGTGGGGCGGGAGATTCGTTCCTGGGCACCGTGTCCCGGCTCGGCGTCGACGCCTACGTGACCGCCGACCTTCGCCATCACCCCGCCGACGAGCACCTGCGCGCGGGCGGTCCGGCGCTCATCGACGCCGCCCACTGGGCCACGGAATTCCCGTGGTGCGCGCAGGCCGAGCGGATCGTGCGAAACGCCTTGCCGCAGTTGCAGACTCGTGTCTGCCCGATCCGCACCGACCCGTGGACGCTCGGGGCCGCGGACGACTGATCGAATCCGTTGTCGAAGGGGCGGGGACGTGCCCCGCCTCCAAGGCCGATGCCGACCCGCCGCCTATGGGCGGGCCTTCGCCTGTGGGCGGCGCGACGAATCCTCGACCCGAGTCCTCGCGACGGCCCTCCACCACCGACCTCTCCCCGCGATGCCCCTATCCCGCATCCGGCTCGTGCTCGTCCGGACAGTTCACCGAATTGGCATGAAACACCACCGATTTCGCCCGCGCCCGATGCCCTATCCCGCCACGTTCTCCGGTTCGTGCTCGACCATCCCATTGCACGCCCGGCCGGATCGCGTGGGCGAGGGCTGGCGCAGTTCACCGAATTGCCATGAAACACCACCGCTTTCGCCCACGCCCACTGCCCTACCCCGCCACCACCTCCGGCTCATGCTCAACCGGAAAGTTCACCGAATTAGCGATGAAACACCGCCGATGCGCCTCCCCGTGCAGCCCCCCGGCCTCCGCCACCCGCGCCGGATCGGTGATCGTCACCCGCGGCCGCAGCACCACCCGCTGGAACCGCGTCTCGTCCATGGACCCCACCGCCTCGTCCCGATACCCGGTCACCACGATCCCCGCGCTGGTGCACAGATGCAGATACCACAGCATGTGGCACTGCGACAGCGACGCGACGAGCAGCAGCTCCGGATTCCAGCGGTCGTCGTCGCCGCGGCCGACGACGGGGTCGGCGCTGCTGGGTAGGGGTGGACGGCCGGGCGCGTAAGCCTCGTGGTTGCGGGAGTACGCGCGATAACCCGTGGTCGCGCCCGTCCAGACGATCTCGACCGTATAGCTGTGCATGACGGGAGAGTGCCACACGCCCGCCGTCGGGCGCCGCCGATTATCCGTGGGGGTCGGGTGCGTTCGGGTACGGGCGGGGTACGGTTGAAGGTCTGTGCTGGGTGCCCGACCGGGCGCTCGATCGTCCATGTGCCGAGGAGTTAGTTCCGCGTTGAATGTCGAACCACCGATCCAGGCCAAGCTGCTCGATCTCGCCGCCGTCGACGCCGAACTGACGCGCATCGAGCACCGCCGCAAGGTGCTGCCCGAGCAGCAGGAGGTGCGGCGGCTGGAGGAGGAGCGCACGGCGCGCAAGGACGCGGCGGTGAAGGTCGAGATCCTCATCGACGACCTCGACCGCGACATCCGCAAGCTCGAGACCGAGATCGACGGCGTCCGCAAGCGCGAGCAGCGCGACCGCGGCATGCTCGACGGCGGCGGCGTCGGCGCCAAGCAGCTCTCGGAATTGCAGCACGAGCTGACCAGCCTGGAACGCCGCCGCACGGTCCTCGAGGACGATCTGCTCGAGGTGATGGAGCGCCGCGAGGCCGCCGCCGCCGATCATCAGCACGCCGGGGCGAATCTGAGCAAGGCCGAGGCCGACCTCGCCGACGCGCAGCGCCTGCGCGATCAGGCCGTGGCCGATCTCGACGTGGCCGCCGAGCGGTGCGCGCGCGATCGTGAGGGTCTGCTCACCGCGTTCCCGGCCGATCTGCTCGCCATCTACGACCGGCAGCGCGCCCAGCACGGTGTGGGCGCGGCGCTGTTGCAGGCGCGGCGCTGCGGCGCCTGCCGGATCGAACTGGACCGCGGCGAGATCTCCCGCATCACGCAGACCCCGCCCGAGACGGTCGTGCGCTGCCCCGAATGCGGCGCGATCCTGGTGCGCACCAAGCAATCCGGGTTGTGACCGGCATGCTCGTGATCGTCGAGGCCGACGGCGGATCGCGCGGCAATCCCGGCCCCGCCGGGTACGGCGCGGTGGTGTGGGACGCGAACCGCGCCCACGTCCTGGCCGAACGCAAGCAGTCGCTGGGCGTCACCACCAACAATGTCGCCGAATATCGCGGTCTCCTGGCGGGTTTGGCGGCGGCGGCCGAGCTCGGGGCGCGCGAGGTCGAGGTCCGGATGGACTCCAAACTCGTCGTCGAGCAGATGTCGGGGCGGTGGAAGGTCAAGCACGAGGCCATGATTCCGCTCGCCGAGCGTGCTCGCGGGCTGGTGTCCGGGTTCGATCGTGTGGCGTTCCAGTGGATTCCGCGCGCGGAGAACTCGTACGCGGATCGGCTGGCGAACGAGGCGATGGACGATGCGAAGCTCGTCGACGAGGTACGGGAGGCCGAGGGCTGGGACCGCACGATTCCCGGCGATTCCGCTCCGAAAGTGATTGTGAGCGAAAAGGATTCGGTCGGCGATATCACTCCGGCAGGCGACGAGCGGCAGCTGCCCAGCTGGGTCGACGAGGTCGGCGCGGCGAAGACCACCGATCCAGCCGAAGCCGCCCCCGGGTGGACGGGCGCACGCGGCCGCCCGACACGGCTGTTGCTGCTGCGGCACGGACAAACGGAACTGTCGGTGCAGCGCCGCTATTCGGGCCGCGGCAATCCACCCTTGACCGCCCTCGGTCGCGACCAGGCCGCCCGAGCCGCGAAACACCTTGCCACCAAAGGCGATATCGAAGCCGTCGTAACCTCCCCCCTGGGCCGCGCGCAGGAAACCGCCGAGGCCGCCGCGCAGGCCCTGCAGGTTCCGGTGCGAGTCCTCGACGGCCTCATCGAAACCGACTTCGGTGAGTGGGAGGGGTTGACGTTTCTCGAAGCGGCGCAACGGGATCCGGATCTGCACCGCCGCTGGCTCGGCGACTCGTCGCTGCCCGCGCCCCACGGGGAGAGCTTCGATCAGGTCCGCGAGCGCGTCGAAGCGGTCCGCGCCGACCTCCTGTCACAGTACCCGGGCCGCAATGTCGTTGTGGTGAGCCATGTTACGCCGATCAAGACGCTGCTCCAGCTGGCGCTGGGGGTGGGGTCGAATCTGTTGTACCGGCTGCATCTGGATCTGGCGTCGCTGTCGATCGCGGAGTTCTATCCGGATGGCGGGGCCTCGGTGCGCTTGGTGAACGACACGTCGTATCTGTAAGGCGCTCAACACAATCCGGCCAGCTTGTAGAGCACCAACGACGCGGCCACCGCGACATTGAGGCTGGATCCGGTACCGACCATGGGGATCTCGACGGCGACGTCCAGGCGTTCCAGACCGTCCGGCGGAATGCCGTAGCCCTCGTTGCCGAGGACGACAATGGTGCGGCGGCGGGCCGGGGGGAGGTCGGCGAGGCGGATGGATTCGTCGGTGAGTTCCACGCCCACGATGGCCGCGCCGCCGGTGCGCTGACGGTCGAGCCAGCGGTCCGGGCGGGCGTCGAGCCAGTGCACGCAGGTCGGTTTGCGCAGGGTGTTGCCGCGGGCCAAAGCCTCTGGGACCCAAGGCTTTCGGGGAACGGCGAGGCAGGCGCCGACGGCGTCACAGGTGCGCAGGAGGGTGCCGAGATTCGCGGTGTGCTTGGGCCACAGCGGTGCGGCGATGAGGTGATTCCAGCAGGTGTGGGCGCGGGGGCGGCGGTGCCGACGGATCTCGGCGGGCGTGCGGGCCCGCGGGGGCGTCATCGGCGGGCGGGAGTGGCCTTCCCGGGGAGGAGTGGAGGTGTCATGTGCGGGGTGCTTCGCGGCGCACCGGGGCCATCGTCGGACGAACGGGGCCTCCAGGATAGCTCAGGCGAGGTGGCGGATCATCTCGTACTCGTAGTGGGGACTGTGAGCCGCGGTCAGCTGACGGCGGCCGGTGGGCTCGAAACCCATTGCGTGGTAAAGCTTCTCGGCAGGAGTATTGCCCTCGACCACCCACAGGCGCAGGGTGGTGTCGCCCGCGGCGCGGACGTGGTCGACGATCGTGCCGATCAGCAGGCGGGAGGCGCCGGTGCCGCGGACGGTGGGGTGGACCCACACCGAGACCAGCACGGGACCGGACGATTCCCGTAGTACGCCCGCACAGCCGACGGGGCCGGGGTCGGATTCGAGGACGAACAGCGATCTGCTCGCCTGCCAGTGCCGCCAGCGGCGTTCGTCCCAGCCGGCGGCCTCCTCGAAGGTGGTGGAGAAGGAGCCGGGCGGGGAGGTGGCCAGCGCGCCGAGGCGGGCCGCGCGGGCGACCCGCCAGTCCTCGGCGCCGAGGTGCCGGACCCGGATGCCGGGCGGCGGGGTCGTCACGGCCGCAGCACCGAGACCAGGAATTCGATCTGGTCGTAGACGGCCTTCTCGAACCAGTCGTCGAAGTAGATGTCGAAATGGCCGATGGGATACCGCTTGACGACCGCGTGCTTGGTGCGCTCGGCGGCCTTGAGGGCCGGGGCGATCGGGGCCACGGAATCGTTGTCGCACAGGGCGTACAGCACCGGGACCTTGATGCCCTTCGTGCGCCGCCAGGGGGCGTCGAAGAACGCCGACAGGCCGAAGCGGGCGGCGACCTTGGGCTGGTAGTGCTCGCTCTCCTCGGCGAGGCGGCCGAAGCCCTCGGGCACGTCGCGGGCGGCCATGAGCGCTGCCGAATGTCGCCGCCCGGCGACGCGCACGCCGATCGGCTTGCGGCGGATCGGGCCGACCACCAGATCGGTCATCGCGAGGGTGCCGGTCTTCAGGACGCTGATCGGGCTCTTCGCCATCGTCGAGGCGCGGCCGCTGGCGAACGGGACCTGCGCCACGACGGCGGCGAGGTAGTCGTCCTCGTGTGCGATCGACAACACGTGCCCGCCGCCGAACGAGCTGCCCCACAACGCGATTCGCGTCGCGTCGAAGCCCCTGAGCGTGCGGGCGAAGGCGATGGCCGCGCGCCAGTCGTCGCGCTGGCGGGCGATGTTGATCAGCTGCCGGGGCTGGCCGCCGCTCGCGCCGAAATGGCGATAGTCGAACGCCAGCACGCCCATTCCGGCCGTCGCGAACCGCCGCGCGTATCGATCCAGACCCATCTGACGGTCCGCCCCCAGACCGTGCGCCATGATCACCAGCGGCCGCGGCTTCGGCGGCCCGTCCGGCAGATAGAGCCACGCTGCACACTGTTCGCTTCCCGACGGGAACCCCACCTCGACACGCTCCATGCCGAAATACCGTACTTGCTCCGTGGTTCCGCCGCCGATCCGGATCCTCGGGGGGACGGGCGTCCGTGCCGGAATCCCGCGGCGGGCAACCGTGGGGCATAATCTGTCCCGACGAGTCGGTCGGGCGGCCGCGTCGACGGGAACGGGCACGGTGGTGTCGCTGCCCGTCGCCGAGGAAAGTCCGGACTCCACAGAGCAGGGCGGTTGCTAACGGCAACCCGGGGTGACCCGCGGGACAGTGCCACAGAAAGCAGACCGCCGGCGCGCACAGCGCCGGTAAGGGTGAAACGGTGCGGTAAGAGCGCACCAGCGCCCCGGGTGACCGGGGCGGCTAGGTAAACCCCGCCCGGAGCAAGGTCGAAGGCCGCACTCCCCGGAGTGCGGCTGCGCAGGTGTCCGAGGGCTGCTCGCCCGAGCCTGCGGGTGGACCGCTCGAGGTGCCCGGCAACGGTGCACCCAGATGGATGGCCGCCCCCGGTTTCGACCGGGACAGGATCCGGCTTATAGACCGACTCGTCCTCACTTTCTTTTGGTCACGGCGGTGGGCGGCGCAACGGGCTTGTGCCGGGGCCATGTGTCGAAGTCCATGAGGTCCGGGTGGAGGAGGCGTGACCTCCTCGCTCACATATGCGGCCGGAGCAGGTCCGAGCCCGTGCGCCGAAGTTGGGTGTCGACGTTCGTGAGGTCCCGGTGGAGGGATCGCGACCCCTCTCGCTCACAGCAGCGCCGGAGCAGGTCCGAGCCCCTGCGCGTGAAGCCGTGCGCCGAAGCCCATGAGGTCCGGTGGAGGGATCGTGACCTCCTCTCGCTCACAGCAATGGGCGGAGCAGGTCCGAGCCCCTGCGCTGAAGCCGGGTGTCGAAGTTCGTGAGGTCCGGGTGGAGGGATCGCGACCTCCTCTCGCTCACAGCAGTGGGCGGAGCAACTCCAAGCCCGTGCGTTGGAGCCAGGTGTCGAAGTTCATGAGGTCGGGGTGGAGGGATCGTAGTTCGGATATGTCGACGTCGGGGATGGTGCCGTCGGTGGAGTTGAGGAGTTCGTAGCCGCGGGCGAAGCGTTCGTTGATGCGGCGGAGGTCCTCTATCGAGCGTTGGCGGTAGGGGACCGGATGACCTACGGCCGCAGTGAGTTTGGCGGCCACTTCGGGTGGGGTGAGGGCGTCGCCGACGAGTTCGAGGGTGCGGGCGCGGAAGCGGGGTGGGTCGGTGAAGGCGCGGGTTGCGATCGCGCCTATGTCGTCCAGGGCGATGAACTGCTGGCGGATGTGGGGGGCGAGCGCGGTGCGGAGGGCGCCGGAGTGGACGCCGACCGTCTCGGACTGGGTGTAGAGGTTCTCCATGAACGAGCTCGGGCGCAGGATGGTGGCGGAGACGCCGAGCGCGGTGAGGTGCTGTTCGATCTCCCACTTCTCGCCGCCGATGCGGTCGGCGCCCAGGGCGGAGCTGTAAACGATATGGGCCACATCGCGTTTCGCGGCGGCGTCGGCCAGGAGCTTGCCCGCTCGGATTTCGTCCTGGTCGGGGGAGATGGGGCCGGGGTGCACGATGTAGAGGCCGTAGGCGCCCTCGAGGTACCGGTCGATGGTCGCCTCGTCCTCGAAGGTGCCCTCGACGACTTCGGCTCCGGCCGTCGCCAGGGCTCGGGCCTTGGGTGCGGTGGCGTCGCGGGTGAGTGCGCGGACCGGCCAGCCTTGGGCCAGAAGGTGTTTCGCGACCGCGCCGCCCTGTTGTCCGGTCGCGCCGGTGACGACGACGAATCTGTCCATGATCGTTCCCTCTCGATTAAGCGGAGCGTGCGCCCCGCTTGGGAACGATACGGAACGTGCGCCCCGATTTCTAGTCCCCGTCAGGCGCGGCGGCGGCGCGCGGCCTTGGCGGCGCCCGCGCCCGCGAGGATGGAGATGATCAGGTAGCTCATGGTTCGCATGGTGTTCCAGTCACCCGGGATCGGTACGGGGGGAGGGGGTTTCGGGGTTTGGCGGGCGGCGGCTCGCGGGGGCGCCGGGGGAGCGGGCGGGGGTGCGGGTTCGGGTGGTGCGGCCGCGAGGACGGCGGGTGGGGGCGGTGGGAGGGGTGGGGGTGTGGGTGTTGCCGGGGGGATCTGGAGCGGGAGTTCGGGGACGTTGGGGACGGGGATGAGCAGGAGGCAGGTCAGGAGGGCGCTTCCGGTGGCCGCGCTGCCGACCGCGGCGCTGCCGAGGCCGGATTCGCTGGAGGCCAAAGCGGATCCAGTGCCGACGAGGCCGGAGCCGGAGGCTGAGCCGGGGGCGATGAGGCCGGAGCCTGTGCCTGCGAGACCTGCGGCGAGGGCTGAGCCTGTGCCCGCGAGCTCTGAGCCGAGTGCTGAGCCGGTGCCCGCGAGCCCTGAGCCGAGGGCTGAGCCGGTGCCTGCGAGCCCAGGGCCGAGTGCTGAGCCGGTGCCCGCGAGTCCGGATCCGAGTGCCGAGCCGGTCCCCGCGAGCCCGGCACCAAGGGCTGAGCCGGTGCCTGCGAGCCCAGGGCCGAGGGCCGAGCCCGTGCCTGCGAGCCCTGAGCCGAGGGCCGAGCCCGTGCCCGCAAGTCCGGATCCGAGCGCCGAACCGACGCCTGGCAATGCCGAACCCAGCGCCGAACCCGTGCCCGCGAGCCCTGACCCGAGGGCCGAACCGACGCCCGGCAGAGCCGAGCCCAGCGCGGAACCCGTGCCCGCGAGCGCGGAGCCGAGCGCCGAGCCGGTACCGAACAAGCTGGAACCCGCACTCCCCCAACCTGATCCGGTCCCGCTACCCGTGGCCAGCGCGAGCAGCAAAGCCGACCCACCGAGGACGGCGCTTCCGGCGCACGCGGTCTGCACGCTGCCGGTGGCGGGTCCGGGGATGGCGATGGGGGTCTCCGCTGGCGTCTCCGGTGCGGGTGCGGGAGTTGTACGGGCCACGGGATTCGGCTTGGCCGCGGGCGGTTTGAGCGTCGCGGAGCCGAGCTCCAAGGGGATCCCGAGATCCTCGCCGGAACTCCCCGTATCGGCCGATCCGGGCGCGGCGCTCCCGGTGCCGAAGGGGAGGCCGGGCACCGGGGGTTGCGCGACCGCCGACGGACCCGAGAACAACAGTGCCGCGGGGACGGCGATGCCCACTATCGCGCTGTCCCGCAATGTCTTTCGCGAAAACCCGGTCATGTCACGTCACCTGGTCGTAGTTGGACAGCGCGTTCTCGAAGGCGTCGCGGGGGACGACGGTCAGGTGGGAGAACGGTCGTTCGAGGTGGTTGATCTGCAACAGGACCAGGCCGATGACGAGGCCGAGCAGGCCGATCATCAGGACGTTCTTGAGGGTGACGCGGAAGCCGGAGAAGACGGGGTTCAGCAGTACCAGAACCGTACCGAACCACAGTGCGATGGTGAGGAATTCGGGGATCCCGCGACGGACGTCGACGGCTCGGTCCTGGCGCGCGGCGTTGATCTGGCGGACGCTGTCGAGGGCCTTGTCACGCAGATCCTTCGCGGCCTCGTCGTCGGCGGGCAGCGCGGAGACGGTGTCGCGCAGGGATTCGAGCGTGCGTTGCGGGGTCGAGCTGAGGCGGCCCTCGTGGTCCATGACCGTCCACTCCTGGCCGAGGACCTGTTCGGTGTAGTCGCGCACGAGCCCCTGGACGCGCTGCCGGTCCTGATCGGGCAGCTCGTGGGCGATCCAATAGGTGTCGATCAGCGCCTTGGACTCCTCGACCGTGTGGCTCTCGGCGTTGTCGTACTGCTGCCAGCACAGCACCACGACGAAGGCGACCACGGCCACGAAGAAGGTGTTGATCATGTCGAACACCATGCCCCCGGCGGCGTGGTCGTCGGATTGCTGCCAGGAGCGGGGCCACGCCCGTGCCCCGGCCACGAAGACCGCGATAGCGATGGCCGCGGAGACGACGGCGACCAGCAGCGCCTGAATCATCGGACCCCCACCCTTTCCCGAAAACCGACCGGCCTTAATGCATTACGCGACCAACACCGGCTGACAAGATCGAAATCAGCTGCAGTCACTGGATATTCGTTGCCGCGGCGTCATCGGATGGTGCCATCATCGATGGATGAGCCCGGCCTCGGCGTGTCGGGCGCGCGCGTGGCGGTGGAACATGGATGTGCTGGTGATCCTCGGGGTCGTCCTGATTCTGGGGGTGGTGCTGGGCGCGCTCGTCGCCGGTACCGGACTACGGGTTGTGGAACAGTTCGAGCGGGGTTTGGTGTTCCGGTTCGGCCGGGTGCGCGCGGTCCGCGATCCCGGTCTGCGCCTGCTGATTCCGTTCGTCGACCGCATGCGCAAGGTGCCGATGCGGCTGGTCACCATGCCGGTGCCCGCGCAGGAGGGCATCACCCGCGACAACGTCACCGTGCGGGTCGACGCGGTGGTGTACTTCAAGGTCGTCGATCCGGTGCAGGCCGTGGTCGAGGTGCAGGACTATCTGTTCGCCGTCGCCCAGGTCGCGCAGACCTCGCTGCGCTCGATCATCGGCAAGAGCGAACTCGACGATCTGTTGTCCAATCGCGAGCAGCTGAACAAGGGCCTCGAGCTCATGATCGACAGCCCCGCGCTGGCGTGGGGCGTGCACATCGATCGGGTCGAGATCAAGGACGTCGCGCTGCCGGAGTCGATGAAGCGCTCGATGTCGCGGCAGGCCGAGGCCGAACGGGAGCGGCGGGCCCGGATCATCACGGCCGAGGGCGAATTGCAGGCGTCGCAGATGCTGGCCGAGGCGGGCGCCACGATGTCGAGCGCCCCGGCCGCGCTGGAACTGCGCCTGTTGCAGACGGTGGTCGAGGTGGCGGCGGAGAAGAATTCGACGCTGGTGCTGCCGTTTCCGGTGGAGCTGTTGCGGTTTCTGGAGCGGTCGACGCCGGAGCCGGAGCGCTCGGACGACCGCGGATATCGGGAAAAGTGAAGGGCGGCACCGGAATCGGTGCCGCCCTGGCCGGTCCGCAACCGGCGGGATGCGAGGTGCCGGGTCAGCCGACCGGGTTGATGACGAAGATCTGGGCCCAGTAGGTGGCCTGCTCGGGGCCGAGCAGTGGCAGCAGGTAGTCGTAGACGATGGACGACATACGGTGCGGAACTCCCTTGGTTGTCGACGTGGTTGGTGCATGGGACCGACCGGTCCCGCGGCACGGGCCACAGTAGCAGTGGAGCGGGGGCGGCGCAGGTGCGCTGGGTGTGGGGGTCGCGCGGGTGTGCGACCGGGCTGCCCCTTCGATGGTGTGCCGGGGGGAGTTATTCGGATCGGCTCTTGATCTTGATGGGTGCGAGGCGGCGCTCCGGTGACGCGGAGGTGCTGATTCGGGCAAAGGGTACCAATCGGTTTCCCGCGAATTCGGCGGCGCGCCGGTGCGGGACGACTGCGGGGGCGCTACGGTCCGGAGACGGGAATCCCGAGGCACCCCGGGCCTCGAGCGGATAGGGGTGGCGTCCGCCACGTTTGGAAAGGGGGACGTCCGGTCGAACGCGAGGCCGACGGGGTGCGGCTCGCCGGGACGCGCGCGAAGATCCTGGCTCGACTGGATTCGGCCGTGACAAACGTCATAGAGTGTTGCGCGTTGGAAGGTTCCGTTGTCGGGGGGCAGCAACGGAGCTGTGGGTGTCAACGACGTCGGAAAGCAGGTTCTGTCTCTATGCGAGTGGTTCGCAAGTTGGTCGCCGGTGCCATGATTGCCGGTGCTGCTTCGGTTTTGGCTGTGTTGGGGGCCGGGTCCGCGTCGGCGGTCTCGGTGACTCCGTTGCCGGGTGGGGTGCAGGTCGACCTCAGCCCGGGGGACACCCAGTGGGTGCACCAGACCCACATCGGGAACGCCATCGCCACGCTGCCCCATCCGTCGGCCGCGTCGTTCGGGCAGGCGCTGAACTCGGCGGCCGATCTGTCCGCGCAGTACCCGGACGGCCGGGTCGTGTTCACCGTGTACGGGCCGTTCGATCAGTTGAACGGCACGATGCTGGCCCTGCAGTAGGTCAGCGCCCACGCGTGGAGTTGCATCAGCGGATCGTCTCGGCGCCGGTCGACTTCGGCGCGGTACGAACCGAATTCGGACTGGCCTCGGATTATCCCGCCGAGGCCGTCTCGGAGGCCCGCGACGCGGTCGACGCGTTCGCGGGCTCCCGGGCCGATCGCCGCGACATTCCCCTCGTCACGATCGACCCGCCCGGCGCGCTGGATCTGGACCAGGCGCTGGCTCTGGAACGAACACCCACCGGCTTCCTGCTGCATTACGCCATCGCGGATGTGGGAGCCGTCGTCGCGCCCGGCGGGGCGCTCGCCCGCGAATCGGTGAAGCGGGGTCAAACCTTCTATCTTCCCGACGGCACCGTGCCGCTGCATCCGCCGGTGTTGTCGGAAGGGTCCGCCAGCCTGTTGCCGGATCAGGACCGGCCCGCGGCGCTGTGGACCATCGAATGCGACGAACAGGCTGAGCCGCAACGGTTTTCGGTGCGACGCGCGCTGGTGCGCTCCCGGGCCCGGCTCGATTACGCCGGGGTGCAGGCCGATTTCGACGCCGGGCGCGCGCATCCCTCGATCGCCGCGCTGCCCGAATTCGGGCGGCTGCGCATCGAGGCAGGGCTCGCGCGGGGCGCGATCGGGCTGCGACTGCCCGCGCAGTCGGTCGTGCCGGACGGGCGGGACGACGGCGCGCCGCCGAAGTGGCGGCTGGTGCTGGAGCCGCGGACGCCCGCCGACGATTGGAACGAACAGGTCTCGCTGCTGACCGGGATGTGCGCGGCGCGGCTCATGCTCGAGGCCGACGACCGGGACGGTCCGGGGTTGCTGCGCACGATGCCCGCGCCGTCGCGGTCGGCGCTCGAGACTATTCGGCGCACCGCGGCCGCGTTGCAGGTGGACTGGCCCGCCGAGGTGCCGGTGTCGCGGATGCTGGCCGGGCTCGATCCGAACGCGCCCGCGGGGATGGCGTTGATGTCGGACGCCACCTCGTTGTTGCGTGGCGCCACGTACACGGTGCTGGGGGACGGGGCTCCGGAAGACTTGCGGCACAATGGAATCGGGGCACCCTACGCGCATGTTACCGCGCCGTTGCGGCGGTTGGGGGATCGTTTCGCCACCGAGATCTGTCTTGCTCGTTGTGCCGGTGCACCGGTGCCGTCCTGGGTGCGCGATGGGCTCGGGTCTGTGGTGGAGAGCATGCGGCGCAGCGACGCGCTCGCGGGCAAGGTCGAACGGGCCTGCATCGATCTCACCGAGGCCACGGTGCTCGCCGCGCGGGTGGGGGCGGTGTTCGACGCGGTGGTGGTCCGCGAGGCCAATGGCAGTCGGCCCGCGGAGATCTTCGTCGCCGAGCCCCCGGTGGCAGGCCGCTGCCTGGGCTCTCCGCCGGAAGGCTGGCGAGTCCGCGTCCGTCTGGTGGAAGCCGAACCCCCGTCCCGCTCCGTCGTTTTCGCCTTCCCCGCCGACTGAGCCCCCGGCCTGGCAACCCAGCCGCACCCCTTATTCGAATCCGCACCCGTTGTGTAGCCCTGCAAGGGGTGCGGATTCGAATAAGGGGTGCGGCTGGGTTCGTGGGCGGGGGGTCAGGGTTTGTGGTGGAGGAATGAGGTGGTGGTGGGGTAGTCGGCCAGGGCCTTGCGGGCGGCGGTGGCCTCGGAGCGGTAGAGGTCGTCGTAGGGGGTGGGGTCGGCGCCTCGGGCGGCCGCGGCCGTGGCGCGGGAGCGGATGGTGGCCATGGCCTCGACGGCGTCGCGGTGGTCGCCCAGGACGGTTTGGAGTTTCTTGGCGCTCTTGCCGAGTCGTTCGGCGGGGCCGTCGAGGACGGGGGTGGCGGCCTCGGCGGCGTAGCGGAGGCGCTTGGCGGCCTTGCGGATGTCGTGGAGGTGTTCGATACGGTCCTCGTCGGGGACCTTCGGTTCGGCGCGGACCAGGGCGCGCAGGTTGCGGAAGTCCTTGCGCAGCACCTTCGTGAAGACGTCGGTGGCGTCGGCCTTGGCGAGGCGGCGGCGCAGCGGGGGATCGTCGCGGAGTTTCAGGAGTCGTTTGCGCAGGCGGGCGTAGCGGTCGCCGTCGAGGGCGCGCAGCACGTCCTTGTGGGCGCGGGTGTAGCGGGCGCGTTCGGTCGAGACCAGCCGCCAGCCCACCCGGCGCTGTTCGGCCGGTTGTTCCTCGGCCAGTGCGGCGAAGCGTTCGGCGCGCACCTCTGCGTCCCGAGCCACGCCCAATATCCCTGCCAGCCAACGCAATTCGTCGCGCAGCTCATCGACTTGCGCCCGGTGGAAGGCCTTTCGATACGAGCGCAGCACGCTGCGCAGCCGCCGCGTCGCCACCCGCATACTGTGCACCGAGTCCGGATGATCGGCGCGCACCTCGGGTTCCGCCGACAACAGCCGATCCAGATCCTCGGCCAACGCGGCCGTCAAGGCGGGCCCAGCGGTCGTCTTCATAAGCGCTCCCCGAATGTGTCCGCCGCCGCGACCAGGAGATGGGCCGAATCGGACTCGCCCACAGCAGGTCTGGCGGCAACGCTCGAGGCCCCCGTCCGCACCGGGGTGGTCGCGATCGGGCGGTGGGTCGGCCCGCCCGTGACGGATTCGGCGAGGGTGCCAATAGCCCGCTCCCGGTTGGGGTTGGTGGTCGCGATCGGGCGGCTGGTCGGCTTGCTCATGACGTATCCGGCGAGGGTGCCAATAGCCCGCTCCCGGATAAGGTTGGTGGCCGCGATCGGGCGGCTGGTCGGCTCGCTCGCGACATATCCGGCGAGGGTGCGAATAGCCCGCTCCCGGTTGGGGGTGGTGGTCGCGGTCGGGCGGCTGGTCGGCTCGCCCGGGACGAATTCCGCGAGGGTGCGCATAGCCCGCGCCTGGTTGGGGTTGGTGGCCGCGATCGGGTGGTGGACCGGCCCGCACGGGACGGGGTCGGCGGCGGCGCACATAGCCCGCTCCCGAATCAGGACAGTGGCCGATTGGTAAGTCGGCCCGCCCGAAACGAATTCGGCGCTGTCTCTCATCGAACCTCCTGGAACTTGTCGGTGGCCTCGATCAGGTGGTGGGTTGTGCCTGGTTCGCTGGCGGCGTGGCCGGCGTCGGGGACGAGGTGTAGTTCCGAGTTCGGCCAGGCTCGGTGGAGGTCCCAGGCGCTGATCGCGGGGCAGACGATGTCGTGGCGGCCCTGGACTATGACGGCGGGGAGGTGGGCGATGCGGGTGATGTCGCGGAGGAGTTGGCCCTCGTCGAGGAAGCCGCCGTGGACGAAGTAGTGGTTCTCGATGCGGGCGAAGGCGAGGGCGAAGCGGGGTTCTGCGGATTCGGCGACGCGATCCGATTGGGGCAGTAGCGAACTCGTCGCGCCCTCCCAGGTGGACCAGGCGATGGCGGCGGCCGTGGCGACCGACGGGTCGGGGTCGTGGAGAAGGCGGTGGTAGGCGGCGACCAGGTCCGTGCCGCGCTCGGATTCGGGGACGGGGGCGAGGAACTTCTCCCACTCGTCGGGGTAGACGTATCCGGCGGCGCCATTGTAGTACCAGTCGATCTCCTTGCGGCGCAACAGGAATACCCCGCGCAGCACGAGTTCGGTCACCCGCTCGGGGTGGGTCTGGGCGTAGGCGAGGGCGAGGGTGGAGCCCCAGGAGCCGCCGAACACCTGCCAGCGGTCGATGCCCAGATGCGCGCGCAGGGCCTCGATGTCGGCGACCAGATGCCAGGTGGTGTTGTGCTCGAGGCTCGCGCCGTCGGCCACGTGCGGGGTGGATCGGCCGCAGCCGCGCTGATCGAACAGCACGATGCGGTAGGCGCGCGGATCGAAGAACCGGCGATGGAACGACGCGGTGCCGCCGCCGGGTCCGCCGTGCAGGAAGACCACCGGTTTGCCGTCGGGGTTACCGCTCTCCTCCCAGTAGATCCGCTGCCCGTCGCCCACGTCGAGCCAGTCCTGGCGACGCGGTTCGAGGGGCGGGTACAGGGTGCGCATCAGAACGCGATTCCCGAGGCCAGATCCTGCAATTCGAGCGCGCGCAACGCCTCGGTCCGCACGTCGGGGCAGTTCTTGGTGGTGAGGCGGTCCACGACCGCCTTGTCGCCCAGCACCTGCAGATTGATGCCGCCGTTGCGGGCCGCCCAGTCGTGCACGGTGATGTTGAGCGCGACCCGGCCCAGCGTCGGGCCCTGCACGCGCCAGTCCGACAGCTGCGGGGACAGCGCGTCGCAGAGTTGTTTGCCCACTTCGTCGTTGAGCTGCAACGGCGTCGGATTCGCGCCCGTGCCCGGCGCGGCGGTGCCGCTGGGGTGCGGGACGGTCGCGGTCGCCGATCCGCTGGTTCCGGCGGAGCCGGACGATCCGTTCGTGCCGCCCCCGCATCCGGCGATCAGCGCGGCCGTGACCAGGGCGGCGGCCGCCGCCGCTCCGCGAGTCATCCAACGGGTCTGCGACATCTGTTCCCTTTGCTCGATTCGTGCTCGTCGGTCTCCGAGTTTGCCACTGATCGCGCCCCGTCGCCCGTAGCTCGGAGGCCGGAATCGGAAACCGGTGCGGCGGCAGTACCCTCGCACCATGGCACGGGATGAGCGCGGTGTGACCGCCCAGAGTGAGGACTTCGCTGCCTGGTACAACGAGGTGGTCTTCAAGGCCGGCCTCGTGGACCGTGGCCCGGCCAAGGGCACCATGGTGATTCGACCGTACGGGTACCGGTTGTGGGAGCGGTTGCAGGCCGAACTCGACGGCCGCATCAAGGACACCGGCCACGAGAACGCGTACTTCCCGCTGCTGATCCCGGAGAGCTATCTGAGCCGCGAGGCCCAGCACGTCGAGGGCTTCTCGCCCGAACTGGCCGTGGTCACCCACGCGGGCGGGAAGGAGCTCGAGGAAGCGCTGGTGGTGCGGCCCACCTCGGAGACCATCATCGGCGAGATGATGGCCAAGTGGATCGACTCCCATCGTGATCTGCCGCTGCTGCTCAATCAGTGGTCGAATGTGGTGCGGTGGGAGTTGCGGCCGCGAATGTTCTTGCGTACCACAGAGTTTCTGTGGCAGGAGGGGCACACCGCGCACGTCGACGCGGCCGACGCGCTGCGCGAGACCGAACTCGCGCTCGGGCTGTATCACGAGGTGGCGCGGGATCTGGCCGCGATGCCGGTGATCCCGGGGGAGAAGACGCCCGGGGAGCGGTTCGCGGGGGCGGTGTCCACCTACACCATCGAGGGGATGATGCGCGACGGCCGCGCCTTGCAGGCGGGGACCTCGCACTACATGGGCACGAACTTCGCGGCGGCGTTCGGCATCCGCTACACCGGCGAGTCGGGCCGGGAAGAGTTGTGCCACACCACATCCTGGGGGATGAGCACGCGGATGATCGGCGGCATCGTCATGACGCACGGCGACGACAAGGGGCTGGTGTTCCCGCCTCGGCTCGCGCCGTATCAGGTGGTGATCGTGCCGATCACGCGCGGCGGCAACACCGAGGTGGAGTCCGCGGCCGACGAGCTCGCGCGGCGGCTGCGGGCGGCCGGGATACGCGTGCACGTGGACGCCCGCCCGCAGCTCACGCCGGGATTCAAGTACAACGAGTGGGAGATGCGCGGGGTCCCGATCCGGCTCGAACTCGGGCCGCGCGATCTCGAGGCGGGCACCGCCCTGCTGGTGAAGCGCCTCGGCGACGAGGGCAAGCGGGCGATCGCGCTCGACGCGCTGCCGACCGAGCTGCCCGCGATCCTCGACGAGTTCCAGGAGTTCCTGCTCACCCGCGCCACCGAATTCCGCGACACCCACACCCGCACCGTCGACGACTGGGACGCCTTCGTCGAGGCGGTCGGCACCGGCTGGGCACTCGCCCTGCACTGCGGGACCCCCGCCTGCGAGGACGACATCAAGGCCCGCACCGCCGCCACGCCGAGATGCATTCCGCTGGAAGCGGATTCGGCGTCCGGGTCCTGCGTGCGCTGCGGTGCGCCCGCGGTATACGGCAAGCGCGTGATCTTCGGCCGGGCCTACTGACTCGCCGGACCCCGGCCCAACGACCCGAGAGTGGGTGCCCACTGCCCAACCCGGCCCGGATGAGGGCCGGGCCGGGGTGAGAGAGAGCTGGGCTCTGAAGAGAACCACGCCTTGAGCAGAGCCAGGCCCTGGAGAGAGCCGGGCATTGGAGAGCGGGCCAGGCCCGGGGGACGGGCCTGGCCCGGAGGGTGGTGGGCCTGGGAGGGGTCAGAAGCTGTGTTCGGGCCCCGGGAACGTCCCCCGGCGTACCTCGTCGGCGTAAGTCGCTGCGGCGGAGCGCAATTGGTCGCCGAGTTGGGTGAAGTGCTTGACGAAGCGGGCGGTTTTGCCGCTGGTGTACGCGGCCATGTCCTGCCAGACCAGGACCTGGGCGTCGCAGTCGGCGCCGGCGCCGATGCCGACGGTGGGGATGGTCAGCTTGCGGGTGACCTGGGCGGCCAGTTCGGCGGGGACCATCTCCATGACGACGGCGAACGCGCCCGCCTCCTGGACGGCCAAGGCGTCGGCGATGAGTTGCTCCGCGCTGTCGCCGCGGCCCTGCACCCGGAAACCGCCGAGGGTGTTGACCGACTGGGGGGTGAAGCCGATGTGCCCCATCACCGGGATGCCCGCCGCGGTCAGGGTGGCGATCTGATCGGAAACCCGTTCGCCCCCTTCGAGTTTGACAGCCTGCGCGCCGCCCTCCTTCATCAGCCGCACCGCCGCGTCGAAGGCCCGCTGCGCGGAGATCTCGTAGCTGCCGAACGGCAGATCGGCCACCACCAGCGCGTGCGGGGCGCCGCGCACGACGCCGCGGACGAGCGGGATGAGTTCGTCGAGCGAGATCGGCACGGTCGTGTCGTAGCCGTAGACCACGTTGGCCGCCGAGTCGCCGACCAGCAGCACCGGGATCCCGGCCTCCTCGAACAGCTTGGCCGTGGAGTAGTCGTAGGCGGTGAGCATGGCCCACTTGTCGCCCGCGGCCTTCATCTGCCGCAGGTGCTGCACTCGCATCTTCTTCCGGGCGGGAGAAGTCTTCGGTGCGCCACCGTAGGCAGGGGTTTCCTGTTCGGACATCATCGTCCCTTTCGTTGTCTCCTCGAGGCCCGATACGGGTCCCCGGGTTGATGTGACCCATCCAGTCTGCCACCGGGCCGCGGGGCGATCGAAGGCGTGCCGACCATGCAATTGGTCACAGGAACCGGGATGGCAGGATCGCTCGCATGCCGTTGTTGCGCTCCGGCCGGGTGGCCGTCCTGGTGTTCCTGACGTGCCTGGCCGCGGCCTGCACCGTGTCCGGTAAGGAGGAGCCCGCGCCCGCGTCGCCCGGCGCGCCGACGCCCGCCGCGCTGGACCGCTACTACCACCAGACGCCGCGGTGGGAGGGCTGCGAGAGCTATGTCGACGATCCGCAGATCCGGCTGCCGCGCGGCATCGAATGCACCCGCGTCACGGTCCCGGTCGACTACGACAAACCCGACGGCAGCACCGCCCAGATCGCGCTGTCCCGAATCAAGGCCAGCGGCGACCGGATCGGCTCGGTGCTGTTCAATCCGGGCGGGCCGGGCGTGAGCGGGCTGCCGATGGCGACCCAGGGCGGCGGCACCCCGCTGGCCGAGCGGTTCGACCGGGTCGGCTTCGATCCGCGCGGGGTGGGCGCGTCCACCCCGGCCATCACCTGCCTGACGGCCAAGGAGTGGGACGACCAGCGCGCCGAACCGCCCAAGGACTACTCGCCCGCGGGCATCGCGGCCAGCGAGCAGGAGAACAAGGAGTTCGCCGCGCATTGCAGCGAGCGGACCGGCAACGAGTTCCTCGCCCACGTCGGCACCCGGGACGTGGTGCAGGACATGGACGTCATCCGGGCGGTGCTCGGGGATCCGAAGCTCACCTACGTCGGCTACTCCTACGGCACCCGGCTGGGTTCGGCCTACGCCGAGAAGTTCCCCGACCGGGTGCGCGCGCTGGTGCTCGACGGCGCGATCGATCCCGAGGAGCAGCCGGTGCGCGAGTCGCTCGAACAGGCCGCGGGCTTCCAGAAGGCGTTCGACGCCTTCGCCGCCGACTGCGCGAAGAACGCCGACTGCCCGCTGGGAACCGATCCGGCGCAAGCGGTTTCGCGGTTCCGGGCGCTGGTGGCGCCGCTGTGGGACCACGCGCTGCCGACCAAGGACGGCCGCCCGCTGACCTACGGCGACGCCGTCATCGGCGTGCAGGACAGCCTCTACTCCGAGGACCGCTGGCAGCTGCTCAGCGCCGGACTCACCGAGATCACCCAGGGCAAGGGCGATGTGCTGCTGGCGCTGGCCGACGACTACGACAGCCGCCGCCCCGACGGCACCTACACCAACTCCCAGGACGCGTTCCTGGCCATCCACTGCGTCGACGATCCGGCGATCAAGGACCGCGCGGTCGCCGATCAGGAGGACGCCGACCTGCGCAAGGTCGCGCCCTTCCTCGACGACGGCCACGCCAGCGGGCACGCGCCGCTGGAACTGTGCGCGTTCTGGCCGGTGCCGACAACCCGTGCGCCGCACAAGGTTTCGGCCCCCGGCCTGCCCAAGACGGTGGTCGTCTCCACCACCCAGGACCCGGCGACCCCGTATCAGGCGGGGGTGAATCTGGCCGCGGATCTCAACGCGGCGTTGATCACCAACCGCGGCACCCGGCACACCGCCTTCCTGTCCGGCGGGGTGCCGTGCGTGGACAACGCGGTCTTCGACTACCTGATCGAGTTGAAGGAGCCGCCCACCGGACTCACCTGCGGCTAGCGGCGCGCACCGCCGGGGCGAGGGTGTCGGCGCACCACTCCCGGAATGTGGTCGGGGCGTCGAGCGCGTGTTGCGGCGTGCGGACGATATCGCCGTCCATGCGGGCGTCCTTGGCGGTCATCATCTCGACCATGCCGCGGATCACCGCATCCGACGCGCCGTTCGCCCGCATCCGCTCCTCGAGGGCGGCGACGGGAATTCGCTTGTAGCGCACCGGGGTTCCGAGGACGTCCGAGGCGATGGCGGCCATATCGTCGAGGGAGAGGTCCTCGGGGCCGAGGGCGGGGAACTCCCGCTGCCCGGTCCAGGTGGCGTCGAGCAGCAGGCGGGCGGCGATCGCGGCGATATCGCGCACGGCGATCGTGGGGGCCTTGCGCTCCGGGTCGACGATGTCGAAGAACATGCCCTGTTCGGCGATGGCCGGGACCTGCCGCAGCAGGTTGTCCATGAACGAGGGCAGGGCCAGCGCCCGGTACGCGACGCCGGTGCTCATCAGCAGATCGTCCATGGCCAGCGACGCGGTGACGTGCCCGGCCCGGTCGGCGTGCGCGGTGCCGCGGCCGAGGGCCGAAATGCTCACCACGCGTTGGATTTTCGCCTCGCGCAGCGCCTCGGCCGCGGGGCGGGAGAAGCCGACGAACGCCTCGTGCAGATCCGGGGCGCGGAAGTCGGGCGGCAGCAGCCAGAACAGGGTGTCGGCGCCGTCGAAGGCGCGGGCGACGACCTCGGCGTCGCCGTGCGAGCCCCGCACGATCTCGACGCGATCGCGCACGTCGGCGGGCAGCCGCGCCGGATCGCGGACGATGACGCGAACGGGCTGGTCACCGGCCAGTACATTGGCGAGGACCTGGCGGCCGATATTTCCGGTGGGAGCGGTGATGACGATCAAGGGATGTCTCCGAGGGAGTGAGTCGGAATGTCCAACAAAGTAAACTCTACCGTACCGTTTACTTTTTGGGGAGTCCCGCGATGAGCCCGCCCGCCGAACCGCAGCGCCGCGGCGCCGAACTGCGCCGCCACATCCTGTTCGCGGCCAAGGACGTCTTCCTCGAGGCGGGCTACGAGCGGGCCTCGATGGACACCGTGGCCGCGCGGGCGGGCACGTCCAAGCGCTCGCTCTACGCCCACTTCGCCAACAAGGACCAATTGTTCGGCGCGGTGCTGGATTTCATCCGGGAGCTGTATCTCACCCGGTTGCAGACCCCGGCCGACTACGCCGAGGATCCGGCCGAGGCGGTGACGCTGTTCTGCGCCCGGTTCCTCCAGACCGTCGTGTGGTCGCCGCAGGTGCGCACGTGCCGGTTGACCATCGCGGTGGCCGAACGGTTGCCGGAGAGCTCGACGGCGTATTTCCAGGCCATCTTCGGCAGCGGCGCCGAGCGGCTGGCCGCGTATCTCGCCGATCGATACACTCTGGACTCCGCGGCCGCCGCCGCGCTGGCCGAGGACCTGCTCGCGCGGACCGTGCTGCCCCGGCTGATGCGCACGTTGCTCGGCGTGGAGGAGGTGCTGACCGACGAGCCGGTGCTGGAAGCCCTCCCGGAGCAGGTCGATGTGGCGGCGGTTCGAGGACTGGTGAACGACGGTTTGGGGAGTCTCGGGCCCGGCGAAACACGCCGGAATGGCGGGGAACCGGCCATGTAACACGGATTTAACGCCACATGCCTACGCTCGCGGCTATGGATCGCCAGAAGGAATTCGTGCTGCGGACGCTCGAGGAGCGGGATATTCGCTTCGTACGGCTGTGGTTCACGGATGTCTTGGGGTATCTCAAGTCGGTCGCGATCGCTCCCGCCGAACTCGAGGGCGCCTTCGAGGAGGGCATCGGCTTCGACGGCTCGGCCATCGAGGGTTTCGCCCGCGTGTCGGAGGCCGATATGGTGGCCAAGCCCGATCCCTCGACATTCCAGGTGCTGCCGTGGTCGACCAGCAAGGGTCACCAGCATTCGGCGCGCATGTTCTGCGATATCGCGATGCCCGACGGGTCGCCGTCGTGGGCCGATCCCCGGCACGTGCTGCGGCGGCAGCTGAACAAGGCCGGTGATCTGGGCTTCAGCTGCTACGTGCACCCGGAGATCGAGTTCTTCCTGGTGAAGTCGGTGCTGGACAACGGCAATCCGCTCCCGGTGGACAAGGGCGGCTTCTTCGATCAGGCGGTCCACGACGAGGCGCCCAACTTCCGCCGCCACGCCATCGACGCGCTCGAGTCGATGGGCATCTCGGTGGAGTTCAGCCATCACGAGGGCGCGCCCGGTCAGCAGGAGATCGACCTGCGCTACGCCGACGCGCTGTCGATGGCCGACAACGTGATGACCTTCCGCTACCTCATCAAGGAGGTGGCGATCGACGAGGGCGTGCGGGCGACGTTCATGCCCAAGCCGTTCGCCCCGCATCCGGGTTCGGCCATGCACACGCACATGAGCCTGTTCGAGGGCGAGCAGAACGCGTTCGCCGACCTCGACGACCCGCTCAACCTCTCCGAGACCGCGCGCGCGTTCATCGCCGGAATCCTGGAGCACGCCAACGAGATCAGCGCGGTCACCAACCAGTGGGTCAACTCCTACAAGCGGCTGGTGCACGGCGGCGAGGCGCCGACCGCGGCGTCCTGGGGCCGGTCGAATCGCTCTGCGCTGGTGCGGGTTCCGATGTACACCCCGAACAAGCAGTCCTCGCGCCGGGTCGAGATCCGTAGCCCCGACTCCGCGTGCAACCCCTACCTGACCTTCGCGGTGCTGTTGGCCGCGGGGCTGCGCGGCATCGAGAAGGGCTACACGCTCCCGCCCGAGGCCGAGGACGACGTGTGGTCGCTGACCTCGGCCGAGCGGCGGGCCATGGGCTTCCGCGAACTGCCCGGCAGCCTCGACGAGGCGCTCAAGGCGATGGAACGCTCGGAGCTGGTCGCGGAGACGCTCGGCGAGCACGTCTTCGACTTCTTCCTGCGCAACAAGCGCCGCGAGTGGGCGGGCTATCGTGCACAAATCACGCCCTGGGAGCTCCAGGAGTACCTGGATCTCTAGTCGGAGGCACGAACTGAGAACAATATCTCCGATAGCTTCGGGCGCGGTCCCGACGGCGGGTCGCACCCTGTAGTTTGAAGGCATGGTACGGCCACCGACTGCCCGTTCCGCGGTGCCCGGTGCCGGTCGGCTCGGGTTGCTCGAGCCGACGGCAGGCGCTTCGTTGCGAGAACTGGCGTGGGACAACGTCGAGAGTGTTCCGCTGCTGTGGGCGTTGTCGCGTGCGCCGGACGCCGATCTGGCGCTGCTCACGCTGGTCCGGCTGAAGGAACGGCTCAAAAGCGATTGGCCCGCACTGGATTCCGCGTTGCGGACCGAGGTCTCGCTGCGCGGTCGGCTGTTCGCCCTGATCGGCTCCTCGACCGCGTTCGCCGATCATCTGGTGGCCGATCCCACCTGCTGGCAGCTGCTGCGCCGCGACGAGCTGCCGGACCGCGACGAACTGATCGCCGATCTGCTCGCCGCGGTGGAGGCGGCGCCCGAGGAGGGTCCGGCCGCCGGGCCCATGGTGCACCGGGCCCGCATCTCCGGGCCGGACTCGATCTCGTTGCTGCGCAAGCGATATCGCGATCATCTCATGCTGCTGGCCGCGCACGATCTGGCCGCCACCGTGGAGAACGAACCGGTGCTGCGGCATCAGCAGGTGGGTCGGCAGCTCACCGATATGGCCGACGCCGCCCTGACCGCCGCGCTGGCCGTGGCGATCGCGCGGATCTGCCCGGACCGCCCGGCGCCGGTGCGGCTGGCGGTGATCGCGATGGGCAAATGCGGTGCGTGCGAACTGAATTACGTCTCCGACGTGGACGTGGTCTTCGTCGCCGAACCGGCCGACACCGTCGCCACCCGGCTGGCGGCGGAGCTGATGTCGGTGGCGGGCAACGCCTTCTTCGAGGTCGACGCCGCGTTGCGCCCGGAGGGGCGGGCCGGTGCGCTGGTGCGGACGCTGGATTCGCATGTGACGTACTACAAGCGGTGGGCGCGCACGTGGGAGTTCCAGGCGCTGTTGAAGATGCGCCCGGCCACCGGCGATCTCGAGCTGGGCGAGCAGTACCGCGACGCGCTCATGCCGATGGTGTGGAGCGCCTCGGAGCGACCCGACTTCGTCGCCGACGTGCAGGCCATGCGGCGGCGGGTGGAGGATCTGGTGCCCGCCGATCTGCGCGAGCGCGAGCTCAAACTCGGGCACGGGAGCCTGCGCGACGTCGAATTCGCCGTCCAGCTGCTGCAATTGGTGCACGGCAAGGCCGACGAGTCGCTGCACGTCCAGGGCACGGTGGAGGCGCTGACCGCGCTGGCCGACCGCGGCTATGTCGGCCGCGACGACGCCGCCAACCTCACCGCCTCCTACGAATTCCTGCGACTGCTCGAACACCGCCTGCAATTGCAGCGGCTCAAGCGCACCCACACCCTGCCCGCCCCCGACGACGAGGAGGGGATGCGCTGGCTGGCCCGCGCCGCGCACATGCGGCCCGACGGGCGGCAGGACGCGGTGGGCGTGCTGCGCAGCGAGATCAAGCGCAACACCATGCGGGTGCGCCGCCTGCACGCCAAGCTGTTCTACCGGCCGCTGCTGGAATCGGTGGCCCGGCTCGACGCCGACGCGCTGCGGCTGAGTCCGCAGGCCGCCGTGCGGCAGCTGGCCGCGCTCGGGTACGCCGCGCCGGAGAACGCGCTCGGCCACCTCAAGGCGCTCACCAACGAGGTCGGCCGCAAGGGCCGCATCCAGGCGCTGCTGCTGCCCACGCTGCTCGAATGGCTCGGCGACACACCGAATCCCGACGCCGGGCTGCTCGCGTACCGGCGGGTCTCCGAGGGGCTCGACGATCAGATCTGGTTCCTGCGCGAACTGCGCGACGAGGGCGCGATCGCGCAACGGCTGATGATCGTGCTGGGCTGCTCGGCCTATCTGCCCGATCTGCTGATCAACGCGCCCGAGACCATCCGCATGTTCGCCGACGGGCCGGACGGTCCGCTGCTGCTGTCGACCCGGCCCGATCAGGTGAGCGAGGGCATCCTCGCCGGGACCGCCCGCTACAACGAACCGCGCCGGGCGATCGCGACCGCGCGCTCGCTGCGCCGCCACGAACTGGCCCGGGTCGCCTCGGCCGACGTGCTCGGGATGCTCGAGGTGCCGCAGGTCTGCAAGGCGCTGTCGTCGGTGTGGGTGGCGGTGCTCGAGTCCGCGCTCCAGGCCGTCATCCGGGCGAGCGAGGCCGAATTGGGCGGTCCCGCACCGGCTTCGCTCGCGGTGATCGGGATGGGTCGGCTCGGCGGCATGGAACTCGGCTACGGCTCCGACGCCGACGTGCTGTTCGTGTGCGATCCGCGGCCCGGCGAGGACGAGACCATCGCGGTGAAGTGGGCCATCGGCGTCGCCGAACAGGTGCAGCGGCTGCTCGGCGCGCCGAGCACCGATCCGCCGTTGCAGGTCGACGCGGGCCTGCGCCCGGAGGGCCGCAACGGGGCGCTGGTCCGCACGCTGGCCGCCTACGACGCCTACTACCGGCAATGGGCGCAGCCGTGGGAGGTGCAGGCGCTGCTGCGCGCCCATCAGGTCGCGGGCGATCAGGAACTCGGCGTGCGGTTCCTGCGCATGATCGACGCCGTGCGCTACCCCGAGGGCGGCGTGTCGGCCGACGCGGTGCGCGAGATCCGGCGCATCAAGGCGCGGGTGGACTCCGAACGGCTGCCGCGCGGGGCGAATCCGGCCACCCACACCAAACTCGGGCGCGGCGGCTTGGCCGATATCGAGTGGACCGTGCAGCTCATGCAGCTACGGCACGCGCACGAGGTGCGCGCCCTGCACAACACCTCCACGCTGGAAACCCTCGACGCCATCGAGCGGGCCGACCTGCTCGACCCGGCCGACGTGGCGCTGCTCCGCGACGCCTGGCTCACCGCGACCCGCGCCCGCAACGCGCTGGTGCTGGTCCGGGGCAAACCGACCGATCAGCTGCCCGGCCCGGGGCGGCTGCTGACGGCCGTCGCGCGGGTGGCGGGGTGGCCGCGCGACGACGGCAGCGAGTTCCTGGATCACTACATGCGGGTCACACGACGGGCGAAAACGGTCGTCGAGCGCGTTTTCGGCGGATAATCCGGTTGCGGGGAACAGCCGCGAGACGATATCGGTTGGAAGTGAATTGGGAGCGCGCACCGCGCCGCCGAGGGGTTGGTCCTCACCCGGGGCCTGCGTTCCGCATAGTGTGTCGTTGGTAGGACCATCGGGAGGACGACCATGGCGGACACCAACTCTGCCCTGACGGGTTACCGCACCTACAGGGACGCGGCGCTCACGCCGACGCGTGCGGTGCGGGTGCCGTTGATCACGGTGTTGTTGCTCGTGGGCGTGGTGCTGCTGTACGCCGCCGACCGGGCCGCGCAGGACGGGGTGAACCGCGGCTGGTTCGTGGCGGTGTCGATCTCCGGGCTGGGCGTCGCGCGCGGGCTGCATCTGCGGCGGCCGATCACGTTGCCGCACTTCACCAGTGCCGTCATCGTGCTCGGGGTCTCCAATATCGCCTATCGCGGCGACCATCACGTCGTCGGATTCGTGTGCCTGGCCTCCACCGGTTTCGTGCTCATGCTGCCGCAGGGTTCGCGCCCGCAGCCCGATCAGCGGTGCCGGATCGCGGCCCTGGTCGACCGCACGGTGGCCGATCCGCTGGCGCCGTTCGCGCTGCACTCGGCCAAGTCCTACTTCTTCAACGCCGCCGCGACCGCGGCCATCGGCTACCGCACCCGGTTCGGCATCGCGGTCGTCGCGGGCGATCCGGTGGGCGATCGGGCCGAGTTCGCGGGGCTGATCCGGGAGTTCTCCGAGTTCGCGGGCAAACAGGGGTGGCGCATCGCGATCCTCGGCGCGAGCCCCGAGCTGAGCGAGCTGTGGCGCACGCGTGCCACCGATCATCATGGGCTGCACGCCATTCCGATCGGGCGCGACGTGGTGGTCCAGGTCGGCGAGTTCGATATGGTCGGGCGCAAGTTCCGCAATCTGCGCCAGGCGGTGAGCCGCACCCGCAACTTCGGGGTCAGCACCGAGATCCGCTACGAGCGCGAGCTGGAACCGGCGTTGCGCGACACGCTGTTCGACATCGTCGACGAGTGGGGTTCGGGGCGGCAGACCCGCGGGTTCTCGATGATCCTGGATCATCTTCTGGACGGCCGTAATCCGGGGATGCTCGTGGTGCTGGCCCGCGACGCCGAGGGTCGGGTGGTGGGTTTCCAGCGTTACGGGTCGTCCAATCACGGGGCCGAGCTGAGCCTGGACGTGCCGTGGCGGCGCAAGGACGCCCCCAACGGGCTGGACGAGCGCATGATCGTGGATCTGGTCGACTACGGCCGCGACAAGGGTGTGGAGCGAATCTCGTTGGCGTTCGCGGCGTTTCCCGAGCTGTACGCCGAGAAGGACCGCTCGCGCACCCGGCAGGGCCTGTACGTGCTGGCCCGCACGCTCGATCCGATGATCCGGCTGGAGTCGCTGTATCGGTTCCTGCGCAAGTTCAACTCCTTCGGCGATCAGCGGTTCGTGCTGATCCGCTGGCGGGAGTTGGTGTTCACGGCGGCGGCCCTGCTCACCCTCGAGTTCGTGCCGCACCGCAAACAGGTCTGAGGCGCGGTGCCGGGCGGCCGGTGAGCCGCCACAGCGGGGGCGAGACGACCAGCGGCAGGGTGCCGACGTAGGCCACGGTCAGCAGGCGGACCAGGCCACCGGCGAAGAAGATCAGCATGAGCAGGTGGATGACCCCCACCAAGAGAGCGCTTTTCGCGGCCATCTACCAGGCCGCGGCCGACGCCCTGGTGGCCCTGGTCGATCTCGACACCACCGGGCTGGACGGGCCGGGGCGGGAGGCGGTGGGGAGCGTTCTGATGGCCTGGTTGCGGTTCGTGCACACGCTGTCGCTGGAGTGGCTCGAGCGCGGGACTTTGAGCCGAGATCAGTTGCGGGACAGTTGCATCGGGGCGTTGGCGGGGGCGCTGGGAGCCTGAGGGTCGGCGGGGCCGAACCAGGTGGTGAGGGCCGCGGTGAGGTCGGTGGTGTCGGCCCAGGCGACATGGCCGTCGGGGCGGACGAGGATCGCGGGCGGGAGGTCGATCGGGCCGGTGCCGGGGAGGGTCGGGCGGTCGCCGTCGTAGCGGGCGGAGACGATGTCGACGCGGTCGTGCCAGCCGCGGGCGGCCGCGGTGAGATCGGCGGGGTGGCCGAGGTCGAGCAGCAGCGGGCGGGCGGAGTGCAGCAGGGTGAACAGGCGGGTGGCGCCCGCGGCGGTGCTCAGATCGAGGTCGGGGACGCGGCGGCCGAGCAGGGGGTGGGTGTCGCCGAGGTCGTAGCGGATGTCGAGGGCGGCGATCATGCCCGCGAGGCGGGCATTGACGTCGGTGAGAGTCAGCAGGTCGGTGAGGGTTTCGCGCAGCGCGTCGGTGTGGGTGTCCGGGCGGCCGAGCGCGGACTGGGCGCGGGTGTTGTGCAGGACGCGGGCGGCGACCGGGTGGCGTTCGTCGTGATAGGTGTCGAGCAGGGCCTCGGGGGCGCGGCCGGTGGCGACGGCGGCGAGTTTCCAGCCGAGGTTCACCGCGTCCTGCGCGCCGAGGTTCAGGCCCTGGCCGCCCGCCGGGAAGTGGATGTGCGCGGCGTCGCCCGCGAGCAGCACGCGGCCCGCGCGATAGCGGTCGGCCTGGCGGGCCGCGTCGCCGAAGCGGGAGACCCAGCGCGGGCGGTGCAGGCCGAAATCCGTTCCGGCGATGCGGATCATGGCCCGGCGCAGATCCTCGACGCCGACGGGCGCGTCGCGGTCCATCGGCCGGTCGTATTCGGTCGTGATGAGCCGATACCAGCCCGGTTCGAAGCCGATGACGGAGAAATTGCCGTGCTCGCGGCGCTCCTGGAAGAGGGATTCGGCTGGGGGACAGGCGAGTTCGACATCGCCGAGGATGCAGGTCAGGGTGGCGTCGGTGCCGGGGAAGCCGATGCCCGCCAGCTTGCGGACCGCGCTGCGGCCGCCGTCGCAGCCGACGATGTGATCGACTGTGCGGCTGTGGATTCCGTCCGGGCCGCGTAGCGTCACGGTGACGTCGCCGGGGTGTTGCTCGATGCCGGTCACCTCCGTCGACCAGCGCACCCGCGTGCCGAGTTCGGCCGCGCGCTCCTCGAGCAGCCGCTCCACCCGGTGTTGCAGCAGGACCAGCGAATACGGATACCGGGTCGGCAGCTCGGCGAAATCCAGTGCGAGACCGGAGAAGTGGCCGATCTGCCGGATCTGCCCCGCTGCCAGGAAGCGGTCGAGCAGGCCGCGCTGATCGAGCACCTCCAGGGTGCGCGGGTGCAGGCCGCCCGCGCGGGACTCGCCGGAGCGCCGCTCCTGTCGGTCCACGAGCACGACTTCGATTCCGGCCGTTCGCAATTCGCAGGCCAGCAGGAGACCCGTCGGACCCGCACCGGCGATGAGCACGGTCGCCATGGCGACCACCTCCTTAACAACGTTAAATAGAACGCTGTTAAGGATGCATTGAACGCTGTTAAGCTGTCAAGCGTGCCGAAGTCGAAGAACGCCCCGCCCGTCAAGCTCACCGTGGACCTCATCGCGCGCACCGCGTTGGAGTTGCTCAACGAGGTGGGTCTGGACGGGCTGACCATGCGGCAGTTGGCCGCGCGGCTGAATGTGCAAGCGCCCGCGCTGTATTGGCACGTCAAGAACAAGCAGGAGCTGCTCGACGCGATGGCCACGATCATGTACGTCGACACCGTCGCGGATATCGAGGCGCCCCGGCGGGGGGAGAGCTGGCAGGAGTGGGCGGCGGGGTGGGCGCGGCGGCTGCGGCGCACGCTGTTGCGGTATCGGGACGGGGCGCGGGTGTTCGCGGGGACGGCGGCGAGCGATCCGGTGGTGTTCCGGACCGTGGAGCTGACGTTGCGGACGTTGTGCGACGCCGGGTTCTCGCTGCGGGACGCGGCGCGCGGATTTCCGGCGGTGTTGCACTACACGGTCGGCTTCACCATCGAGGAGCAGGCGCGGTCGGGGCTGGCGTACGACGCGGACAATCCGTATCGGCGGATGGGGGAGGTGGTCGACCCCGAGCGGTTTCCGCTGACGGCGGCGGCGCTGGGGGATCTGTTCGATCCGGACACCGATGCCGGATTCGACGACGGGCTGCGGGTGGTGCTGGCGGGGTTGCGCGTGTTCGGTGCGCGGGAATAGCGTCCGATCAGGGTTGTCCGGAAAGCGGTCGTTGCTTCGACGTATCCGTGAACGGCGCCGACGGGGCGCCGGGCGAGAGGAGTGGACGTGAAGTACATGATCCTGAGTTACGGTTCGCAGCGGGACTACGACGGGATGGGCGGGGCGGGCGAATCGCCCTGGACGCCCGAGGATTTCGCGCGGTTGGCGGAGTTCATGACGGCGTTCAACAAGGAGTTGGAGGAGTCCGGCGAACTCGTGGAGACGCGGGGGCTGGCCGCGCCGGTGCACACGCGGCGGGTCGGCAATCGGGACGGGCAGGCGTTCGTGACCGACGGGCCCTATGCCGAGACCGAGGAGGTACTGGCCGGGTATTGGATCGTGGAGTGCGCGAGCTTCGATCGGGCCGTCGAGATCGCGGGGCGGTTGCAGAACTGTCCGGCTCCGGACGCGGTGTACGCCAACGCCTATGCCGACATCCGGCCGATCGCGGAGTCCGCGGACGAGATGTGACCGGGCGCGGTGAGCTCGAGGACCTGCTGCGCGACCTCGCGCCGCGGGTCCTCGGCGCGCTGGTACGGAGGTACGGGCATTTCGATACGGCCGAGGACGCGGTGCAGGAGGCGCTGCTCGCGGCCGCGACACGGTGGCCTGCGCAGGGGGTGCCGGACGAGCCGCGGAACTGGTTGATCACCGTCGCCGCGCGGCGGCTGACCGATCTGTTGCGCAACGAGCAGGCCCGGCGGCAGCGGGAGGAGGTCGTCGCGCACTGGGCGTTGCCGCGCGATCGGCTCGCGGCGCCCGCCGATCGGCCGCCGGACGGGGACGATACGGTGATCCTGCTGTTTCTGTGCTGCCATCCGGCGCTGTCGCCGACCGCGCAGATCGCGCTGACGCTGCGGGCGGTCGGGGGGCTCACGACCGCGGAGGTCGCGCGGGCGTTCCTGACCTCGGAGGCGACCATGACCCGGCGGATCAGCCGGGCCAAGGCCACGATTCGCGACAGCGGCATTCCCTTCGCCGTCCCCGCGCCGGAGGAGCGGGCCGCCCGGCTGGCCGCGGTGCGGCACGTGCTCTATCTGATCTTCACCGAGGGCTACGCCGCCACCTCCGGCGCGGAGCTGCATCGGGCCGAATTGTCCACGGCCGCAATCCGTCTCACCAGGTTGCTGCATCGCCTGCTGCCCGAGGACGCCGAGACCGCGGGCCTGCTGGCGCTCATGCTCCTCACCGACGCCCGCCGCCCCGCCCGCACCACACCCACCGGCGATCTCATCCCCATGCACGACCAAGACCGAAGTCGTTGGCGCACAAAGGATATCGCCGAGGGCATCGCCCTGATCACCGCCACCCTCCCGCGCGGCCCCCTCGGCCCCTACCAACTCCAGGCCGCCATCGCCGCCCTCCACGACGAGGCCCCCGACTACGCCAGCACCGACTGGCCCCAGATCACCGCCCTCTACGAACGCCTCCTCACCTTCTCCGACAACCCGGTCGTAGCCCTCAACCACGCCGCGTCCGTCGCCATGTCCCACGGCCCCGAGCCGGCCCTCCGCCTCCTCGACCAGATCTCCCCCCGCCTCCCCGACGACCACCGAGTAGACGCCACCCGAGCCCACCTCTTGGAAATGCTGGGCAACTTCCCCCAAGCCCGCACCACCTACCGCACCGCCGCCCAAAAGGCCCGCAGCCTCCCCCAACAGCGCTACCTCAACGCCCAGGCCGACCGGTTGGAGTAACCCCTCGCTTCGCTCGGGGACAGGGGGAGGGGCGCCCGGGGTAGGGGAGAGGCGCCCGGGGACAGGGGAGAGGCGCCCGGGGACAGGGGAGAGGCGCCCGGGGACAGGGGAGGAGCGCCCGGGGACAGGGGAGAGGCGCCCGGGAACAGGGACGAGCGCTCGGGGCGGTGTGGTTTGCGTAGGAACGGAGCGGCACGCTCTCATGTCCCCGCCCCGAGCGGAGCGAGGGGTGGGGTAGCTGGGCTTTCCGGGGTGTGGCTGGCAGGATGCGGTTATGGGTAGTGGTCCGGATGGGGAGCGGCAGCGGTTGCGGGATTTGGCGCGGCTGCGGCGGGTTCGGGATCGGATCGATCGGGAGTATGCGCAGCCGCTGGATGTGGAGGCGTTGGCTCGGGACGCGCACATGTCGGCGGGGCATTTGAGTCGGCAGTTTCGGGCGGCGTATGGGGAGTCGCCGTATTCGTATCTGATGACGCGGCGGATCGAGCGGGCGATGGCGTTGTTGCGGCGGGGGGATCTGAGTGTGACCGAGGTGTGTTTCGCGGTGGGGTGTTCGTCGTTGGGGACGTTCAGTACGCGGTTCACCGAATTGGTGGGGGTGCCGCCGAGCGTGTATCGGCGGGAGGCGGCGGGGGAGACCGAGGGGATGCCCTCGTGCGTGGCCAAACAGGTCACCAGACCGGTCAGGAATCGAGAAGCGTCGGCTACCGGAACGCAATTAGGTTGAACGCCATGGACATCACCATCAACGCGAGCTTCCTCCCGCACAACGACGCCGAGGCCGCCCTGGCCTTCTACCGCGACACGCTCGGCTTCGAACTCCGCAAGGACGTCGGCTACAACGGCATGCGCTGGCTGACCCTCGGCCCGCCCGCACAGCCCGACACCAACGTCGTGCTGTACCCGCCGGAGGCCAATCCGGGACTCACCGACGACGAACGCCGCACGATCACCGAGATGATGGCCAAGGGCACCTTCGGGAGCATCCTGCTGGCAACCAAGGACATCGACGCCACCTTCGAGCGGGTGCAGGCCGGGGACGCCGAGGTGGTCCAGGAACCGACCGACCAGCCCTACGGCGTGCGCGACTGCGCCTTCCGCGACCCCGCGGGAAATATGGTCCGCATGCAGGAACTGAACTGAGAGATGAGCATGACCGAGCCGGACACCCATGTCGCGGACAGCCACGACCTGATTCGCGTCCTCGGCGCGCGGGAGAACAACCTCAAAGACGTCAGCATCGAGATCCCCAAGCGCCGCCTGACCGTCTTCACCGGCGTATCCGGTTCGGGCAAGAGCTCACTCGTGTTCGACACCATCGCCGCCGAATCCCAGCGGCTGATCAACGAGACCTACAGCGCGTTCGTGCAGGGCTTCATGCCGACCCTCGCGCGGCCCGAGGTCGACGTGCTCGAGGGCCTGACCACCGCGATCATCGTCGATCAGCAGCGGATGGGCGCCGACCCGCGCTCCACGGTCGGCACCGCCACCGACGCGAACGCCATGCTGCGCATCCTGTTCAGCCGCCTCGGCACCCCGCACATCGGCTCGCCGAAGGCGTTCTCGTTCAACGTCGCCTCGATCAGCGGCGCGGGCGCGGTCACCGTCGAACGCAACGGTCAGGCCGTCAAGGAACGTCGCAGCTTCAGCATCACCGGCGGCATGTGCCCGCGCTGCGAGGGCCGCGGTTCGGTCAACGACATCGACCTCACCCAGCTCTACGACGACAGCAAATCGCTCAACGAGGGCGCGCTCACCATCCCGGGCTACAGCATGGACGGCTGGTACGGCCGGATCTTCAGCGGCTGCGGCTTCTTCGACCCGGACAAGCCGATCCGCAAGTTCACCAAGCGCGAGCTCAACGACCTGCTGTACAAGGAACCGACCAAGATCAAGGTCGAGGGCATCAACCTCACCTACGAGGGCCTGATCCCGCGCATCCGAAAGTCCATGCTGTCCAAGGACATCGACGCCCTGCAGCCGCACATCCGCGCGTTCGTCGAACGGGCGGTCACCTTCCAGATCTGCCCCGACTGCGACGGCACCCGGCTGAGCGAGCTCGCGCGCTCGTCGAAGATCGCGGGCGTCAGCATCGCCGACGCGTGCGATATGCAGATCAGCGATCTGGCCGAATGGGTGGGCAAGCTGCGCGAACCGTCGGTCGCGCCGCTGCTGGCCTCGCTGCGGCACACCCTCGACTCGTTCGTCGAGATCGGGCTGGGCTATCTGTCGCTGGCGCGCCCGGCGGGCACGCTGTCGGGCGGTGAGGCGCAGCGCGTCAAGATGATTCGTCATCTCGGCTCGTCGCTCACCGACGTCACCTACGTGTTCGACGAGCCCACCGCGGGCCTGCATCCGCACGACATCCAGCGCATGAACGACCTGCTGCTGCGCCTGCGCGACAAGGGCAATACCGTGCTGGTGGTCGAGCACAAGCCGGAGGTCATCGCGATCGCCGATCATGTCGTGGACCTGGGGCCGGGCGCGGGCACCGCGGGCGGCAGCGTGTGTTTCGAGGGCGGCTTCGAGCAGTTGCGCGCCAGCGACACCGTCACCGGTCGGCATATCGACGACCGGGCGGCGCTGAAGACGTCGGTGCGAAAGTCCCACGGCGCGTTGGAGATTCGCGGGGCCTCGGACAACAACCTGCAGAACGTGGACGTCGACGTCCCGCTGGGGGTGCTGTGCGTGGTCACCGGTGTCGCGGGGTCGGGCAAGAGTTCGCTCATCCACGGGTCGCTCGGCGATGCCGAGGGGGTGGTGTCGGTGGACCAGACGCCGATCCGCGGGTCGCGGCGCAGCAATCCCGCCACCTACACCGGGTTGTTCGAGCCGATCCGCAAGGCGTTCGCCAAGGCCAACGGCGTCAAGCCCGCGCTGTTCAGCCCGAATTCCGAAGGCGCGTGCCCGAATTGCAACGGCGCGGGCGTGATCTACACCGATCTGGCCGTCATGGCCGGGGTCGCGACGACGTGCGAGGAGTGCGAGGGCAAGCGGTTCCAGGCGTCGGTGCTCGAATACCACCTCGGCGGGCGCGATATCAGCGAGGTGCTCGCGATGCCGGTGGGCGAGGCGCGGACGTTCTTCGCCGAGGGCGAGGCCCGCACCCCGGCCGCGCAGAAGATCCTCGACCGCCTCGCCGACGTCGGGCTCGGCTATCTCACCCTCGGGCAGCCGCTGACCACGCTGTCCGGCGGCGAGCGGCAGCGGCTGAAGCTGGCCACGCACATGGGCGACAAGGGCGGGGTGTACGTGCTCGACGAGCCGACCACCGGTCTGCACCTCGCCGACGTCGAACAGCTGCTCGGGCTGCTGGACCGGCTCGTGGATTCGGGCAAGTCGGTCATCGTGATCGAGCATCACCAGGCGGTCATGGCGCACGCGGACTGGATCATCGACCTCGGTCCCGGCGCGGGGCACGACGGCGGGCGGATCGTGTTCGAGGGGACACCGGCGGATCTGGTGGCCGCGCGGTCGACGCTCACGGGAGAGCATCTCGCCGCGTACGTGGGTGCGTGAGCGCCGCATTCGCCGCGCGGTCGATGCGTGCGTGATGACCTGGGGCATGAGGCGATGACCACCGTCCATGTGATCGAAAACCGTGGTTCACCGGGGCTGCGCAGGATGGACCCATGATGGGTTGGGTCGACGGCGAGGTGGTCGGGGGCGCGCTCGCCTTGCTGTCCGCGCTGCTGTTCGCGGTGGCGGCGGCGTTTCAGCAGAACAGTGCCCGGCGGGCGGCGCTGGCGGACCCCCGGGACGGGCGCGCGATCGCGGTGATCGGCATCGCGCGGGTGTTGCTGACGAATCGGCGCTGGCTGCTCGGGCAGGGCGCGAGCGCGACCGGATTCCTGTTGCACGCGGCCGCTTTACGGTACGCGGCCCTGTCGATGGTGCAGGCGCTGTTGGTGGTGCAGTTGTTGTTCGCGCTGCCGCTGGCGGCCGGGCGGCGTCGGCGGCGCTTGTTGCGGCGGGACTGGGCGGGCACGGTCGCGGTCTGCTGCGGGCTGGTGGTACTGATCGCGCACGGGGTTCCGCACGGTCCGGTACTGACCGACCGCCTCCCCATCGCGGCTATCGCCATCCCGGTGGCGGTGCTGTCGCTGGTGGCCGTGGCCCAGACCATCCGCTCCCCGCAGTCCCGCTCGGCCCTGCTCGCGGTCGCCTCCGGCTGCTGTGTCTCCTCGACCGCGGTGCTGGTCTCGATTTCCGCTGCGGCACTACCGAATCCGAGCTGGGCGCTGGTCGGGGTGCCGATCTCGACCACGGTCGGGGCGGTCCTCACCCAGGAGGCGTTCGCCCGCGGTTCGCTGCCCACCGCCCTCACCACCATGACCATCACCGATCCGATCCTGAGCTATGTCGCCGGTCTGACACTGTTCGACACTCCGGCGCACATCTACCCGCTGCCCTTGGCGGCGGCGGGCGCGCTCATCATCGGCGGCATCGCGCTGCTGGCGAATTCGCCCACCCTGCACGACGAGCGGGAGTTACCGGTGACGCTGGTGCCGGTGGAGGTCGGCGCGGGTGTGAGCGCGGGCCAGGTCAATTCGGGCATGGATCAGGTTGGTGGCGGGAGCGCGGGTTCGGTCCGCGCGGGTGTGGGCCAGATTGGCGGGTGCGGGCGCGGATTAGGCCGCGCGGGCGTGGATCAGGTTGGCGGTGCGGGCGCGGATTAGGCCGCACCGGTGTGGGCCAGGTTGACGGCGCGGGTGCGGATTGGGTCGGCACCGGTGTAGGTCAGGGTGGCGGTGCGGGCGGGGTTCGGTTGGCGCGGGCGTGGATCAGGTTGGCGGCGTAGGTGTCTGCGGGGTGTGCGTCAGGTTGGTGGTGCGGGCGCGGGTCAGGTTGGTGCAGGTGCAGGTCAGGTTGCGGTGCGGGGGTGGGTCAGGCTGAGCGGGCGGCTGGTTCGAAGATGGCGTAGAGGGAGAGTAATTCGGCCACTGTGGCGGACCAGGGGAAGCGTTCGGCGGTGCGGCGGGCGGCGGTGCGGCGGGCGTATTCGGGGATGGCGAGTAGGGTGGTGACTCCTGCGGCGAGACCTGTTGCGGTGCCGTCGCATTCGACGCCGGAACCGGGGGCGCCCAGTAGTTCCCGGGCCGCGCCCGCGCGGGGGACCACGACCGGGGTGCCGCAGGCCAGGGCCTCGAGCACGGCCAGACCGAAGGTCTCGGCGGGGGACGGGCAGACGGCGATGTCGGCCGCGGCGACCATGCGGGCGACGGTGCCGCGTTCGGAGACGTGGCCCATGAAGGTCACCGGCAGCCCGGATGCCTGCTCCCGCAGGCGATCTCGCAGCGGGCCGTCGCCGATCACGGTCAGCTCGGCATCGATGCCCGCCTCGCGCAGCAGCCGTAGTGCCTCGATCGCCCGGCCCGGTCGCTTCTCCCGGGAGAGGCGGCTGACCAGGACCAGACCCACCACGCCGCGAGTTTCGATGCGGGACAGGGCGAAATCGTGTTGGGTGTCCACGAGCCGGAGCACCGCGCCCCCGGACGCTGCGTCTCCCGTACCGAGGCCGTGCGAGACCCGTAGGGGGTGAGCCCTTTCCGCGTCGCGGGAGTCACTCGCACCCCGGCCGAGCGCGAAGCGGGACGGTCGGCCGTTGGTTCCCGCGTCCTTCCGCTTGACGCGCCCGTAGAGCGGGCGGTCGAGGTCCGTTCCCGTGTCGCGCGTGTCGTACGGCGAGTGGTCGGGGTCCGTTCCCCCTTCGCCTCGCTTCCTGCGCGCCGCGTTGGGCGATCGGTCGGGGTCCGATCCGGCTTCGCGTCGCGTGTCGCGCGGGCCGTAGGGCGGCCGGTCGGTGTCCGTGTCGCGGCGCTTGTCGCGCCGGGTGTCCGGTCCCGCGTCGCGCCACCTCTCACGCATGGCGTACGGGGGACGGGTGGTGTCGGTTCCCGTAGCCAACTGTGGGTCGAGGGGGCGGAAGGTTTCCAGGTCCACGCCCAAGGGGATTCGGTGGACGTTGCGGGCACCGATGCGGGTGAACTCGTCGCGGGCGAAACCCGAGGTGACGATGATGCGGTGGGCGCGGGCCGACAGGCGGCGGTTGGCCAGGTCGGCGGCGGTGGCCAGCGGGAAGCCGGGTGGGACCCGGGAGCGCAGGATGGCATCGATGCGTTCGTGGGAGAACAACACCAACGGCACTCCGGCGCGGCGGGCCCAGGGCGCGAGCCAGCGGACGCTGAGCTTGTCGCTGCACTCGAGCACGTCGGGCCGCAGCTCCTCGAGCAGCATTCGGGTGCGCCGGGCGGTGAGCACGTGATAGCCCGCGCTGCCGAAACGCGGCCCCCGCAGCGTGATTCGACGCCCGGCCGCGGTGCGCTCGTCCGCGTCGGCGAGGCCGGGCACCACCAGCACCCGATCGTGCCCGGCGGCGACGTAGCCGCGGCCGATCTCGTCGACGCAGGTGCGCAGCCCACCGGAGGCGGGGGTGTAGAAGTTGGCGAGCTGCACGATGCGCATCAGCCGATCACCTCGCGCGGTGCGACGACTCGCGTGCCCGCGCACCCGATCACCTCCGCGTAGGTCATGGGGCGGGCACCCGCGGTGAGGGCGGCGTCGATCGCGCGCAGCGCCGCGTCGCGCAGCCCGGGTCGGCGCAGATCGTCGGGATGCAGCGCGATGCGGACGAAGCCGCGGCGCAGCGCGGTGCGGCGGGCCAGCGTGCGCATCAGCCAGGCCGCGGTCTGTTCACCGAAACCGCCGGGACGCTGGGACAGCGCGAATCCGCGATGGCGACGGCCGGTGCGCAGATCGAGCACCCCGAAATGATCGGTGGTGTGCGAGAACCCGGCCCGGCACAGCAGCCGCAGCGCGGCGGGCGAGGCCAGCCACCCCGGCGGCGTGAAACCCGTTGTGGCCAAACCCATCCGGTCCATCACCGCGATCGCCGGGCGCAGCCGGGCGTCGGCCGCGGCGTAGTCGAGCGCGGCGAATTCGGCCGCGCCCCGCGCCACCAGCGCGGCCACGGCACGGCGTAACAGCGAACCGTCGGCGGGGGCGCGATGGTCCCAGCCGTGCAACATGATCTCGTCGCCGTGGGCGCGGCGCTCGCGTAGGAACATCCCGTAATCGGGCGCCTCGGACAGCCGGGCCCCGCGCCACGGACCGGGTATCACCAGCAGCGACACCGGGATTCCGAACGCGTCGGCGTCGGCGCACCAGCGCGCGGTCTCGGCCTCGCTGGCCGGAGCGACATCGTGGATACTCACCACCAGACGTGCGGACACGCGCGCACGCTAGCAGCGCCCGGTTGCCATCAGTTGAACGATCGGGGCGTGGCGAGGCAATGTTCGTCGAGCCAGGCGACCAGATCGTCGAGCACGGTGCCGCGTTCGGGTTCGTTGAACAGCTCGTGGTAGAGGCCCGGGTAGCGGCGCACGGTGAGATCGCTTGCGGCGGCGTTCCGTTCGATGAGATCGGTGCTGACCGGATTCGCGATCCGGTCGGCGGTGCCGTGCATGGCCAGGGTGGGCACGGTGAGCCGGTCCAGCCGCTTGCCGACCGCGTCGCCGGTCTCCAGGATCTCGGCGGCGGTCCGGGCGGGCAGCCGTCCGCGATAGACCAGCGGATCCTCGTCGTAGGCCCGGACCACCTCCGGATCGCGGCTGATCCACGTCGAATCCACCCGCACCGCACCGAGATTCGGCGCGATCCGGCTCACCAGCGGCGCGACGACCCGTTGCACCGGATTGGAGTCCACGACCAACGGGGGCGCCGACAGCGCGATCCCGGCCACGTCCAGCGGCGCGCGCGTCGCGAGATGCAGCGTGACCAGGCTGCCCATGCTGTGCGCGACCACGAAGCGCGGCACGCCCGGATGCTTGCCCGCCGCGAGGTCGAGCAGCGCGGTCACATTGTCGGCGGCGCCGTCGATGGAATCGATGTTGGCCTTGTCGCCGACCGACCGCCCGTGCCCCACGTGATCCAGCGCGTAGACCGCGTACCCCGCGTCGGCCAGCCGTTCCCCGACATGGACATAGCGCCCCGAATGCTCGGCCACGCCGTGCACCAACGCGATGACGCCCTTGACGTCCCCCTCCGGCACCCACGACTGCCAGAAGATCCGACCGCCCCGGCCCTCGAACTCACCGGTCTCGCTACGGCTCATATCGCCTCCGTCTGCCTGTTGTCAGGGCCATTGTGCGCTTCGGGGGAGGGTTGTGTCCGGTTTTCGTTCCGGGTCGCGCGTCAGCCCCGTACGCCCGGCGCGCCGACGTAGTCGATCAGCTCGACGCCGTTGAGCGCGCGGTCGATCAGGTCGCGGAACCACTTGCTCTCGAAGTCCGCGGTCGGCTCGGCGCCCTCGAGGCTCTGGACGTGCAGGCGACCGATCTCCTGATTGGCCTCGACGAACGAGCGCATCCGTGTCTCGTACGCGGCGAACCCGGCGTGCGGGTCCCATCCGGCCGCGGCCAGTTCCCCGGCCAGGACGTAGGCGCCGACCAATGCCAATCCCGTACCCTGCCCGGACATCGGCGACGCGCTGTAGGCCGCGTCCCCGAGCAGGGCGACCCGGCCCTCGGACCAGCGGTCCATCACAACCTGCGCGACCTGGTCGAGATAGAAGTCCGGCGTATCGTCCAGGTGCGCAAGGATTTTCGGGGTCAGCCAGCCGAGGTCGGCCATCCGCTCGCGCAGCAGGCGCTTCTGGCCCTCGATGTCGCGATAGTCGACGTCGAACTCGACCGCGGGGAAGGTGAACATGGCCATCGCCCGGGTGGCGTCCTGGATGGGCCGCAGGGCGACCGAGCGGCCGGACTCCTGATAGTCGAGCAGCCAGCGATCCAGGCCGAATTCGTTGGGCACGCTGTAGAAGGCGAGCACCAGCCCGAGGTGACGCAGGTACTCCTCGCGCGGGCCGAAGACCATCGCGCGCAGCGCGGAATGCAGGCCATCCGCGCCGATCACCAGGTCGAAGCGCCGCCGCTCGCCGCTCGCGAGGGTCACGTCGACGCCGTCCGCGTCCTGGGTGAGCTCGGTGATGCGGTCGTCGAAGCGGTATTCGACGTGGTCGCGGGTGGCGTCGTAGAGCACGCGGGCGAGGTCGCCGCGCAGGATCTCGATTTCCGCGATGTATCCGTCGCCGCCGTCGTCCTCGGCACTGAAGGTTTGCAGGACATTGCCCTCGGCGTCGACCGTATGCGCCCCCGCGGTGAGGGTGCGGGCGGCGCGAACCGCCTCGTCCAAACCCATCCGCTGAATGACCTCCTTGGTGATCCCGCGCGCGTCGACGGCCTGGCCACCGGGCCGCAGTTCGGGAGCGCGCTCGACGATCGTCACCTCGGCTCCGAAGCGGTGCAGCCAGTGCGCCAGCGCGGGACCCGCGATACTCGCGCCCGCGATCAGGACCTTGGCGCTCATCGGGTCACCTGCTCGGTGGTGTGAATTCGGTTGCCGCGCATCCCAGTGCCTTCCTGTGGATCTTCCGTGTGTTCAGAGGTAGGGACGGACGTGACGATCGAAGTTCATCGGTCGGAGAGCGGGAAATCGTGTCACCGGCGATCGGCCTGCTGTGGCGGTCGAGCCCGCCGCGACCCTGGGGATGAGGCCGTCGGCGTGCCGGGTGGTGCGGTCGGCGTAGCCGCCGCCGAACTGCGGTGGGGCGGTTGAGGGGACGGAAACGCTCGATGACGTCGAAGGCGTGACGTAGAGTCCCGATCGGGGGACCGATCGCGTCGGCCGTAGTGCGGACCTGCCTCCCGCACACTCCGAGGCCCCCGCAGACCGTGTGGGCATGGCTGAATCGAGGTCGGTGCCGACATGGAATCCGCGACGGAATCTCTTGCAGCAGTGCCGGTTTCATCACCCGATGCGCGCCTGCCCGCCTACAGCACCGTCTCGACGTCGCTCGCGCTGCACAGCGATCACGCCTTGCGTGCGCTCGTGGACGCGGCCGCGCCGATCGGGGTCGGTATCGGCGGGAAGGCGGCGCTGGTCGAGGTCGCGGGGATTCCGGTGTTCGTGAAGCGGATTCCCCTCACCGATCTGGAACGGCGGGCGGAGCACGGGCGGTCCACGGCGAATCTGTTCGAGATGCCGTTGTTCAGCCATTACGGCGTCGGCCTCATCGGGTCGCCGGGGTTCGGGGCCTGGCGCGAACTCGCTGTGCACATCATGACGACGAACTGGGTGCTCGCGGCCGAATACGAGGGGTTTCCGCTGCTGTACCACTGGCGCGTGCTTCCGGATACGACGCCGTTGCCGGAGGAACTCGCCGATATCGATCGCGCGGTCGCCTATTGGGACGACAGCCCGCGGGTGCGTCGCCGGATCGAGGCGCTCCGGGATTCCTCGGCGAGTATCGCGCTGTTTCTGGGGTACATTCCGAACACATTGCACGACTGGCTGAACGGCCAGTTCGAGGCGGGTGACGAGGCCGCCGATCGGGCCTGCCTCATGGTGGAGCGGGAGCTGGCCGCCGGGGTCGGGTTCATGAACAGCCGAGGGCTGCTGCATCTCGACGCGCACTTCGGAAACATCCTCACCGATGGTCGGCGGCTGTACTTCGGTGACTATGGTCTCGCGCTCTTTCGGGGGTTCGATCTCACGGCTGAGGAGGCCGCGTTCTTCGACCGGAACCAGAGTTACGACCGCGGTTTCGCCGTCAGTTACCTGGTGAACTGGCTCATCACCGCGCTGTACGGGCTTCGGGGGGAGGACCGGGAGACGATGGTGCGCGCCTTCGCCGCGGGTGAGTCGCCGGAGGGCCTGCCCGCCGGGGGCGCCTCGGTTCTCCTCCGGCACGCGCCCGTCGCCGCGGCGATGGGCGCGTTCACGCGGGCGTTTCAGCAGGAGAGTCGGCGCACTCCGTATCCGGACCGGGAGATGCGTCGCCTGCTGGTGCAAGGCCCGCCCCAGCCGGATTCGGCGGGGGCGGGCTCTCGCGTCAAACCGTCGTAACCGCAACGCTCGCACCGGTTTCGACGACCCGACGCCGCCGACTCGGGATCAGGAACGTCGGGTGCCGGACGGACCACGCCGCGCCTGTGCAGATGAGTTCCTTGATGCGAGCCGCTTTGCGGCCGACGTCCACCTTGGGGGTCGGTTCGTCCTCCTTGGTCACCTTCTGCACGATGGCGTCTCGGCGGCCGAGGCTGATGCATTGGCTGTTGTAGCCGATGGGGGCGTCGGGGACGGGGCGTCCGGTGAGGCGGGCGGCGAGGGCGTCGGCGCCGAGCCAGGCCATGGGGGTGGCGGTGGCGCAGCCCATGCGCAGGGGCTTGCCGCCGATTCCGATGGCGTGCGCGGCGTCGCCCAGGGCGTAGACGTTCGGGTGCGAGATCGAACGCTGGGTGGCGTCGACCACGATCCGGCCGGTGTCGGAGACGGTGAGCGTGCTGGCGGCCGCGATCGGATGGACCGCGAAACCCGCTGTCCAGACGGTGGTTTCGGCCGGGATCTCCGTTCCCGAACGGGTGATGACGCTCGTGTCGGTGACCCGGACGATGTCGGTGTGCTCGTGGACGGTGATGCCGAGGCGCTCGAACGCGTCGCGCAGATGGCGGCGCGCCTTCTCGTCCAGCCAGTCCCCGACGCCGCCGCGCGCGGCGACGGCGACCCGCAGATCCGGGCGCGCCTCGGCGATCTCGGTGGCGATCTCGATACTGGTGAGGCCGCCGCCCACGACCACTACGTTTGCGCCCGAAGGCATTTCGTTCAGTCGGTCCCGCAGCCGCAGCGCCGCCTGCTTGCTCGCGACGTGATGGGCGTGTTCGACGACGCCGGGCACGCCGAAGTCGGCGACGGTGCTGCCCAGGGCGTAGACGAGCGTGTCGTAGGCGAGGGTTTCCGCGCCGTGCTCGTCGAGCAGGTGAACGGTCCCGCGGTCGGCGTCGACGGCGTCGACGCGGGCGATGCGCACCCGAACGCCGGTGCCCGCGAACATCTTTCGCAACGGCCGCACCGGCAGGTCCTGTCCGGTGGCGAGCTGGTGCAGGCGCACCCGCTCGACGAAGTCGGGATCGCCGTTGACCAGGGTGATCTCGACGTCGTCGCGGTGCAGTCGCTTGGCCAGGCGGCCGGCGGCGGTGGCTCCGGCGTACCCGGCTCCGAGGACGACGATGCGGTGCTTCATGGTGTGCTCCTGTCTCGGGGAGGGTTCGATACCTGAACCGAGCGGCCGCACGAATACTGACAGCGGGAGACTGTGACCTGCGTCACCACAATGTGGGCAGGGGGTCTCCCGGCTCGTGGGTGGTCCATTGCCGGTTGGCGTACGCCAGTTTGTCGGGGTTGGCGTGCGCGTGGACCGCGGCGATGCCGTCGGCGGTCACCTCCAGCACCACGATGCCGACGACGCGATCGGCGGCCGTCACGACCAGCGCGGGCCTGCCGTTGACGATGGCGGCGAAGGGGGTGAGCGCGCGACCGAACGTGTCCCGCTTGGTATCCGACGGTTTGACGGCGAGCCGCACGAAGGTCGCGACGCGCTCGGCGCCGACGAGCGGCCGGTTCAGGGTGGGGTAGAAGGCGCCGCCGTCGCCGATGATGCTGGCGTCGTCGGTGAGCAACCGCACCAGCTCGTCGGTCCGCCCGCTGACCGCCGCGGCCAGGAACTCCTCGACGATCCGGCGGGCGGCGGCCTCGTCCACCTCGATCCGCGCCCGGGCCCCGGCCAGATGCTGTTTGGCGCGCCGATGGATCTGCTGGCAGTTGGCCTCGCTGATGTCGAGCAACTCGGCGATCTCGTGATGCGCGTAGCCGAACGCCGCGCGCAGCACGTACACGACGCGCTCCTTGGCGGTGAGCCGCTCCATGAGCGTAAGCATCGCGATCGATACCGACTCCCGCTGTTCGACGGTGTCGGCCGGGCCCAGCATCGGCGACCCGGCCAGCACGGGCTCCGGAAGCCATTGTCCCACATAGGTTTCCCGGCGCGCGCGGGCCGAGGTGAGCTGGTTGAGGCACAGGTTGGTGAGCACCTTGGTCAGCCACGCCTCGGGTGTCTCGACGGCGTCCCTGTCGGCGGCCTGCCAGCGCAGATACGTCTCCTGCACCGCGTCCTCGGCGTCGCTCGCCGAACCCAGCAAGCGGTAGGCGATCGCCGACAGGCGACCCCGGAAGCTCTCGAACAGATCGGTTTCGGACGTAAGCGACATGTCAGCCATCGTCGGTTATGCGTGGTGGTCGCGTCCATCCGGAGGGGTGTCCGGGAGCGGATATCAGGCCGAGCGTCGGACGAGTCGCCACCTCCGCGCGATCGGGCCGCGTTCGCGCGGAGGGGCGAGCCAGTCGGCGATGTCGTCGATCACCGCCGCGTCGACGTGAGCCGGTTTCTCGTAGTCGGCGGGGGTGGACGGGCCGTTGCCGGGGAAGAACAGGTGGTCGTCGCGGTCGTGGACGCGGATTGTGACGTCGGGGCGTCCGGCCAGCCCTGCTCGCCAGGCCGGGAGGTCGTCGGCGACGGTGACCTGGTAGTCGCGGCCGCCTTGCAGGATCAGGATGGGTGTGTCCAGTGTGGTCGCGGTGGCGACCGGGTCGTAGGCGCGCAGATCCAGCCAGTAGGGCGGAGCCCGCCAGCGAGGGGAAGTGACGGCGGCTCGCGGGTTCGGCGGGGCTCGCGGGCCGAATATTCCGCGTCCGTTCGATGTTGTCCGAAGCGTTTGCGGTTTCGGAATCGTGGGAGTTCGCCGAGGGCGGCTGCCTGAGAGGGGTACGGAATGACAGTCGGAAACGTACTGGATCTGTCGGTCGACGAGGTGTTGTCCACTACGCGTTCGGTGCGGAAGCGGCTCGACCTCGAGCGGCCGGTGCCGCGCGAGGTGCTGCTGGAGTGTCTGGAATTGGCGTTGCAGGCGCCGACGGGCTCGAATGCCCAAGGCTGGCAATGGGTCTTCGTGGAGGACGCCGAGCGGAAGAAGGCGCTGGCCGACATCTACCGGACCAACGCCACGCCCTACCTCGACGCGCCGAAGCCCGCCTACGGTGACGAGCGCGACCAGCGGCAGCCGCTGGTCACCGAATCGGCCCGCTACCTCAACGACCACCTGCACGAGGTCCCGGTCCTGCTGATCCCCTGCCTCGCCGGCCGGGCGGACACCAAACCGGGCGCCTCCAGCGCCGGCTTCTGGGGTTCGCTCCTCCCCGCCGTCTGGAGCTTCATGCTGGCCCTGCGCTCCCGCGGCCTCGGCTCCGCCTGGACCACCCTGCACCTCGTCGGCGACGGCGAGAAACAGGCCGCCGACCTCCTCGGCATCCCCTACGACAAGTTCAGCCAGGGCGGCCTGTTCCCCATCGCCTACACCAAGGGCACCGACTTCCGCCCCGCCAAACGCCTTCCGGCTGAGCGACTTACGCATTGGAACGAGTGGTAGGAGCCGGTTCCCGGCCGGGGGAACCCGGGGTTCTTCGTCAAGGCGCGCCGCCCCCGTTCCCCGGCCAGGCATCCCCGCTGGGGCGTGCCTGCCCCCGCTGGGGCGCGGCTTCCCCCGCTGGGCCGCGGCCTGCCCCCGCTCGCGCGCGGCTTTCCCCGCTGGGCCGCATCTGTGCTCCCGGTTGAGGGGCATCTCGGCTTCCGGCTGGGCCACACCTCGGTGTCCGGCTGAGGCACACCTCCGCTCCCGGCCGGGGCGCATCTCTGCTCCGGCTGGGCGTCACCTCTGCCCCCGCCGGGGTGCTCTCTGCTTCCCGTTGGGCCGCACCTCCGCTCCCGGTCGGGCGCTTTTCGCTCCTGGCTGGGCCGCATCTCCGTTTTCGGTCGGGGTGTATTTCCGCTTCCCGCTGGGCCGCATCTCTGCTCTCGGTCAGGGCGGATTCTGCTCCCAGGGGCTGCATCTCCGCTTTCGGCTCTGGGCGCGTCTTCGCTCCAGGCTGGGCGGAACCTCCGCTCCTAGCCGAGGCGCATCTCCGCTCTCCGCGGAGGCGAACCCCCCTGTTCCCCGCCGCGAGCGTCAGCGAGCGGCGGGGATCTCCGTGAGTTCGTCCAGTAATCGCTTGTTGAATTCGATCAGGCGGGCGTAGTTCAGGCGGGACAGGCGTTCGTCTGTGCCGTGGATTCGGGACAGGTCGGTGTTGGTCAGGATTATGGGGGCGAAGTTGTAGCGGGCGGTGGCTAGGCCCTCGTAGTGGCGGGAGTCGGTGGCACCGGGGACTATTCCGGTGGTAATGATCGCTTCGGGGACCAGGGAGCGGGTCAGGTCGGCGAGGAGGGTGAAGGCGGGGCCCGGGGGGCTCAGGGGGGAAGGTTCGGAGGAGAGGCCGTGGAGGTCGATGGTGACCTCGCGGTCGCGGATCGCTCGGCGGCAGTGGGTGAGCACGTCGGAGACCGAATCGCCTTGCAGGATGCGGAAATTCACGAGTGCCTCGGCGTGCTGCGGCAGGACGTTGGCCTTGACGCCGCCGTGGATGACCGTGGGCGCGGTCGTCGTGCGGACCAGCGCCTCGGTCTGCGGGCGCAGCGCCAGGACGCGGGCGACCGCGCGGCCGCCGTGCGGGAGCGTCCCGAGGGCGGCGCGCAGCGGCAGCGGCAGGCCGGGCCGGATGCGGTCGAGCATGTCGAGGACCGTGGGTGTCATCCGCAGCGGCATCGGATGCTCCTGAACCCGGGTGACCGCCCGCGCGATCCGCCCGACGGCGGTCCGCTTGCCGGGCATCGATGAATGCCCGCCCGGATCGCTCACCGCGAGTCGCACCGTCGCCCAACCCTTCTCACCGACCATGATCGAGGCGACCGGCCGCCGCACCCCGGTCGTGCCGGACAGGATCACCCCGCCCTCGTCCAGGAGCAGATCCGCACGTATCCCGCGCTCGCGCAGTACCGCGGCGATGCGGGACGCGCCGCCGAGGCCGAAGACCTCCTCGTCGTGCCCGAACGCCAGATACACCGTGCGCCGCGGTCGCCGCCCGGCCGCGAGCGCCGCCTCGACGGCCTCGAGGATCGCCAGCACCCGGCTCTTGTCGTCGATCGCGCCCCGCCCCCAGACGAATTCGCCGTCGATCACCCCCGCGAACGGCGGATGGGTCCAGCGCGCCTCGTCGTCGACCGGGACCACGTCCATGTGCCCGAGCAGGATGGCGGCCGTGCCGGATTCGGTTCCGGCCCAACGGTACAGGCGGCTGTGGCCGAACAGCTCGAGCTCGAGCCGCTCGTGCACCAGCGGATACGACCGTTCCAGCAGGTCGGACAGCTTCTCGAACTCGGCGTCGGCGGATGCGCCGTCCTCGGTCGACACGGTCGCGCAGCGCAGGGCGGCGGCGAGCCGTTCGGCGGTGTCGTCGTCGGCGGCCGGTAGGTGCGCGCTCATCGGTTCGGAATGCGATCGGGGAAGGAGACGTCCACCGTTGCATTCTTCAGCACATCCGGCGAAACGGTCACGGTCTTCTCCGCGCGCCACTTCACGATGCCGTCGGTGACGATGCCCTCGACGTCGCCGCGCCGCTCGCCGAGCACCAGCGGCAGCTCGACCCGCGCGGCGTCCACCGTCACCCGCGCGTCGGCAGGAGTGTGCGACCACACGTCGTCCACGACATCGGTCACACGGAATCCGATCCGATGCCCCGCGGACACCAGCCAATCCTGACCCAGCAGCCGTACCTCGGCCGTATCCCGCACGGGCGCGATGCCGCGCGTGATGACGGTGGCCCGCCCGCTCGGATCGATGTCGTAGAGTTCGACCGCGACCGTGGCGTCGGGCGGCCCGTGCAGGGTGAGGGTGGCCGTCGGGATCCCGGCCAGATGCTGATCGGTGGGCAGCGGCTGCGACACCGACCAGAACTCCCGATCCGGTCCGGGCAGCAGCCCGCGGTCGGTGTAGGAGCCCGGGCGCAGCGCCACCGCGACCCGCGCGGAATCGGCAGGCGGCCAGGCGTTCTCGCCGCGCCACGACCCGTCGAACCGGCCCACGGTGATCCGCGGTCCGGGAACGTCCACCGCCTTCCCGGCGACGTGCCGGTCGAAGAAGGCCAACAGCTCGGTGTCGAATTGCGGTGTGCCGCAGTCGATATGACAGGTCCGGTGCCCCCACTGCCCGAACCACGCCTTGTGCTCGCCGGGACCGAGCCCGTTCCACAGATCGAAGACCCGATACGCGCGTGTGTTGTAGTCGACGAACCCCTGACCCAGGAACAGCGGAATCGTGTCGCCGCGCAGGCGTTCCACGAGATCCCGATCCCGCCAGAACGCCGAGGTCCCGTCGTGATCGGCGGTCTCCGACAGGAACGGCTGGGCGCATTCGAGCGGATTGCGGTCGGCGTGCGCCTGGTACTCGGCGGGATCGCCGGGATGAGCGGGTGTCGCCGAGATCAGCAGATGTTCGAGTCCCGCCATATCGGCCGGGCGAACCCCGCTCTCGGTCACCGGCTTTCCGGAGAACTTCCAGGAGACGCCCTGCATGTACAGGTAGGAGTACGGATCGACTACGGGTTCGAAGGCGGCCACCGCCGCCAACCCCTGCGGTTTCGCGGCCAGGCCCATCAAACCGGTCCACCCCTCGTAGGAGGTCCCGTACAACCCGACCCGCCCCGTCGACCAGGGCTGCCGCGCGGCCCATTCCACCGCCGTCGCCACATCCGACCGCTCCCCGGGACCGCCGAAGTCCGGACAGCCGCTCGATCCGCCGTAGCCGCGCAGATCCACGATCACGTAGGTGTACCCGGCTTGCAGGAACATCTCGGTCAGCAGGTTCTCCGTCGAGGGCCCGCCCTGGGGTCGCGGATTGGTCAGGTACGCGAGATGGGCTCGATACGGGCTCACGGTCATCACCACCGGCGTCCGCGCGTCGTCCGGAATTCCGCTGGGCCGCAACACATCCGCGTGCAGCCGAGTGCCGTCGGCCGCGTCGAGGAACTCCTGCCGCCACTGATACGGCACACTCGGCGCGGCCGTCGCGGTCACCGGTGCGGCCGAACCCGCCACCAACACCAGCCCCACCAAGGCCCACAAGATCGAAGTCCGGCTCACCCTAGGACTATCGGACCTGTCCGCCCGCAGGTCCAGCCCCCGGAACCGGGGTGTCGCGGCGTTGCGCCGCGAGCACGGTGCCGTCGGTGCCAACCCCTCACGACGAACCGTGCGGTCCTCGGGGACCCTTTGAAAGCCGTGCGGCTCAGAGCGGCCGGAAGTCGATCACCTTGCGCAGCCGTTCCCGGTCACGCTCCAACCGGCGGGCCTCGAAGGCGATCGGGAAGTACCGCAGGCGTTCCGGCAGCAGCGGAACCCCGCGGCCGATGAACCAGCCCAGCGCGCGCAGGGTGAGTTCGTCGGCGGGCGACCAGCTCAGGCCGAGCTTGCGGCGGATGACATCGGGGGTCGTGCCGACGGTGAAGAAGTACTGCAATCGGCCGACGGGCGACGCGGCGACCCGCCACAGCGGACGCAGCGGTCGCGGTAGGCCCTTCGGCGGGGCGATCGTGCGGATGACGCGCAGGTAGTCGTAGGCGACAGGGGTGGGTTCGAGGCCCTCGACCTTCTCGAAGAAGAACCTCTCCCACTCGGCGTAGGTCGCGGGAATCTCCTTGGGCGCCACCATGAGATTGCGCATGAGCTGCACGCTCTCCCGGTAGTACTCCTCCTTGTCCGCCTGCGTCAGCGGCGCGCGGGTGAAGTAGCGATTGCCCTCGACGTAGGCGTAGATCCCGGTGTGCAGCACCCACGCCCACGGACCCGACGACAACGCCTTGTGCCGCACCCCGTTCGAATCGGTGCTGTTGAGCGAGGCGTGCAGCGCGCGCAGGCGCTCGGTCTCGGCGAACGCCTCCTCGCCGCCGTAGATCCACATCATGACCGACGCGACGCTGCGCATCGCCCGGCCCATCGGATCGGTGCGGAAGGAGGAGTGCTCGTCCACCACGGCCGCGATCGACGGTTCCATGGTCTGCAACAGGAACGCCGAACCCGCGGTCAGCGAGAACGTGATCAGCCCGGTCTCCTCCCACATGCGGGAGCCGGGGCCGAAGGGCCGCCGCTGCGGCCGGGTGTCTCGTTCGATGGGTGCGACGGACGCGGTCATGGTGATCTCCTTCGACCACTCGACTACTTGAGAGGATTTGTATCTGATCCTCTCACTCTCTCGCGGTTGTCGCAAGACTGCTCCGGTCCGCGCGCGGGCCCGACCGCAAGAAATCTCTCGAATCCGGCAAACGGCCCGCGAGATCGGTTCCGGAAAGCGCTACAAGGCAAAATAATTCGGCGACGCCATCGTCTGGACGGCGTATGATCGGCCCAACGGTGAATGGGCGCGCCGGGGGACGAATGAGCGAAGCTGTGGCAACGGACTGGGACGAATTCGCGCGTGCGCTGGCTCGCTGTCTCGCCGACCTGCCCTCCCGAGCCACCCTGGTCATCGCGGCCCCCGGCAACCGCTACGTGCAGTTCCTCCAGTACGACATCCGGCTCACCGTCGAGCTGACCGGCAATCACTATCTGGCCGAACCCATCCCGGCCACCGCCGAGCGCCGATTACGCGAGTTGGGCTGGAGCGCACCGGTCCCGGCGCACGAGATCGAGAACTGGCACCGTACGCTGTTCTGGCCGATCTCCCGAAAGGGCCTGTTGCAGTTGGCGGGTGCGGTCGCCTACGGCCTGCACGACGCGCTCGGCGTGGAGGCGCCCGCGGATCTGCGGGCCATGGGGTGGACCGAGGTGTCGGGGGAGTTGGACCTCACCGCGCTGGGGCCGATGGCCCGGCGACGAGTGTTCTGAAAGTTCATCTCCCGTTTCCCTGAATTTTCTCTGGAGTTCGGGTTTATTTGGGTTTACCCTGGGCAGTCCAGCATCACGCGTCAGCAGTCCGAGGGGAGTGAATCTCGATGATCCGTCCACACTTTCGCACCGGTGAACACCGGCCCTGGCTCCCCGCCCTCCGCGACTACGCCGTGCGTTCGCTGACCCGGCACCGCCTCACCGGCGAGGAACGCCGGAACCTGGCGGCCGCCCAGCGACCGCCCGCCGTGTACAGCGCCTCCCTGGGCTGCCACCCGCACTTCTGAACGACCGAAGCCCCGGCGCGGCGCCGGGGCTTCGTCGTGTCCTAGCCGACCAGGTTCTTGCGTAAGCGCAGGATCGTGCCCGGATCCAGGCCCAGCTCGTCGGTGAGATAGTGGCCGAAGTCGCCGATCTGCTCGACCGCGGTGTCGAGATAGTCCGCGCGCACCTCCTGCAACGGGATCAGCAGATCCGGATTCGTCATCAGCCCCGCCTGTTTCACCTGTTCCCGTAGCTTGGCGTCGGTGGCGGCGCGGTACTGGTCCGACAACAGATAGTCCTGGCGCGCCGTCCCCTCCGGCACGCCGATCGCCCGCAGGGTCACGTAGGTCAGCCAGCCGGTGCGGTCCTTCCCGGCGGTGCAGTGGTAGAGGGTGGGCGCGTCGGTGTTCGCGAGGTCCCGGATCGTCTGTCCCAGTGCGTCTTTCGTGGCCTGATCGGTCGCGAAGCTGGCGTACATGGTGCGCATGATCCGCTCCGCGCCGCCGTTGCCGAGAGCGGCCTCCTGCTGCTGGGGGTCGCGGGACTGGATGAGCTGGAGCATCCGGAGGTACATCCCGGTGTCACTGATCGGACGGGCGACGACGGCGACTCCCGGCGGCGCCTTATCCGCGCCCTGCGCGCCGACCTCGGCCGGGGTGCGCAGATCGATCACCTGCTTCAGGTGCAGGCGGCCGAGTGTCCCCAGGTCGGCGTCGGTGAGGGCGTTGAGGGCATCGGAGCGAATGGCTCTGCCGGACTTGACGGTTTTGCCGTCGTAGGTGCGGTAGCCGCCGATGTCACGGGTGTTCACGGCGCCCTGGAGATCGATCCTGGTCGGGGCGGCCTGGGCCGAGGGCTGGGCGGAGACGCCGGTCGCGGTCAACGCGAGGACGGCGAAAACGGCTCCCGCCCAGGGAATCAACGAAATCTTCATGCCGGGGGACAGTAGGTGCGCGCGCCGCGGCTCCGAAGGCGTTGCGAGGCAACGGCTCACTGATCGGGACTGGGCGATGTGCTCAGTGAGATCCGGCGTGGACAACAGGGAGGGAACCGGGGGCGCACCCGGCGCGTCCAAGTAATCGACGCGCTCCACCGGGCAGCGCGCGATGCGAAGACGGAGGGGAATATGCGGATCCCGACGGCCTTCGGCGGCGGCGTACCGCACGTGGTGATCGCTCACCTCGCGCGCGAACTCGACGCGCTGATCGCTACGCCGTTCAGCATCGAGTCGTTCGATGGGTCTCTGTTGCTGTTGGAGGTTGTCGACGGCCGCGCGCGGCTGGTCGCCTCGAGGAATCTGGGCGCGGCCCTCGAACGGCTCGACGCGGGTTGTGATGGGGTCGAGCACGGGCTCAGCGAGTTTCGGGACGACGTGGCCATCGCGACTCGTACTCGGTGGCCGCTCGACGAGGGCGCGGGCGGCAGGCCGACGTGTGTGGTCGAGTCGGGTGTGCTGCGGGTCGCTTTCCGGGGGCCGGAATCCGAGATTCGGCTCGCCGATCTCGATCTGGGCAACTTCGGTCCGCCCCGCATCGCGGGGTGACGGCGTTTTTCAACCGCTTGGTTCTCACGGAAGTTTCGGAGGGGTCTTGATTCATCGTCGCCGGATCGGCGGGGCCGTAAGGTGTTTCGTCGCAGTGCTTTTCGTTGTCTGTCTGGGGGCGGGTTGTGATCCCGATACTCCGGTGGCGGCCCCGTCGATCGGTGACATGACGACATTGGATCCGTGTGGATTCGTGACGCCGGACGCCTTCGCGGATCTGAAGAGTGTCGAGACGAGAATGACGATCGAACCGTCGAACTTCGTCCGGTGCAATCTGAATCTGCGGCCGGTGGGTAAGGAGGAGGGGAGTCGAATCGCGCTGTGGACGATCCTCGGCGCGCACACGGCCGACCTCGTCGCACCGGACGCGGTGTCGAGCGATCGCGGGCCGGTACGCGTCACCAAGGGCACGTCACACGACGGTGCGTGGTGTGATGCGACGGTCCGGCTGTCCGGTGGGCAGGGAGTCCAGGTGCACGCGACCGCCGACCGCAACGGGCGGCCGCTTCCGGAGGTCGACCCGTGCCCGGCGCGGGATCACGCCGTCGACGCCATTGTCGCGGCAATGCGACACGGGGCCTACAAGCACCTCACCTACCCCAGCGATTCACTGCACGGATACGACCTGTGCGGCTCGATCCCATTGCCGGAGGTCGAAAGCACGGTGCATCTCACCGGCCTCACCGACAAATCCGCCCCCGCCGAACAGGACTGTCAGTGGCGGGCCGACGACGGTTCGGACATGCCGCCCGGGGCGATGATTTCGGTGATGCTCGACGATCCGAAGCTGTTCATGGGTAAACGGGCCACCATCAACGGCTTTCCGTCGCGGGTATGGGATATCAGCGCGACGAACGGGGCCGGGCGATGCGTGGTCACCACGCCGACGAAGAGTTGGGATCCGTGGCCCGGGGAGCATCGGTCCGATAACGGGGTGGCGTTCAGCGAATTGCTGTATACGCAGGTGCTTCTTCCGGTTCAGGGTGAGGCGGGGGAGGCTTGCCGGGCGGCGACATCGATTGCTACGCAGGCGTTGTCGCGTCGGGGGGCGAAGTAGGAAAAGGGCGAGGCCCCAGCCGGATTCGGCTGGGGCCTCGGAACTAGCTGTCGCGCAACGATTTACACGTCGAAGTACAGCTCGAACTCGTACGGATGCGGCCGCAAATTCACCGGCGCGATCTCGTTGTCCCGCTTCAGCTGGATCCAGGTCTCGATCAGGTCGTCGGTGAAGACGTTGCCCTCGGTCAGGTACTCGTGGTCCTGTTCGAGGCGGTCGATGACCGAGGCGAGGCTGGTGGGGGCCTGGGGGATGTTCTTGGCCTCCTCGGGGGGGAGCTCGTAGAGGTCCTTGTCGACGGGGGCCGCGGGCTCGATCTTCTTCTTGATGCCGTCCAGGCCGGCCATCAGCATGGCGGCGAAGGCCAGGTACGGGTTGCCCGAGGAGTCGGGGGCGCGGAACTCGAGGCGCTTGGCCTTCGGGTTGTTGCCGGTGACCGGGATGCGGACGGCGGCGGAGCGGTTGCGCTGCGAGTAGACCAGGTTGATGGGGGCCTCGAAGCCGGGGACCAAGCGGTGGTAGGAGTTCACCGTCGGGTTGGTGAAGGCCAGCAGCGAGGGGGCGTGGTGCAGGATGCCGCCGATGTACCAGCGGGCCAGATCCGACAGGCCACCGTAACCGGCCTCGTCGTGGAACAGCGGCTTGCCGTCCTTCCACAGCGACTGGTGCACGTGCATGCCCGAGCCGTTGTCGCCGAACAGGGGCTTCGGCATGAAGGTGACCGTCTTGCCCTCGGCCCAGGCGGTGTTCTTGACGACGTACTTGAACAGCATCAGGTCGTCGGCCGCGGCCAGCAGGGTGTTGAAGCGGTAGTTGATCTCGGCCTGACCGGCGGTGCCGACCTCGTGGTGGCCGCGCTCGAGCTCGAAGCCCGCGTTCTGCAGGTTGGTCGAGATCTTGTCGCGCAGGTCGACGTAGTGGTCGTAGGGCGCGACGGGGAAGTAGCCGCCCTTGTTGCGGACCTTGTAGCCGCGGTTGAGGGTGCCGTCCGGGTTGAACTCCGCACCGGTGTTCCACGAACCCGAGATGGACTCGATCTCGTAGAACGCGCCGTTCATCGCCGAGTCGTAGCGGATCGAGTCGAAGATGTAGAACTCCGCCTCGGGACCGAAGTACGCGGTGTCGGCGATACCGGTCGAGCGCAGGTACTCCTCGGCCTTGCGGGCGATGTTGCGCGGATCGCGGCTGTAGGCCTCCCGGGTGAACGGGTCGTGCACGAAGAAGTTCAGGTTCAGCGTCTTCGCCGCACGGAAGGGATCGATACGCGCGGTGCTGAAGTCGGGTAGCAGCAACATGTCCGACTCGTCGATCGACTGGAAACCGCGCACGGAGGATCCGTCGAACGCCAGGCCCTCTTCGGCCAGATCGGCCGTGAAGGTCTTCGCCGGGATCGAGAAGTGCTGCTGCACACCGGGGAGGTCGGTGAACCGGACGTCGACGTACTCGACCTCCTCCTCCTTGATGTACTTGATGACCTCGTCGGCCGTGCTGAACGCCACTTAGTACTCCTTACCGGATCGGTTCCCAGCCAGTGCCGCGTGCTGGGTTCGTCGCAGAACGCTATGGATGCGGTGTTTCCCGACAGTCAAGCCTGTGTTTCGCCAGTGTTACACGTGCTGCCTGGCAGGCATATCCTGCCATCGGCTCGAGCGCGGGCGCCCGGGTGCGCTGGCAAAGGTTCGGTCAACATCGGCGAGTCGTTCCGCGTGCCGCCGAAGTGTACCGCCCGGGCCGGTGTGACGCGGACGACGGTCGCGGGCTGCCTAAGCTGGGAAGCATGGCACGAATTACGGGTTCCTGGCTGTCCGGGCCGAGCGCGGCCGATCCGGGGCAGCCCGGGCCCGACGAGTATCCGGGCAAGTTGCTGGGCCTGCCGGAGGCCGGGGCCGGGTCGCTGGCGCCGATGGGCAAGCGGATCGTGGCGTTGTTCGTCGACTGGTTCATCGCCATGGGAATCGCGGCGCTGTTCGTGCACGGCAGCGGGTCGCTCAACACCGTCACCTTGCTGGTGTGGTTCGTGATCGGACTCGTCACGGTGACGTTGTTCGGGTTCACCCCGGGACAGTTCTTCCTGCGGATGCGGGTGATCCGCGTCGACGCCGAGGCGCCCGTGGGGATCGTGCGGGCGCTGGCCCGGCAGGTGCTGCTCGTGTTCGTGGTCCCCGCCCTGTTCACCGATTCCGACGGGCGGGGCATGCACGACCGGGCTACGGGAACGGCACTGATCCGGTCGCGGTGATCAGCGGCGGCGGATCGTGCGCTGCACGCCGCGCATCTTCGCGCCCGCGGGCAGCGGGCCCTTGGGCAGCGCGGGACCGCCGCGGGTGGCCAGCGCGCTGAGGCGGCCCTCGATGAGGTCCATGCGCTTGGTGTCGATGTTGCGGGGGAGTTTGGTCAGGTAGCGCTGCAAACTCTTCAGCGGGACCTGGCCCTCCTCGTTGCCGATGACGATCTCGTAGATCGGGGTGTCGCCGACCAGGCGCGCGGTGCGCTTCTTCTCCTGGGCCAGCAGGGATTTCACGCGCTGCGGGGAGCCCTCGCCGACCAGGACGACACCGGGCAGGCCGATCGCGCGATGCACGGCGTCGAGCTGGGTGGTGGCCGCGATGCCCTGGGTGACGCGCCACTTGCCCTGGAGGTTGTCCAGCACCCACGCGGCCGCGCCCGCCTGGCCCTCGGCCTTGGCATAGACGTTGCGCTGCACCCGGCGGCCGAAGATGATGAACGCCACCAGCGCGCCCAGGATCAGGCCGATCGGCAGCAGGAACCATTGCAGGTCGAAGAACAGGCCGATCACGAACAGCACCAGCGTGATGCCGGCCAGCGCGCCGATCATCATCGGCAGCAGCAGCTTGTCTTCCTTGCGCTGCATCTGGAACGCCTGCCAGAGCTGCTGACGCCGCTCCTTCGACGCCTGCCGGCGCGCCGCCTTCGCCGCGGCCTTCGCTTCCTTCGACGGCTTACCGCCCTTACCTGCTGCCATGGTTCTCAGGATAGTGGGAACGCGGGCCGGGTTCCGCAGCCGGACCGTCCGGTTCGGGCGCGACGATCAGGCCGAGGCCGTCGCCCGCGTTCTGATGCCGTCGGCGAGTTGGCTCGGCATGGGCTCGTGGCGGATGTAGGAGCGGGTGAACCGGCCCGTGCCGTGCGAGAGCGAGCGCAGGTCGATGGCGTAGCGGCTCAACTCGAGTTCGGGGACCTCGGCGCGGACGGCGCTGCGGCCGGGGGCGACCGGTTCGGTGCCGAGGACGCGCCCGCGACGGCCGGACAGGTCCGCCAGGACCGCGCCCAGATAGTCGTCGGAGACGGTGACCCGGACCTCGGCGAGGGGTTCGAGCAGGTCGAGGCGGGCGGCCGCGGCGGCCTCGCGCAGGGCGAGGGCGCCCGCGGTCTGGAAGGCCGAATCCGAGGAGTCGACCGAATGGGCCTTGCCGTCGTAGAGGGTGACGCGGACGTCGACGAGGGGGTAGCCCGCGATCAGTCCCCGGGCGGCCTGGGCGCGCACGCCCTTCTCCACCGACGGAATGAATTGGCGTGGAACGACTCCGCCGACGACCTTGTCGACGAATTCGATGCCCGAACCCTCCGGCAGCGGGGACACCTCGATCTCGCAGACGGCGTACTGGCCGTGGCCGCCGGACTGTTTGACGTGGCGGCCGCGCCCGGTCGCGGTGCCCGCGAACGTCTCCCGCAGCGCCACCCGGTGCTCGATGGTGTCGACCCGCACGCCGAATCGCGACCGCAGCCGTTCCAGGGCGACGTCGCGATGCGCCTCGCCCAGGCACCACAGCACCAGCTGATGGGTCTGGCCGTTCTGTTCGAGCCGGACGGTCGGATCCTCGGCGACCAGGCGGCCGAGGCCCTGGGACAGCTTGTCCTCGTCGGCCTTCGAATGCGCCCGCACCGCCACCGGCAGCAGCGGTTCGGGCAGCTGCCAGGGCTCGATGAGCAGCGGAGAATCCTTGGCGGACAACGTGTCTCCGGTCTCGGCGTGACCGAGTTTGGTGACACAGGCGATGTCCCCGGCGATGGCCTGGGCGAGCGGGCGTTGCTGTTTGCCGAACGGGGCCGAGACCGCTCCCACCCGCTCGTCCAGGTCGTGATCGCGCTCGACGTCGGGGCCGTGACCGCAGATGTGCACCGTCTCGTCCGGGCGCAGCGTGCCGGAGAACACCCGCACCAGCGACAGCCGCCCGACGTAGGGATCGGAGGCGGTGCGGATCACCTCCGCCGCGAGCGGGGCGTGCGGATCACAGGCCAGCCGAGCGGGCGGCGAACCGTCGGCGGGGTGGCTCGCGGCGACGAAATGCTCTGCGGGCGTGGGGAATCCGCGCGTGATCAGATCCAGTATCTCGACCGTGCCCAGGCCCTGTTTCGCGCCCTCGGGGGGCGGCGCGGCGGTGAGGACGGGGTGGAAGCTGCCGCGGGCCACGGCGCGTTCGAGGTCGGTGACCAGGGTCGGCAGGTCGATGTCGGCGCCCTCGAGGTAGCGGTCCATGAGGGTCTCGTCCTCGCTCTCGGCGATGATGCCCTCGATGAGCCGGCCGCGCGCGGCGTCGAGTTCGGACCGCTGCTCGGGTGTGGGTTCGGTACGGGTGTGCTCGCCCGCGGAGTAGTCGAACACGCGCTCGGTGAGCAGATCGACCAGACCGGTGACCGGACGATGGCCGTCGGCGGACGCGGGCCCGTACACCGGCAGATGAAGCGGCAGCATGCTTTCCGACGCGCCGCCGCCGAGGATATCGCGACAGGTGCGGGCCATCTCGTCGAAATCGGCGCGCGCGGCGTCGAGATGGGTGATCACCAGCGCGCGCGGCATGCCGACCGCGGCGCACTCCTCCCACAGGGCGAGGGTCTGCCCGCCGACCCCCTCGGCCCCCGCCGCGGCCGAGATCACGAACAGCGCCGCGTCCGCGGCGCGCAGCCCGGCCCGCAACTCCCCGACGAAGTCGGCGTATCCCGGCGTATCCACCAGATTGATCTTGATCCCGTCCCAGGACACCGGCACCACCGACAACTGCACCGACCGATGCTGCCGCTGCTCGATGTCGTCATAGTCGGACACACAGGTCCCGTCCTCGACCCGCCCCGCCCGCGGCACCGCCCCGGCGGCCACGGCGAGCGCCTCCACCACCGTCGTCTTCCCGGACCCACTGTGCCCGACCAGCACCACGTTCCGAATGTCCGCGGGGTGTTCGACCGCGCTCGCCTTGTCGACCATGTGGCCCTCGCTCCCGGAGTACGACATGTGCGGTTCATCCGAGCTTCCCACTGGGGAGGGCGGTGTGTCGGGGAATCGGGAGATCCGGCGCAGGCACGCCTACGGTCGGGCGGAGTGAGGGTTACGACCCGAAGCGGGCCAGCACCGACGTCGCCTCCTGGGCCGCGCTGCCCTCCTCGGCCAGGTGCGCCATCTCTACGGGAAGGGTACGGCCGTGGTGGGCGAGGGCCTGGGCGTAGAGGCGGCCCGCGCGGTAGGAGGAGCGGACCAGCGGTCCGGCCATGACGCCCGCGAAGCCGAGTTCGGTGGCGACGCGGGAGTGTTCGACGAACTCCTCCGGCTTCACCCAGCGGTCGACGGGGTGGTGGCGGGGGGAGGGGCGGAGGTATTGGGTGATGGTGAGGATGTCGCAGCCCGCCTCGTGCAGGTCGCGCATGGCCTGGGTGACCTCTTCGGGGGTTTCGCCCATGCCGAGGATGAGGTTGGACTTGGTGACCAGACCGGCCTCGCGGGCAGCGGTGAGCACCGACAGGGAGCGTTCGTAGCGGAAGGCCGGGCGGATGCGCTTGAAGATCCGGGGGACCGTCTCGAGGTTGTGCGCCAACACTTCCGGGCGCGCGGAGAAGACCTCGGCGAGCTGATCGGGGTCGGCGTTGAAGTCGGGGATCAGCAGTTCGACGCCGGTGTGCGGGTTGAGCCGCTTGATCGCGCGGACGGTCTCGGCGTAGAGCCAGGCGCCGCCGTCGTCGAGATCGTCGCGGGCGACGCCGGTGATGGTCGAGTAGCGCAGGCCCATCGCCTGCACGCTCTCGGCGACGCGGCGGGGCTCGTCGCGGTCCAGCGCGGCGGGCTTACCGGTGTCGATCTGGCAGAAATCGCAACGGCGCGTGCACTGTTCGCCGCCGATGAGGAAGGTCGCCTCGCGGTCCTCCCAGCATTCGAAGATGTTCGGACAGCCCGCCTCCTCGCAAACCGTGTGCAGCCCTTCGCGTTTCACCAGACCCTTGAGTTCGGAGTACTCCGGTCCCATGGTCGCGCGGGTGCGAATCCACTTGGGTTTGCGTTCGATCGGCGTCTCGGCATTGCGTGCCTCGATACGAAGCAGCTTGCGTCCGTTCGGCTGGGCCGGGTTCTGGCCGCCGTCCTTCGATGTCGGGGTGTCGACTGAGGTCACTGGATTGATGCTACGCCGGTGGGAATTGGGGGTGGGGGGTGCGTTGGGGTGGTGTGACGTGGGCGATAGGGCGGGGGATGGGAGTTGCTCCTGTCCGATCTCGGGGCGGTCTGGTGGAACGTTGCCTAAGGCTCGTTGGCGGTCTCGATGGGTTCGGCCGGAGGCCGCGCGCCGCTCGCTCGTGGTCCCGAAACGGCCCGGTGGGAGGCGCGCGTCCCTTGCTCGTGGCCCCGAAGCGCCCTATAGCCGGGCCTAGCTCTCCTCACCCAACGGCCCGGCCAGCGTGAGCTGCATGAACGTGAGGTCCAGAAACCGCCCGAACTTCCACCCCACCTCCGGCAACTCACCGACGATCCGGAACCCGAACCGTTCGTGCAACCGGATGGAGGTCGCATTACCCGACTCGATGGCCGCGACGATCGCATGCACGCTCCCCGACCCCCGCGCCCGCTCGATCAACCCCCCGAGCAACGCGGCCCCCACCCCACGCCCCTGAAAATCCGCCCCCACATACACCGAATTCTCCACACTGAACCGAAACCCCACCTTCGGCCGCCACTGCGAGTAACTGGCATACCCCGCCACCACCCCCTCCACCTCGGCCACCAACACCGGATACCCCGCACCCACCCGCCCCCGCCACCACTCCCCCCGCTCCTCCACATCCACCGGCTCCTCATCCCAGATAGCCGTCGTATCGGCAACGGCCGCATTATGAATCGCCACGATCCCCCCGAGATCCCCCTCCCGCGCATCCCTGATGATCACACCCCCACGCTAACCACCCCAGGCCCGGCAGCCCAGCCGCACCCCTTATTCGAATCCGCACCCCTTTCTGTGCCCTGTAAGGGGTGCGGATTCGAATAAAGGGTGCGGCTGGGGCTGCCGAACCTGGGGGAAGTGGGCTTTTGAAGGCTGGTGCGTTGGGTTGAAGGACCTGGGGAAGTGGGCTTCTTCTGAAGGCTGATGCGGTTGGGTTGGGGGACCGGGGGACGTGGGCTTGCTGGAGACGAGGTGGAGGGGTGGTCAGGGGAGGATGGTCGACAGGGCCTGGCCGATGGTGTGGTGGTGGAAGGGGTAGCCCGCTTCCTCGAGGACCGTGGGGATGGCTCGGGGGCCGTGGAGGATTGCCTCCTGGGCGAATTCGCCGAGGAGGAGGCGGAGGGCGGGGGAGGGGAAGACCAAGGGGGCGGGGCGGTGGAGGGCTCGGGCGAGGGCTCGGGTGAATTCGGCGTTGGTCACGGGGGCGGGGCCGGTCATGTTGACGGGGCCGTGGATCGTGGTGTCCGCCAACAGGTATCGGAGGGCGCCGATCTCGTCGTCGAGGGAGATCCAGGGGACGTACTGGCGGCCGTTGCCGAGGCGGCCGCCGAGGCCCAGGGAGTACAGCGGGCGCAGCATGTCCAGCAGGCCGCCGTGGCGGGACAGGACCAGGGCGCTGCGGAGCAGGACCACGCGGGCCCCGGCCTCGGCGGCGGGGGTGGTGGCCGCCTCCCAGTCGGCGCAGAGCCGGGCCAGGAAACCCGTTCCGGCGCAATGGGTTTCGGTAACTATCCGATCTCCCGTACCGCCCCCGTAGTAGTGCACGCCGCTCGCGTTGATCAGCGTCGGCACGCCCGCGGCGGCGACCGCGGTGGCCAGCACGTCGGTCGGGACGATGCGGCTGTCGCGCAGCACCTGCTTGTAGCGGCCGTCCCAGCGGCGCGCGCCCACGCTCGCCCCGCACAGATTCACCACCGCGTCCGCACCCCGCAGGGCCCGGTCGGGGATCTGCGCCCGCGACGGATCCCATTCGAATTCGTCGCGGGCGGCGGCGGGACGGCGCACCAGCCGCAGCACCTCGTACCCGTCGCGCCGAAGCGCGGCCACGAGCGCCGTCCCGATCGCGCCGGACGAACCGGCGATCACCACCCTCATCCGAGGGCGACCTACAGGCCCAGATCCGCCTCGAACGCCGCTTCCTCGAGCCGATGCTTGATCGTGGTGAGGAAGCGACCGGCGTCGGCGCCGTCGATGAGGCGGTGATCGTAGGTCAGCGGCAGGTAGCACATCGAGCGGATGCCGATGAACTCGTCACCGTGTTCGGCGATCACGATGGGCCGCTTGACGATCGCGCCCGTGCCGAGCATCGCCGACTGCGGCGGAAGCAGGATCGGGGTGTCGAACAGCGCGCCCTGGCTGCCGATGTTGGTGATCGTGAACGTGCCCCCGGCCAGCTCGTCCGGCTTCAGGCCGCCGGTGCGGGCGCGGTTGGCGATGTCGGCGATCGCGCGGGCCAGCCCGGCCAGCGAGAGGTCGCTCGCGTTGTGGATGATCGGGGAAAGCAGGCCCTGCTCGGTATCCACGGCGATGCCGAGGTGGACGGCCGAGTGGTAGGTGATCTCCTTGGTGTCCTCGTTGTAGGACGCGTTGACGTTCGGGTGCACGCCCAGCGCCTCGACCGCGGCCTTGGCGAAGAACGGCAGGAACGTCAGGTTCACGCCCTCGCGCTTGGCGAAGGCGTCCTTGGCCTTGGCGCGCAGCGCGGCGATCTTGGTGACGTCGACCTCGTGGGTCTGGGTGAGCTGCGCGGTGGTCTGCAGCGACTCGCGGGTCTTGGTCGCGGTGATCTGCCGGATGCGGCTGGCCTTCTGGGTGGTGCCGCGCAGGGCCTGCAGTTGCGGGCGGACACCGGCGGTGGCCGCGGGCGCGGAGGACGCGGCGGCGGGGGCCTTCGGCGCGGCGGCCGGGGCCTGAGGCTCGGGAGCCGCGGGGGCCTGCTGCTGTTCGGCGGCGGCGAGAACGTCCTGCTTGCGGATGCGGCCGCCGACGCCGGAGCCCTTCACGTTCGCGAGGTCGACATTGTGCTCGGCGGCGAGCTTGCGCACCAGCGGGGTGACGTAGGGGGAGTCCGCGTTACCGGAGTCGGTCGAGGACGGTTGCGTCTTCGGTTGCGGCGCTTCGGCTTTCGGCTGCTGGGGTGCGGCCTGCTGCGGCTGCTGCTGGGCCTGCTGTTGCGGCGCCTGCTGCTGCGGCTGTTGCGGCGCGGCCTGCTGCTGTGGCGCCTGCTGCTGGGGCGCCTGCTGCGGCTCGGGCTCGGCCTTGGGGGCCTCCTGCTTCGGCGCCTCCGGCTGCGGCGCGGGCGCCTGCTGCTGGGCGGGCTGACCGGAGCCGATCACACCGAGTTGACCGCCCACGGACACCACGTCGTCCTCCTCCGCGCTGATCTCGAGCAGCGTGCCCGCGACCGGCGAGGGGATCTCGGTGTCGACCTTGTCGGTGGAGACCTCGAGCAGCGGCTCGTCGACCTCGACCTGATCGCCGACCTGCTTGAGCCACCGGGTGACCGTGCCCTCGGTGACAGACTCGCCCAATTCGGGCATCTTCACCGGCGTGCCGTCGGCGGAGCCGGAGGCGGCGGGCTGCTGCTGGGCCGGTTGCTGCGCGGGTTCCGGCTGCGCCTCGGGCTGCGGCTCGGGCTCCTGCGCGGGGGCATGCTCGGCCTGGGGAGCGGGGGCGGACTGCTGGGCCGGGGCCTCGTTCGCGTCGCCGATCACGCCCAGTTCGCCGCCGACCTCGACGACGTCGTCCTCCTGGGCCACGATCTTGGTCAGCACGCCCGCCGCGGGCGACGGGATCTCGGTGTCGACCTTGTCGGTGGACACCTCGAGCAGGGGCTCGTCGACCTCGACCGTGTCTCCTTCCTGCTTCAGCCACCTGGTCACAGTGCCCTCGGTGACGCTCTCACCAAGAGCTGGCATCTGGACGGAGAAGGCCATGTCCGTTGACTCCTCTAACTGCTCGACGGGTCTACAACAGTTCGTCTCTCGGCGGACGCCCGCCGCGGGTCGCGGCGATTGTCCGAACGCCACCCGAACACTCTTGTGTGGCACCGGAGATCCGTGGGTTCTTGTTCCGGCTTCCCATCCTTGCACTCGCCGTGTCGGTACGTACCACAGGGCGGCCGTGTTGGGCGAGAACGCCGCCCCGCACACCGGCCGGGATTGTCCAATTTCCTGGCACTATCGATGCACCGGGTGTGAACGTCTCCGGTGCAGGAAGAGAGGTAGGCGGGGATGGGTTTGCTGGATCGTTTCCGCCGCGGCGGCTCGCGCGGCGTGGCCGACGCGGGCGATACCCGGTATCTGGCGGACTGGGTTCGCACCCACACGGGGGTGGAAGCCTACGTCGAACCGAAGACCACTGTGACCGATGTCACAGCGGTTCTGGTGGCCGCCGACGGCGAATGGACCCGCCGTGTGGTCGGCGAGCAGGGCGCGCGGCGGTTGGCGGGGTGGCTGGGGATCCCGGTGTACGACGTGGCGCGGACGGGGTATCCGCAGCGGATGCGGGATTACGACGCGCGGCGGCGGGTCGAGCGGAAGCGGGCTCTGGAGGAGGAGCTGCGGGAGGGGCCGGACTGAGGCTTGGTCCTCGTGCGCGGGCCGTGGCACTCCTACCCCTTACGCCCAGGTCGTGGTGCTGTCCCCTGTTCCTTGTGCCCGGGCCGTGGTCCTGTTCCTTGTGGCCAGGCCATGGGTGCTGACCCCTTGTTCCTTGTGCCCAGGCCGTGGGTGCTGATCCCCCGGTCCTCGTGCCCAGGCCGTGGTGCTGACCCCCTGTTCCTTGTGCTCGGCCCCCCAGGGCCGAGCACAAGGAACCGAAACTCATTCCGCCGCAATATCCTCCAACACCGCGATCAACGTCCGCACCGGAACTCCCGTGCCTCCCTTGGGGATATACCCGAAGGGCCCGCCCGTGTTGTAGGCCGGACCCGCGACATCCAGGTGCGCCCACTGCACGTCCTCCGGGACGAACTCCTTGAGGAACAGCCCGGCCGTGAGCATCCCGCCCCACCGATGGGGCGAGACATTGGCGAGGTCGGCGACCTTGGAGTTGAGGTCGGCCCGGAGTTCGGGGGGAAGGGGCATGGCCCAGGCGTTCTCGCCGACGCGCTGGGAGATGCGGGCGACGCGGTCGCGGAATTCGTCCGTGCCCATGACGCCGGGGGTGCGGGTGCCGAGGGCGACCATCTGGGCGCCGGTGAGGGTGGCGACGTCGATGATGAACTCGGGGTCGTCCTCGCTCGCGCGGACGATGGCGTCGGCCAGGATGAGGCGGCCCTCGGCGTCGGTGTTGATGACCTCCACCGTGGTTCCACCGTATTGGGTCAGTACATCGCCGGGCCGCTGCGCGGTGGCCGACGGCATGTTCTCGGCCATGGGCACGGTCGCGGTGACGGTGACCGGCAGACTCAGCCGGGCCGCGAGCAGCGTGGTCGCGATGACCGCCGCCGCGCCGCCCATATCGGAGGTCATGTTCTCCATATTGGCGGCGGGCTTGATGGAGATGCCGCCGGTGTCGAAGGTGATGCCCTTGCCGATCAGCGCGACCTTGCGCTCACCGCCGCGGTAGGTGATCCGGACCAGCCGCGGGGGCCGCGAGGAGCCCTTGCCGACGCCGAGCACACCGCCGTAACCGCCCGCCTCCAAAGCCTTCTCGTCGAGCACCTCGACCTCGAGCCCCGCCGCCTCGGCCAATTGCGCCGCGCGCGAGGCGAATTCGGCCGGGTACAGGTGGCTCGGCGGCGTGTTGACGAAATCCCGTGCGGTGGCGACGGATTCGGCGATCGCCTGCGAGCGGAACAGCTCCTCCTCGCCGGATTCCGGTGTGGGAACGAGGAATTCGACGCGCCGCACCGGCTGCTCGTCCGGCTTCGGCGCCGACTTACCGGATTTGAACGCGGTGAAGGTGTAGGCCCCCAGATAGAATCCCTCCGCCGCCGCGCCGAGATCCAGCCCGGACAGCGTGGTCACCGCCGTCGCGACGCCGCCCAGTGCCCGGCCCGCCACGCCCGCCGACTTGCGTACCTGTTCGGCGTCGGCCTTCTCCGGCGAGCCCAGCCCGACCGCGAGCACGCTGGTCACCCCGAGCCCCTCCGGCGCGGGCACCCGGGTCAACTCCTCGCCCTTCCCCTTCGCCCCGACCGCCCGCAACTGCTCGACCAGCGCCGCCCGCACGTCGCCGCCGAGCACGTCCTCGAAGGCGTCGGTCGGCGCGATCACGGGTCCGTCGTCGGTGCTGAACAATCCCACCACGAGCACGTCGGCATCCCCGATGCCGACGACGCGAGCCAACTCCGGTCCGAGGGAACGATCTGCAACACCAGTCATGCGCACCAGGCTACTGTCGGGCCCCGTTAAGCTCCCCGTGTGACCGACACGAACCTGTTGCAGGGCCCGATCCACGGTGTGCATGTCGAGCTGGGGGCGAGTTTCGCGCCGTTCGGGGGGTGGGAGATGCCGGTGCAGTACGGGGGGACCGTGGCCGAGCACACGGCCGTGCGGACGACGGTCGGGGTGTTCGATGTGAGTCATCTCGGGAAGGCGACCGTGGCCGGGCCGGGGGCGGCGGAGTTCGTGAATTCGGCGTTGACCAACGATCTGGGGCGGATTCGGCCCGGGAAGGCGCAGTACACGTTGTGCTGCACGGCGCAGGGCGGGGTGATCGACGATCTGATCGCCTACTACGTGAGCGACGACGAGGTCTTCCTGGTGCCCAATGCCGCCAACACCGCCGCGGTGGTCGCCGCGTTGCGCGCGGCCGCGCCCGCGGGAGTCACCGTCACCGAGCAGCACCGGGAGTACGCGGTGTTCGCGGTGCAGGGCCCAAGGTCGGCGGAAGTGCTTGCGGCGCTGGGGCTTCCGACCGATATGGAGTACATGGCCTTCGCCGACGCCGAGTGGGACGGGCGGCCGGTACGGGTTTGCCGCACCGGATATACGGGCGAGCACGGGTACGAGTTGCTGCCGCGGTGGGACGACGCCGAGCCTCTGTTCCGTGCCCTCGTCGAGCGGGTACGCGCGGCCGGGGGAGAGCCCGCGGGCCTCGGCGCCCGGGACACCCTGCGCACCGAGATGGGCTATCCGCTGCACGGCCACGAACTCTCCCTCGACATCTCGCCGGTGCAGGCGCGATGTGGCTGGGCGATCGGCTGGAAGAAGGCCGAGTTCTGGGGCAAGACCGCGCTGGAACAAGAGAAGGCGACGGGCCCCCGGCGAATCCTGTTGGGCCTCAAGGCCATCGACCGAGGCGTGCTCCGCCAGGGGCAGACCGTGCTGCGCGGCGACGAGCCGATCGGCGAGACCACCTCCGGAACCTTCTCGCCCACTTTGAAATCCGGCATCGCCCTGGCCCTGTTGAGCACGACCGCGGGCCTCGAGCCCGGCGATCAGGTGGAGGTCGACGTCCGCGGCCGCCGCCTCCGCGCGGAGATCGTCCGGCCGCCGTTCGTGCCCTCGCACACGTCGTGAGCGGGGCTGGCGCGCCCGTGCATCGCGGAGGCCGCGTCCCGCGCCGGGCGGGGTGAGGTGCGGCGGGCGAGGGTGGTCGTGCACCGCTGAGACCAGGTTCCGCGCCGAGTGGGCTGAGTACGGCATGCGAGGGCGGTCGCGCACCGCCGAGGCTGCGTTCCAGCGCCGCGCGGACTGACGTGGGGTGGGCGGGGGCGGTCGTGCATTGCCGAGGCCGCGTTCCGCGCCGGGCAGGCTGGCGTGCTGCGGGCGGGGAGCCCGGGCGGTGAAACGTCGCTGAGCCGGAGTCGGCAGATCGGGTGGTGGGCGAGGCTCGAGAGCGAGCGGGCTGAGCAATCTGCACAGCAGTCGAGGTGTCATCTATTCGACATGCCGAACCGGGCATCAGGCTTCGGACGTGGCGTTCTAGGATCAGCTGCATGACCGTTGCCGCGCAGTTCACCCGTGTTCCACATCCGAGTCCGACGCTGGCGCAGCGGCGACAGGAGATTCACGCGGCGCCGGGGTTCGGGCGGTGGTTCACCGATCACATGGTGACGCTCGACTACATCGACGGGCAGTGGGTGAACGGGCGGGTCGAGCCGTACGCGCCGCTGCCGTTGGATCCGGCCACGATGGTGTTCCACTACGGGCAGGCGATCTTCGAGGGCCTCAAGGCGTATCGGCAGGCCGACGGGAGCATCGCGACTTTCCGGATCGATGCCAACGCGCGGCGGTTCCGGAACTCGGCGCGGCGGATGGCGATGGCCGAGCTTCCGGAGGAGCTGTTCATCGAGTCGATCCGGCAACTGCTCGAGGTCGACGGCGACTGGGTGCCCGCCGCGGGTGGCGAGGAGTCGCTGTATCTGCGGCCGTTCATGTTCGCGACCGAGGCGGGGCTGGGCGTCAAGCCCGCCGAACAGTACAAGTACCTGCTGCTGGGCTCGCCCGCGGGCGCGTATTTCCCCCGCGGCCTCGAGCCGGTGCGGGTGTGGCTGTCGACGGAGTACGTGCGGGCCGCACCGGGCGGTACGGGAGAGGCGAAGGTGGCGGGCAACTACGCGGCCTCGCTGCTCGCGCAGCGCCAAGCCGTCGAACAGGGCTGCGATCAGGTGGTGTGGCTGGACGCCTGCGAGCACCGCTACGTCGAGGAGATGGGCACCAACAACCTGTTCTTCGTGTTCGGCTCCGGTTCCCAGGCCCGCCTGGTCACCCCCGAACTGTCCGGCTCGCTGCTGCCCGGCATCACCCGCGATTCGCTGATCACCCTCGCCGCCGACTCGGGCTACCAGGTCGAGGAGCGCCGAATCTCCGTCGAGGAGTGGCGCAAGGGCGTCGAGTCGGGCGAGATCACCGAGGTGTTCGGCTGCGGAACCGCCGCGGTGGTCATCCCGGTCGGCTCGGTCCGCTCGGCCGACGGCGAATTCACCATCGGCACCGGCCAGCCCGGCGAGGTGACCATGGCCCTGCGCGACACCCTGACCGGCATCCAGCGCGGCACCTTCGCCGATATCCACAACTGGATGCAGACCCTCGCCTGACCCGTACCCTGCTCGAAAGGTCAAGGGGGCTAACGCGATTCGGCGGCGATCTTCGTAGGTCCCGGAATGTAGGGGTTCGGCGTGACTCGGCCCGGTCCCACCCCTCGGTGCCGGGCACGGTTCGATTCGAAACGCCTTGGCGCGCAGCGCGACTCAGCCCGGCATCAGCGTATGCCACTGCTCCAGCGTCTGCGGCCGCATGACATAGTTGTTGTCGCGCACCGAGGACAGCGCGGCATTGGGCTCCTGCGAGTACCAGTGACCCGGGTAGACGACCGGGTCGCCCGACAGCCCGGCCAGGTAACGCAGACTGCGGAACATATCGTCGGAATCCCCGCCCGGGAAATCGGTACGGCCGCAGCCGTCGACGAACAATGTGTCGCCCGCCACGAGCCGATCCTCGAACAGGAAGCACTGGCTACCCGGAGTGTGTCCAGGGGTGTGCAGCAATTCGATCTCGAGGCCGCCGACGGCGACCTTGTCGCCGTGTTCGTGGCCGGTCAGCTCGCTCGGCGCGATTCCCGTGACATTGGCCACCCACGGTAATTCCAACTGCTGCACATGCACCGGGACGGCGACCCGTTCGAGCAGTTCCCGCAACCCGCGCAGGGTGAATCCGAGCATGGTCCCGCCGACGTGATCGGGGTGGTGATGGGTGGCCAGGACGCCGGTCAGGCGCAGTCCGTCGGCCTCGGCGATATCCACGAGATCCCCTGCCGCATAGGCCGGATCGACCACGACGCACTCCCCGGTCTCCCGATCCCCGATCAAATACGCGAAATTGCGCATCTGTGTGGCGATCGGGTCGCCGACGGCCCAATCCCTGCCGGACAGAAGTTGACGGAAGTACACGCGGTCGGTTGCCATGCCCACCACCCTATTGCCCGTCGGCGAATTTCACGCATCCGGTGGACTGTGAACCCTCACCGCGCACGAGTACCCGCTTTCGGAGGTGTGCGATTTTTTTGTGAATTGCCCAGTTTGAACCCGAAACCGCGCCAATCCACCAGCGCTCGAGCCGATTTCAATTCAGCACTGTGCTGATTTCGTCGGCGGCCTCGGGTCCGTACGCGCCGCGAATGCGCGCCAGCGCCGCCTCGCGATCGAGCGTCCACTCCTGCGGACCGTCGGTCTCGAGCACGAGAACCGCTACCAGCGAACCCAATTGGGCCGCCCGCTCGAGGCTCAGCCCCGCGGTGTGCCCGGTGAGGAAGCCCGCCCGGAACGCGTCGCCGATGCCGGTCGGATCGACCTTGGCCGACTCGGGAACCACCTCGACGTTGATCTCGGTGCCGTCGCGGTCGGTGATCTGCACGCCCTTCGCGCCGAGGGTGGTGATCCGGATGCCGACGCGGCGGTCGATCTCCTCGAGGGTGAGCCCGGTCTTCTGCCGCAGCAGGCCCAGCTCGTATTCGTTGGTGAACAGGTAGGTCGCGCCGTCGATCAGTTGCAGCGACTGGTCGCCGTCGAGGCGGGCCAGCTGCTGGGACGGGTCGGCCGCGAACGGGATGCCCAGCTCGCGGCATTCGACGGTGTGACGCAGCATGGCCTCGGGATCGTCGGCGCCGATCAGCACCAGCTCGAGGTCGCGGCCGTCGGCCACCCGCTCGATGGAGATGTCGCGGGCCTCGCTCATCGCGCCCGGGTAGAAGGCCGCGATCTGGGCCATGTCCTCGTCGGTGGTGCAGATGAAGCGCGCGGTGTGCGCCTTCTGCGAGACGTGCACCGCCGAGCAGTCCACGCCGTGCTTCTCGAGCCACTCGCGGTACTCGGTGAAGTCGGGGCCGACCGCGCCCAGCAGCAGCGGGGACCGGCCGAGCAGGCCCATGGCGTAGCTGATGTTGCCCGCGACGCCGCCGCGCCGGATCGCCAGATCGTCGACCAGGAAGCTCACCGACACGTGCTCGAGCTGGTCCGGCAGCAGGGCCTCGGAGAAGCGGCCCGGGAAGTGCATGAGGTTGTCGGTCGCGATGGATCCGGACACGGCGATCGTCACGGGGAATTCCTTCGGGGTTCGTGAGCTGGGCGGTTCGTCCGTAACGTACACCGTCCAACGGCGATCCCACCAGACCGACGTGCCGGGTGTTCCCTACGTTTTACGTTGTGGCGCAGGGCATCTCACCCCGGGCAGAGGACAGCGCGGAACCCGTACGGGTCCCGCGCCGAACTGGTTCGATCAGTTGAAGCTGTCGCCGCAGGCGCAGGAGCCGGTGGCGTTGGGGTTGTCGATGGTGAACCCCTGCTTCTCGATGGTGTCGACGAAGTCGATGGACGCGCCCTGCACGTAGGGGGCGCTCATCCGGTCGACGGTCAGCGTGACGCCGCCGAATTCGGCGGTGAGGTCGCCGTCGAGGGCGCGATCGTCGAAGAAGAGCTGGTAACGCAGACCGGCGCAGCCGCCGGGCTGCACGGCGATCCGCAGCGCCAGATCGTCGCGGCCCTCCTGATCGAGCAGCGCCTTCGCCTTCGACGCGGCGGCCTCGGTCAGAGTCACGCCGTGGGTGGTGGCGGTCTCGTTCTGCACAGTCATGAACTCTCCTAGGGACCTGTGATACCCGTGAAACGGCTCCAAGATGTCAACGCCACTTCGCGGGTGGCTATTTCCAATCTTGCCACCAGGATGGACCGGGTGGGGGCATGGCCCCGGGAACCGATCGAATAGCCTGGTCGGCGTGAAGTTCCTCCGCCGTGGCGATGCCAGCACCACCGACGACCTCGCCGACGATACCTCGGCCGCCACGAGCGGCGGTTCCGACGGCGGCGCGTCCACCCCCGAACGATCGGCCGCCACCGCGACCGCCGGTAAGGGCAGGCCCACCCCCAAGCGCCGCGACGCGGAGAACCGCCGCCGCGGTCCCGTCGCGCCCGCCCCCATGACGGCCAAGGAGGCGCGCGCCCGGCGCAAGGCCGCCCGCGGCTCCCGACAGGACCGCAAGGCCGCCTCCGCCGAGCGTCGCCGCGACGCCGCCGACCGTCGGCAGCGGATGCTCGCGGGGGAGGACAAGTACCTCCCGCCGCGCGACCGCGGTCCCGTGCGCGCCTACGTCCGCGATCTGGTCGACGCCCGGCGCAATCTGGTCGGGCTGTTCATGCCGCTGGCGCTGGTGCTGATTCTCACGATGTTCCTGACGCCCGCGGTGCAGGCGTATGTGACCTTGGCCATGCTCGTGATGATGGTGTTCATGGCCGGGGAGGGGTTCCTGCTCGGGCGGATCGTGAATCGGCGGGTGTCGGAGCGGTTCCCGGATCGGACGGATTCGTCGTTGTCGTTGGGGTGGTATGCGTTCGTGCGGGCGTCGCAGATTCGGCGGATGCGGGCGCCTAAGCCGCGGGTGAATCCGGGGGAATCGGTTTGAGGGTGGGGTGAGTCGGGTCGCGGGGGCGGTTCGTAGTCGACGCGGCGCATCTGTGCGGGAGGCTCGGTCGTATTGGTTGCGTGCGGGGTGGGTGCGGGTTCGATCGGGGGCTTGGGGTCGGGCGCGGATTGAGCTGAGGCTCGGGCGCTTTCGTTGTGCTGGTGGGTTGTCTACGGGGCCGGTACGGGTTTGAGTCCGGGCTCGGGTGCGTCAGTTCTGTGCGGGGCGAGTACGGGTTGGTGCGGCGCTTTCGGGGGTCCTGGTTGCGTACGGGATGAGTGCGGAGTGGGCCGAGCCCCGGCCGGGCTCGCGGTTCGCGGGGCGGCCGGGCTCGGATCGGCTTGGCGCTCAGCCGTGTTCGCGCATCGAGCCCTGGCCGCGCAGGGACACGATGGCGCGGAGGTCGGCCTCGTGGCGTTCGGCGTCGCGGTCGGTGTGATCGGTCGAGCCGAGCAGCGGCAGGGTCAGGTTGTGCCGCAGGAACAGGGAAGGCGCGGCGAGGGCGAGGATCATGGCGACCGCGGCGGCGAGGAGAAGCAGCGAAGCAATCATGGCAGTAATTTTTCGCTCCTGCACTTACCGCCACCAGTGGCAGTTTTGACATTGTTCGTAAAGATTCAGCCACGTAGACTCGACGCATGCTGTCGAAGGTTGCGGTCGTGCTCAACGAGCGCCTGGCCATGTTCGAATTCGGCGTCATCTGCGAGGTTTTCGGCCTGGACCGCAGCGACGACGGCCTGCCCGTCTTCGACTTCCGAGTGTGCGGCGCCGACCCCGGCAAGCCGCTGACCTCGTCGTCTCCCGGAATCTCCGTCACGCCCGAATACGGCCTCGAGGCACTGCTCGACGCGGATCTGGTTGCGGTGCCCGCGTTTCCGGCCGGGGACCGAATGGCCATCGACCCGCGCGTCGTGCACGCGGTGCGGGAGGCCGCGGCGGGCGGGGCGACCGTGCTCACGGTGTGTTCCGGGGCATTCCTCGCCGGGGCGGCCGGGCTGCTCGACGGACGGCGGTGCACGACGCACTGGCGCTACGTCGACCAACTCGCCGCGGCCTACCCGTCGGCGACCGTCGACCCGGACGTGCTGTTCGTCGACGAGGGCCCGCTCATCACCAGCGCGGGCACGGCCGCCGGGATCGACGCCTGCCTGCATCTGGTCCGGCGCGAACTCGGCAGCGCGATCGCCAACAAGATCGCCCGCCGCATGGTCGTCCCCCCGCAGCGCGACGGCGGCCAACGCCAGTTCATCGAACAGCCCGTCCCCGAATGCCGCGCCGACAGCCTGCGCGACACCCTCGCCTGGATGACCGAACACCTCGACCTCACCCACACCGTCGAGGACCTCGCCGCCCGCTCCGCCATGTCCACCCGAACCTTCGCCCGCCGCTTCGTCGCCGAAACCGGAACGACACCCGTCAAATGGCTGACGAATCAACGCGTTCTGCTGGCCAAGCATCTGCTGGAAGACACGACGCTGGATCTGGAGACGATCGCCGGGCGGTGTGGATTCGGGTCGGGGGCGTTGCTGCGGCACCACTTCCAGCGGGTGGTGGGGATCGCGCCGACGGAGTATCGGCGGAGGTTCGGACAGCCGTCTTCGGTGGGGTCGTCTTAGGGTTCTGCCGACCGCAGAGGCTCGGCACCACCGGTCTTTCGGCGCTTCGGCAAGTGCGGCCTTCAGAAGGTACGGCAACACAGCCGCACCCTTTATTCGGATCCGCACCCTTTGTGGGGCCATGTAACGGGTGCGGATCCGAATAAGGGGTGCGGCTGGGGTGGTGTACCTGGGGGAGTGAGCCTTGGTGTGTTGGGTTCCTGTTTCGGGTGGGTGGGGAAGGGCGTGGGGGCTGGTACAGGTGGGCCGGGAGGTGGTGGGGGCTGGTACAGGTGTGCCCGGAGGGGGTGGGGGGTTGGTACCGTGCTCGCGTGTTGAACGATGCTGCGGGCGGGCGGGGATTGCGGACGCTGGTACTCGGCGGGATTCGGTCGGGGAAGTCGGCGTTCGCCGAGCAACTGGCCGGGCGGGCGGGGGCCGTGCGGTATGTGGCTACGGCGTCCGTCGATCCGGGCGATGCCGACTTCGCCGAACGGGTTGCGGCGCATCGTGTTCGGCGGCCGGGGCAGTGGGCCGTGGTGGAGGGGGATCCGGTGGCGGTGCTCGGGGAGCCCGCGCGGATGACGTTGATCGATGATCTGGGGACGTGGCTGACCGGGCGGATCGATGCCCGGGGGGCGTGGGAGGCGCCGCGGGGGACGGTGGCGGCGGACTTGGACGCGTTGGTGGCGGCCGTTTCGGATTACTCGGGGGATCTGGTGCTGGTGAGTCCCGAGGTGGGGCTGGGGGTGGTGCCCGCTACCCGGTCGGGGCGGTTGTTCGCCGATGAGATCGGGGAGTTGAATCAGCGGTTGGGGCGGGTGTGCGATGAGGTCTATCTGGTGGTGGCGGGGGTGGCCACGCGGATCAAGCCGGGGGCGTTCGAGGGCGGGGTGGCTTCGGGTGTTGCTGGTTCGCGGGAGGGTGAAACCGGTTCGGCGGCAATTGTTTCCGGTGCTGCGGCGGGGGGAGTTGGGGCGGGTTCTCGCGAGTCAGCGGTATCGGCTTCGGGTGGAGGTGGTTCGGCTGCGGCGGGTTCTGGCGAGCTCAGGGGATCGGGCGGTGAGTCGGTGCCGGGCGAGAGTGGTTCGGCCGCAGCTGGTTTGGGCGAGGCGGGGGTAGCTAGCGGTGAATCAGCTCCGGGTGAACGGCATTCCGCCGCGGCGAGTCCGCGCGCCCCGGGAGTGCCGAGCGGGCATGAGACGTCGGTGGAGGGTGCGTCCGCATCGGCCTCGGTTGCTGAAAAGGATTCTGATGCAACCGGTTTCGGAGCTACGTCGGGACCTGGGTCGCCGGCGCGTGGTGTAGCGGCTACCGGTGAGGATGACGGCGGTGCTGCGCGAGGCGGGCTGAACCGCGAAACTTCCTCGGACGCAACTGATCTCGTGGATTCGAGTCGGGATGCGGGTAGGCAATGGTTCACCGGTGGGGATGAGATGCCGCAGTTCGGGCCGGTGGTGGCGCCGGACGCCGGGGTGCGGGCGGAGGCCGAGGCTCGGCAGTTGCGGTTGACCAAGCCCGCGGGTGCGCTGGGGCGGTTGGAGGTGCTGGGGAACTGGGTTTCGGCGTGTCAGGGGGTGTGTCCGCCGCGGCAGTTCGAGCGGGCGCGCGTGGTGGTCTTCGCGGGCGATCATGGTGTTGCGCGACATGGGGTTTCGGCGTATCCGAGTGAGGTGACCGCGCAGATGGTCGCCAACTTCCTGGCGGGTGGGGCGGCGGTCAACGCGCTGGCCCGGCTGGCGGGGGCGAGTGTGCGGGTGGTCGATATCGCGGTCGGCGGGGATACCGATCCGTCGGTGTCGGCGTACAAGGTGATGCGCGCCAGCGGGAGCATCGATCGGGAGGACGCGCTCAACGAGAAGCAGGTGCGCGCGGCGCTGGCGGCGGGGCGGGCGATCGCGGACGAGGAGATCGACGGGGGTGCGGATCTGCTGATCGCGGGCGATATGGGAATCGGAAACACCACGCCCGCAACGGTTCTCATCGCCACGCTGACCGATACCGAGCCGGTGCTCGCGGTGGGTCGCGGTACCGGTGTCGACGACGCGGGCTGGATGCGCAAGGCCGCTGCCGTCCGCGACGCCATGTGGCGCGCGCGTCCGCATCGCAACGATCCGGTGGCGCTGCTGCGCGTCGCCGCCGGTGCCGACTTCGCCGCTGCCGCAGGCTATTTGGCGCGTGCCGCCGCCCGCCGCACGCCAGTAATCCTCGATGGCGTGGTGATCACTGCGGCCGCGCTGGTCGCGGAGATGCTCGCGCCAGGGGCGCGGGAGTGGTGGGTGGCGGGTCACCGCTCCACCGAGCCCGCCCACCAGATGGCCCTCACCAAACTGGGCCTGTCACCGCTCCTCGATATGGACATGCGCCTCGGCGAAGGCTCCGGCGCGCTGACCGCGTTGCCCGTCCTGCGAGCGGCGGTCGCGACGCTCGGGGAGATGGCCACATTCGACGAGGCCGGGGTGAGCACGGCGGAGGCGCCGAGCGAGGTGGGCTCCTGAGCGGGCGAGCCGAAGGGTTCCGACGCTCGGCGGAGCGGCGATGAACGCCGTGCGGCTCGCGTTCTCCTGGTTGAGTGTGCTTCCGGTACGGGGGCCGGAATCGGTCGATCGGGATGTGGCGGGGCGGGCCATCGCGCTGGCTCCGGTGGTGGGGATTGTGCTCGGGGCCGTGGCTACGGGTGTGCTGTGGGTTTTGTGCTGGGCGGGTACGGGTTTCGCATCGGCTGGGTTGATCACCGTCGGGATGCTGGCTCTGGTGACGCGGGGGATGCATCTGGACGGGTTGGCCGATACGGCGGATGGGCTGGGGTGCTACGGGCCGCCGGAGCGGGCGCGCGAGGTGATGAAGAGTGGGGGTGTGGGGCCGTTCGGGGCCGTGGCGATGGTGTTCGCGGTGGGGTTGCAGACCTTCGCGTTCGCGGGGATGGCCGAGGCCGGACGGTGGTGGGGGGTGGCCGTGGCGGTGGTTGTGGGACGGGTGGCTGTGGTGCTCGCGTGCCGGGGGTACGCGGCCGCGCCGGGGGCTGGGTTCGGGGCGTTGGTCGCCGATACCCAAGGGTGGGTGATGGCGGTGGGGTGGATCGTAATCGTCTCGGCGGCAAGTATTTTCGTTGTTCCGGGGCGGTGGTGGCTGGGGATCGCCGCCGTGGTCGCGGGTCTCGCCGTGGCGTTGTTTGTGGTCCGGCATTGCGTCCGGCGGTTCGAGGGGGTGAACGGCGATGCGCTCGGCGCGGCGGTGGAGATCGCGGTTTCGGTTGCCGCTGTGTCGCTTTCGCTGCATTCGGCCTGAGCGATTTCGAGGACCCGCGAGCTTGATCGGCTCCCCGGGAAGGGCCGCCCCGTCGGGGGCGCATCGCGCCTGCCGACAGGGGCGGCCCTGCGCGTGAGTGGCCCTGCGCGTGAGTGGCCCTGCGCGTGAGTGGGGCTGGGCGTGAGTGGGGCTGGGCGTGGTGCTGCGTCGTGAGTGGGGAAGGGGAGTTGGGAGGGCGATTGGGTGTTCGTACAGGTATGCGGGGAGGGCCTGGGTCGTGTGGGCCTGGAGGGTGGGGAGGTGGTGGGGTTCGTAGAGGTGTGCAGGGAGCGCGTGGGCTTGGGTCGCGTCTGATCCTGCGGGTGTGTCTGTGCCGCAGGGCCTGCCTGGACCCGTCGGCGGTGCCGTAGGGCGTGACGAGGTGATCGACCCGACTGGTGTGCTCCGACGGGCAGTGGCGGGTTGCCCGTTAGTCGCTGGGCTCGCAGAAGCGCAGGATGTTTTGGAACGGGTCGGTGAGTTGCAGGGTTGTGCCGCCGGGGGCGGATCGGTCTATGGCGGGGCGCAGGGTGGTCAGGTGGTCCTTGGAGCGGAGTTCGCGGTACCAGGGGTCGAGGCCTGCGGTGGCTATCCAGACGCCGCTGCCGGGGGTGCCGTCGCCGAGGTGTTCGCTCAGGTCGAGTTGGATCTCGCCGCGGGCTATGCGGAAATAGAGCGGGAGGTCCGGTGCGAAGCGGTGCTCGAAGATCACCTCGAAACCCAGGTAGTCGCAATAGAATCGCCGCGCGATGCGGGAATCGTAGCTGCGCAGTACCGGAACCGTAGTGAGGGGGCGGGGCGTTCTCAGTGCGGCGCTGTAGGTGTTCCAGTCCCGGTAGCCGAGGGTGTGGGCGAGGGTTTCGAGCGCTTGGGCGTGGGTCAGGGAGGCCAGGTCGGCCGATGAGAGGGATTCGCGCAGGGCGCGTGCGGCGCGCTTGGCGGCGTCGACGGTGAGCGGGAACATCACGGATCTCCTTCGGCGAGGCGGAGAAACACCACCGGGAGCTCGCGTTGCCAGCGGTTCTCGGGAGCCTCGGTGTCAGGATTCCGATACGCGACGGACATGACGGCGTGTTCACCGAACCCGAGGAGGGTTGCGAGCGGCAGGTGCGCCAACCTCGGGAGCGATTATGGCACAGCGCGACGGGTGGTCGGTGTCACCGATCCGAGCGGGGGCGGGCGAGGGTGAAGGTGTCGATCGCCTTCAGTTCGCTGGTCGGTCCGACCAGCGCGTAATACGTTGCCTTGATGGTGGTTTCGCCGCCGGGGCGGCCGGGGTCGACGTCGAAGGCGCAGAAGCCGTAGGGGTGGTCGGCGTCCTTGAAGGCCGACCACGGGGCCTGTTCCACGACGTAGGTGGGGGACTTCTTGCCGGTGGCGGAGTCGGCATTGCCGACCTCGGTGATGACGCGGCACTGCTCGCCGGGGAAGAAGAGGGCGTTGGAGGGAACCGAGGTGCCGCCGCCGCCGATCACCAGGTGAACCGTGCCCCTCGAGGTATCGATGCGATCGGTGCGGGTGTCGGCCGGTTTGGGGGTGAGAGTGTCGGTGCCGAGGACGCCGCGGACGGGGTGGGAGCGTTCGTAGTGGTGTTCGTGGCCGCACAGGACCAGGTCGACCTGGTACTTGTCGAACAGGGGCAGCCATTCCTCGCGGATGCCGCGGTCGGCGCCGTTGAACTTGTCGGCCGAGGAGATGGCGGTCTGGTGCATGAAGACGACCACCCAGTCGATGTCGCGGTCGGCGCGGGCGGCCGCCAATTCGCCCTCCAGCCAACGCTTTTGGGCGCCCCCGGAGTATCCCCGTACATAAGTGTTGCCGGCGTCCTGGTGGCAGATGTCGTCGTTGGCGAGGGCGATCAGCCGCATGCCGCCGACGGTGAAGGAGTACCAGAGGCCGCGGGTCAGGTCGTCGCCGCGGTTCTCGGGGACGGTGAAGTAGGTCTGGTAGGCGGCGTAGCCGATGGGGCCGTTGCCGAGTTCGTTCTCGTGGTTGCCCGCCGCGGGCATCCAGGGGCGGTAGCGGGCCGAGCGGGAGTTGTTGGCCCACCAGTCGTCCCAGCTCCGTACTCGATCCGTAGCGAGATTGGCGTAGCAGAGGTCGCCGTTGACGAGGTTGAACAGCGGGGCGAGTCGTTCGATGCCCGCGGTGACGTCGCCCGCGAAGGGGGAGCCGAGGTTGTCGTTGACGAATTTGCCGTTGTCGAGCTTGCCGAGGGTGGGGGTGCCCTGGTCGCCGAAGCTGGTGAAGCGGAAGGCCGCTCGGCCCGCGGGGGCGGTGCGGAGGGTGCCGAGTTCCGGGGGCGCGCCGTCGTGTCCGGCGGCGTAGACGTAGTCGGTGCCCGGGGTGAGTCCGGTGAGCCGCGCGTGGTGGGCCTGGACCTCCGTACCCGATTTGGCGTCGCGATAGGTGCGGGTCCGGGCGCGCACCACCGTGCCGAACCCGTCCGTAGCCGTCCCGTACCGAACCTTCGGATCGGTCACCGCGCCGACCGTGTGCCAGGACACCACCGCCTCCCGCGCCGCGTCGGCCCCGAATTGCAGATGCAGCCCCGAAACCCGCGGCGCCGCAGCCCGATCCGGCCCGATCAGCATCTCCGCCGACCGAGGCCAATGGTCCTGCCCGCCCGGCTCGCTCCGCTGCGACGCCGTGGCCCCGGCCCCCGCCGCCAGCCCCGCGATCGCCGCCACCCCGGAAGCCCCGAACAACCACCGCCGACTCACGGTCTGCTCGGAACTGCCAGCACCCTCGGATTCCCGCTCGGTCATGCCCTTCAGCTAAGCCGCCCCCGGTTCAGGGTCCGTCACAACCCGGCGAATTGCAGGTGAACGTAGGCCCCGGCGAAAAGCGCGCCGGGGCACAGGAGGTGGGAGCGCCGGGGCACAGGGGGTGCGGGTGCCGGGGCACAGGAGAGGGCAGCGCCCTACAGCCGCACCGGGTAAGTCGGTTCCTGAATGTCCGGCTTGATGCGGTTTTCCACGAAGATGCCGTGCCAGATCATGAAGACCAGGAGGGTCCAGAGGCGGCGGCTGTGGTCGGTGGTGCCGGAACGGTGTTGGGCGAGCATGGATTTGATCGCCGGTTTGTCGAGGAGGTGGTCGGTTTGGGAGTCGGCTATCTGGGTGGCGGCCCAGTCGTGGAGTTCGGGGCCGCGCAGCCAGTGGCGGAGGGGGACGGGGAAGCCGAGTTTGGGGCGGTGCAGGACGTGCGGGGGGACGATCGTCTCGAGGGCACGGCGCAGGGCGTACTTGGTGGTGTCCTTGGTGATCTTCTGGTCGAACGGGATCTGTTCGGCGACGCGGAACACCTCGGGGTCGAGGAAGGGGACCCGCAGTTCGAGGGAGTTGGCCATGGTCATCTTGTCGGCCTTGACCAGGATGTCGCCGCGCAGCCAGGTGAACAGGTCCAGATGTTGCATGCGCGCCACCGGATCCCAGCCGCGGGAGCGGTCGTAGATGGGCGCGGTGACGTCCTGATGGGTCCACTCGGGGCGGAAGTCGCGCAGCACGGCCCGCAGCTGCTGATCGGAGAAGCTGCGCGCGTTGCCGTAGTAGCGCTCCTCGAGCGGCAGCGATCCGCGATGCAGCAGGCTCTTGCCGCGCGTGCCCTCGGGAATCCGCTCCGACAGCCTCCCCGCCAACCGGCGCACGCCGCGCGGCAGATACTCGAAGGGCTTGAGCGACAACGGTTCCCGATAGATCGTGTATCCGCCGAACAGCTCGTCGGATCCCTCGCCCGACAGCACCACCTTGACGTGCTTGCGCGCCTCCTTCGCCACGAAGTACAGCGGCACCAGCGCCGGATCCGCCACGGGATCGTCGAGATACCAGACGATTTCGGGAATCGCGTTGGCGAAGTCCTCGGGACTGACCACCCGGATGTAGTGCTTCGCCCCGATCGCCTCCGCGGTCTCGGCGGCCACATCGGCCTCCGAATACCCCTCCCGCTCGAACGCCGAGGTGAACGTCAGCAGATTCGGATTGTGCCGAATCGCCAGTGCCGCAATGGCCGTCGAGTCGATGCCGCCGGACAGGAACGAGCCGACGGTCACGTCCGCCCGCATGTGCTTGGCGACCGAATCCTCGAGCACCGCCGCGATCTCGCGGTAGCGCGCCTCCTCGGATCCGGCCGCGAACGGCCGCACCCGGAACTTCGGCTCGAAATACCGTTCGCTGGAAGGCTTCTCACCCGGCGACAATGTGGCGTAGCAGCCCGACTCGAGGCGGCGGATGTCCGCGTGCAGCGACTCCGGCTCCGGCACGTACTGCAACACCGTGTAGTGCTCCAGCGCCCGCACATCCAGCTCGTCCGAAAGGCCCAGCGGCGCAAGCAGTTCCAGCAGCGACTTCTTCTCGCTCGCCCACGCGGTGCCGCGCGGCCCGGTCGCCAGGAACAGCGGTTTGATGCCGAACGGATCGCGTGCGAGCACCAGCCGCTGAGTCTCGCTGTCCCACAACGCGAACGCGAACATCCCGCGCAGTCGCGCGAAAGCCGCTGTGCCCCAATGGTGATAGGCCGCGACGATGGCCTCACCGTCGCCCTCGGTGTGGAACACCGCGTCGTGCTCGGCGCGCAACTGCTCGCGCAGCTCGAGATAGTTGTAGATCTCCCCGTTGAACGCCAGCACGTAGCGGCGTGGATTGTCCGGCGGCCCCCAGAACAGCGGCTGATGCGAATGCTCGATATCGATGATCGACAGCCGGTTGAACCCGAGGATCAGGTCCCCGTCGTGCCACGTGCCCCGCTCGTCCGGGCCGCGGTGCCGACCGCACTGGAGGGCGTCGTAGACCCGCTGGACGACATCGTCGGTCGCGCCGTCGGCGGTCAGAAATCCGAGCAGTCCACACACTGCGGGGGGAACCTCGTTTCGGGATCGGGGGACGGACGGTGGCCGGTGGTCTTCGAGTATGCCGTAGGTACGGGATTCGCGCTGGGCCCGGTGTGTCGAAATCGACCCGGTCACAACACAGCACCCGGTTTGGTCTACGCTGCGTAGTACTCGGGAACTCCCGGGATGCGCCGTGCGTTGCGCCGGTTCGCCCGCGAGTGCCCCGAACGAGCTGAAACCGCGTCGCCCGCAGGTCGGGCGGCGTCGAGTCGGATAGACGACCAGGAAGGCGTTGAGCGTGGCGCACAAGGCGAGCGAAGCGATAGGGGCACGACCCGGCGGAGGCGCTACCTCCGGCCGGGGCCGCATCCTTCGGCGGGCCGGGCTGGCGGTGTCCATGGGGATCACCGTGCTGCTCGTCTCGGGCTGCTCGATCGACAACCCCGTGCTTCGGTTCGGCTGGCCGACGGGCGTGACCCCGCAGGCCACCAAGATGCGGGAACTGTGGACCTGGTCGGTCGTCGCCGCCCTGCTGGTGGGTGTGCTGGTGTGGGGGTTGACCTTCTGGACGGTCGCCTTCCATCGCAAGAAGCCGAATTCGCCGGAGTTCCCGCGGCAGACCGGCTACAACGTGCCGTTGGAGCTGACCTACACCGCGATCCCGTTCGTCATCATCGCGGTGCTGTTCTACTTCACCGTGGTCGTGCAGAACTACGTGCACGAGAAGGTCGGCAATCCGGACGTGGTCGTCGACGTGACCGCCTTCCAGTGGAACTGGAAGTTCGGCTACCAGAAGGCCGTGCTCGCCGGCGGTCAGGTGTATGACGGTGTCGACCAGACCCGCCAGGGCCTCGACGACAAGATCATCGAGGAGTACAAGGAGCGCACCGCGGACGGCCACCCGCAGCCCGGCCCGGTGCACGGCAAGCCCGCCAACGACATCACCTACCTGCACTACGACAAGGTCGAGACGGTCGGTTCGAGCACCGAGATCCCGGTGCTGGTGCTGCCGACCAACAAGATCGTCGAGTTCCAGCTCGCCTCCGCCGACGTGATCCACTCCTTCTGGGTGCCGGAGTTCCTGTTCAAGCGGGACGTCATGCCCAACCCCAAGGAGAACCACTCCGACAACACCTTCCAGATCACCAAGATCGAGCGGGAGGGCGCCTTCGTCGGTCGCTGCGCGGAGATGTGCGGTACCTTCCACTCGATGATGAACTTCGAGGTCCGCGCGGTGTCGCCGGAGAAGTTCGAGCAGTACCTGAAGGCGCGCGAGGCGGGTAAGACCAATGCGGACGCGCTGGCCGCGATCGGCGAATCGCCGGTGGCGACCACGACCCACCCGTTCGAGACCGAGCGCACCGCCCGCGGCGGAAGCTCCTCCTAGAGCAAGCGAGGACTGATCTGACATGAAGGTCGAAGCACGCATCTTCGAGCTGCTCACGGTGTTCTTCATCATCGTGGCGGTCGTCTACGCCTTCTTCACCGGCCAGTCGCGGACCGGCGTCGAGTGGGCCGGTACCACCGCGATCGTGCTGACCGCGGGGCTGACCCTGATCGTCGGCACCTACTTCCGGTTCGTGGCGCGCCGGTTGGATCTGCGTCCCGAGGACTACGAGGACGCCGAGATCGTCGACGGCGCGGGCGATCTGGGCTTCTTCTCGCCCGGCAGCTTCTGGCCCATCCTGATGGCCGCCTCGGGTTCGATCACCGCCATCGGCTTCGCGTTCTTCCAGCCGTGGCTGATCGGGCTCGGTGTGATCTGTGTGCTGACCTCGGTGGGTGGGTTGGTATTCGAGTACCACTTGGGTCCGGAGAAGCACTGACGCCCTGGTTCTAGCACCCCTGGGTTCCGAGCCGCACTGACGCCCTTCCCGTACACGAGGAACGCCCGGTCGAATTCGACCGGGCGTTCGGCGTTTTCGGGGCGGTCAGTCGGCGGCGTGGTAGCGGCGGGCGCGCTCCACGAGGCAGATCTCGTCGATGCCCGCGTCGATCTCGCGCAGCACCTCTGGCATGCCGGACCGGGCCGGGTAAGTGGTGCCGGTGGGGCGCAGGCGGCAGGTGAACGAAATGAATCCGTGGTCCTCACCGGACAATTCGTGCAGGTACGGGGAACGTACGCCGTAGGTGAGGGCCGAGATCACGGTGAACGCGCCGTTGCGCTCGCGGTGGTCGGTGAGCAGATCGTGCAGCTGATGGAATACCGAGGTGTAGGTCGACAGCGGTGCGAACACCGCGACGCGGTAGGCCGGTCCACGTTCGGAGGATGTCACGACCGTGTCGGCGAGGTATTCGGCGTCGCGCAGGGTCAGCACCTTCGGCGAGAACATCAGCGCGCCCGCGGCGGCGTTGCGGACCGGCATCCCGGCCGGGCCGCGCGCGGCGGAGGCGATGGCGCCCAACGACTTCCGGGCCCGGGCGCCGAGTTCGCGGCGCGCCCGCAGCGACGGGGTGGCGGTGGTCGGGTGCAGGCTCGACCACTGGCCGAAGCGCACGGTGCCGAGCTGGACGTGACCCGTACCGACGGGACGCGAAACCCGTAGCGGGGCCGTATCGACCCAGCGGCCGACCTGGAGCATGGCGTCGCCGGGCTTGACGATCTCGGCGAGGGAGTGCTCGACGAAGGTGTCGAAGTCCAGGAAGCGGTGCGCGTCGGAGGTCAGCCAGGTGCGGTCCTTGTCGACCTCGACCGCCTCGAGGGTGAGCGCGGTGATGATCCCGGCGCGGCCGCCGCTGCCGAGGATGCGGCGGAACCGGTCGGTGTGGTGGTTGCGCCCGCAGGTGCCGAATCTGCCCTCGGGATCGACGTATTCGAGGGAGACGACGTTGTCGCTGAACATGCCGTAGCGGTGGGAGGCGCCGCTGAGCCCGCCGACGGCCGCGAATCCGCCCGCGGTGATCTCGCGGTGGTCGCCGACGATTGGCAGGCCCAGCCCGTGCGCGCCCAGCGTGCGGTCGATATCGGACAGCCGCGCCCCGGCCTGCACGCGGACCAGCCGGGCGTCGGCGTCGACGGCCTGCACCCGGTTCATCCGGCGCAGCGACAGCACCACGCGGCGGTCCGGTGGACCGAGCTCGTCCTCCGCGGTGGGCTCCCCGCCGTACACGGTCAGCGGCTGGGGCCGCGAATCGCGAACTGTGCGAACGACATCCGCGGTATCGCGGGGTAGATATTCCTCCGGCAGGGCGGCCAACGTCGTGCTCATGGCCCCACAGCTAACCACACCCGGGTTACCTTCGTCTGCCCCGAACCCAGCGGTCCGGCGGCGGCCGTGGTGAGAGGGTGTGGGTGGCGTGAAAGCGCGAATCCGGCGGGGTGGTGAGTGGGTTCGGGTGCAGTGAAGGGCGAGCCCGGTGGCGTGGTGAGTGAGTACGCGTGGCGTGAAAGAGCGAGCCCGGCGGGGTGGTGAGTGGATACGGGTGTCGTGAAAGCGCGAATCCGGCGGGGCGGTGAGTGGGTACGGGTGGCATGAAGGCGTGAATCCGGCGGCTGTGGTGGGTGGGTACGGGTGCCGCGAAGGGGCGAGCCCGGCGGGTGGTGAGTGGGTACGGGTGGTGTGAAGGCGTGAATCCGGTGGCCGTGGTAGGTGGGCTCGGGTGCGGTGAAAGCGCGAGCCCGGCGGGTGGTGAGTGGGTACAGGTGGTGTGAGAGCGCGAATCCGGCGGCGTGGTGAATGGGTGTGAGTGGCGGGAAAGGGCGAGCGCGGCGGCTGCGGTAAGGGGTGCGGGTGGCGGGAAAGCGCGATGGTCGCTCAGGCGGGGGTGGGTTGTTCGGTTGGGTGGGACTTGGTGGGAGTGGGGCGGGGGATGGAGGTTATGGGGAACAGGGTTGTGCCGAGGATGGCGGTGAGGGTGAGGTCCGGGAGGATGAGTAGGAGGGTGTGGGTTTGGTGGATGTCGGCTACGAAAAGGGTTGCCAGGACGGATGCGATGGTGTTGTTGGCTGCGTGGGCGACCGTGGACGGCCAGACGCTGCCTGTCCATAGCCGTAGCCAGCCCAGTAGCGTGCCGAAGATGGTGCAGAAGGGGATGTAGATGAGGGCTGCCCAGGCGCCGATGTCGGTGAAGCCGTAGCCGAGCAGGGTCAGGGGGGCGTGCCACAGTCCCCAGACCACTCCGGTGGTGATCAGCGCGATCGGGACGCCGAGGCGGTCGGTCAGCCGCGGCAGTAGCCAACCGCGCCAACCGATCTCCTCGCCCAGGGCGAGCGGGACCATTTGCAGCACGCTCACGAACACGCCCATGACGAGCATCGCGCAGGTGGTCTCGGCGCTGTAGCGGGCGCCCAGGTCGAGCCAGCCGAATCCGGTGTCGACGAGGAAGCGGACGAGGGGGAACAGGGGCATCGTCAGCCAGACGACGAGGACGGTCAGCAGGGTGCGCCGCGGGCGGTGGCCGAGGTCGAGTCCGACGCCGGAGACGAAGTCCCGCAGCGGTATTCGGCGTAGTCGCCAGACGACCAGGGTGGCGATGGTGGGGGCGAGCATCATGATCGCGGCGCCTGCGGGCAGCCAGGGCGAGGTCAGGCCGTGCCCGTCGAGCCACGGGCCCGCGGCGACGATCCACGCCGTCCCGTAGGCCACCGCTGCGAAGACCGCGAAGTCGCGGCGCGAAATGGTCATCGATTCATCCCCCTCGGTCGAAAGCTCCCTTTCTACCAGGACGATTCGGGTCGTGTCCGGGGCACGAACTGTGACATGCGGATCAGTCACTTGTGATCGCGGGCGGTCGGCGGTTAGCTCACGGTATGAGCACGGTTCTCGTGACCGGGGGCACCGGCGCCCTCGGTAAGCGGATTGTCGAGCGGCTGCGGGTACAGGGGCACGAGGTGCGGGTGCTGTCGCGGCGCGAGGGGGCCGGAACCCATGTGGGGGATCTGACCACCGGCGAGGGGGTGCGGGCGGCCGTCGACGGCGCGGAGCTGATCGTGCACGCCGCCTCCGACACCCGCCGGGTCGGCAAACCCGATGTGGCCCAGACCCGCAACCTCCTGGCGGCCTCCGGTACGGTCCGGCATCTGCTGTACGTCTCGATCGTCGGCATCGACCGCATCCCCATGCGCTACTACCGCAACAAGCTCGCCTGTGAAAACCTGATCACGGGAAGCCTTGTGCCGCATACGATCCTGCGCGCCACCCAGTTCCACGACCTGATCGCCGCCGGGCTGCGCGCGGCGGAACGGCTGCCGATCGCGCCGCTGCCCCCGGACTTCCGCTTCCAGCCCGTCGCCACCGAGGACGTGGCACTGCGGATCGCGGATCTGATCGCCGGTGACCCGCTGGGACGGGCGCCGGACATGGGCGGACCGGAGGTGCTGACGTTCGGGGAGATGACCGAGGTGTGGCGCGCGCGTCGGGGCAAGCCGCGGCGGGTGGTGCGAATTCCGTTGTGGGGGCGGGTGGCTCGCGGACTACGGGCGGGGTACAACTTGTGTCCGGAGCAGCGGGACGGGGTGCGGACGTGGGGGGAGTTCGTGGCGTCCGACGCGGGGGCGCCGTACGGGCGGAGGTAGTGATCGAGGTCGTCCCCCGGGGACGACCTCGAGTCCGTTCACCCCGTGCGGGTGGAGGGAGTCCTTCGCGCTACGCGGCTATGAGTTCGGTTCGGGGGTCGAGAGCGAGTCGGGTGTGGCGGCCGTCGATATCCAGGATCGCGTTGATCGGGCCCCGGGCGGGGTGGTCGGATTCGGTGGCGAACCAGATGCGGTCGGTGTCGGCCAGGATGAGGAGGCCGTCGTGGTCGCCCAGGGGTGCGAACGTCGGTAGTTGGGGCGGGAAATGGGGGAGGGCGAAGGTCTCGTCCAGGGTCGCCACCGCCGCGGGGAGGTCGGCGACGCCGATGCCGATCTCGCTGATGGACAGCAGGCGGGGAGTGTGGCCGTCCGCGCCGCGTTCGTGCGAGTGTGCTTGGCGGGCAATGTATTCCAGGACGATGTCGTCGGGGCCGCGGAAGTAGATCGAGCGGGAGGACCAGCCGGGCGGGCCGTCGACGATCTCTTCGCCGTTGACCCGAATGGGGTCGAGGCGGGCGCGGAGCCAGGTGTGGGCGAGGTCGAGGTCTTGCGGGGGAATGTCGAAGGCGAGGTGGTGTACGCCGTCGAACTCCGGGCCCTGGGTGATCACCAGACGGCTCGTGCCGATGGCGATGCGGAGCCCGGAGGGGGTGGTGTCGACGGGTAGGTTCAGGACGTCGCGGTAGAAGGTGAGATTCTCGTCGAGATCCGTTGCGGTGATGGTCACTTCGCGAATGTGCATGGGTCCTCCGTTCGTCGCGTCCGACGGTAGAACCTCGAGTGCGGTTCAGGTCAACTGCGCCACGTGGTAGGCGATGCCGTTCTCGATCAGATAACCCGAGCCGACGCAGACGATGTCGTTGAGCCAGCCGTACTTCGGTGATCCGGTCTCGAAGAGGGGCGTGGTGCGGAAGTAGTAGCGGGCCGGGTCGATGTGGTGGCGGGTGGCGGTGTCGGCGAGGTCGGCGCGGACGTCCGGGGGGATCACCCAGCGGCCGCCGTAGGTCATGTGGATGAGGTGGTCGTCGTGGGTGCGGAGGGTCAGGCGGACGTCGAGCGACATGGTGCCGTCGGCGCGGTAGAGGGCCCAGTCGCCGCCGCCGGGGAGGACCTCGCCGCGCAGGCGGGGGCCGTGGAAGGTGCCGCGCGAGGCGGGGTAGAGGGTGCGGCGGCCGAGGGGGCCCGGGCCGAATTTCAAGGGGGGTTCGAGGTCGACGGCGATGTCGAACAAGGGGGTGGTGGTGATCGGGGGGACGGCGTGGACGCGGGTGTCGAGGGTCATCGATCCTTCTCAGACGAGGGCGGGTTCGCCGAACAGCTTGTGCCGCACGGCATCTGTCGAGACGCCCGACTGGGCGCAGAGGGCAGAGAGATCGAAGAAGAACACTTCCTCGGCGATCAGGTCGTCGGCGAAGGTGAACCGGATGAAGACGGGGAGTTCGGCGCGGCGGCCGTTGGGGGTGACGCCGAAACGTGTTGTGCTCATGGTCATTCGGGCGGTTCCCCAACAGACGAGGGTGTGGCCGTTGTCGGCGTGGGATTCGAGGGTGACCTCGTAGTCGGGGAAGGTGGCGAAGAAGGATGCCAGGGTCTTCTCGGTGGCGGCGCGGCCGTGGGTGGTGGTGCCGAAAGGTGGTGTGTGCAAGGTGAATTCGGGGTGGAGGACGGTGAGGGCGGCGGGGATGTCCTGGCGGCTCTTGGCTTCGGCGAGGGCTTGGGCTAGGGCGAAGCGGGGGGAGGGCATGGAGGGAAGAATACGTACGGGCGTATGTAAAGGCAAGACTTCGGGGAGCCGAGAGGAGGGCCGGCGCGTCTTATAGTGCGTAGAGGGGCTCGACGTGAGGAGGGGTGGATGGTCGACGGACTTCAGGTGGACCCCGCGCGACTACGTGCGGCGGCCCGATTCATCGCCGACAAGGCGCAGACCATCAAGACTCGGGTACAAGAGCTCGATCGCACGGTGGGGCGGGAACTGCTGGCCGACGGGTGGCAGGGCAAGGCCGCCTCGGTCTACGACGAATCGTGGATCGAATGGAAGCGCGGGGCGGACGAGATCGTGGCCGCCCTGGAGTCGTCGGCGTCCGGTTTGGCCGATGCCGCCAACCGGTACGAGATGCAGGACAATGCCGGACGTGATTCGATCACCGGAACCGAAGGCCGGGGATGAAACATGGTGGACGACTTCAGCTTTCGTGTGGACCTGCAACAGCTCGATGACGCGATCGCGGCCATGGGCAAATTCGGTGCGGAGGTCGACGGCTGGCTTCGGGAGGTCGATCAGCACATCGCCGATCTCCATCTCTCCTGGTCGAGTCGGGCCGCCGACGTGCAGCGCGAGGCGCACGCCAAGTGGCTGGCGGGAGCCGCCGAAATGCGGCAGAACCTCGACGAACTGCGCGAGGTGGCGCGCCGGGCGCACGCCAACTACTCCGCCGCCGTCGACACCAACACGCGGATGTGGCCCCAATGACCTCGCCGTCCGTGCCGTTGATCGTCTGCCGTGCGGTCGAATATCACTCCGCGGGTGAGGTTTTCGGGCAGATGGCGAACGATGCCATCGCGACGCATTCTCCGTTGGTGGCGGTTCTGGCGGCGAACGCGGGGATGGCGGGGAGTGACAGCGTGGGGCGGGAGTGGGCGAGTTCCTACGATCAGGCGGCGCAGTTGGCGGTCTCGGCGTCGTCGAAACTGGCCACGGCGTGTGGGCAGGTGCGGGATCTGATCGTGGTCGGAGCTCATAATCATCAGGTCGCCGAGGCGGCCTCCAATCCTCGAGGAACGGAACTACCGCCGCCTCCGGCGCTGTCGCCGGATCCGTGTCTACCGGACACGGCGGTCTCAGCAGCCGGGAACGGTATTCCCGAGCCGTTCGGATGGTCGATCATCGAGGACGCGGTCGGGTGGGCGTGGCCCAACGGGCATCAGGACAAACTCGAAGCCGCGAAAGTGGCTTGGCAGACCGCGTCTCGGGATTTCCGGACCGTCGCCATGCAAGCTCCCCAAGCGGTGGAACTGCTTCGAAACCAGCAGTCTCCCGAGATCGACGTCAGCGTGCGGACGTGCACGGACCGGCAGGCCGATCTGCTGGCACTGGCCGATGTCTGTCAGGTGCTCGGTGACGCGTGCGGTGAGTACGCGCACTACCTGGACGAGGCGCACCACAAGATACTCGAAGAGCTGAAGGGGCTCGTCCTCGAAACAGCCGCGGGGGAGGTAGCTTTCGCTGTTCTCACGCCATTCACGGTGACCTTGTCGGAATGGGTGGGAAACGCCGCCATGGCGGGGCGAATCGCGATACGCGCGCGGCGGGTCGCGACGATTATCGGGGAACTCGCCGCGCGAGTGGCGCGCCTTGTCGCCACTGCCGTCAAGCCGCTCGTGGAACGGCTCGGACCGCTGTTCGACAAGGTTCGCAACTGGGTCGAGGCTGCCAGGATAAGGCTGACTCCGTTGGCGCGGCGCGAGGCCGTTTCGGCAGATGGGCGGCTGTTCTCTCGAATGGGGGCACGCAGCAACCGAGAGATCATGGAGAGCGGAGATCATCTACCCATGACTCAGGAGACCATTCAGGAATATGCGCGCCGGGCCGGGATCGATCTACGGGGTGTGCAAGTGGACGTGGCGAATTCAGCGGAGGATATTCGGTACTACGATATGATGGGTGCCAGCGCGAGCACCGGGCCCGGCCATATCGCCTTGGCTCCCAGTGCATTTGCCGACGAAGAGGCGCTGTTGCGGAATCTCGTTCACGAACGGGTGCATATCGAACAGTACGCCCAAGGGCGGATCGGCTCGGCCGTGGCCGATGAGTTGGAGAGCGAGGCCTATCGGGCCGACGAGGAATTCTGGCAGCGTTTCGTTTCCGGGAAGGGTGAATAGGCCGTGAGTGAATTCCATGTCGAAGAGATCTTTCCAGTGAGTTTCCGGCCGACGCCGTTTGTCGTGGGACGGGCGGTCGGCGACTTCGCGGTCGGTGAGCACGTGGAGCTACGCAAGAAGGACGGGACGGTCCATCGGGGAACTTTGGAGGCGCTCGACCTTCATCGTCCCGCGGCGGGGAAGTTCTCGTTGGTGTTCTCCGGAGAAGTCTCCGCCTGGGTGGAGCCGGGTGACGTCATCTACTCCACTGATCCGGATCAGGCCCTGTCGTGACTGTCGACTTTCGCGAATGGGAGCGGATTCTGCGGCGGGAACTCGCCGAGATCGAGCAGCGTGGTGAGGGCTTTCGGAAAGTGCTCGGAGCCGTGCGGGGCCGCGCCGAGTTTCGCGGAGTTCTCGTCGAGGTCGACGCCACCGGGGACATCACCGACATGCGGCTCGCGCCCGGGGTGATGCGCTGGCACAGTGCGCAACTCGCGGACGTGATTCGCGACTGCCACCGCCGGGCTCGTGCCGATGCGAAGAGCCGGGTGGAGCAGGTAGTGGAGCGTGCTGATCCCCGTCTGCGCGGGCCGTTGCGGGAACTGATCGGGCGGCGGGAACCGGCAAAAGACGGTCGACCCCGGCGCGCGCTGACCGAGGAGGAGATTCAAGCTGCCGATGACGAGTACTTTCGGTGGCGGAATCGGAGTGGGTGGCTGGAGTAGGGGGAACTATTGGGGGAGGGCGGATTTGGTGATGTGGTCGGCTGTTTCTCGGACGGCCTCGCCCATTTTCTGTAACTCCTCGGCCGACAGGAGGCGGTCCGGGCAGGCTACTACCGTGGCCGAGACTGTTTCCGGGGTGAGGAAGATGGGGGCGGCCACTGTGACTACCGCGTTCTCCGGGCCCAGTTCGTCGGGGAGGTAATCGATCGAGATGAGGTCCGCGATCATGGCGTTGAGGCGGTTGCGGAGGGGGTCGGTTACGGGGGAGGTGCGGAGGGTCGCCAGGGCTTCGAGCATGGGGGCGGATTCGTCGGCGAGGCGTTCTACGGAGTAGCCGCGGGTGCGGACGGCGGTGAGGACCTCACGGAGGCGGTCGCGGTGGGCGGGGTCGGCTGAGGCGAGCCAGGATTCGCGGGTGGCGGCGGGGGCCCAGGCGGCGAATTCGCGGGCCACGGGTGGGGCGAGGGGGAGGCGGCGGCCGGGGCGGATCCAGGGGACCGAGGGGGTGCCGAGGACTTCGGTGATGAGGATGGTGTCGTTGTCTCGTTCGGCGAGGAAGACCGGAACGTCAAGGCGCGCAACGAGTTCGCGCAGGGGGTCCTGGGCGAGGCGGCGGAGGGGGAAGGCGGATTCGGCGCGGCGGGCGAGGGTGACCAGGCCGAGGCTGAGGGTGTAGTTGCCGTCGGGGTCGCGGGCGGTCCAGCCGTCGGCGGTGAGCTGGGTGAGCACGGCGTGGGCGGTGGCGCGGGACATGCCGGTGTCGCGGACGATGCGGGCCAGCGACAGGTGCTCGGTGGGGCGGCGGGCCAGTAGTTCGATCACTTGGACGACGCGATGGGTGGGCGGGGACGCCGCCGCGGGGTCCTTTTCTGGAACAGGTTCTTGACCGGCGTGGCTGGCGCGGCCTATCGTCGGTGTCACAATATCGAACGATAGCGTCGAATATTCGACAGTGCAAGTGGGAGAGGGCTGTGCGGACGGGATATGAGCTCTCGCATCTGGGGGCGTTGGAGGCCGAGTCGGTCCACATCTTCCGGGAGGTGGCGGCGACGTTCGAGCGGCCGGTGCTGCTGTTCTCCGGGGGCAAGGATTCGGCGGTGATGCTGGAGTTGGCGCGCAAGGCCTTCTGGCCTGCGCCGTTGCCGTTTCCCTTGCTGCACATCGACACCGGGCACAACTTCGACGAGGTGATCGAGTTCCGGGATCGGACCGCGGCGCGGCTGAACGCGCGGCTGCTGGTGGGCGCGGTACAGGACGACATCGATGCGGGGCGGGTGGTCGAGCGGCCGGGCGAGACCCGCAATCGGTTGCAGACGACCACGCTGCTGCGGGCGATCAACGAGAACAGGTTCGACGCGGTATTCGGCGGGGCGCGCCGGGACGAGGAGAAGGCCCGCGCCAAGGAACGGGTGTTCAGCTTCCGCGACGAGTTCGGGGCGTGGGAGCCGCGGGCGCAGCGGCCGGAGATCTGGAATCTCTACAACGGGCGGCACCGCGCGGGCGAGCACATCCGGGTCTTCCCGCTGTCGAACTGGACCGAGCTCGACATCTGGGAGTACATCGATCGCGAGGCCGTGGAGCTGCCGTCGCTGTACTACGCGCATCGTCGCGAGGTGGTGCGCCGCGACGGAATGTTGTTGGCCGCCAACCGTTTCGTGACGCCCCGACCGGACGAGGAGGTGTTCGAGACGACCGTGCGCTTCCGCACCGTCGGCGACGCCACCTGCACCGGCTGCGTGGAGAGCGAGGCCGCCGATCCGGTGGCGGTGATCGCCGAGACCGCGGTCACCCGGCTGACCGAACGCGGCGCGACCCGCGCCGACGACCGGATCTCCGAGTCCGGCATGGAGGACCGCAAGCGGGAGGGCTACTTCTGATGAGCCGCAACCTACTTCGACTCGCGACCGCCGGGAGCGTGGACGACGGCAAGTCCACCCTCATCGGGCGCCTGCTCTACGACTCGAAGAACCTGTTCACCGATCAGCTCGCCGCCATCGAGCGGTTCAGCACCCAAAGGGGCGACGCCGCAACGGATCTCGCGCTGGTGACCGACGGGCTGCGGGCCGAGCGCGAACAGGGCATCACCATCGACGTGGCCTACCGCTACTTCAGCACGCCGCGGCGCAAGTTCGTCATCGCCGACACTCCCGGGCACGTGCAGTACACCCGCAACATGGTCACCGGCGCGTCCACCGCGGACCTCGCGCTGATCCTGGTCGACGCGCGCAAGGGCGTGATCGAGCAGACCCGGCGGCACGCCTTCCTGGCCGCGCTGCTGGGGGTGCCGCACATGGTGGTGTGCGTGAACAAGATGGATCTGGTCGGGTGGTCGGGCGAACGCTTCGACGAGATCCGCACGGAATTCGCGGATTTCGCGGCCAAACTGACCGTCGGTGATCTGAGCTTCGTGCCGGTGTCGGCGCTGCTGGGCGACAATGTCGTCGAGCCGTCGGAGCGGATGACGTGGTTCGCGGGGCCGCCGCTGCTGCGTCATCTCGAGGACGTGCACATCGCGTCGGACCGCAATCTCATCGACGCCCGGTTGCCCGTGCAGTACGTGATACGCGCGGACGGGCACCGAGCCTACGCGGGGACCGTGGCGGGCGGGATCTTCAAACCGGGCGACGAGGTGGTGGTGCTGCCGTCCGGGCGCTCGACGCGGGTGCGCCGGGTGTGGGGGCCGGGCGGGACGAAAGTGGACGAGGCGTTCACCGGGATGTCGGTCTCGCTGACCCTCGACGAGGAGCTCGACGTCGGGCGCGGAGACATGTTGGCGCGCCCGGGGAATCGGCCGCATCTGGATCGCGATCTGGACGCGATGGTGTGCTGGTTCGCCGACGACGCCGTGCTGCGGCCCGGGGCGGAGTACACCATCCGCACCGCCGCGCAGACCAGCGCCGTGCGCGTCACCGAGCTGGACTACCGCCTCGACGTGAACACGCTGCATCGCGAGGTCGGCGCGGAGAGCCTGGCGCTCAACGACATCGCGCGGTTGTCGTTGCGCTCCCGTACCCCGCTGATGTTCGACCCGTACCGGGACAATCGCCGCACCGGGAGCTTCATCCTCGTCGACGACGCCACCCATCAGACCGTGGCCGCGGGCATGATCCTGGCCCGCGACACCGGCGCGCGGACCGGGGCGAGCGAGGTCGTCTGGCACAGCTCCTCGGTGGAGCGGACCGGGCGTCCGCATCGGGGTGCGACGGTGTGGCTGACAGGATTGTCGGGGTCCGGAAAGTCCACGGTCGCAGTCGAATTGGAGCGTCAGCTGGTGGCCGCGGGGCGGCCGGCGTATCTGCTGGACGGGGACAATCTGCGGCACGGGCTGAACGCAGATCTGGGCTTCGGCGACGACGACCGGCGCGAGAACATCCGCCGGGTGGCCGAGGTGGCCGCGCTGTTCGCCGACGCCGGGGTGGTGGCGATCGTGTCGCTCATCAGCCCGTTCGCCGCGCAGCGGGAGCAGGCGCGCGCGGTGCACGACGGGCGCGGGCTGCCGTTCCACGAGGTGTTCGTGGACACCCCGCTCGAGGTGTGCGAGCGCCGCGACCCGAAGGGGCTCTACGCCCGCGCCCGGGCGGGGCGACTGCCGCAGTTCACCGGCATCGACTCGCCCTACGAGCGGCCCGAACATCCGGATGTGGTGATCGGCACCGCGGACGGGACGCCCGCCGAGATCGCCGCGCGCCTGCGCCGGGATCTGGGACTGTAGCTCGCGCACAACGAAGTGGGAGATCAATGGAGATATCGGAACAGCCGCTGACCGAACCGTTCCTGGCCGCCGTCGCCGAGGCCGAAAAGCTCATCGCCGCAGCGGATTTCATTCACGACGAGCACGATCTGGCCGAGGGGTACGACTATCTGTCGGGCAGTATCGCGGCCGTACTGAACCTGTCCCGCGCGCACGGCACCAGCCACCCGTACTTCGTCAGCTCGACCGGGCCGTACGCGAAGATGGGACTGGACAATCCGGACACGCTGTACTACCACGCGAATGTCGAGCCGACCGCGGAGTACGTGGTCACCGGGACGCGGGGCAGCACGGTGGATCTGAGTTTCCAGGTGTTGAAGGGCGATTACACCGCCACCGACGTGCCCAACGGCGACGACGCCTTCGACGATCGGCGGTTGCGCGTCGACGCCGACGGGAACTACCGGCTGCGGTTCGGGCCGCCGAAGGCGAATCCGGAGCCGGACTACTTCGTGCTCGGCGAGGGCGCGTCGATGCTCGCGGTACGGGAGGTGTACGGGAACTGGAACACCGAGCGCAAGGGCACGATCCGGATCGAGCGGACCGATACGATCGGCACCGCGCCCGTCGAACCCGGCGTCGAGCAGCTGCGCAAGCGGTATCGGGCGGCGGGGCGAATGCTGGTGCAGCGCATCCACACCTGGTTCAACTTCCCGAAGTGGTTCTATCTGGATCTGCCGGTCAATACGCTGACCGAGCCGCGGCTCACGCCGGGCGGGTTGAGCACGCAGTACTCGTCGGTGGGGCATTTCGAGCTGGAGCCCGATCAGGCGCTGGTGATCGCGGTGCCGAAATCCGATGCGCCGTATCAGGGTTTCCAGCTGGGCAGCCGCTGGTACATCTCGCTGGACTACGTCAACCATCAGACCAGCCTCAACAGCGCGCAGGCGCAGGTGGATCCGGACGGGGTCATTCGGATGGTGGTGTCGGCGCGAAATCCGGGGATCGCCAATTGGATCGAGACGACGGGGCGGCGGCGCGGGATTCTCCAGTTCCGTTGGCAGCGCGTCGCGCGGCCTGTCACGGCGGCCGAGGGGCCGACGGTGACCGTGGTGCCGGTCGGGGAGGTGGCGGCGCGGCTGCCGTACTACGAGAGCAATCGGATCGATGAGAACGGCTGGCGGGCAAGGATTGCCGAGCGTCAGCGGGGTTTCGCGGAAAGGATGTTGGCATGAGTCTGCTCGCGGACAAAGTGGTCGTCGTGAGCGGTGTGGGGCCGGGGCTCGGGCGCTCGATCTGCACCGAGGCCGCCGCGGCGGGGGCCAAGGTGGTGCTGGCCGCGCGGACCGAATCGCGACTGCGGGAGGTTGCGGGTGAGATCGAGGGGGCCGGGGGGCAGGCGCTGTGTGTGCCGACCGATATCACCGACGACGCGGCGGTGGCGAATCTGGTGGCGCGCGCGGTCGAGACGTTCGGGCGGGTTGACGCGTTGGTGAACAATGCGTTCGCGGTGCCGTCGATGAAGTCGTTGGAGCGCACCGACTTTCAGCAGATCCGGGACAGCCTGGAGCTGACGGTGCTGGGTGGGCTGCGGATGACCAAGGCGTTCACCGATGAGCTCGCCAAGGCGAAAGGCGCTGTGGTGATGATCAATTCGGCCGCCATCCGGCACTCCGAGCCGCGCTACGGCAGTTACAAACTGTCCAAGGCGGCGTTGCTCGCCATGTCGCAGACGCTCGCGAAAGAGCTGGGGACCAAGGGGATTCGGGTCAATACGGTAGCGCCGGGCTACATCTGGAGCGATCAACTGAAGTGGTACTTCGGCCAGGTGGCGGAGAAGTACGGGATCACCGTGGAGCAGGTCTACGAGCAGACCGCGGCCCGCTCGGATCTCAAACGCCTGCCGGAACCCGACGAGATCGCCCGCGCCGTGGTGTTTCTCGCCTCGGACTGGTCCAGCGCCATCTCCGGGCAGACGCTCGATGTGAACTGCGGCGAATACCACGCATAGGAATCAGGGACATGACCGTACGTACCGATGTGGGCACCGTCGAGGATCTGCACGCCTCGGCGACCAAAGTCTGCGGGCTCACCGATTTCGGGGCCGACGACTATCTCGAGGCGCTCGAGGTGCTGCTCGAGTCGTATCGCCGCGACGCAGACCTCACCGAACTGGGCTCGAAGATGAATCGCTACTTCCTGCGCGGCGCGCTGGTGGCGCGGGCGCTGAGCGAGGCGGCGTGGCAGGCGAATCCGGGCTACGCCGACACCGCGATCACCCGGCCCATCTTCGTGACCGGATTGCCGCGCACCGGCACCACCGCGCTGCACCGGCTGCTCGCCGCCGATCCGCGGCATCAGGCGCTGGAGATGTGGCTGACCGAGTTCCCGCAGCCGCGGCCGCCGCGCGAGACGTGGGCCGACAATCCGATCTACCGGCAGATCGACGCGGGCTTCGCGCAGCACCACATCGAGAATCCGGAGTTCATGGGGTTGCACTTCATGAACGCGGCCGAGGTGGAGGAGTGCTGGCAGCTGCTGCGGCAGACGGTGAAATCGGTGTCCTACGAGACACTGGCCTATCTGCCCACGTATTCGGAGTGGCTGCGGCGGCAGGACTGGACCGACGCCTACACCCGGCATCGCAAGAACCTGCAACTCATCGGGCTCGGGGACGAGCGGCGCTGGGTGCTCAAGAATCCGAGCCACCTGTTCGCGCTCGACGCGCTCATGGCCGTGTATCCCGACGCGCTGGTCATCCAGACCCACCGCGCGCCGGAGACCGTGCTGGCCTCGGCGTGCAGCCTGTCCGAGCACGCGACGCGCGGGTGGTCGAATACGTTCTCCGGCACGGTGATCGGGGAGACCCAGCTGGAACTGTGGTCGCGCGGGTTGCGGGAGTTCACCGCCGCGCGGCGCGGTTACGATCCGGCGCAGTTCCTCGACGTCGACTTCGCCGATCTTCGCGCGGATCCGCTGGGCACCGTCGCCGCCATCTACAACGCGTTCGGCATCGAGTTCACCGACGCGGCGCGCGCGGCCATGACCGCCCTCGACGAGGAGAGCCGCAGCGGCGACCGCAAACCCGTGCACACCTACGCACTGGCCGACTACGGCCTGACCGAAGATCAAGTACGGGAGCGATTCCGAGCCGGGTGAGCGTAACCTCGGGAGCCATGACGCATTTCGCGGACGTCGAGGCGCTGCGCGGCGCCGTGGGCACCGAGATCGGGGTCAGCGACTGGCTGACGATCGACCAGGAGCGGATCGACACCTTCGCCGAGGCGACGGGGGATCACCAGTGGATCCACGTCGATCCGGAGCGGGCGGCCGAGGGACCGTACGGGAAGACCATCGCCCACGGGTTCCTCACGCTGTCGCTGACCGCCGCTCTGGGCGCGCAGGCGGCGTCGGTCGGCGGGGTGAGGATGGGAATCAACTACGGGCTCAACAAGGTTCGGTTCATCACGCCGGTTCCGGTGGGCGGGCGGATTCGGGCGCGGGTGGTCCTCGATTCGGTCACCGACATCCCGGGCGGGGTGCAGGCCGTGCGGACGGTGACGGTGGAACTCGAGGGTGCGGACAAACCTGCTTGCGTGTCGGAGAGCGTGGCGCGCTACCTCGTCTAGACGGAGGCGTGATGTTCGACGACTTCGACGAGTTCACCGTTCCGACGGGCGGCGGCACGATCTTCGGGCGGCGGGGTGGCTCGGGCCCGGCGGTACTGCTCCTGCACGGGATTCCGCAAACGCACCTGATGTGGCGGCTGGTCGCCCCGGTCCTGGCGCGTGAGTTCACCGTCGTGGTCACGGATCTGCGGGGATACGGTGCGTCCGCCGTGTGCGCGAGCGGGCCGGATCATGCCGAGTACGCGATGCGGGAGCTGGCTCGCGATCAGGTCGAGGTGATGGATCGGCTTGGGTACCAACGGTTTTCGGTGGTCGGGCACGATCGTGGTGCGCGGTGCGCGTACCGCGCCGCGCTGGACCATCCGGAGCGGGTGGACGCCTTGGCGGTGCTGGACATCGTCCCGACCGCGGACGCGTTCGCCCGCGCGGACCGGGACTTCGCGCTCGGATACTGGGTGTGGTCGTTCCTCGCCGCTCCCGCACCGATCCCGGAGCGGCTCATCGCCGGGGATCCGGACGCCTTCGTCGACCACATGCTCGACGAGTGGGCCGATCGGCCGGAGGTGTTCACCGGCGAGATCCGGGCGGCGTATCGAGCGCAGTTCCGCGATCCCGAACGGGTGCACGCCATCTGCGAGCAGTACCGGGCCGCCGCCACGCACGACATCGCCCACGACGAAGCGGATCGGGTCCGGGGTCTGGGGGCCTGTCCGGTGCTGGCGCTGTGGAGCGACAGCGGGGCGGTCGCGCGGTGGTACGACCCGCTCGAGGTCTGGCGCGGGTGGGCGCCCGAGGTGACGGGCGCTCCGATTCGAGGCGGTCACTTCCTGGCCGAGGAAGCTCCCGAGCAGACGACGCGCCTGCTCGCCGAGTTCCTCCGGTCGATTCCCCGAGGTCGGGCGCGGTAGTCGCTCAGTCCGGCCCGAGCCGATTGCTCAGATGCACCCAGCGGTCCAGCAATGCCGAGGCCGCGCCGCTGTCGACGGCTCGGGCGACGCGGCCGAGGTTTTCGGCGAGGGCGTCGTGGAGGTCCTTGTCGGCGGTTTCGGGGGTGAGTTCGCAGGCGGTGATGGCGGCGGCGGAGTTGAGCAGGACGGCGTCGCGGACGGGGCCGGGGGCGCCGCCGAGCATGTTGCGGGCGATGACGGCGTTGGTTTCGGCCTCGCCGCCGCGCAGGGCTTCGGGGGAGACGCGGTCGAGGCCGAGGCGGGTGGGGTCGATGGTGGTGTGGGTGAGGTGGCCGCCGGTGACGACCCATGCCTCGGTGGTGTCGGCGGTGGTGATCTCGTCGAGGCCGTCGTTGCCGCGGACGACGAGGGCGTTGACGCCGCGTTCGGCGAACGCCCCGGCGATGACCGGGAGCAGGTCGGCGAAGGCGCAGCCGATCAGGCCCGCGCGGGGCTGGGCCGGATTGGTCAGGGGGCCCAGCACATTGAACACGGTCGGGATACCGATGTCCTTGCGGGCGGCGGCGGCGAAACGCAGCGCCGGATGGAACAGCGGGGCGAAGCAGAAGCCGATCCCCACCTCGGTGACGCACTGTTCGACGGCCTTGGGGCCCAACGCGATTCGCACGCCGAGCGCCTCGAGCACGTCGGCGCCGCCGCTCTTGGAGGAGGCCGCGCGGTTGCCGTGCTTGACCACGGGGACACCCGCGGAGGCCACCACGATCGAGGACATGGTGGAGATGTTGACCGAGCCCGAACGGTCACCGCCGGTGCCGACGATGTCGACCGCGTTCGCGTCCAGCCTCACCCGCCGCGCGTGGCCGAGCATGCCCTGGGCCAGGCCGGACAGTTCGGTCGCGGTGGGGCCCTTCATCTTCATGGCCACGCCGAACGCGGCGATCTGGGCGGGGCCGGCATTGTCGGAGAAGATCTCGTCGATGGCCCACGCGGCCTCCTCCGCCGTCAGGTCGACCCCGTCGGTGAGGGCCCCGAGGATCTCGGGCCAGCTGCGCGCGCTCATGGCTAGCAGCCTAATGTGGCGGGGCGAGCCGCCGCATCCGCCGCGGCCCCAATGCGACCGCGCCGCCACCTGATTCGTGGCGGGTGGCGACCGCGGGCCCCGCGGGGAGAGGCGGGCGCCGCCACCGGATTCGCGGCGGGTGGTGACCGCGGGCCCTGCGGGAAAGGGCGGGCGCCGCCGCCGGATTCGCGGCGGGTGGCGACCGCGGGCCCTGCGGGGAAGGGCGGGCGCCGCCGCCGGATTCGCGGCGGGTGGTGACCGCGGGTCCCGCGGGGAGGGGCGACGAACGGCGGGTTCGGGGGACACGCCGATGGGCCGGTGAGACCCCGTCTCGCCGTGCGGTTTCCGACACGGACGGCCGAGTTTCGCACCCGGCTACGCCTGTCGTACTACGACGAGTCATACTTACCGGCGTGACGACCGCAGTAGGGACCCCAGGATCGGCCATTACTCAGCGTGTGCATTCGCTGAACCGGCCCAACATGGTCAGCGTCGGAACCATCATCTGGCTGTCGAGCGAGCTGATGTTCTTCGCCGGCCTGTTCGCCATGTACTTCGTCGCGCGCGCGCAGGCGCACGCGGGCGGGCCGTGGCCGCCGGAGCCGACCGAGCTGAACATGTATCTCGCCGTGCCGGTCACGACGGTGCTCGTGCTGTCCTCGTTCACCTGCCAGATGGGCGTGTTCGCGGCGGAGAAGGGCGACGTGTTCGGGCTGCGGCGCTGGTACGTCATCACGTTCCTGATGGGCCTGTTCTTCGTGCTCGGCCAGGGGTTCGAATACCACAACCTCTACAAAGAGGGCACCACGATCTCGAGCAGCGTCTACGGCTCGGTGTTCTTCATCACCACCGGCTTCCACGGTCTGCACGTCATCGGTGGTCTGATCGCCTTCATCTTCCTGCTGGTCCGGACGACGGTCAGCAAGTTCACCCCGGCCCAGGCCACCGCGGCCATCGTCGTCTCCTACTACTGGCACTTCGTCGACATCGTCTGGATCGGGTTGTTCGCCACGATCTACTTCGTCCGCTGAAGCAGGACAGCAGCCACCGTCGGTTCCGTCTACTCCAAAAGGGACACAGATGAGTTCATCTCCCCCGTCAGCGCCGGACCCCACCAGCCCCGGGGTCGGCAGCGCGAAGAACGACCAGGCCACCAAGGTCCGCAAGCAGCGGCGGCTGCGACGCCGGTTCGCGGGTGGTCTGGTGCTGCTGATGGGTCTCGTGGGAGCCGGTCTCGCGGCGTCGGCACTGACCCCGCACGCACAGGTCGCCACGGCGAACGAGGACCAGTCCGCGCTGATTCGCGAGGGCAAGCAGCTCTACGAGACCTCCTGTGTCACCTGCCACGGCGCGAATCTGCAGGGTGTGCAGGACCGCGGCCCGAGCCTCATCGGCGTCGGCGAGGCGGCCGTCTACTTCCAGGTCTCCACCGGCCGGATGCCCGCGGCCGCGAACGGCGCGCAGATCCAGCGCAAGGAGCCGAAGTTCGACGAGCACATGACCGACGCCCTGGCCGCGTACGTCGCGGCCAACGGCGGCGGCCCGACGGTCGTGCGCGACGCCGACGGCAAGATCGCCCAGGAGTCGCTGATCGCGGGGGCCGACGCCGCCCGCGGTGGTGAGCTGTTCCGCATGAACTGCGCGTCGTGTCACAACTTCACCGGTCGCGGTGGCGCCCTGTCCTCGGGCAAGTTCGCCCCCTCGCTGGATCCCGCGAGCGAACAGCAGATCTACACCGCGATGCTCACCGGCCCCCAGAACATGCCGAAGTTCTCCGACCGCCAGCTGACGCCGGAGGAGAAGCGCGACATCGTCGCCTACATCAAGAACCGCACCGAATCGCATCCCGAAGGCGGTTGGGGCCTGGGCGGACTCGGTCCCGCCACCGAGGGCCTGGCCGTCTGGGTGATCGGCATCGTGGCTCTGGTCGGCACGGCGATGTGGATCGGATCTCGCTCATGAGTGGACAGGAGACTGACGACATGGGTCGCCCCGCGGACCCCCACGGCAACGCCACCCCCACCGACGACGAACTCGACGCGATGTCGCGGGACGAGCTGGTCAAGCTCGGCACCGAACTCGACGGCGTCGATGTCGCCTACCGCGCCCCGCGCTGGCCGATTCCGGGCACTCGCGCGGAGAAGCGGGCCGAGCGGCAGGTCGCGCTGTGGTTCGCCATCTCCGCGCTGTCGGGCCTGGGCCTGATCGCGGTGTTCCTGTTCTGGCCCTGGGAGTACAAGGGCCGGGGCGAGGAGGGCGCGGGCATCTACTCGCTGACCACCCCGCTCTACGGTCTGCTGCTCGGCATCGCGGTGCTGTCCATCGGCGTGGCCGCGGTGATCATCCGCAAGAAGTTCATCCCCGCCGAGCTGTCGGTGCAGGACCGCCACGACGGCAAGTCCTCCGAGGTGAACCGGCGCACGCTGGCCGCCGAACTGTCCGACGCGCTGGAGACCTCCACGCTGGGCCGCCGCAAGCTGATCACCCGGACCGCGGGTCTCGGCGCGGGCGTGCTCGGCATCGGCGCGCTGTTCGTGTTCGTCGGCGGCATGATCAAGAACCCGTGGGCCAAGGGCGACAAGTCGCCGCTGTGGGTGTCGGGCTGGACCCCGGACTACCCGGGCCAGACCATCTACCTGCGCAAGGACACCGGCCGCCCGGAGGACATCGTGCTGGTGCGGCCGGAGGATCTGGACGCGGGCGCGATGGAGACCGTCTTCCCCTGGAAAGAGGAGTGGCGCGGCAACGAGGAGGAGACACTTCAGTCGCTGCGCGGAATCCGCAACGCGGTCATGCTGATTCGCCTGCGCACCGAGGACGCGCAGAAGGCGGTCAAGCGCCGGGGCCAGGAGAGCTTCAACTACGGCGACTACTTCGCCTACTCGAAGATCTGCACGCACCTGGGCTGCCCGACCTCGCTGTTCGAGCAGCAGACCAATCGCATTCTCTGCCCGTGCCACCAGTCGCAGTTCTCGGCCGTAGAGTGGGGTAAGCCGGTCTTCGGTCCCGCTGCCCGAGCGCTGCCGCAGCTGCCGATCACCGTCAACACCGAGGGTTACCTGGTCGCCCAGCACGACTTCATCGAGCCCCTCGGCCCGGCCTACTGGGAGCGTCGATCATGAGCCCTTCGAAGGTGGCCGCACAGGCCAACGAAATGGATGAGCGCTATCAGGCGGCGGCGTTCGTCAAGCGGTCGATCAACAAGGTCTTCCCGACCCACTGGTCGTTCCTGCTCGGCGAGATCGCGCTGTACTGCTTCGTCATCCTGATCCTGTCGGGTGTGTACCTGACGCTGTACTTCGATCCGTCGATGACCGAGGTCGTCTACAACGGGTCGTATCAGCCGCTGCGCGGGGTCACCATGTCGCGGGCGTACGAGACCGCGCTGAACATCTCCTTCGAGGTGCGCGGCGGTCTGTTCGTGCGGCAGGTACATCATTGGGCCGCACTGCTGTTCGCGGCGTCGATCATCATCCACCTGTTCCGCATCTTCTTCACCGGCGCGTTCCGGCGCCCGCGCGAGGCGAACTGGGTGATCGGCTCGCTGCTGCTGATCCTGGCGATGTTCGAGGGCTTCTTCGGCTACTCGCTGCCCGACGACCTGCTGTCGGGCACCGGTCTGCGGGCCGCGTTCGGCGGTATCACGATGGGCATCCCGCTGATCGGCACCTGGATGCACTGGCTGATCTTCGGCGGTGACTTCCCGGGCACGATCATCATCCCGCGGTTGTTCATCGCGCACGTGCTGCTGTTCCCGGGCATCATGCTCGCGCTGGTCGCCGCGCACGTGGCGCTGGTGTGGTACCAGAAGCACACCCAGTTCCCCGGGCCGGGGCGGACCGAGAAGAACGTCATCGGCGCGCGCATCGTGCCGGTGTTCGCCGCGGATCAGGGCGCGTTCTTCATGTTCACCCTCGGCATCATCGCGCTCATGGGCGGCATCCTCCAGATCAACCCGATCTGGAACCTGGGTCCCTACAACCCCTCTCAGGTGTCGGCGGGTTCGCAGCCGGACTTCTACATGATGTGGACCGACGGCATGGCGCGCCTGATGCCGCCGTGGGAGCTGTATCTGGGCCGGTACACGGTGCCCGCGCCGTTCTGGGTCGCGTTGATCATGGGCCTGGTGTTCACGGTGCTGATCGCCTACCCGTGGATCGAGAAGCGGCTGACCGGTGACGACGCGCACCACAACCTGTTGCAGCGGCCGCGGGATGTGCCGGTGCGCACCGCGATCGGCGCGATGGCCATCGCGTTCTATCTGGTGCTCACGCTGGCGTGCGTCAACGACATCGTCGCCTACAAGTTCGACATCTCGCTGAACGCCACGACCTGGTTCTTCCGGATCGCGCTGCTGGTCGCCCCGCCGCTGGCCTACTTCCTGGCCTACCGGATGTGCCTGGGCCTGCAGCGCAGCGACCGCACGGTGCTCGAGCACGGCATCGAGACCGGCGTGATCAAGCGTCTGCCGCACGGCGAGTACATCGAGGTGCACCAGCCGCTGGGCCCGGTCGACTCGCACGGCCACCCGATCCCGCTGGAGTACCAGGGCGCCCCGGTGCCGAAGAAGATGAACAAGCTCGGCGCGGCGGGCAAGCCGGGCCTGGGTTCGCTGCTGCGGTCCGATCCGGCCCAGCAGGCCGAGGCGCTCGTCGAGTACGAGCACGAGCAGGAGCGCAAGCAGCTCGCGGTCCTCGCGGAGGTGCAGCGCCGCAACGAGAACGGCGACGGGCACTAGGGTTCGCTCCCTTTCGGCCGAGCGTCCCTCTCGTGCCGAGCGTCCCTCTCGATGCCTGAGCGTCCTTCTCGGTGCCTGAGCGAAGCGAAGGCCCCCAGCGAATCTCGCTGGGGGCCTTCGCCTTTCGGTGTCACTCCCCGATGGAGAACCCCGCCTCGAGCTCCGCGGACGAATACGACTTGAACGCGATGTGGGTGTCGGTGCGCAGCACCCCCGGCGTCTTGTTGATCCGCCCGGTCACCACCTCCGCGATCTGCTCGTGGTCGCGCACGCGCACCACCGCGATCAGATCCACGTCCCCCGCGCACGAATACACCTCGGCCACGCCCTCGAGATCGGCCAGCGCCTGCGCGGTCTCGGGGATGCGGGCGGCCTCGGCGTGGATCAACACGATCGCGGTAATCATGGGTGAGAGTCTATGGCGGCGGGCGTGTCCGCACGGGCCGCGGCTTCGGCGCGGCGTACCCAGGCCAGCCACGGGCCCGCGCCCAACCGAGGTTCGTGATAGCCGTCGGTGGTGCGGACGATGCGGGTGCCGGGCTGGTCGAGCCAGCGGATGACGACGGCGGTCTCCTCGGGGGAGGCCCCGCGCAGCGGCGGCGGTGGTTGCGGCGGGACGACGGTCTCGGCGGCGGCGACGAGCTTGTCCACCACGGCCATCGGGGCGACGCCGCGCACGGCGGTCCCCGCCCCCGCGAGCCGCCCGTAGCGGACGACCGCGAACTCCCATCCGCCCGCGCCGTCGGAGCGGGCCGCGACGAATTCGGCGATGCGCGCCAGGGCCGCGAGGCGCTGGGTGCGGCGCAGCGCCCGCACGACGGTCACCATGCGGTCGCGCTGGCGGGCCGCGGCCTCGAAATTCTGTGCCGCCGCCAGGGTTTCGACGCGCTCGCGCATGGCGCGCAGGGGCGCGTCGTCGCGGCCCGCGAACAGCTCGCGCACGGCGTGCGGGGCGGGAGCGTAGCCGTCGGCGTCCAGCAGCGTGCCCGACGCGCCCGCCGGACAACCGCCGACCGCCGCGGGCGGGCAGTCCGCGCCGTGCCGCCCGGTGCGCGGGATGCGGCCGCCGCAGGTGCGCAGGCCGCAGTATTCGGCCACGATCGCGCCCACCTCGGCGGCGTCGGCGCGGGAATTGAAGGGGCCCAGCGCGTCCGGGGTGGGGGTGCGGCTGACGGCAAAGCGGGGGAACGCCTCGTCGGTGAGGGTCAGCCACCACGCGCGCTTGGGGAATTTCGAGCGGCGGTTGTAGGGCGGGGTGTGCGCGACCAGCAGCCGCAGCTCCCGCACGCCCGCCTCCAGGCCGTGCGCGCAGGGCACGTGCTCGACGCGGGTCGCCAGGGCCACCATTTCCCGCATGCGCGGGCGGGTTTCGGAGCCGGTGAAGTAATTGCGTACGCGGCGGCGCAGATTCACGGCCGTTCCGATGTAGAGGACCTCGTCGGCGGGGCCGCGGAACAGGTAGACGCCGGGGCCGGTGGGCAGGTCGGCGGCGAGGAAGCGTTTGGCGCGCTGGCGGCGGGTCACCTCGGGCAGGTAGTCGAGGAGCTCGGTGAGGCTGTGCACGCCCTGATTGCCGACCCGTTCGATGAGCGCGTGCAGCACGTCGACGGTCGCGCGGGCGTCGTCGAGGGCGCGGTGGGTGGGGACAGTCCGGGCGCCGAGCAGCCGGGCCAGCGCCGAGAGCCGCACGGTCGGGGTCTCGTCGCGGGGGAGGATGCGCCGGGCCAGCTGGACGGTGCACACGACTTGGAATGTGGGCCAGGCGATCTCGCAGCGGGCCGCGGCGGCCTTGAGGAATCCGGTGTCGAAGCGGGCGTTGTGCGCGACGAGCACCGCGCCGGAGGCGAATTCGACGAAGCCGGGCAGCACGGCCTCGATACGCGGCGCGTCGCGGACCATCGCGGTGGTGATGCCGGTGATCTGCACGACCTGCGGCGGGATGGGGCAGCCCGGGTCCACGAGGGTGGCGAATTCGCCGAGCACCTCGCCGCCGCGCACCTTCACCGCGCCGATCTCGGTGATCGCGTCCGCGTCGGGGCTGCCACCGGTGGTTTCGAGGTCGACGACGACGAAGGTGATGTCGTGGAGCGGGGTGTCGAGCTCGTCGAAGGCCAGCTGGGCCGCCGCGGTGTGGGGCACGGCGAGCAGCGTAGGGCGGGGGTCCGACAAGTAGCGGGCGTGGCGGCAGCGGGCTCGGAGGGGTGCGAAACGGACTCGTGTGGCGAGGGTCACATTGATGTGGATTACGAATCAATACCGGACCGGTCGCGGGCGGCGGCGGTGCGGTGGGGACAGCCCTACCGAGAGGGTGGTGAGATCACGAGCAGATCAAGACTGATCGGTCGCTTCCCCAGTTGAACACTCTCGGCTACGTGCTGGTTTCCCATTTGTCACACCGCTAAACCCTTATGGCGCAAGCCCGCTGGACAGGGCTCGGGGTGGGCGGACGCGTCTGCTCAGGGCGGGTTTGTTATCGGTTCGTGATTGGTGTGACATTTATCGCAAACCCTGGGCATAACAATCCCTGAACAAAGCCTGTGCGCGGCCTCGGCGCTTTACAGCCCCCCGTTATGTCTTCGTAACCTTTTCGAGACCTCACGGAGTCCGACGCACCACCGGGTGCGGCGTCGTGGGGCAGACGAGGAGTACCGCATCATGGCGATCAAGCGACAGACGCTGGGGCTGCATCGCAACGCCCACCTGGCGTCCGCGGTGGCCGTCGGAGCTGCCACCCTCAGCGCTTTGCTGCTGCCCGCCGCGCCCGCTTCGGCGGCGCCCGTCACCGTTCCGGGTGTCGGGACCGTCGACGTGCCGGATCAGATTCTGGGCCAGATCCCGCCGGGGATCGCGCTGCCCCCGGGCTTCGAGATCCCGGGCTTCAACCCGCCCGCGATCGCGCCGGAGCAGTCCGTCGGTCAGCGCGCGGTCGACGCCGCGATGACCAAGCTCGGCGCGCCCTACGTCTACGGCGCCAGCGGCCCCAACGCCTTCGACTGCTCGGGCCTGGTGAAGTGGTCCTACGAGCAGGCCGGCCTGGAACTGCCGCGCACCAGCTACGACCAGTTGGCCGCCGGAACGCCGGTCTCGCTGGACGACCTCCAGCCGGGTGACGTGGTGTCGTTCTACGGCGGCAGCCACTCCGGGCTCTACGTGGGCGACGGCAATGTCATCCACGCCTCGACCGCCGGTAAGCCGGTGGCCATCGCGTCCATGTCGACCATGCCGGTCGCGGGCGCGCGGCGCTACTGAGATTCGGGCATACGGGACGGCGGGTCGTGATCATTCCGTGCCCTGCTGGACATGGACACTCGCCGTTCCGTAACCTGATCGAGACCTTGAGGCATCGGCTCGGAATTTCGGCTCGGAACGGGGCACGGCAGGCAGTGGCAGCGCAACGTCGCAACGACAGAACTCGACGCCTGATGGGTGGTTCCCTGGCGGTGGGCGTGTTGATGTTCGGCATCCCCGACGGGGGCGCGACCGCTGATCCGGCCACCCCGAGCAGTGCGAGCGACGCGGTGCAGAAGCTGGTCGACCTGTCCCGGCAGTCCGAGCAACTCAACGAGCAGGCGCTGACCGCCCAGCAGGATCTCGACGCCAAACAGGCCGTCTCCCGCGACGCGGACGCGAAACTCGCGGGCGCCACCCAGGTCGTCGACGCGGCGCAGGCCGAGGTGCACAAGTATCAGCCCGCCGTCGACCGCACCGCGATCGCGGCGTATCAAGGGGCGCGGACCAATCGGCTGTTCTCGGTGCTGGTGAGCGATTCGCCGCAGCAGCTGCTCGATCAGATCTCCACCCTCGACGTGCTGTCCACCCAGACCCAGGACCAGCTCGCGCAGTACAAGAAGGCCACCGACGCGGCCACCGCGGCGCAGACCACCGCCAAGACCGCGGCGGACGCGGCCCGCGACGCCTCGGCCAAGGCCGAGCAGATCCGCGCGGAGCTGGAACGCAAGCGGGCCGATCTGCAAGGGGCCATCGCCCAGGTCATCCAGGCGTGGGGCACGCTGTCGGCGGGGGACAAGGCGTCGCTGGCGGGGACATTGTTCCCGCCCGGATTCGATCGCGAGTCCCTGTTGCGCGGGCTGGTGCCCGGCAGCGGGACCAGCGCCCTCGCGGCGGGGCTGACCCGCGTGGGCGATCCGTATGTGTGGGGGGCGACCGGGCCGGATCAGTTCGACTGTTCGGGCCTGGTGCAGTGGGCGTTTCACCAGGTCGGCATCGACGTGCCGCGCACGAGTCAGGCGCAGTCGGGGGTCGGCACGCCCGTCGACAAGAACAACCTCCAGCCCGGAGATGTGGTCTTCTTCTACTCCGACGCATCGCATGTGGGAATCTATGCGGGCAATGGCATGATCCTGCACGCCTCGACCTTCGGTGTCCCGGTCCAGGTGGCCCCCATGGGCTCGACTCCGTACCACTCGGCGCGTCGCTATTGGATGGGTATGTCGTAACTCGACCGAGGTGAGGATGAACGCGCTGGAGCGGGTCCGTACTTGGTTGACGGCACGGCGGCGGTTCGAATTCGTCGCCACCGTCGCCACGGTGATCGCCTTGACGGCCATCACCGGAGCACTGGTGTTGATTCCGAAGTCGGCGTTGCCGAAGGCGCGGCCCGAGGCGGCGGTCGCGCAGTACTCGGCCCCGGCCAGTTCGCTGGATCCGCAGGTGGGGGAGGTGCGGCGGATCATGGAGTCGTTCGGTCCCGTTGTCACCCAACATGTTTCGGGGGAGGAGGGGCAGCTGTCGGTGGTGTTCGGGCATCCGTATCAGCGCGGGGACGTGGACACCCTCGCGCGCGAGATCGGTCCGGCCGTCGACACGGTGACGGGGTTGTGGGGCGCGGACTGGCCGCGGGCCGCGGTCGTCGCGGTCGCCTCCTCGACCGCCGAGTTCGCCGCGTTGACCCATGCGACCGGGCCGGTGTCCACCGAGGTCGCGGCGGCGTCGGTCTCGGACTCGTTCCTGCCCGGCAGCCGCCCGACCGGGCAGCGGGTGGTGTTCGCCGCCGATGCCGGGCGCCGCCTGGGCGCCGAGGGGTTGCGAGACACGTTGCGCCACGAGCTGACTCATATCGCCGCCCGCGCCGAGACCGCGGACGGTTCGCCGCAGTGGGTGCTCGAGGGCTTCGCCGAATACTGCGCCCACCGCGACGAGCAACTGTCCCTGAACCAGCTCGCCCCCACCCTCACCGCCCGTGCCCACTCCGGCGACCTGCCCGCCGACCTCCCGGCCGACCCCGCCTTCACCCCCACCGCCACCAACAACGCCGCCCTCGCCTACGAACAGGCTTGGTCCGCCAACGCTTTCATCGCCACCCAGTACGGCGAGCCCACCCTCGTCGCCCTCTACCACGACCTGGCCACCGGCCCCCAGACCCCGGCCACCGTCGACACCGCCCTCCGCCGAACCCTCGACCTCGACCACGCCACATTCCTCGCCCGTTGGCGAGACTGGTTGCGGGCCCACGTTCCATGAGGGGAGGGCGGGCGAGGGAACGGGCAGGGCGGCAATAGACTTCGGCGCATGGCGCGCACCCTGCTGGTTACCAATGATTTTCCGCCGCGGCCCGGGGGCATCCAGTCGTATCTGCACGCGTTGGCGGAGCGGATGCCGGGGGACGATTTGGTGGTGTACGCGCCGCGGTGGCGGGGGGACAGCCATCTGCGGTTCGACGCGGAGCAGAAGTTCCAGGTGGTGCGGCACCCGACGACATTGATGCTGCCGACCCCGCTGGTGGCGCGGCGCGCGGCGAAGCTGGTGCGCGACGAGCGGTGCGACACCGTGTGGTTCGGGGCGGCGGCGCCGCTGGCGTTGATGTCGCCGCTGCTGCGGCGGGCGGGGGCCGCGCGGATCGTCGCGAGCACGCACGGGCACGAGGTGGGGTGGTCGATGCTGCCGGGGGCGCGACAGGCGTTGCGCGCCATCGGCAATCACACCGATGTGGTGACCTATGTCAGCAAGTACACCCGGCGGCGGTTCTCGGCGGCGTTCGGGCCGCGCGCGGGACTCGAGTATCTGCCCCCGGGGGTCGATACCGACGTGTTCCGGCCCGATCCGGCGGCGCGCGCGGAACTGCGGGCCCGCTACGGGCTCGGCGAGCGCCCGACCGTGCTGTGCCTGTCGCGGCTGGTGCCGCGCAAGGGACAGGACATGTTGCTCATGGCCATGCTCGAGATCCGCAAGCGGGTCGACGGCGCGGTCCTGGTCATCGCGGGCGGCGGTCCCTACGAGGAGAAGCTGCGCGGCCTGGCCACCGCCCTCGACCTCGACAAGGACGTGGTCTTCACCGGTCGCGTCCCGGCCGCCGAACTGGCCGCCCACCACACCCTCGCCGACGTGTTCGCCATGCCGTGCCGCACCCGCGGCGCGGGCCTGGACGTCGAGGGGCTGGGCATCGTGTTCCTCGAGGCGTCCGCGACGGGAGTTCCGGTGGTGGCGGGCAACTCCGGCGGCGCGCCCGAGACCGTGGTGGAGGGCCGCACCGGCACCGTCGTGGACGGCCGCTCGGTCCCGCAGATCACCGACGCCCTCGTCACCCTGCTCTCGGATCCCGACACCGCCGCGGGCATGGGTGCGACGGGCCGGGAATGGGTGAGCGAGCACTGGCGCTGGGACGTGCTCGCCGCGCGGATGCGCGAACTCCTGGACGGGACTGTGCCATCGAGCCGCGGCCACCGCTCGAGCTAGGCTCTGCGGCATGAGCGTGCGGAAGGCCACATCATGACTTCGATCCAGGTCGCCGATCAGACCTTCGTCGCCGCGCCGGGCGCCGAGGTCGCGCCGGTGCTGGGCGATCGCGACGCCTGGCGGCGCTGGTGGCCCGACCTCACGCTCTCGGTCCGGGAGGACCGCGCCGACAAGGGAATTCGCTGGACCGTCGACGGAGCGCTGACCGGCACGATGGAGGTGTGGCTGGAACCGTGCCTGGACGGAGTGATCATGCACTACTTCCTGCACGCCGAACCGCTTGCCGCCGCGAACCTCTCACCGCGCGCCCTCGTGGCCGCCAACCGTGCCCGCCGCGTGGCCGGGAGGAAGATGTCGTTCGAGGTCAAGGCGCGCCTCGAAGCCGGGCGACCGGCGGGCGTCACCCCCGTGCCCGTGCCCTGACCCCGGCGGAGGTCGCGCCGGAAACCGTTGTCCCGCAGCCGGAAAGGAACCGCCCCCAGTCATGGCCGATCGGACCCAGAGGTCGATCATCGTCGACGCCCCGTCGGATCGGGTGATGGCCGTCATCGCCGATCTGGAGTCGTACCCGGAATGGGTCGCGGCCGCGCGGTCGGTCGAGGTGCTCGACAAATTCCCCGACGGCCGGGCCAAGACCGCGCGGTTCGTGCTCGACGCGGGCGTCGTCAAGGACACCTATGTGCTGTCCTACACCTGGCGGCCCGACGGTAAGGCGGTGAGCTGGCAGCTGGTCAGCGGCGATCTGCAGAAGGCGCAGGACGGCAGCTACGAACTGGTCGACCAGCCCGACGAGACCACCCAGGTGATCTACGAACTCACCGTGGACCTGACGATCCCCATGATCGGCATGTTCAAGCGCAAGGCGGAGAAGGTCATCACCGACACCGCGCTCAAGGAACTCAAGAAACGGGTCGAAGGCTGACGCGTCTGGAGCTGTTCATAGGCAAGGGCGGGGTGGGCAAGACGACCCTGGCCTGTGCGACGGCGATGTCCTACTCCCGGGCGGGGCGCCGCGTGCTGCTCGCGTCGGTGGACCAGGCCCACTCGCTCGGCGACGCGCTCGGTGTCCACTTCCCGCACGAGCCCGGCACCGTCCCCGGAATCGCCACGGTCGCAACGAATCTCGACGTCATCGAGATCGATTCGCTGGCGCTGCTGGAGGATCGGTTCCGCGAGGTCGTGCGCGTCCTCGGCGGCGCGGGACACGAGCACGGCATCGATCTGGCCGCGCTCGACCCGGCCGAGCTGACCGGACTGCCCGGCGTGCAGGAACTGTTGATGCTCACCGAGATCGCCGGATTCGCCGACGGGCGCGGCTGGGACGTCCTCGTCGTGGACTGCCCGCCCTCGGCCGATATGCTGCGCATCGTCACCGCGCCCGAGACCCTGCTGGGCTACCTCGATCGCGTCTGGCCGCCGCACGCCCGCGCGCTCAGCGTCGCCGGACCGGATCTGCGCCGCGCGGTGCTGGCAACCACCGTCGAGCGGATCGTCGGCGCGGTCCGCGCGGTGCGCGATCTGCTGGCCGACCCCGAACGCACCGCTGCGCATCTGGTCACCGCCGCCGAACGCGTCGCGGTCGCCGAATCCGCGCGGGTGCGCTCGGCCGCGGCGCTGCTCGGGCTGCGGCTGCGCGATGTCATGGTGAACAAGGTGCTGCCCGCGGTGCCCGACGGGGACAGCGGACATCCGGCCGTGCGCTGGTATCTCGACCGCCGCGCCGAACAACTGGACGTGCTCGCCGATCTGCGCCGCCGCCTGCCCGACGTGCCGATCGTGGTCGTGCCGCACTCCGGACCCGAACCCGTCGGCTCCGCCGCGCTGGCCGCCCTCGCCGGGCTGGTGGATTCGCGCGGGAACCGGGTAGTACCGGACGCAGACCCTATGCTTGGCGATGCGCCGAGCGTACGGCTGGAATCGGGTTCGGGTCTGCATTCGGTGTACGCCCTGCGGATGCGGCTGCCCGTGGTCGACCCGGCGACGCTGCGACTGGGACGAGTGGAGGACGATTTGATCGTGGGAGCGGACGGGATTCGGCGGCGGCTGCCGCTGGCGCCGGTATTGCGGCGATGCACGGTCGACGGCGCCGAACTCGACGGTGAGCAGCTCGTCGTGCGCTTCCGCCCCGATCCCGAGGTCTGGCCCCGATGACCACCACCGATCAGCACCGGCACGAGGATCAGTTCGCGGAGTTCGCCGAGGAGATGCGGCTGCTCGCCGAGGCCGTGCTGGAACGGGTCGAACCGGTGTTGCGCGCCGCGTCCGCCGAGGGCCGCACCGAATGGGACAGTTGCAGTTGGTGTCCGGTGTGCGCGGTCGCGGCGCTGGTGCGCGGGGAGCATCACGATGTGGTCGCCGCGCTCGCCGAACACGGCACCGCCGTCGTCACCGTGTTGCGCGAGGCGCTGGCCGGGGTGCCGGTCGAGCCGATGATGCCGGATCCGCCTGCGCCGCAGAGTGATTCGCGTGACGATTCGGATTCGCCGGGCCGCGCGACGTCCGGCGAGGCATTCGCCGACGAGGCGTCCGCGGTCGACGCCGGGACGCCGGGCGAGGGCGCGGCGGGTCGCAGGCCGTCGTTCGGCGCGACCCTGTTGGCGGCCTTCGCCGGACGGGCGCAGGCCGCCGCGCGCGGAAACGACTCGCCGACAGGCGAATCCGAGCCGCGAACCGAGGGCCGGTCGGGGTACGTCCCGATTCCCGTGCAGATCAAGCGATGACGACGCGGGTCGGCCGGGAGGCGCCGCTGACGGTCGGAATCGACGTGGGCGGCACCAATATTCGCGCCTCGGTCGTGGACGGGTCGGGCGAGGTGCTCGACACCGTGCAGGCGCCCACGCCGCAGTCCGAGCAGGCGCTCGAGGACGGACTCGAGCGGGCGGTGCGCGAACTGCGCACCCGGCACCGCATCGACGCGGTCGGACTGGCCGTGGCCGGATTCGTCGACGAGACCCGTACCAAGGTGCGCTTCGCCCCGCATCTGCCCTGGGAGGACGCGCCCGTCGCGCATCGCCTGGGCGAGCGGCTGGGACTGCCGGTGATCCTCGAACACGACGCCAACGCCGCGATGTGGGCCGAGTACCGATTCGGCGCGGCCGCCGGGGCGCACAACGGCGTCCTGGTCGCGATCGGCACCGGGATCGGCGCGGCGCTGTTGGTGGGCGGCGAGCTGTACCGCGGAAGTTACGGGGTGGCACCGGAATTGGGCCATCTCCAGGTCGTCCCGAACGGCCGCGCCTGCCCGTGCGGGAAACGCGGCTGCTGGGAAAGGTATTGCAGCGGAACGGCGCTGGCCGATTCGGCGGTCGAGGCGCTGGCCATCGATCCGATGCGCTCGACCATCCTCGCCCGCGAGGCGTTCCGCGATCCGGGTTCGCTGACCGGTCGCCGGGTGGCGGGCGCGGCACAGGACGGCGATCCGGTCGCCCTGCGGGTGCTGGCCGACTTCGCCCGCTGGCTCGGGCTGGGCCTGGCCTTCGTGAGCGATATCTTCGATCCGGATCTGATCGTGATCGCCGGGGGCGTGAGTTCCTCGGCGGCGTTGTTCCTCGACGAGGCGCGCGAGCACTACGCGGCCTCGATCACCGGCGCCCGGCATCGGCCGCTGGCCCGCATCCGGACCACCCAGCTGGGTGAGGCGGCCGGGATGGTCGGCGCGGCGGAACTGGCCCGAGCGGCGTTGGCGCCGGAGCGATCCGACGGCCGCCGCGGCAAGGGGACGGCGAGTCGCCGCACCGGGAGCGGGTCGGCGCGGGCGAGCGCGCGACGGTGAACAATGTGGCCGAGACCTCGTATGCGAAGCCGATGCGCGATTGGTCACGATCCGAGACCGGCGGTAGAGTCGAAACATACGGTGGTGCCCGCGCAACGAGGCCGGTCCCGGGGTTTTGCGCACAGGGGAAAGGACGCGATGTTCTACTGGCTGTTGAAGTTCGTGTTTGTCGGACCATTCATCCATCTGATCAATCGACCGAAGGTCGAAGGGGTGGAGAACATTCCGAGCGACGGGCCAGCCATACTCGCCGGCAATCATTTGTCGTTCACCGACTGGCTGTTCACTCCGTTGCTGAGTCCGCGCCGTATCACCTATCTGGCCAAGGCCGAGTACTTCACCTCCCCCGGGCTGAAGGGTCGGCTGCAGAAGTTCTTCTTCTCCGGCACCGGCCAGTACCCGATCGACCGCAGCGGCGCCTCGGCGGCCGAGGACGCGCTCGAGACCGCGCGCAAGCTGCTGACGGAGGGCCGTCTCGTCGGGCTCTACCCCGAGGGCACGCGCTCGCCCGACGGCCGCCTCTACAAGGGCAAGACGGGCGTCGCCCGGCTGGCGCTCGAGACCGGCGTCCCGGTCATCCCCGTCGCGCTCATCGGCACCTACGACGTCTGCCCGCCCGGCCCGTTCCGCTGGCGTCCGGCCCGCGTCACCGTGAAATTCGGTAAGCCCATCGACTTCTCGCGCTACGAGGGCATGGGCGGCAACCGTTTTGTCGAGCGCGCGGTCACCGACGAGATCATGTACGAGCTCATGCGGATGTCGGGCCAGGAGTACGTCGATGTCTACGCCGCCAGCCTGAAGAAGGCCGTTCCCGCCGGTACCCGTCCCGACGCCGACCGGATCCCGGAGTCGGCCACCGCCTAGGGCCGGTTGGGCCGCCGCCCAGGCCCCAGTTGGCCACCGCCCAGGGATGTCTCGCGGCCCTCATATGCGGGGCCTGCCCCGGCTCAGGACGCCTGCCGCCGGAACGCCTCGATCGCCTCGAACTTGGCGAGGTTGTGGCGGGCGTCGGCGAGCGCGTCGTGGGCGTCGGCCGGTACGGGTGGCAACGGCGGGCGTCCGGACATCTCCCAGTGCTGCCGCAGTTCGTTGGTATAGCGCGGCATCGCCGCGGGCAGGTCCACCATCGATCCCCACAGCTGGCACAGGGCCACGTGGTCGTAGGCACCCACCCACGCCCACAACTCCGGTTCCACACTCACCCGCGGCACGAGGAACCGATACAGCTCGTCCCGAATCCGGCCGCGGCTGCGCCACAGTGGCGACGCGGGCGAGGGCAACTTCGGCAACACGTTGCGCCGCACCCACGGCCCCGCCCGCCCGGCATCGAATTCCGTTGAGACCGCGTAATATTCACGCCCGTCCTCACAGACCACGCCGATCGAGATCAGATCGATCGTCTTGCCGTCCTCGACGAATTCGCAGTCGTAAAAGTATCGAAGCGCGATCGGTCCACTCCTCGTGCGCGGTCGGATCGGTGCGCGGGGCACCGCGGCGGTCGAGGGCGAGCCTACGGACCCGCGACAGCCCCCCGAGACACCGCCCTCGCCTCCGAGTGTCGCGTCATGCGGCGAGGTCATTATTCTGAACTGGTGAACTGGACCGTCGACGTACCGATCGATCGCTTGCCGGAACTGCCTCCGTTGCCCGCCGAGCTGCGTCGGCGTCTGGACGACGCCCTGTCCCGTCCGGCGTTGCAGCAGCCCTCGTGGGACGCCGAGCTGGCGGGGAAGATGCGGACGGTGCTGGAGAGCGTGCCGCCGATCTGTGTGCCCGCCGAGGTGGAGGAGCTGCGGGAGCGGCTGGCCGAGGTGGCGCGGGGGGAGGCGTTCCTGATCCAGGGCGGGGACTGCGCGGAGACCTTCGCCGACAACACCGAACCCCACATCCGCGGCAACATCCGCACGCTGTTGCAGATGGCGGTCGTGCTGACCTACGGCGCGAGCCTGCCGGTGGTGAAGGTGGCCCGGATCGCGGGCCAGTACGCCAAGCCGCGCTCGGCCGACACCGACGCGCTGGGGCTGAAGTCCTACCGCGGCGACATGATCAACTCGATCGTCGCGGATGCCGCTGTGCGCGAACACGATCCGTCGCGGCTGGTCCGCGCCTACGCCAACGCCAGCGCGGCGATGAATCTGGTGCGCGCGCTGACCGGTGCGGGCATGGCCGATCTGCACAAGGTGCACGACTGGAACCGCGACTTCGTCGCCCAGTCCCCGGCCGGGGCCCGCTACGAGCAGATGGCCGAGGAGATCGACCGCGGCCTGCGGTTCATGACCGCCTGCCGGGTGCAGGATCCGAGCCTGCAGGCCGCCAAGATCTACGCCAGTCACGAGGCGCTGGTCCTCGACTACGAGCGGGCCATGCTGCGGCTGTCGGAGAACGCCGCGGGCGATCCGGTGCTCTACGACCTGTCGGCGCACTTCCTGTGGATCGGCGAGCGCACCCGCCAGCTCGACGGCGCGCACATCGCCCTCGCCGAACTGCTGGCCAATCCGATCGGCCTCAAGATCGGCCCGTCCACCACTCCGGAACTCGCGGTCGAGTACGTCGAGCGGCTCGACCCCAACAACGAACCGGGCCGGTTGACCCTCGTCGCGCGCATGGGCAACAACAAGGTTCGCGACGTGCTGCCCCCGATCGTGGAGAAGGTGCAGGCCACCGGCCATCAGGTCATCTGGCAGTGCGACCCCATGCACGGCAACACCCACGAATCCTCCACCGGCTACAAGACCCGCCACTTCGATCGCATCGTCGACGAGGTGCAAGGCTTCTTCGAGGTGCATCACGCGCTGGGCACCCACCCGGGCGGCCTGCACATCGAGCTCACCGGCGAGAACGTCACCGAATGCCTCGGCGGCGCGCAGGACATCTCCGATCTCGACCTGGAGAACCGCTACGAGACCGCGTGCGATCCGCGCCTGAACACCCAGCAGTCGCTGGAACTGGCCTTCCTCGTCGCCGAGATGCTGCGGTGACGGACGCGGAGGTGCACGTCGTCTTCCGTGGCCCCGGACCGTTGCGCGTCGAACCGGCCGACCGCACGATTCTGCGTTTGCTGCGAGATCGCGACCGTGACGGTATGCCGTCGGAGGTGGTGTTGCGCGACGGCAGCCGGTTGCTGATCTTCAATATCTCCTGGGGGTATCACCCCACCGCGTTCTGCGCGCAGGTGACGACGAATATCAGCCCGGCCGTGGGCGGTGCGACCGTCGAGGTGTTCAGCACGGACGCGGTGGTCGCGATCAACGATCCGGAGACGGGCGCCCCGCTGCTCGCGGTCGCGTGACGCTTCGGTTAATTGTTTGCTGAAAAGTTGCTAAGCATGGCCTGCTGAACTAGTTTCGGCTGTGTTCCGTTTTGTCGGGGACGAACGGATTACGCGGGAACGGGTTCAGGAGGCGGGATGAAGAAGACGACCAGGCTCGGGGCAGCGCGGGTGGCCCCCGAGCGCGAGGTGACGCCGCTGGCGTCCTACGAGTTCGAACGCGACGGCGTGCCCGTCTCGGTCGTCATCGAACGGCCGCAGGTCGACGTCGCCGGAATCGCCTGGCGCTGCCGGATACGGGTGTTGCGCGGGCTCGCCCGCACCGAGCAGTCCCAGGTCGTCGGCGGCAGCTCGCAGTCGGTGCTGCAGCAGGCGCTCGACCTCGTCACGTCCCGGTTGGGGATCAGCGAGGCCGAGTTGCTGGCCGGCGCGAACGTGGGCCTCGGGGGAGTCAGAACGGCAGCACCGTCAGCGTGACGGTCGCGCCGGGTTCGACCTGCGACCCGGCGAACGGGGTCTGCACGCGCACGGTGCCGCGGTCGGTACTGAAGACGTTGTTCAACACCACCTTCAAACCCATGCCCTCGAGCTGGGCGCGGGCGGACGCGGCGGTCATCCCGGTCACGTCGGGGATCTCGATCGCGTCGGAGACGATCAGCGCGACGGTCTGACCCGACAGCGCGCTCTGGTTGGCCGCCGGATCGGTGCCGATCACCTGGCCGGACTTGATCTTCGGATCGAATTCGCCGCGGGTGTCGCCCACCACCAGGCCGACCTTCTGCAGGGCCGCGCGGGCCTCGTCCACGGTCTTGCCGCGCACGTCGGGCACCTTGATCGGCTGGGAACCCTTGCTGCGCACCACCTTCACCGAGGCGTTGGTGGGCAGGACCGTGCCGGGGGCCGGATCCAGTTGCGCCACAGAGCCTTTGGGGGCGGTGTCGGCGATCTCGCCGCCGTCGACGGGCCGCAGTCCGGCGTCGCGGATGGCCTGTTCGACGGTTTTGACGTCCTGTCCCGGCTGGAACTGCGGCACCTGCGGTTTGCCGCTGGAGATCAGGATCGCGACCGTCGAACCCTTCAGCGCGCGGGTGCCCGCCGCCGGATCGGTGCCGACCACGCCCCCGACGGGAATGATGTCGGAGGCGCGGTTGCGGACCGTGGTGGCGAATCCGGCGTCCTGCAACGCCGTGGTGGCCTTGGCGGTGTCCAGGCCCGCGATGGGCGGCACCGCCGAATAGCGCGCGAAGCCGAGCCACCAGCCGCCGATGCCGAGGAGCAGGGCCAGCGCGACCACGATGCCGGTCCAGATGAGCACGCGCACACGGGAATTGCCGCGCCTGTCGCCGTAGCCGGTGCGCGGCGGCGGGGGCGGGGGTTCGGCGAGGGCGGTGTGCCCGCCGGTGACCGGCAGGTGCTGGTGGGCGGTCATCATCCGGGTGGGCTGCGGTGCGGGCGGGCGCTGTTCGGGGATCTTCACGGTCGCGTCGTCGGGCACCGGGCGCGGGGCGGGGGCCGGGGCGGCGACGACGCGATGGCGGGCCGACTGGTGTTCGGCCGACTCCTTCGGCGCGGGCACGCGATAGTCGGGCAGCCGCAGGGCGGTGGCGATGCGGCGCAGTTCGGCGGCCATCTCGTCGGCGTCGGCGAAGCGGTGCGCGGGTTCGCGCGCGGTGGCGCGGGCGACCAGCTCGTCGAACTCCGGCGGCACCCCGGCGATGAAGCGGCTCGGGGCGGGGACATCCTTCTCGACCCGCTGATAGGCGATGGACAGCGAGTTGTCGCCGGTGAAAGGTGTTCTGCCGGTGAGCATTTCGAAGATCAGGACGCCGAAGGAGTAGACGTCGCTGCGCTCGTCGGCGGTGCCGTCGGTGACCTGTTCGGGGGACAGGTAGTGGGCGGTGCCGAGAATCACGCTCGCCGAGGTCATATTCGAGCCCGCGACGGCGCGGACCAGGCCGAAGTCGGCGATCTTGACCTCGCCGGAATCGGAGATGAGCACGTTCTCGGGTTTGATGTCGCGATGGATCAGCCCGGCCCGGTGCGCCACGCCGATCGCCTTCAGCACCGGTTCGGCGACCGCGCGCACCGCGTGCGGGGGCATCGGGCCGCGTTCGCGCAGCAGCTCGCGCAGGGTGCCGCCCTCGACCAGTTCCATGATCAGGAACGGGTATTCGCCGTCGATGCCCTGGTCGTAGACCGCGACCAGCGACGGGTGTTTGAGTTTGGCGACCGAGCGGGCCTCGAATTCGAATCGGGTCAGAAATTGCGGATCTCCCGCGAATTTCGGATCCATCACCTTGATGGCGACCGGCCGGTCCAGCCGGGTGTCCACCCCCCGAAACACCATCGACATGCCGCCACGCGCGATCGGTGCGTCGATGCGGTAGCGCCCGTCGAGCATCTGGCCGATCAACTGATGTCCTCCGACTTTCACAAAGCTCTCACCTCTCGCTTCGGCCGCGACAAGCGAACGCCGTCCCGGTGACGGCTCACCCGATGGTATAGGCGGATACGGCCAGGGTGTCTCACGACGGGCCCGGCGCCACCTACTACCGTTGTCGGGGTGAGCGCATTTCCATGCAGCGACGATGTTCTTCCGGAATCGGTGACCCTGCTGCCGCTACCGGACGTGGCCGACCAACTCGGCATCCCGGTGACCAAGGTCCATCAGATGCTGCGCGACCACCAGATCCTCGCGGTCCGCCGCCAGGGCATCCCCGGCATCCCCACGGAGTTCTTCGACCCCACCGGCGCCGTCGCCAAACACCTCACCGGCCTGATCACCGTCATGCGCGACGCCAAATACACCGACGAGGAAATCCTCGAGTGGATCTACACCCCTGACGACACCCTCCCCGGCCGCCCCATCGACGCCATCCACGGCCCCTTGGCCCGCGAGGTCCTCCGCCGCGCGGCCGCGGACCCGTTCTGACCCCTCGCTTCGCTCGGGGACATGGGAGGAGCTCGGGACAGGGGAGAAGCTTAGGCCCCGGGAGGAAGCCCGGCGAAGCCCCTACCTGTTCCCCGTTGTCACGGCCCCCAGGCCGGGACAACGGGGATCGACCGCCGCGGGACGAAGCCCTACTTGTTCCCCGTCGTCACGGCCCCCAGGCCGGGACGACGGGGATCGCCCCCAGCGAATTCCCTTGCGGCGACCCATAGTCGGCGGTGGTTGGGGACGACGGCTCGGTGGGTGAAGACGGTGTAGTCGGAGCGTTCGATCTCGTCGAGGATTTCGGCGTAGAGGGCGGCCGCGGTGCGGATGGCGGGGCGGACTCGGGGGTGGAGGAGGTCGATGCCGGGGAGGGCGGCGCGGTAGAGGTCGCGGGTGAGGGCGATGAAGTGGGACAGGGCGCGGCGGACTCGGGGGTCGGTGCGGCCGGTGCGGCGGCAGTGGGTGAGGAGGGCGGGGTCGACGCCGAAGGCGGTCCAGTCGTCGGCGGGGAGGTAGACGCGGTCGCGGTCGAGGTCTTCGGCGATGTCGCGGAGGAAGTTGGTGAGCTGGAAGGCCTCCCCGAGGGCGGCGGCGGGGGGTTCGGCCTCGGCGAGGGGGACGGTCGTGCCCAGGACGGGGAGGAGTTGCAGGCCGATGGCGGCGGCCGAGCCGCGCATGTACACGCGGAGGTCGGCCATGGTGGGGTAGCGGTCGCGGAACAGCGGGGAACCGGGGACGTCCATGCGCATCGAATCGAGGAACACGCGAAAGTGACCGCGCGCGATGCCGTACCGCAGGATCGTGTCCGTCACCGCGAACAGCACGGGCTCACCCGGATCGCCGGGATCGCCCGCGTCGAGCCGGTCCAGCAACCGCCGCTCGATCCGATCCAGTTGCGCCGCAGCGTCTTTCGCGCCGCCGTCGACGATGTCGTCCACCTCGCGGGCGAAGGCGTACAGCGCGTGCACGGCCCGCCGCCGATCGGGGGACAGCAGCCGGGCCGCCAGGAAGTAGGTGCGCCCATGCGCGGCCGCGATCCGCTCGCAGTGCCGATAGGCCGCGAGCGCACCGGTTTCGGTCACCGCCCGGATTTCTCGGCCCGCAGCCGCAGCGGGTCCACGGTGCGCAGCGACAGCGCCGCCACCACCGCGACGAACGTGGCCGCCGCGACGTGCCAGAAGTTGTAGAGCCCGATCGACCCGTCCGGCTGGAACACCAGCATCAGCCACGTACACAACCCGACCAGCACCATGAGCGTCGGCGTGGACAGCGCGAAACCCGCCGCCAGCGCCAGCGGCCACGAGTAGTACCAGGGCAGCGCCGCGGGCGAGAGGATCACGATCGCCACGAACGCGATGAGGATGCCCAGCACCGCCTGCCGCTCGGTGTGCTTGAACCGCCACCACGTCCACGCCAGGATCGCCACCAGCGCCACCGCGCACAGCATCCGGGTGATCGGCAGCACCGTCTCGAACCGCAACGGCGACAGCCACGTCACCACGTACCCCAGCACGGTCGGCAGCGACAGCCAGTTGATGATCTTCTTCGAGCCCGACAGCGCGGTCAGCCAGCCGATGCCCACCCCCGCGGTCGCCGAGGCCACCGCGAACACGACGGCGAACACCGCCACCCCGAGCCCGCCGATCTTCACGAACGTCCGGATCGGATGCGGTAGCGGACCCTCGTTCTCGGCGGCCCGCCGCTCGCGTTCGTGAATCATCCAGATCCACACCAGGAACGGCAGCGCCACGCCCGCGGTCGCCTTGATGGCCACGCCGATCGCGATCACCACGATCCCGGCCACGTGCCGATGCTCGAGCACCAGCGCGATCCCCGCCGCCATCAGCCCGACCATCAGCATCTCGTTGTGCACGCCGCCGATGAGATGGATCAGCACCAGCGGGTTGAGCACCGCCAGCCACAGCGCGACCGTCGGCTTACCGCCGAGGTGTTTGGTCAGGTGCGGGATCGCCCACATCATCAGCGCCAGGCCCGGCAGCATGACCAGCCGCATGGCGATCGTCCCGGCCACCACGTTGTCGCGGGTGACCATCGTGATCGCGCGGCCCAGCAGCAGGAAGATCGGCCCGTAGGGCGCGGTGGTGTCGAGCCAGACCCGGCTCACGTTGTCCAGCAGCACGCCCGAATGCAACCCCTGCACCGGACTGACCCGATAGGGGTCGTAGCCGTCGCGCAGCAGCGAGCCCTGCGCCAGATACGAGTAGACGTCCTGGCTGAACATCGGCACCGCGAACAACAGCGGGAAGATCCAGATGCCCACGATCGCCCGCAACTCGTTGAGCGTCACGGTGCCCGCGTGCCCGCCGGTGCCGATCGTGATGCGCCCCAAGCGGACCCATGCCACGATCATCGCCAGCACGCCCAGCCACACCACGATGGTCGCCAGCGCGTACCCGTGCCCGAACCGCAACCACGACAGGTGCACCTGTTCCAGCAGCGGGTCGTTACGCCGGACCGCGCCCGCGCCGAGCCCGCCGAAGGTGATGCCCAGCGCGCCCCAGAAACCGAGCAGCGCGGCGTGTCCCTCGGGACTGCGCAGGAAGTCCCCGGTGCGCGTCCACCAGGTGGGGGTGTGGGCCATCGGCGTGGCGCCGAGCGACTCGGGGGTCACCATCGGGGCCGCGGTGGCGGTATCCGTCTCGGGGGTCGGCATAGGTCGTCGTTTTCCCCCCGGACAGTCGGTGCGGTCGAAACCGCGGTTGGTAGGTCGCCGGACAGTTTAGTAGTCCGCCGAGGACATCAGCGCGCCGGTTCGCCCGGGGAGCGTTCCGGTGGGCCGCGGGTCGCCCGTGATGCGCTGGGCGGCCAGCTTTCCCGACAGCAGCGTAGTCGGTACACCGACTCCCGGCGTGGTGCCACAACCCGCCAGGACGACATTGGTGGCGGTGCGCGGCAGATTGCGGGTGCGGAAGGGGCCGGTCTGGCGGAACAGGTGCGCCGCCGAGAACGGTGTCCCCGCCATCATGCCCCGGTCCCGCCAGGTGTGCGGCGTGTCGAGGTGGTCGACGGCGAAATGGTCGGCGATGCCCCGATATCCGCGCGCCTCGAGCGTCGCCAGCAGCTCGCGCAGATAGGCCGGGCCGAGCCGATCCCAATCCAGCGGCGCCGCATCGAGATTCGGGCACGGCGCCAGCACCGACAGCGGTTCGTACGCGCCGGTGGCCCGCTCGATCAGCAGGCCGGGATCGGTGAGCGCGGGGCGGGTGAGCAGCAGCGACGGATCGCTCATGAGCCGCCCGTGCCGGATCATCTCGGTGAACGTGCGATCCCACGCCGCGCCGAAGTCGATGGTGTGGTGCGCGGACCCCGGCCAGGCGGCGGCCACGTCGGCGGGAATCGTGCCGTGCGCCACGACCGCCGACGGCGAGGCGCGTAGGCGGCGCGGCGCGAGGCCGAAGCGCGCGAGCGAGCCGAGGTCGGCGGTGAGGACCACCGCGTCGCAGTCGAAGCTCCGCCCGTCCGCGCAGCGCACCCGCCGCGCCCGGCCGTCGGCGTAGTCGATGCCCGCCGCCTCGGCGCCCAGTTCCAGTCGCCCGCCCGCGGCGACGAGGGCGCGGGCCAGCGCGGCCGTGACGGACCGCATCCCGCCCTCGGGGAAGTACACCCCCAGCGTGGTGTCCATGTGCGCGATCGACCCGTACACCGACAGCGCCTCGGCCGGGGCGAGCCCGGCGAACAGCGCCTGGAACGAGTAGAGCCGGGCCAGCCGCGGATCGGCGAGGACGCGGTGCACGCGCGGGCCGAGGCGGCCGAACGCGCCCAGCCGCACCAGTTCCGCGAGGGCCGCGCGTTTGTCCGGCAGGCGGACCAGATCCAGGGGTGAGTCGAAGTTGGTGTCCATGAAGTGCGGGTAGGCGGCCGAATAGAGGCGCGCGAGCCAATCCCGCAGCGCCGCATGACGATTCACCTCCGCTGCCCCGCACGCGCGGGCCACTTCCGCGGCCATCCGGTCGGCCTCGGCGAACACCTCGATATGCGACCCGTCGGCGAAGCGGGCGTGGTAGGCCGGCGCGAGCCGGTGGATGCGCAGCCCCGCGGCATGCGTGCCGGACCCGACCGCGGCCAGCGCCTCGTCCACCAGGTTCGGCAGCGTGAGAATCGTCGCGCCGCAATCGATCTCGTAGTCCGGGCCGCGATAGAACCCGACCCGCCCGCCCGGATGATCGGCCCGCTCCAGCACGGTGACGGCCCGGCCCGCACCGGTCAGATACAGCGCGGCCGACAGCCCGGCGAGTCCGGCCCCGACGACGATCACCTGATCCGTCGGTCCCGCAACGGATTTCATCTGTTCGCGGACTCCCGGATCAGGAGACGCGCTTGGTCGCCGACACCGCCATGGCGTGCAGGCGGCGCTTGGCCTCGGGGGTGGCCGAACTGCGCTCGAGCGCGTCCAGGCCGCGATCGGTGAGATCCTCGATCCGGCGTTCCACCTCGTCGACCGCGCCGAGATCGGTGATCATCGCGCGCAGGCCCGTCACCTCCTCGGCGGTCAGCTCGGTTCCGAGGCAGTCGCGCAGCAGTTTGGCCGCGGTCGGGTCGGTGGCGTCGGCGCGGCGCAGCGCCTCGGCGATCAGGACCGTGCGCTTGCCCTCGCGCAGGTCGTCGCCGGAGGGTTTGCCGGTGACCTCGGGATCGCCGAACACGCCCAGCAGGTCGTCGCGCAGCTGGAAGGCGATGCCGATGTCGGTGCCGAACTCGCGATAGGCGGCGATCAGCCCGGCATCGGCGTCGGCCAGCGCCGCGCCCAGGTGCAGCGGCCGTTCGATGGTGTAGGCGGCGGTCTTGTAGCGGTTGATCCGCAGCGCGGCCGCCACCGAATCGTCCGCGCCCGCCTCACCGTGGATGTCGAGCAGCTGCCCGCCCAGCACCTCGGTGCGCATGGCCGCCCACACCGGGGCGAGGCGGGCGAAGGCCGCCGGATCGAGCCCGGCCGCGGCGATCATGTCGTCGGCCCAGGCCAGCGCGAGATCACCGACGAGGATGCCGACGCTGATGCCGAAATGCGCCGGGTCGCCGCCCCATTCGCGGTCGCGGTGGCGACGCTCGAAATCGACGTGCACGGTGGGGAATCCGCGCCGGGTGCGGGAGGAGTCGATGATGTCGTCGTGGATGAGCGCGCACGCCTGCACCAGCTCGAGCGCGGCGCACGCGCGCAGCACGGCCGGGGCGGCGGGTCCGCTCGGGTCGCCGCCCGCGCCGAGCCAGCCCGTCCACGCGAAGGCGGGCCGGGTGCGTTTTCCGCCGCGCAGCACGAAGTCGCGCAGCGAATCGGCGGCGGTCACGAACACCGGGCCGAGTTCGTCGACGAACTCGTGCCGGGAGTCGAAGAATTCGACCAGGGTCTGCTGGACGGCGGCGATGAGCGCCGACTTGTCGGTCGATGCCGGACGTGTCGAAGTACCAGCGGACATCGGAACCTCCCATGGTGACTCGACGCGTCGATCGTGAACACAGCGCTGGGTGGAACGATACTGCCCGGGCGTACCCCGACATCTCGGGGGCGTCGGACCCGCCGACTACACTGGGCCGGTGAGTTCTGACATTGTACGGGGACGATCGACCCCTGGCCGACCTTCCCGGACACCTCGGGTCTCCGGAACTCCATCCGTCGTCGGCGCGTTGCGGAGCCGTCCGGACGGCGTGATCCCCTTCTCGGTCGAGTTCAATCCGCCGCGCGACGCCGCCGCCGAGGCCCGATTGTGGCGGGCGGCACGCGAATTCGAGCGCATGCATCCGGCGTTCGTGTCGATGACCTACGGGGCGGGCGGTTCGACCCGCGACCGCACCGCGCGGGTGACCGGTCAGCTGGCCCGCGACACCACGCTGCTGACGGTCGCGCATCTGACCGCGGTCGGGCACAGCGTGGCCGAACTGCGCTCGATCGTGGGCGCCTACGCCGACTCCGGCATTCGCAATCTGCTGGTGCTGCGCGGCGATCCGCCCGGCGATCCGCTGGGGGAGTGGCAGCGGCATCCCGAGGGCCTCGAGTACGCCGAGGAACTGGTGCGGATGGTGTGCGAACTCGGCGACTTCCACGTCGGGGTGGCCTCGTTCCCGCAGGGGCATCATCGCTCGCCGGATCTCGACCACGACACCCGCTATCTGTGCGCGAAACTGCGTGCGGGCGCGGAGTATTCGATCACGCAGATGTTCTTCGACGTGGATCACTATCTGCGGCTGCGCGACCGGGTGATCGAATGCGACCCGGTCGAGGGCGAGAAGCCGATCATCCCCGAGCTCATGCCGATCACCTCGCTGCGCACGGTGCAGCGGGCCGAGGAGCTGTCCGGGCGGCCGTTGCCCGCGCCCCTGATGGCGCGGCTGGAGAAGGCGGCGGGCAACGATCCCGAGCGCAATCGCGACGCGGTGCGGTCGGTGGGGATCGAGATCGCCACCGAGATCGGGGCGCGGTTGATCGCGGAGGGGGCGCCGTGCCTGCACTTCATCACGCTGAACTTCGCCAAGGCGACGAGCGAGGTGCTCACCAATCTCGGGTACACGGTGTCGGCCGCGCCGGTGAGCGCCTGATTTCGCGCGCTCACCCCGGCGTTTCGCGGGCGTGGCGCGGGCTCGTGGCGGTACCGTCGCCTGGTCCGTGACGTCGAGGAATCCGCTCGCGAAGGAGTACGCCGGTGTCCGTGCCGCATTCGTTCGCCCGTCTCGCCGCGACCGTGGCCGCGGCAGTGCTCTCCGCCGGTGTCTGGGCCGGGTCCGCCGCCGCCGACACCCCCGATCCCGCCGCCGCCATCGCGCGCGCCGAGCGGGCCGCGACCTCCGTGGACGCGCTCACCAGCTACGACCAGGCCGTCGAGGCGCTGCGTCGGCTGGGCGTGCAGCCGTTCCTGTGGCCGTCGGTCTCGCCGAACTGCGGTGCGACGCCCGCGGTGGCCGGTGCCGTGCCCGGCCCGTGGCCGCAGAACGTCCTCGCCGTCCCCGGGCTGGATCTGGCCGGGGTGAAGGCGGGGCAGACCCTGTTCGCGTTCGTCCCGATGGGTCTGGCCCCCGACGGACCCGACACCTCCGGTATGCAGGTGGCCTGGTTCAACACCGCGACCGGTCGCGGCGGCATGGCCCCCATGGGCCCGCTGTCCGGCCTGGTCGACATCCTCGTCCCCCCGCAGATCCCCGAACCCGCCCGCGGCATGGCCGAATCCGTCGTCCACGACTTCCTGGCCCGCATGCTGCCCGCGGGCGGCGTCCGCGTGGTGCCGGTCGACACCGGTTCCGGCACCGTCCTGTCCCTGATGTTCGGCACGGTCCGCGACGGCGCCCAGACCTGCTTCTTCCTGCCGACGGTCGGCATCACCACCGTGCCCTGACCCGAAACCCGTTGCGCCGCAAGCGTAAACGGGGTCGCTCTCGCTGGTCGGCTCGCGGATCCCTTGCGCCGCGGCTCATCCCGGGCGATTCGACCACGAGACGCCGGTGCTGGATGTGCTCGGGTTCATCCCGCGCGGGCGGCGATGGGGCGGCCCTTCCAGGTCAGTTCGCCCGCGTGGTGGAGGCGGTGGGAGCGGATCGACAGGCGGAGGTAGGCGGCGATGGAGAGGGGATGGGCCAGGGCGGCAAGGAGATCCGCGGGGGTGGGGGTGCCGCCGGATTCGAGGGAGCGCGCCAGGATTCGGCCGCCGACGGCGGTCGCGTAGCCGAGGACGCCGAGGCGGCGGACCGTGCCGTGACCGAGGACGGCGGCCAGGGGCGGGAGCCAGTAGCCCAGCGCGGCGGCCGCGCCGACGGCCGCGCTGCCGCCGGGAGATCCGTAGGCCGACCACAGCCAGCGGCTGTAGCCCGCGTCGAGATCGGTTGCGCTGCGGTACATCCGGGTGCTCGCGACGCGTCCCGCGCCGACCAGGGCGGTGCGTTTCCCGGCGCGGCGCAGGGCGCGGGCCAGGGCCAGATCCTCGGTGACGTCCGCGGCGACGGCCGCGTGCCCGCCCACCGCGCGATACGCCTTGGCGTCGAAGACCAGGAACTGCCCGCAGGACACGGCCGTCGTGGGGCGCAGGCTGTGATTGGTCAGCCGCACCGGCAGGGTCGTCGCCCACGACCAGCACAGCAGCGGCTGCACCAGCGCCTCGGCCAGCGATTCGGCCCGCTGATACGGCCACGGGACGACCAGCGCCGCGCCCGACCGCCGCAACTCGCCGACGGCGGCCGCGATCGCGCCCGGACCCAGGCGCACATCGGCGTCCAGGAAGATCAGCACCCCGGCGGGCGGCTCGGAACCGGTTGTCACCCCGGCGATCTCGGCCAGCCGGGCGCACGCCGCGGTCTTGCCTGTCCAGCCGGCGCGCGGCGCGGTCTCGATGGTGACGATCGTGAACCGCTCGTCCCCGTCGACCGCCGCCACCGCGGCCTGATACGTCCCGTCGGTGGAATCGTCGTCGAGGATCAGCACCCGCATCCGCGAAAGCCCGCGCTGGGCGCGCAGATCCGCGATCAGGGCGGGCAGCCGATCGGCCTCGTCCCGGGCGGGCACGCACACGGTCACGGGCTCGATGACCGAGGTGGCCACCGCCCCCAACTGCCGCACGGTCGCCCGATTGAACGCGGCCAGCACACCCCCCGCCCCGGACAACCCCGCGGCGGCGGCTACCACACCCCGAGCCGTGACCGTATCCATGTGAAGTCCAGCCTCCCACACCCGCTTCCCGCTGTCGCCTCCGACGCTACCCGGACCGGCCCCCCGAGCGCGCGGACGATAGACGCGGAACCCCAACTCCCGGCCCTGAGGCTCAGGCGTTCTCGCGCATCCAGGGCATAACCCTCACTCGCGGCGTCTGGTCCCGTCGCACGATAGGCGCGGAACCAGCGACTCGCAGCGTTGGGGCTCGGGCGGTCTCGCGCAGCCAGGGCCGTGTTCGGGTCCCGTCGCACGATAGGCGCGGAACCCGCCACTCGCGGCGCTGGCTCAGACGTTCTCGCGCAGCCAGGGCCGTGTTCGGGTCCCGTCGCACGATAGGCGCGGGACCCGCCACTCGTTGCGCTGGCTCAGGCGTTCTCGCGCATCCAGGGTGGGGCGGGGTTGCGGTTCATGTAGGCCAGGACGGCTACCAGGGCGGCGACGGCGAGGGTGATGCCGCCGACGATTCCGGCCCAGCCCGCGAAGGAGCGGGTGTTGGGGTCGGCGTAGCTGACCTCGGCGCGGACGGTGCTCACATCGCCCGGGGGGAGTTTCCAGGAGACGATGGAATCGCCCTCGCGGTTGCCGTTGGTGGTGGCGACGCGGGAGGGGAAGGCGACGGTGAACTGGACGTCCGACCCTTGCGGCGGAAGGGTTTTCAGGTCCACCCGCCCGGTGAGCGTGACGCGGTCTCCGGTGCGGACGAACTGGAGGTTGAACATCCCCTGCGTCTGATCCGACAGGCCGCTCAGCTGCTGCACCTCGCCGAAGGTGAGGTCGTCGAAGTACACCTGACTGCCCACGTACCCGTCCTGCGAATACGGCTCCACCCGCACCTTGCTCGCCAGGGTCTCCGGCGCCTTCAGCACCGGCCCCTTGTCCTTGTCGTTGACCGGAACGGCCGCGGCCACGATCCGCCCCGACACCCGATCGTTGGACGAGACCCCCATCGAGACCTGCACACGCAGGCACCCGGCCAGCAACGGCAGCAGCAACGCCGCCAGAAAGACGATGGACCAGCCGCGATGGCGGGACCGGCGGGCGCGTCTCGCACCGGCGGTCGAGGGTGTCGGACTCGGTTGCACGGCTCACATCGTGCCATGACACGCCGGGTCGAGCGGTACACGACGGGCCCGTCGCCCCAACTGTGCCGCCAAAGGGATACCGAGCACCCCCAGACCGGCGAAACCATAGGCCGCCGACGCGGGCAGACCCAGGAAAACGGCGTGCGCGAGCGCCGACCCGAGCCACGTCCACCCGAACACCACGAGCGGAACCGCCCCCGACACGCCGCGCGCCGGATGGGCCCGGGCGAGCAGACCCATCAGCGCCGCCATCACCAGCGCCACCACGAACCAGCCGACGTAGTTGGTCCACGGAATGTGCGAAAGCCCCGGCAGCCCCGGCCGATTCGAACACCAGCTCCACTGCCCGTCGGCCACCATCTGCGGATCCAGATACAGATCCCACCCGACCGCCCCCACGGCCGTCAGCACGACCCGCGCGGGCGCCCGCCGCGCCAGCCACCCCGCCACCACCCACACCGGATACAGCCCGCCCGTCCAGGCCAGCGGAATCAACACCGGCACCCCCGCCACCGCCGGACCCAGCCGATCCACCGCGTAGTGGTAACACCCGAACGGGAAACCCGTTGCGGTGCCGACCATCTCGGCCACCAGACCCAGCCCGGACACGATCAGCAGGAATCCGGCGGCGAACCGCGCACCCCGATCCACCAGCGCGTGCGTCAGCGCGGTCGCCACCGCCAACAGCACCACGACGATCGTGACCGCGTCCCGCGCCCCGCCCGCGGTCAGCGGATAACCGATCTGCACGGCGATCCACGCGATCGCCGCGAGCGCGGGCACCGCCCTCATCGCCGCCCGATCGACGACCACCGGGCTCGACGCCGATCCCGCAACGCCAGCCGCGCCGCCGTGCGCCCGCTCGCCCCCGACACGCCGCCGCCGGGATGCGTCGACGCGCCGGTCAGGAACAACCCGGGCGCGCCCGGCACCCGCTGCCCCGACAGTTCGGGCAGCGGCCGCCAGAAGAACATCTGATCCAGCGACATCTCCACATGCATGACATTGCCGCCCAGCAGACCCAGCTCCCGCTCCAGATCCGCGGGCGTCTGCACGAAACGCCGACGCACCGAATCCGCGAAACCCGGTGCGAGCGAGTCCAATTCGCCGACGATGCGGTCGCCCTCTCGCTCGGCGTGGGCGTCCCACCCGCTCCCGTCGGCGAGCCGCCGCGGATGCCACTGCGCCCACAACGACAACTGATGCTCCCCGGCCGGGGCGATCGACGGATCGAGCGCGCTGAAACTCATGGCCAGCACCACCGGCCGCGGCGGCAGCTCCCCGGCCAGCGCCGCCCCGTGCGCCGCCCACAACCGCCGCCGATCCGAGACGAGCAGTTGCAGCCCGCGCGCGGACTCGGCGGCGGTCGCGCCCGGATACTCCGGCAGGGCGGACGTGGCCGCCCGCACCACCATCCCGATGCCCGGCCCGACCCGAATCCGCCGCGCCCAGTCGTCGAGGACCCCGGCGTCGAAACCGCCGCGCCGCAACAACTCCAGCGTGGTCAGGATGTGCGTGCCCGCGATCACGGTGGGCGCGGCCAACTCCCGGCCCGACGCGGTGCGCACCCGCCAGCCGCCGCCCGCGCGGCGCAGTTCGGTGACCGCATCGCCCGCCGACACCTCGCCCCCGTCGGCCCGCAGCCGGGCCACCAGCGCGGCGGTGAGCGCGCCGCTGCCGCCGACCGCGCGGCCCGGCGGCAGGGTGTGCATGAGCGCCGCGAAGCCGACCATCGGCGCGGTGCCCGGTTCCGACATCGGCGGCCCCGACTGCGCGCCGAACCAGGCCAGCGCCGCCTTGAGCCGCTCGTCGTCGAACCAGCTGTCCAGCAAGGCGTCTCCGGTCTGGAGGAACTCCCGGGACAGGGCGCTGCCGCCCGCCCGCGCGTCCAGCCCCCAGAACGAGCGCACCAGCCGATCCGGCCGCGCGGGCCCGGCGAACGCCCGCATCACCCGGCGCGCCCGCGGCTCCCACACCGCCACGAACCGCCGGTACGCGTCGGCGTCGCGGTGCCCGCACGCGGCGGCGATCGAGGCGCAGGTGCGATCCAGATCGCGATGGAAAACGATCGGCACCGCATCGGAATTCGCGGGCGCGGGCGCGAAGGCCCACGGATCGCAGTCGAGATAGCGCAGCCCGAACCGGTCCAGTTCGAGTTCCTCCACGATGCCGGTGTGCCGAATCATGATGTGCGCGGACGATCCTCGATCGACCAGATGCCCTGGGAACCGGGCCACCGTCGACACCGCCCCGCCGAGCACCTCGTCGCGCTCGAGCACCTCGACCCGCTCGCCCGCCCGCGCGAGATAGCAGGCGGCCACGAGCGCGTTGTGGCCCGATCCGACGACCAGGACCGTCACGGGCGCGGATCCGCCAGCGGCAGCCGCCGGCCCAGCACGGCGAAGCGGCGGGTGTCGCCGGAGAACACGAAATGCCTTACCACATCGGTGAATCCCTGCCTGCGATACAGCCGCCAGGCCCGGTTGTCCTCCCGGTCCACCTCGGGCGTCGACAGCAGCGCGGCCCGTTCCGGACGGTTGGCCAGCAGCCGCGTCAACAGCGTCTCGCCGATGCCGCGCCCCTGCGCGGCGGGGTGTACGTGCAGTTCGGTCAGCTCGAAGTAGTCGGTCAGCAGATCGCGGGTGTCGGCCTCGGACCAGCCCGAGCGGCGCATCCCGGTGTGCACCTGCTGATGCCACCACTGATGCGGCGCGCCGTGGTAGCCGTAGGCGATGGCGAGCAGCGGCGCGGTGCGGACGTCGTATTCGCCGCTGTCGTCGGGCAATACGGCCCCGACGGCCTGCCACCCCGGGCGGGTGGTGTGCTCGGTCCACATCGGGGCCCGATGATGTTCGGTCCCCCGGGGATAGCCCATCGCCGCGACGTAGATCGATAGCGCGTCGTGTAGCCGGGCCCGGACGGTGGCGGCGGAGAGGTCGACGACGACGGGGGCGGGGGTGTGAGGTCTGAGGGCTGTCATGTCTGGGCGGCGCGGCTCTCGTTCGACGCGGAAAGTTGTCGGTGGTCCTCTCTATATTCACACCAGAACGAGATTCGAATACCTGTTCGGTCTACGAGGGGTGTGGAGGTAACCGCCATGGCTGATCGGATGAAGCATCCGGGGCATTCGGGGCGGGCCGGGAATTTACTCGCTCGCGCCGACGGACTGCTGTTGCAGGCCGCGGCCGAACCCGATCCGCGCGAACGCTTCCGGACCGCCTACCTGGCCGCGCTGCGCGGCGCGGGCGCGGTGCTCGCGCTCACGGGCGCCGACCGGGCGCCGCGGGCGCGTTCGCGCAACGCCTGGGTGCTCATGCAGCAGGCCGCGCCCGAGTTCGTCATGTGGTCGGACTACTTCAGCTCGCACTCGGAGACACGCGCGGCGCTCGAGGCGGGGCTCGAACGTCCGGTCGACACCGCGCGGGCCGACGAGTTCGCTTCCCGGGTAGGGGCATTCCTGCACGACGTGGAGGATATGGTCGCCGCGGCCACCCGCTTGCGGCCGCTGCCGGGGTGGCTCGGCGACGGCACGGGCTGAACATCTTCGGAGTAGGTGGTAGCACACTGATCGAACTCGTATCATTGGTGGCAGGTAGCCGCCAAGGTCGGCTACTAGTCGCCTACCCGGAGGCGACCACCACGACCTAGTGCCGGGGGAGGTACCGTGCCACTCTCCGAGCACGAGCAGCGCATGCTCGAACAGATCGAGAGCGCTCTCTATGCTGAGGACCCCAAGTTCGCCTCGACCGTGCGTGGCGGACGGCTACGTTCGGCGACCGGTAGACGCAGACTGCAATCGGCGGCGCTGTTCGTCCTCGGTCTGGTCCTTCTCGTCGCGGGCATCGCGCTGCCCGTCAAGCCGGGCGGCTTCCCGATCATCAGCCTGCTCGGTTTCATCGTCATGTTCGGCGCCGGCGTCCTGCTGCTGATGGGCGGGCACGGACTGCCGGGCTCGCGACGCGGTGGTCCCGCGAGTTCGGGGCCCGGCGGCGGTCCGAGCGGCGGACGGGGTAAGCAGCGCAAGTCGGGCGGCTTCTCGGCCCGCATGGAGGACCGGTTCAGGCGCCGGTTCGAACAGGACTGACACAGAACTCTTCCTGAGCGACACGCCGTGCGATGCACGGCGTGTCGTTTTGTTTCCGGCACCTTCCGAGCGCTCTCCCCAGCGCACCCCACAACGCCCCACGGCGTCCCCCACACCGCCCCACCCGGCGCGATAACCGGTTGCTATCTGCGCGTTTGCTGGCGGTTGTCGGGTCGGCGGGAGTGTCGACCGCGCGTGTCGGGCGAACTCGCGAAAATCTCCCCACCCCGGTGATAGCTGGTGTCACCTGCGGAAACCGGTCGCCGGGGACCGAGATCACCGCGGCTTTCGATTGAAAGTGGGGGAAAGTGGGGTAATGTGGAGCGCGCACTGAGGAGGCCGACCAGACGGGGTGTTCTCACGGGAGGTGTCGAGGCGTGTTTCTCGGTACCTACACGCCTCGCCTGGACGACAAGGGGCGACTGACGTTGCCTGCGAAGTTTCGCGACGAGTTGGCGGGAGGGTTGATGGTCACCAAAGGGCAGGACCACAGCCTTTCCGTGTATCCCAAGGAGGAGTTCGCCGCGCTCGCGCGGCGGGCCGCCGCGGCGTCGCGCAGCAACCCGCAGGCACGGGCATTCGTCCGGGCCCTGGCCGCCTCCACGGACGAGCAACGTCCGGACGCGCAGGGCCGGATCATGCTGTCGGCCGAACATCGGCGCTACGCCAACCTCACCAAGGACTGCGTGGTGATCGGCTCGGTCGACTTCCTCGAGATTTGGGACAAGCAGGCGTGGGAGTCCTACCTCGCCGAACACGAGGAGGATTACTCGCTGGCCAGAGACGAGTCGCTGGGCGGAATCTTCTAGCCCCGACGCGGCGAGTGCCCTGCGGCCTCTGCCCGACGGCGGACCCTGACGTACTTCCCCAACGCCAGGTGCCGTCGCTCGGTCAGAGACCCCGGGGCATTCACCACCGACGTAGAGTCCAATCGCCCCAGGATCCGGGAGGTCGAGGTGCATCATGAAGACCCCGGCCCGCGTCATGTTCCGGTCCTGTTACGGCGAGCCGACGAAATCCTCGGTCCCGCACTGGTTTCCGGCGGTGTCCTGGTGGACGCGACCCTCGGGCTCGGCGGGCACGCCGAGCACTTCCTGCGCACGTATCCCGCGATCCGGCTGATCGGGCTCGATCGCGACACCGAGGCGCTGAAGTTGGCGGGGGAGCGGCTCGCGCCGTTCGCGGATCGAATCACGTTGGTGCACACCCGCTATGACGGCATCGCCGACGCGCTGCGCGAGGCCGGGCTCGAGCCGACCGGATCGGTGCGGGCAATCCTGATGGACCTCGGCGTGTCGTCGATGCAGCTCGACGAGACCGAGCGCGGCTTCGCCTACTCGGTGGACGCTCCGCTGGACATGCGGATGGATCCCAGTGGCGGCCCGACCGCGGCCGACGTGCTCAACACCTATACCCACGGCGACTTGGCGCGGATCCTCAAGACCTACGGCGAGGAGCGCTTCGCGGGCAAGATCGCGAGCGCGATCGTGAAACGCCGTGCACGCCAACCCTTCACGACCAGCGGCGAGCTGGTGGAGTTGCTCTACGACACCATTCCCGCCGCCACCCGCCGCACCGGCGGCCACCCCGCCAAGCGCACCTTCCAGGCCCTGCGCATCGAGGTCAACCGCGAGCTGGAGTCGCTCGAGGCCGCCCTCCCCGCGGCCCTGGCGGCCCTGGCCCCCGGCGGCCGCATCGTGGTCATGTCCTACCAATCCCTGGAGGACAAGCTGGTCAAACACCTCTTCGCCGACCGCACCACGTCCCGCACCCCCGCGGGCCTCCCGATCGACCTCCCCGGCACGGCCCCCGACTTCCGCCTCCTCACCCGGGGCGCCGAAAAGGCCACCGACGACGAAATCGCGGAAAACCCCCGAGCCGCCCCAGTCCGCCTACGCGCCCTGGAACGAATAGAGGCAGCGGCATGACCACCCAGCGCCCGCGTCGCCCACCCCGCCCCACCGAAAACGCCTGGGCGCGTACCCGACTCGTGCGCCATGCTGTTCCGACCCACCCCGACGCGAGCCACGCGCCGGGCCGAGTGGTCGGCGACCCAAACCACCTGCCGATCCGCACGACCGGCTCGAAGCCCGCGATCGCCGGACCCGGCCACGGGTTCCCGGCTGGTCGCGTGGTCGTCGGTTCGGGCGGTGCGGAACTCGTGCCGACTCGGGCGGGCGGTCCGGGCTCTGTGATCGGGCGCGTCGTGATCGATGCGCGCGGTTACGGGCTCGCGGCTGTCGGCTCGGCTGGCACAGACCTCCTGCCGACTCGCGTGGCTGTCCGCGCGGGCGGTCCCGTGTTCGTGCGCGCTGACTCGTGCGGCCACGGGCTCGCGGCTGTCCGCGCGGGCGGTTCTGTGTTCGTGCGCGTTGGCGCGTGCGGCTACGGGCTCGCGGTGGGGCACGAGGCTGTCGGCTCGGGTGGTGCGGGTCTCGTACCCGCTCGGGCAGGCGGTTCGGGGTCGGTGGCCGGGGCCGATGGCGCTGGGCTCGGGCCTGGTGGTGGGAGTTCTGGTGTGGGGCCGCGGGTTTCGGGGCGTGGTCGGGTCGGAGGCGGTGCGGCACCGGGGTGTGCGGGCGGCTTGCGGCGGGTGGACGGGTTCGCGGGGTCTCGGGCCGAGGGTGGTTCGGGGAGCGTGAGCGTGGTCAGGATGGAGCCGGGCGCCCGGCGAGGAGGAGGCACGGGCGGGTCGGCGGGGTTTGTCGACGTAGGGGAGGCGAGAAGATGAGCGTGCGCACACGGGTGGACGCGCCGGATCGGGCGTCGCGGCGGACAGCGCAGCCGAAGAAGGTGACGCCGCGGCGGGCCGAATCCGCCGAGCGCGTGAAAACCGGTGCGGCGCAGCGGGCCTACGCCCGGCGACGCGCCCGGACGCGGGGTGGTTCGACCCCCCTGCCCGGGCGTGCCGCCTCGGCCATGGCCGGTCGCTTGCCGTTCGTGGCGGGCATCATCGCCCTGCTCGGCTGCGGCCTGGCCCTGACCCTGCTGCTCACCACGCGCGCCGCCGAGGACAGCTACCAACTCGGCGACGCCCGCCGCCTCAACCGCCAGCTCGGCGACGAACGCGCCGCCCTGCAACGCGAGGTCGAGGCCGCCGACTCGGCCCCCGAACTGGCCAACCGCGCCCGCGAACTGGGCATGATCCCCGCCAAGGACCCGGTCCGCCTCCTGGTGGCCCCCGACGGCACGGTCACCGTCATCGGCAAGGAAACCCCCGCCGAAGGCACCCCCGCGCCCCCACTGAACACCTCCCCGACCACCCCAACCCCCGCCCCCAAACTGGTGCAGGCCCAAGGCGAGCGCGTGGTCCCGGTCCAGCCCGCCCCGGGCCAAACCCCGCCGGGCGCAACACCTCCCGGCCAGGGACAGCCTCCCGCTCCGGGCCAGGCCAACGGCACGGGCCAGGCCGCTGGCGCGCCTGCGGGCCAAGGCGGTACGAACGCCACAGGCCAGCCCGCTGGCGTGAACGGTGCGGGGCAGGCGGCTGGCGTGAACGGTGTGGGCCAGACTTCTGGTGCTGGTGCGCCCGTGGGTCAGGCCGATGCCAACAACCAGGCTCCGGCTGCGAATGGTGGTGCGCCGGTCCAGGTTCCCGCAGGCGGAAATGGCGGCCCGGCCGCCGAATCGAACGGTACGGGCGCGGTCACGAATCAGGTGCCGGTGCCCGGGCAGGAACAGGCCGCGGGGGCGAACGTGCCGTTGGGGCAGTCCGGTCAACCGCAGGCCGCGGGAACCTCGAACGCCCCCACGGGCGGAGCTATCGCGCGGGACGAATCCCCGGCTCCCGCAGCCGTTCCCGAGGACGCCCCGGCAGGGGAGCCCCAGGGTGACATCGGCGGACCCGCGGCGCTGGAACATCCGGCGGCGTCTCCCGACATTCGCGGCGAGTTGCGGACAGACCCGCTGGCACCCGATGAGGCCGATCGATGAGTCCGACCCGGAACGGCACGCCCGCGCGGGGGCGGCAGGGGCCGGTGCGGCCTCGGCCGCGGCCGCGACCGGGGCGGCCGGGCAGTGGGGTGCGGTTGCGGTTCGGGGTCGGGCGGATCGTGATGTTGGTGGCGCTGATCGTCGTGGCCGCGCAATTGCTGTGGATCCAAACGATTTCCGCGCCGAATCTGTCGGCGGAGGCGGCCGATCAGCGGACCGTGCGGCAGGCCGATCACGCGCTGCGCGGGGCGATCACCGACCGGAACGGGAAGCCGTTCGCGTTCAGCATCGCCACCAAGGCGCTGCACATCCAGCCCGTCGTGGTGCGCAAGCAACTCGCGGCCGCGCGCGCCAAGAGCGACAAGGCCCCGGACCCGGACGAGCGCCTGAAGGCGATCGCCAAGACGCTGCACCAGAAGCTCGGCAAGGACGCGCCCCCGGAGGCCGACCTGCTGACCAAACTGCGCGGCGACGACGGATTCGTCTATCTCGCACGCAATGTCGACGCCCGCGTGGCGAGCGACATCCTCGACCAGTACCCGGAGATCGGCGCCGACGACGAACCCTCGCGCGCCCACCCCGGCGGCTCGCTCGCGGCCAACATCATCGGCGCCACCGGCTGGGACGGCCACGGCCAACTCGGCCTGGAATCCGCGCTGGACTCGGTCCTCGCGGGCACCGACGGCTCGCACACCTACGACCGCGGTTCCGACGGCGCGGTCATCCCCGGCAGCGAACGCGACCGACAGCCCGCCGTGGACGGCTCCACCGTCGAACTCACCCTCGACACCGACCTCCAGTACGAGGTGCAACAGCAGGTCCAGCAGGCCAAGCAGATGTCGGGCGCGGAGGACGTCTCGGCCGTCGTGCTCGACGCGCGCACAGCTCAGGTGCTGGCCATGGCCAACGACAACACCTTCAATCCCGATGTGGAACCGAAGTTCTGGAATCCCGACCAGATGGGCAACCGCTCGGTCACCGACGTCTACGAACCCGGTTCGGTCAACAAGATCGTGACCGCCTCCGCCGCCATCGAATACGGCCTCACCAAACCCGACGAGGTCCTCCAGGTCCCCGGCAGCATCCACATGGGCGGCGTGGACGTCAGCGACGCCTGGCAGCACGGCGTCGAACCCTTCACCACCACCGGCGTGTTCGGGCACTCGTCGAACGTGGGCACCCTCATGCTCGCCCAGCGCGTCGGCGAGGACCGTTACGCCGATATGCTGCGCCGCTTCGGCCTCGGTCAGCGCACCGGCGTCGGCCTGCCCGGCGAGAGCGCGGGCATCGTGCCGCCGCGCGATCAATGGTCGGGGTCGACATTCGCGAATCTGCCCATCGGACAGGGCCTTTCGATGACATTGCTCCAGATGACCGGCATGTACCAGGCCATCGCCAACGACGGCGTGCGCGTCCCGCCGCGCATCGTCAAGGACACCATCGATCCCAAGGGCCGGCGCACCCAGGAACCGCAGCCCGAGGGCGTGCGGGTGGTGAGCCCGCAGACCGCGCGCACGCTGCGCACCATGTTCCAGTCGGTGGTGCAACGGGATCCGATGAGTTCCGCCCAGACCGGCACCGGCCCCTCGGCCGCGGTCGAGGGCTACCAGATCGCCGGAAAGACCGGAACCGCCCAGCAGATCGACAAGGCGTGCCGCTGCTACTCCAACGACCGCTACTGGATCACCTTCGCGGGCATCGCCCCGGCGGACAATCCGCGCTACGTCATCGGCATCATGATGAACGCGCCGATCCGCAGCTCGGACGGCAGCGGCGGACAGTCCGCCGCCCCGCTGTTCCACAGCATCGCCTCGTGGGCCTTGCAGCGGGACCGGATTCCGCCGTCGCCGCCCGCCCAACGCCAGGTGTTGCAGGCCGATTGACCTGGTGCGACCATCGGCGCGATCGTTCCCGACGCGAATTCCCCCGGCCGCGTTGCCCGACCGTGATCGGTCGTCGGTAACCTGACACGTCGATCCGAATCCGCCTTCGAAAGGAGCTTCGTGCCCGTGCAGCCCAGCCCGCAGGTGCTGCGTCCGGCCGCGCCGCCGACCACAGCCCTGCGGACCCTCGTCGAGCGCACGGGTGTCCGCCCGGGCGCGGGCGAAATCGGCGATGTCGTCGTCACCGGAATCGAGCAGCGGTCCAACGCCGTCCAGGCCGGGGATCTGTTCGCCGGACTGGCCGGGGGGCGGGCGCACGGCGCGCGGTTCGCCCGCGATGCCGTGGCGCGCGGCGCGGTCGCCGTGCTCACCGATCCCGCGGGGGTCGGGTTGATCGGCGAGGTGGACGTTCCGGTGCTCGTGCACGACGAGCCGCGCGCGGTGCTGGGGGAGATCTCGGCGCTCGTGTACGGGAATCCCTCGGATCGGCTACGGGTCGTGGGGATCACCGGCACCTCGGGCAAGACGACCACCTCCTATCTGGTCGAGGCGGGGTTGGCGGCGGCCGGACTGTCGACGGCGCTGATCGGGACCATCGAGACCCGCATCGGCGGGCAGCGGGTGCCCAGCGCGCTCACCACCCCCGAGGCGCCGCAGCTGCACGCGATGTTCGCGCTGATGGTCGAGCAGGGGGTGCAGGCGGTGGTGATGGAGGTGTCCAGTCACGCGCTCGCGCTCGGCCGGGTCGACGGGGTGCGATTCGCGGTGGGCGCGTTCACGAATCTGTCGCAGGACCATCTGGATTTCCACGCCGACTTCGAGGACTACTTCGCGGCGAAACGGCGGCTGTTCGAACCGGATTCGCCGGTGGCCGCGCGGACCAGCGTGGTGTGCGTCGACGACGCGTGGGGGCGGCGGCTGGTCCGCGAGATCGGCGGGCGCACCACGGTGATCACGGTCGCGACCACGCCGAGCACCGTCGAGGACGCCCCGCCGGACTGGTCGGCCACGGAGGTGGCCGCGCTGCCGGGCGGCGGTCAGGAGTTCACGGCGACCGGGCCGGATACGAAAGTCGCTGTGCGCCTTCGGCTTCCGGGCCGCTACAACATCGCCAACGGGCTGTTGGCGGTGGCGGTGTGCGCGGCGGCGGGCGTCTCCGCCGAGACCGCGGCCGCCGCGCTCGCCGAGGTCGACGTGCCGGGCCGGATGCAGCGGGTGGATCGCGGGCAGGACTTCCTGGCCGTGGTGGACTACGCGCACAAGCCCGCGGCCGTCGAATCGGTCATCGCCACGTTGCGCCGCGAGCTGAAGGACACCGGCGGACGGCTGGCCGTGGTGGTGGGCGCGGGCGGCGACCGCGACACCGGCAAGCGGCCGCTCATGGGCGCGACCGCCGCGCGCGGGGCCGATCTGCTGATCATCACCGACGACAATCCGCGCGGCGAGGACCCGGCCGAGATCCGCGCCGCGATCCGCGCGGGCGCGCTGGGCATCGCCGAACTCGAACGCGGGGAGGTCGTCGAGATCGGCGACCGCGCCGACGCCATCGCCGCGGCCGTGCACTGGGCCCGGCCCGGTGACATCGTGCTGGTGGCGGGTAAGGGACACGAGACGGGGCAGGAGATTGCCGGAGTGAAGTACCCGTTCGACGACCGCGAGGTGCTGGCGGAGGCCCTCTCTCGGAAAACGAAGGACCTGACGGTTTCATGATCGAGATGACCCTGCGGGAGATCGCGGACGTCGTCGGCGGCACGCTGCACGACGTACCCGACCCCGAGGTGCCGGTGACCGGCGCGGTCGAATTCGACTCCCGCCGAATCCAACCCGGCGGCCTGTTCCTCGCCCTCCCCGGCGAAAAGGCCGACGGCCACGACTACGCCTCCGCCGCAATCGAATCCGGCGCCGTAGCCGTCCTCGCCGCCCGCCCGGTGGGCGTTCCTGCCATCGTGGTCCGGCCGTTCCCCGGCGAAAAGCGTGCCGGGGAACAAGAGGGCGCTGGTGCTGGGGAGCGAGAAGGCGCGCGAGCCGGGGAGCAAGGGGGCGCGCGAGCCGGGGAGCAAGGGGGCGCGCGAGCCGGGGAGCAAGGGGGCGCGCGGGCTGATGAGCAAGGGCGCGCGCAGGTCGGGGAGCAAGAGCGCGTGGCGGCCGGGGAACAAGAGGGTGCGCGAGCCGGGGAACAGGGGGCCGTGGGTGCTGGAGAACAAAAGGGCTCGGGCGGGGCTTATGCCTTGGCGCACGATGTGGACGGGTCCGGGGCGGCGGTGTTGGGGGCGTTGGCGAAACTCGCTCGGGCCGTGGTGGATCGGTTGGTGGGGGAGAGTGGGCTGACCGTGGTGGGGGTTACGGGGTCTTCGGGGAAGACGTCGACGAAGGATCTGCTGGCGAGTGTGGTGGCGCCGTTGGGGGAGGTGGTGGCGCCGCCGGGGTCGTTCAACAATGAGATCGGGCATCCGTGGACGGCGTTGCGGGCCACGCGGAGCACGCGGTATCTGGTGCTGGAGTTGTCGGCGCGGGGGCACGGGCACATCAAGGCGCTGACCGAGATCGCGCCGCCGCGCATCGGGGTGGTGCTCAATGTGGGCACCGCGCATCTGGGGGAGTTCGGCAGCCGGGAGGCCATCGCGCAGGCGAAAGGCGAACTGGTGGAGGCGCTTCCGGCCGACGGGGTCGCGGTGCTCAACGCCGACGACGCGAAGGTCGCGGCGATGGCGTCGCGGACCGCGGCCCGCGTGGTGACCGTCGGACAGTCGGCGGGCGCCGAGGTGCGGGCCACCGATGTCACCCTCGACGAGGCCGCACGCGCGCGATTCACGTTGTCCGCCAACGGCCAAACCGCCGAGGTGCGGCTGGCCGTGCACGGCGAACACCAGGTCGGCAACGCGCTCTCCGCCGCCGCGGTCGCCCTCGAATGCGGCGCCGATCTCGACACCGTGGCCCGCGCCCTGTCCGGCGCGACCGTCGCCTCCGCGCACCGCATGGACGTGCGTACCCGCCCCGACGGCGTCACCGTCATCAACGACTCCTACAACGCCAACCCCGACTCCATGCGCGCTGCCCTGAAAGCCCTGGTGACCATGGCCAAATCGGGTGAGCGCCCGCGCCGCAGCTGGGCGGTGCTCGGCGAGATGGCCGAACTCGGCGACGACTCGGTGGTCGAACACGATCGCATCGGCCGTCTCGCGGTCCGCCTCGACGTGGACCGCCTCGTCGTCGTCGGCACCGGCCGCCCCTCGCACGGCCTGCATCAGGGCGCGGTCATGGAGGGTTCGTGGGGTGAGGAGTCGATCCTCGTCCCCGACCTCGACGCCGCCATCGCCCTGCTCGACGACGAACTGGCCCCCGACGACGTGGTGCTGGTCAAGGCGTCGAACTCCGTGGGCCTGTGGCGGGTCGCCCAGCATCTGACGAACACCGAGGCGGCCCGATGAGACAGATCCTGTTCGCGGCCGGCATCGCCCTGGCCGTATCGATCCTGTTGACGCCGTTGGTGATTCGCATCTTCGCCCGCCGCGGCTTCGGCCAGGAGATCCGCATCGACGGCCCGGAGAGCCACAAGGCCAAGCGCGGCACCCCGACCATGGGCGGCGTCGCCATCCTGATCGGCATGTGGGCCGGGTACTGGGGCTCGCACCTGATCGGCATCGGCTACCACGCCGAGGGTCCGAGCGTGTCGGCGCTGCTGGTGCTCGGCCTGGCCACCGCGCTGGGCGTGGTCGGCTTCATCGACGACTTCATCAAGATCCGCAAGCAGCGCAACCTCGGCCTCACCGCCGCGGGCAAATACCTCGGCCAGCTCACCTCCGCGATCGTGTTCGGCGTGCTGGCCCTGCAATTCCCGGGCGCGGGCGGGCGCACCCCGGCGAGTCGGCACCTGTCCTACGTGCGCGACATCAACACCGTGTCGATGAGCGTCGTGATCTTCCTGGCGTTCGTCTGCCTGGTCGTGGTCGCCTGGTCGAACGCGGTGAACCTCACCGACGGGCTCGACGGCCTGGCCGCCGGATCGATGAGTCTGGTGCTCGGCGCGTACGTGATCATCACGTTCTGGCAGTACTACCACGCGTGCGAGGTCAAGGCCGAGGAGGGCTGCTACAACGTGCGCGATCCGCTGGACCTCGCGCTGGTGTGCGCGGCGGGCGCGGCGGCGTGCGTCGGATTCCTGTGGTGGAACGCGGCTCCCGCGAAGATCTTCATGGGCGACACCGGCTCGCTGGCCCTGGGCGGGCTGATCGCCGGACTGTCCATCACCACCCGCACCGAACTGCTGATGATCGTGATCGGCGCGCTGTTCGTCGCCGAGACCGTGTCGGTGGTGTTGCAGGTGGCGGTCTTCCGGACCACCCGCAACCGGTTGTTCAAGATGGCGCCCTTCCACCATCACTTCGAACTCAGCAAATGGGCCGAGACTACGGTGATCATTCGGTTCTGGTTGCTGGCCGGCATGGCGTCGGCGGTCGGACTTGGCTTGTTCTACAGCGAATACCTCTCTCAGGTCGGGTAACAGCAGCGATGGTCGAACACAATCCGCGGGCTCTGCGATCTCCGGGGCCCATGCTCGAATTCCTGCGTGGCCGTGACGTTCTCGTCGCGGGATGGGGGGTGTCGGGTCGCTCGCTGGTCGAGCCGCTGCGCGACATCGGCGCCCGTCCCGTCGTCACCGACGCCGGGGAGAAGGCGATGGCCGAGGCCGCCGAACTGGGCCTGACCACCGCGACCGGCGACGAACTGCTCGAGCCGGGCGCGCTGGACCGCTTCGCGCTGGTGATCACCAGTCCGGGCTGGCGGCCGGACTCGCCGGTGCTGGTCTCGGCGGTCACCGAGGGCGTACCGGTCTGGGGCGACGTCGAATTCGCGTGGTGGGTCGATCAGGCCCGGCTCTACGGCCCGGTGCGCAAGTGGCTGGTGATCACCGGCACCAACGGCAAGACCACCACCACCCAGATGACGCACGCCATCCTGCGCGCGGCGGGTATCGCCAGCGTCGCGTGCGGCAATATCGGGCTGCCGATCCTGGACGCGTTGCGCCGCAATCCCGGTCCGCAGGTGCTGGCCGTGGAACTGTCGTCGTTCCAGCTGCACTGGGCGCCGTCGGTGCGCCCGGAGGCGGGCGTGGTGCTCAATGTGGCCGAGGATCACCTGGATTGGCACGGCGGCCTGGACGCCTACGCCGCCGCCAAGGCCCGCGCGCTCACCGGGCGGGTCGGCGTGGTCGGTCTCGACGACGCGGTGGCCGCGGCGCTGGCGCGAAAGTCCAAGGCGCGCCGCACGGTCGGGTTCCGGGTCGGGGTGCCCGCGGACGGCGAACTCGGCGTGGTGGACGGCAAACTGCTCGACCGGGCCTTCACCAAGGCCGCGATCCTGGCCGAGGTGGGCGATATCAGCCCGCCGGGGCCGGCCGGTGTCGCCGATGCCCTGGCCGCGGCCGCGCTGACCCGATCCATCGATGTCGCACCGCAATTCGTCAAGGAGGGCCTACAGGAGCACCGGGTGGGCCCGCACCGCGCCGCGCTCGTGCGCGAGCTGGGCGAGGTGGAGTTCGTCGACGACTCCAAGGCCACCAACCCGCACGCCGCCCGTACCTCGATCCTGGCCCACCCGCAGGTGGTGTGGATCGCCGGTGGTCAGCTCAAGGGCGCGCACATCGATGACCTGGTCGAAGAGGTCGCCGAACGGCTCGTCGGGGTGGTGCTGCTCGGCCAGGACGCCCCGATCTTCGCGACCGCATTGCGGCGACACGCCCCCGATGTCCCCGTTGTCGAGCTCGGTTCGGGTGACGATGCTGGGGTGGGTGCCGAGTTCTCGTCCGAGATCGATGGCGCGGACGCGGTGATGGCGCGCGCGGTCCGCATCGCCGCCGGATACGCCCGGCGCGGTGACACGGTGCTGTTGGCGCCCGCGGCGGCCTCGCTGGACATGTTCGCCGACTACACCCACCGGGGACGCAGTTTCGTCGCGGCGGTGGAGGCGCTCGACGAGGGAGATATCGGGAGCCCGCGGTGAGCCCGGCGCGCAAGCCCTCGGGCACCTGGTTCGGTGCCTGGCTGGCGCGCCCGTTCGCGGATTTCCATCTCATCGTCACCATCGCGACCCTGCTCACCATGCTCGGGCTGGTGATGGTGCTGTCGGCGTCGAGCGTGGAGGCGTATTCGGCCGACGGCTCGGCGTATTCGCTGTTCATCCAGCAGGCCGCGTTCGCGGTGCTGGGTGTGGTGCTGTTCTATCTGGCGCTGCGGATTCCGTTGCGGGTGCTGCGCGGGATCTCGTTCCCGGTGTTCGCGATCTCGGTGCTGGCGTTGGTGCTGGTGTTGATTCCGGGCATCGGCTCGCGGGTGCAGGGGTCGCGGCGGTGGTTCGATCTGGGGTTCGTCTCGCTCCAGCCGTCGGAGATCGTCAAGGTCACGTTCATCGTGTGGGGCGCGCATCTGCTCGCGGCGCGGCGGACCGAGAAGTCCACGTACAAGGACATTCTCCTGCCGCTGGTCCCGGCGGGGCTGCTGGTGTGTCTGCTGATCGTGCTGGAGCCGAATCTGTCCACCACGATCGCGGTCGGGTTGGTGCTGGCGGCGTTGCTGTGGTTCGGCGGGTTGCCGGTGCGGCTGTTCGTGACCATCGGCGTGTCCGGTCTGGTGGCGGCGCTGGTGCTGGCGTTGACGGCCGGGTACCGCTCCGATCGGGTGCGCGGATTCCTGAACTCGAGTTCGGATCCGCAGGGCATCGGGTATCAGGCGCGGCAGGCGTTGTTCTCGCTGGCCGACGGCGGTATCTGGGGGCGTGGACTCGGGCAGAGCCGGGCGAAGTGGAGTTATCTGCCCAACGCGCACAACGACTTCATCTTCGCCATCATCGGCGAGGAGTTGGGCTTCCTCGGATGTGCCTTGGTGCTGGGGCTTTTCGCGTTGTTCGTCTACACCGGGCTGCGCATCGCGAGCCGCTCGTCGGATCCGTTCCTGCGCTTGATGACCGCGACCGCGACGACGTGGGTGACCGGGCAGGCGCTGATCAATATGGGATACGTCGTCGGGCTGCTGCCGGTGACCGGATTGCAGCTGCCGCTGGTGTCGGCGGGCGGATCGTCGCTGGCGATCACGCTGTTCATGTTCGGGCTCATCGCGAGCGCGGCCCGGCACGAACCCGAGGCGGTCGCCGCGCTGCACGCCGGGCAGGACGGCCGGTTCAGCCGCCTGCTGCGCTTGCCGAAACCCGAGGTGTACTCGGCGAGCCGGGCCCAGGCCGCGCGCGCCCGCGGCGGCCGCGAACCGGCACCCGCGCGACGACGGGGTGGGGGCGACGCGTCCTCGCGCCGGTCGATAGATTCGGATTCGGCCCGACGCCGCGCCGGAGCGGCCGGGCGGGGCGATCCGGCCCGGGGCGAGAGCCGCAGCACGATGTCGTGGCGCACCACCCGGGCGTGGGAGCCGACGTATCCGATCACACATGCGAGAGAACGGGGTAAGCCGAGGTGACGAACGGCGGAAGCGGCAGATCCGCGGGCGGGGAACGCGCGCTTTCGGTGATCGTCGCGGGTGGTGGCACCGCCGGGCACATCGAACCCGCCATGGCCGTGGCCGACGCGCTGCGACGACTCGACCCGTCGATCACGATCACGGCGCTGGGCACCCGGCGCGGCCTGGAGACCACCCTGATCCCCGAGCGCGGCTATCCGCTCGAGCTGATCCCGCCGGTCCCGTTGCCGCGCAAGCTGTCCGGTGATCTGCTGCGGTTGCCCGGCCGGGTGCGGGCGTCGGTGGCCCGCGTCCGCGAGGTGATCGATGCGGTACAGGCCGATGTGATAGTCGGCTTCGGCGGGTACGTGGCCCTGCCCGCGTATCTGGCGGCGTGGCGGCGGGGCGTGCCCGTGGTGGTGCACGAGGCCAACGCCAAGGCCGGGATCGCGAACAAGGTGGGCGCGCGCCGCGCGGCGCGGGTGCTGGCGGCCGTGCCGGGTTCGGGCGTGCGCGCGCGCGGGCGCACCGAGGCCGAGATCGTGGGAATCCCGGTGCGCCAAGCCATTTCGACATTGGATCGGGCGGGGCTGCGGGCCTCGGCGCGGGAGCATTTCGGGCTGCCCGCCGCGGGGCCGGTGCTGTTGGTGTTCGGCGGATCGCAGGGCGCGCGGCGGTTGAACGAGGCGGTGTCGGGGGCGGCGGCCCAGCTGACTGCGGCGGGCGTGTCGGTGCTGCACGCGCACGGGCCCAAGAACACCCTGGAGATCTCCGGCGTGGATCCGGACGGTCCCGCGAAATACGTTGCGGTCCCGTACCTGTCCCGCATGGAGCTGGCCTACGCGGCCGCCGACGCGGCGGTGTGCCGATCGGGCGCGATGACCGTCGCCGAGGTGTCGGCGGTCGGGCTGCCCGCGTTCTACGTGCCGCTGCCGCACGGCAACGGCGAGCAGGAACTCAACGCCCGCCCGATCGTGGCGCAGGGCGGTGGCAGAATCGTGCCGGATGCGGAGCTGACTCCGAAATATGTGATCGACGAGGTGATTCCGCTGCTCACCGATCCCGAGCGGCTGTCGGGTACGGCGGCCGCCGCCGCGGGCGCGGGGCATCGGGACGCCGCGGACGAGGTGGCGCGGATCGTGGTGGAGGTGGCGGGCCGGTGACGGACGAGAACGAGACGCGGGATCCGGCGGAGCTACCGCCGCTGCTGCGACGGGTGCACATGATCGGCATCGGCGGGGCCGGAATGTCGGGCATCGCGCGAATCCTGCTGTCGCGCGGCGGGGCGGTGTCGGGTTCGGACGCCAAGGAGAGCCGCGGGGTACTGGCATTGCGCGCCCGCGGTGCGGAAGTGCGGATCGGGCACGACGCCAATGCCCTGGACCTGCTGCCGGGCGGACCGACCGCGGTGGTGACGACCTACGCCGCGATCCCCAAGACGAATCCCGAACTGGTGGAGGCGAATCGGCGCGGGGTGCCGGTGCTGCTGCGCCCGGCCGTGCTGGCCGAACTCATGCGCGGGCATCGCACGCTGCTGGTGTCGGGCACGCACGGCAAGACCTCGACCACCTCCATGCTGGTGGTGTCGTTGCAGCACTGCGGGTTCGACCCGTCGTTCGCGGTCGGCGGCGAGCTGAACGAGGCGGGCACCAACGCCCATCACGGCACCGGCGGCTACTTCGTGGCCGAGGCCGACGAATCCGACGGGTCGCTGCTGCAATACGACCCGGACATCGCGGTCATCACCAATATCGAATCCGACCACCTGGACTACTACGGGTCGGTGGAGGCTTACGTCCGGGTCTTCGACGACTTCGCCGCGCGGATCACGCCCGGCGGACTGCTCGTGGTGTGCCTGGACGATCCCGGCTCGCGGGCGCTCGCCGAACGGGTCGGCAAGCGAATCTCGGCCGGGGAGCTCGACATTCGCGTCCTCGGCTACGGGTCGGGCGACCTCGCCGACGCGCCGGTTCCGGTCGGGGTGCGGCTGCTGGCCTGGGAGCCGCGCGATGTCGGCGGCGTGGCCACGCTGCATCTCACCGACGAACTCGCCCCGCGCACGTTGCGGCTGTCGGTGCCCGGGCGGCACATGGCGTCGAACGCGCTCGCCGCGCTGCTCGCCGCCCGCGACGCCGGAGCCGATCTGGACGAGATCCTGCAAGGGCTGGAGGGTTTCGGCGGCGTGCACCGCCGGTTCCAGTTCGTCGGCCGGGAGAACGGCGTGCGGGTCTTCGACGACTACGCCCACCACCCGACCGAGGTGACCGCCGTGCTCGGCGCCGCCGCCGAACTGGTCCGCCAGGAGGCCGCCGACGGCGCCCGCTCGCGGCAGGGCCGGGTCATCGTGGTCTTCCAGCCCCATTTGTACAGCCGCACAGCCGCTTTCGCCGCCGAATTCGGCACCGCGCTCTCGCTCGCCGACGAGGTCGTCGTCCTCGACGTCTACGGCGCCCGCGAGAAACCGCTGCCCGGAGTCAACGGCGCGCTGGTCGCCCAGTCGGTCACCAAACCCGTCCACTACCAACCCGATATGTCCCGCGTCGGCCGCCAGGTCGCGGGCCTGGCCCACCCCGGCGACGTCGTGATCATCATGGGCGCGGGCGACGTCACCATGCTCGGCGGCCAGATCCTCGACGGGCTGCGGGTCCGCCCCTCGGTCGGGCGGTGAGCCGGTGAGAACCCGTGGGGGAGACGGGCATCCGGAGGACGAGCCGATCGATGTCGAGATCGAGGAGTACTCGGATGGGTCGGGGGAGGAGGACGGGTCGGGGTATTCGTTCGACGCGGCGGATTCGTTCCGGGGGGAGGATGATGCGCTCGGGCGATCTTCCCACGGCTCCGATCGTTCTTCCCATGGCCCCGGTCGTTCTTCGCGGGGCTCCGGTCGTTCTCCCCATGATCCCGCCGAAGGCGAGGAACGCCGTTACTCCAAGCGCCTGCGGCGCAATCGGCGGCGGTCGCTGACGCCTGTGCAGCGGCGGCGAATCGCCTTGGCGGCGTTGGGTGTTGTCGCGGCCGTGATCGTGCTCGCCGGGATCGCGTGGTTCACTCCGGTGTTCTCGGTGCACAAGGTGGAGATCGTCGGGCTCGGCGCGGTGCCCGAGACCCAGGTACGGGAGGTGCTCGACATTCCGGAGAGCACCTCGATGTTGCGGATCGACACCGACGCGGTGGCGCGGCGGGTCGCGGCGCTGCCGAAGGTGCGGTCGGTACGGGTGCAGCGCGTGTTCCCCGCGACCGTGCGGGTGACGGTCGACGAACGTTTCCCGGTCGTCTACTACGACGATCCCCGGGGTTCGCACCTACTCGACGGCGATAGCGTGGAATTCGCGGTGGAACCCCCGCCACCGGGGGTGCCGAAACTCGTCACCGATCACCCCGGCGGTAGCGACCCGGTCACTCGCGCCGCCGTAGCGGTCCTCACCGCCACGCCCCCGGCGCTGCGCGCCCAGGTGGGAGAGGTTGTGGCGCGGTCGGTTTCGGACATCGCCCTGAACCTCACCGACGGGCGGGTGGTGGTGTGGGGCGGCGCGGGCGACTCCCAGCGCAAGGCGGCGGTCGTGCTGCCCGTGCTGACCCGTCCCGGAACGGTATTCGACGTTTCGAGTCCCGATCTGGTAACGGTAAAGTAGTGATATTCGTTGTGCCCTCGACGTTTTCGGTGCTCGCCGCGACGCCCCGGGCGCACGCGGAACGATTCGCCGCACCAGGAACGGCCGGACGCGATACGATGCAGGGCGGGCTCGGACGAGACGGATCACACAAGATTCTGACGCTCGTTTCGGCGCGCCTGCGCGCGTATCGCGGCCGGGGCGAATAGCGTTCCGCAACAGTCGGATACTTGACATAACGCTAACCCTATGGTTGAGGTCCAGGGTTTGCCCGAGTTCATGCTCGAGCTTGCCCGCTCCACCAGGCGCTCTGCCGAGAATCCGAAAACGACAGGCTTGGATCGAAGGAAGGCGAGAGCCCATGACGCCCCCGCACAACTACCTTGCAGTGATCAAGGTCGTCGGAATCGGCGGCGGCGGCGTGAACGCCGTCAACCGGATGATCGAACAGGGACTCAAGGGAGTCGAGTTCATCGCGGTCAACACCGACGCCCAGGCGTTGCTGATGAGCGACGCCGACGTCAAACTCGACGTCGGCCGCGAACTCACCCGAGGTCTCGGCGCCGGCGCCGATCCGGAGGTCGGCCGCAAGGCCGCCGAGGATCACAAGGACGAGATCGAGGAGGTGCTCAAGGGCGCCGACATGGTCTTCGTGACCGCGGGGGAGGGCGGCGGCACCGGCACCGGTGGCGCGCCCGTCGTCGCGAGCATCGCCCGCAAGCTGGGGGCGTTGACGATAGGCGTCGTCACCCGGCCCTTCTCGTTCGAGGGCAAGCGGCGCAGCAATCAGGCCGAGGCGGGCATCCAGTCCCTGCGCGAGTCCTGCGACACCCTGATCGTCATCCCGAACGACCGGCTGCTACAGCTCGGCGACGCGGCGGTCTCGCTGATGGACGCCTTCCGTTCAGCCGACGAGGTGCTGCTCAACGGTGTTCAGGGCATCACCGATCTGATCACCACCCCCGGTCTGATCAATGTCGACTTCGCCGACGTCAAGAGCGTGATGTCCGGCGCGGGTTCGGCCCTGATGGGCATCGGCTCCGCGCGCGGCGAGGGCCGTTCGGTGAAAGCGGCCGAGTCGGCGATCAATTCGCCCCTGCTCGAGGCGTCCATGGACGGCGCCCACGGCGTGCTGCTGTCGATCGCGGGCGGTTCGGACCTCGGCCTGTTCGAGATCAACGAGGCCGCCTCGCTCGTCCAGGAGGCCGCCCACATCGAGGCCAACATCATCTTCGGCACGGTCATCGACGACTCCCTCGGCGACGAGGTCCGCGTCACGGTCATCGCCGCGGGCTTCGACGGCGGCACCCCCGCCCGCCGCATCGAGAGCAGCGGCCGCACCTCCATCAGCACCGCCCGCGCCGGCGACCTCACCCGCTCCACCCCCCCGACCCCCACCCCAACCCCCCCACCCCCCGCCGAACCGGCCACCCCCACCCCCGTGGAACGCGGCCCCGCCCCCAACTACGGCCACCGCCCCACCACCGACCCCACCGTCGCCACCAACCCCCGCTCCCACATCCAACCCCCCGACGAGGACTCCGACGACGACGTGGACGTCCCCTCCTTCATGCGCCGCTGACCCCCGGCGCACCCACCCCGGTGCGCTGACCAACCCCAGGCGCACGAACACAGCCGCACCCTTTATTCGAATCCGCACCCGTTGTAGAGCCCTGCAAGGGGTGCGGATCCGAATAAAGGGTGCGGCTGTGTTTCGTACAGCTTTGGGGGCCAAGCTTTCTGGGGGCCTGTGGTGGCCGGACCGATCTGGCGCTGCACTCTTCTGAGGGGATGTTCAGGGGCGTGCCCTTCTCGAGGACCGGCGGGTCGCGCCGTCGTGAGGGGGGTGGGGTGCTTCGGGGAGGGAGATGGGTTGCGGGGAGGGGTGGTGTTGCGTTGTAATGGCCGGTTGCGATCCAGGTCTGAGAGGTTCGGAACTCGGGGCCGGAAAGGCTTGCCGGGGGAGGTTTTTCGGGGGCCGGGGTGGGTATGACTGGGCCGGATGCGGCGGAGAGGTGGAACGGGTGCGTAGTTGTCGGGTCGGGCGGGGGAGTGTGGGTGGCGACTAGGGTCGGGGGTATGACGACGACTTCGGTTCGGGTTCGGCGGGTGCTCACCACGCGGGCGGGCGGGGTTTCGCGGGGGCCGTACGAGTCCTTCAATCTGGGCGACCACGTGGGGGACGATCCGGAGGCCGTGCGGCGCAACAGGTTGCGGCTGGCCGAGGGGATCGGGTTGGGGCCCGAGCGGCTGGTGTGGATGGAACAGGTGCACGGGCGCAATGTCGAGATCGTCGACGGACCGCGCGCCGAGCCCGTTCCGGTCACCGACGCATTGGTGACAACAGTCCCCGAACTCGCCCTGGTCGTGCTGACCGCCGACTGCGTGCCCATCCTGCTCTCCGACGACGAGGCGGGCGTCATCGCGGCCGTCCACGCGGGCCGGGTCGGCGCGCGGATCGGGATCGTGCCGCGCGTCCTCGACGCGATGATCTCCGTCGGCGCGCGGGTCGAGCGCATCGGCGCGCTGCTCGGCCCGGCCGCGAGCGGACGACAGTACGAGGTCCCCGCCGCCATGCGCGCCGACGTCGAGGCGCATCTGCCCGGCAGCGCCACCACAACGGTGAAGGGCACCCCCGGTCTCGATCTGCGCGCGGGCATCCAACGCCAGCTCGAACAGGCCGGAGTGGGTGCGGTCGCCGTCGACCCGCGCTGCACGATCGAGGACGAGACGCTGTTCAGTCACCGCCGCGGCGCGCCCACCGGCCGCCTCGCGGGAGTCATCTGGATGTCGGGTGACGAAACGGCCGGGGCGCCATGAATTTTGACGGCTTGCCCACTCCGGAAAACCTGGCTAAGTCCTGGCAATTCACCGTTTCGGCCCATTCGGAGTCTTTCGTGACGAGTTTCGCATTTCAGGGAGTTCGCCTATGACAGTCGAATCCGGCGCCGCCGCCGCGGAATCCACGCGCACCGCCGAACTGTCCGATGCGCTGACCACTCTGACGGACCGGATCGATGCCGCGTGCCGCGCCGCGGGCCGCTCCCCGGACGAGGTGAAGTTACTTCCGGTCACGAAATTCTTCCCCGCGCGCGATATCGAGATCCTGTACGGGTTGGGCCGCCGCGAATTCGGCGAGTCCCGGGACCAGGAGGCCGCCGTCAAGGTGGCCAGTTTGGGACACCTGTCCCAGATACGCTGGCACATGATCGGACGCCTCCAGCGCAACAAGGCGAAATCGGTCGCACGCTGGGCGGATGTCGTCCACTCGGTCGACAGCGATCGCCTGGCTACCGCCCTTGACGCCGCCGTGGGAGCCGCCCGCGACGCGGGTGAACGCGCGACGCCCCTGGAGGTGTTGCTGCAGGTCAGCCTCGATCGCGACCCCACCCGAGGCGGCGTCGCCCCGGCCGACCTGCCCGCCCTCGCGGACCGCGTCGCCGACACCCCGAACCTGCGGTTGGCGGGCCTGATGGCCATCCCGCCGCTGGACACCGATCCCGAGCCGGAATTCGAACGGCTCGCCCGGCTGCACGCCGAGCTCCGCGCCCGACATCCCGGGGCGCGCGAACTCTCCGCCGGTATGTCGGGAGATTTGGAAGCGGCTATTCGACACGGGTCCACCTGCGTGCGTGTCGGTACAGCCTTGATGGGCGCTCGACCGATAACCTCGGGATAGCAAACAAACCTCATCAGTCACATTCGAAACATTATGCTTGTGACAGACGAGACTGAGCAGGACTTCAACACCCCAGGCCAGCCGGGTGCCGTAGGAAGGTCGACCAGGATGAGCGAGCGCAGCGAGCGAGTGAAAAGCGCAGCCACGAGCGGGCTCGTGCTGGAGTGGAGCGTCGGCGAGGTGGAGGCCCGGGAAATGAACCCAGCCACGAGGGTGCTCGTGCTGGAGGCGAGCGCCAGCGAGGTGGAGGCATGAGCACCCTGCACAGGTTCAAGGCCTATTTCGGCATGGTCCCGCTCGAGGAGTACGAGGACGACTACGTCGACGATCGCGGCCCCCGAGGTGTGGACGACCGCGCCCGGCGCGGCCGCGACTACCCCGAGCCCCGCTACGAGCCCAGCGGCCGCTCCCGGTTCTCCGAGGATCGTTACGACGACGAGCCCGGCTACCCCGAACCGACCTACAAGGCGCCCTATCAGCCCGGCTACACGGTCGCCCGGCGCGAGGACTACGGCGACGAGTCCTACGCCGACGACCGCTACGAGCCCCCGCGCCGGCCCACCCGCATCGACTCGGCCGGTTCGGGCCGGTCGCGCGGGCTCGGCACGCCCCCGATGGTCCGCGGCACCACGCACGGCGCGCTCGCGGTCGATCCGGAGGTCGAGCGGAGGCTGGAGGAGCGGCGGGTCGAGGAGCAGCGGGCCCGTTTCGAGCCCGCGCCGCGCCGCGCGCCGGTCTTCGAGGACGGAGGCCCCTTGTCCAAGATCACGACACTGCGCCCGCGCACCTACGCCGAGGCCGCCATCATCGGCGAGCGCTTCCGCGACGGCACCCCGGTGATCATGGACCTGGTCGAGATGAGCAACGCCGACGCCCGGCGGCTCGTCGACTTCGCCGCGGGCCTGGCCTTCGCGCTGCGTGGCTCGTTCGACAAGGTCGCCACGAAGGTGTTCCTGCTCTCACCCGCCGACGTCGACGTATCGGCCGAGGAACGCCGCCGCATCGCGGAAAACGGCTTCTACAACCAGAAATAGGACATATCACCGAGAACGTCGGGCGGGGTTGGTTACCAGGGCCGACACGCCGTGAGTGGGGGGAGTCAGGCCGTGCGCGTCGGCGCGGGGAGTTTGCAGGACACCGATTCTGAGGCAGAGTGGACCCGTGGCCTTGTTCAAGGTGCTGTATGTACTCCTGTTCCTCTTCTGGCTGCTGTTGATCAGCCGAGTCATCGTCGAGTTCATCCGCAGCTTCGCCCGGGACTGGCATCCCAGGGGCGTCGTCGTGGTGATCCTCGAGGTGATCTTCACGATCACCGATCCGCCGGTGAAACTGTTGAGGCGTTTGATACCTCCCGTGAACTTGGGTGGAATTCGCCTCGATCTGTCGATTATGGTGCTGCTTTTCATCGTCTTCATCCTGATGACGATCACGAGCAGGCTCGGGCAGCCGGTAGGCCCGGTGTGACAGAATGGGCCGTGAAGAATAGCTTGCCGGATCTAGTGCTAGATCTCCGTACGAAGCGTGAAGGGATCCTTCCATGCCGCTGACCCCAGCCGATGTGCACAACGTCGCGTTCAGCAAACCGCCGATCGGGAAGCGCGGCTACAACGAGGACGAAGTCGATGCCTTCCTGGACCTGGTCGAGCAGGAACTCTCACGCCTGATCGAGGAGAACGCCGATCTTCGCCAGCGGGTTGCCGAGCTCGACGCCGAGCTCGCCGACGCCAAGAAGGCCCGCCCGGCCCCGCAGGCGGTGAAGGCTCCGCCGCCGCCCGCGCCCGAGCCCCCCAAGCCCGCGGCCGTCGCGCCGCCGCCCGCCCCGATGCCCGCCCCCGTGGCGCTGAAGGATCCGGCCGGTGCCGACGCCAACCTCCAGGCCGCCAAGGTGCTCAGCCTGGCCCAGGAGATGGCCGACCGGCTCACCAGCGACGCCAAGACCGAGGCCGAGCAGCTGCTCGCCAACGCCCGCGCCAACTCCGAGCGCCTCGTCAGCGACGCGCGCACCCGCTCGGAGGGCATGGTCGCCGAGGCCCGGCAGAAGGCCGAGTCGCTGCTGTCGGACGCGCAGTCCCGCTCGGACAATCAGCTGCGTCAGGCCAAGGAGAAGGCCGACGCCCTGCAGGCCGACGCCGAGCGCAAGCACACCGAGATCATGGCCACCATCACCCAGCAGCGCAGCGTGCTGGAGAGCCGGATCGAGCAGCTGAAGACGTTCGAACGCGAGTACCGGGTGCGGCTGAAGTCCTACCTGGAGTCGCAGCTCGAGGAGCTGGAGAATCGTGGGTCCGCGGTCCCGGTCGACGGCGGCGACACCTTCGACGGCGCGGGAGCCAACCACAACCACGCACCGGCCTCGTTCGCCAAGGGCGGCAAGTAGTCCCGTCGTCCGCCGGAGCGTGCGGCTCGGCCCGTCTCGGGGGTGACCATGCTCGTTCTGACGCTCGTCCTGGCCGCGATCGGCTTCGGCCTCCTGGTGATCGCGCTGACCACCGGATCGGTGGTGTGGGCGTGGGGTTGCATCGTCGTGTGCGTCGTCGGCGCCGTCGTGCTCCTGATGAGCGCGCTGTCGATGCGCGAGGTCGAGGACGAGACGCAGGCCGGTCCGGCCCGGCACGCCAAACGGGGGGCTCCCACGCGTCCCACCCGGCGACCCGATTCCGGGCGCGCCCAGGGCGATTCCGGCGATTTCGGTCGACGTCCCGGTGAATCCACGCGCTACCCCGGCGGTTCCTCTCGTCGCCCCGGCGAACGCCCGGGCCGACAATAGGTTTGCCCCACTGCGGCTACAATCAAACCAGCGACATCGGCATCGATCCGGCCATCACCGGGGAGCCTTCGGAAGAACGGCGCGCGAGCGCTCAGTAGAACCGAACGGGTGAGCCCGTCACAGCTCACAACGAAGCGGTCCGGCCCGCACGACGGCCGGGCAAGCGGGGTGGTACCGCGGTCTCGGCGCACCGGCGCCGGCATCGTCCCCGTGCCCACGACGCGCGCCCAGCGCACCGGCACGGAGGAGACCGACGCCCGACATGGCGGACCAGACAACCACCGAAAACGCTTATCCCCGAGTCGATCTCGGCGAGGGCGGCCAGGTGTCGTTCCCGGAGCTGGAGCGGCGCGTGCTGGACTATTGGGCCGCCGACGACACCTTCCGCGCCAGCATCGACAACCGTTCGGGCGCACCGGAGTTCGTCTTCTACGACGGCCCGCCCTTCGCCAACGGGTTGCCGCACTACGGGCATCTGCTCACCGGATACGTGAAGGATTTGATCCCGCGTTTCCAGACCATGCGCGGTAAGAAGGTCGAGCGTCGTTTCGGCTGGGACACCCACGGCCTGCCCGCGGAAATCGAAGCGGAGAAACAGCTCGGTATCACGGACAAATCACAGATCGATGCGATGGGTCTCGCGGAATTCAATGCCGCGTGCAAAAGGTCTGTGTTGCGTTACACCAACGAGTGGCGCGCGTATGTGACCCGTCAGGCCCGTTGGGTCGACTTCGACAACGACTACAAGACCCTCGATCCCGACTTCATGGAGTCGGTGATGTGGGCGTTCAAGTCGCTCTACGACAAGGGCCTGATCTACCAGGGTTTCCGGGTGCTGCCCTACAGCTGGTACGAGCAGACCCCGCTGTCGAATCAGGAGGCGCGCCTCGACGACGCCTACCGGATGCGCCAGGATCCGGCGGTCACCGTGGACATGCCGCTCGCGGTCCCGGCCGATCATCCGCTGCGTGAACTGGACGGGGCGAACGCGCTGATCTGGACCACCACGCCGTGGACGCTGCCGTCGAACCTGGCGATCGCGGTGCATCCCGATATCACCTACGTGCACGTCGAGGGCGCGGACGGCAAGCGGTATCTGCTGGCGGCCGAACGGGTTTCGCACTACGCCCGGGAGTTGGGCGAGCGGCCGCGCGTGCTGTCGGAGCATTCCGGGGCGGCGCTGGTGGGCCTGCGCTACCGTCCGCCGTTCGACTTCTTCGCCGGTCACCCGAACGCGCATCGCGTGCTCGAGGCCGACTACGTGACCACCGACTCCGGTACCGGCGTGGTGCATCTCGCGCCCGCGTTCGGTGAGGAGGACATGGCGGTCTGCGCGGCCAACGACATCGAGATCGTGCAGCCGCTGGATCCGGGCGGCCGGTTCACCTCGATGGTGCCGCCGTACGAGGGCCTGATGATCTTCGACGCCAATCCGGTGATCATCAAGGATCTCAAGGCCGCGGGAAAGCTGTTGCGGCACGAGACGATCGAGCACTCCTATCCGCACAGCTGGCGGTCGGGGCAGCCGCTGATCTACATGGCGGTGCCGTCCTGGTTCGTCGCGGTCACCACGTTCCGCGACCGGATGGTGGAGCTGAACAAGCAGATCACCTGGGTGCCCGAGCACATCCGCGACGGCCAGTTCGGCAAGTGGCTGGAGAACGCGCGGGACTGGAACATCAGCCGCAATCGCTATTGGGGCGCGCCGATCCCGGTGTGGGTGTCCGACGATCCGGAGTATCCGCGCGTCGACGTGTACGGCTCGCTGGATCAGCTCGAGCGCGACTTCGGCACCCGGCCGGCCGATCTCCACCGGCCCGCGATCGACGAGCTGGTGCGGCCCAATCCCGACGACCCGACCGGCAAGTCGATGATGCGGCGGGTGCCGGAGGTGCTGGACTGCTGGTTCGAGTCCGGGTCGATGCCCTACGCGCAGGTGCACTACCCGTTCGAGAACAAGGAGTGGTTCGAGGGCACGCACGACGAGAAGGCGCACAGCCCCGGCGATTTCATCGTCGAGTACAACGGGCAGACGCGCGGGTGGTTCTACAACCTGCACGTCCTGTCGACCGCGTTGTTCGATCGGCCCGCGTTCAAATCTGTTGTGGCGCACGGGATCGTGCTGGGCGACGACGGGTTGAAGATGTCCAAGTCCAAGGGCAACTATCCCGATGTCAACGAGGTGTTCGACCGGGACGGCTCGGACGCCATGCGGTGGTTCCTCATGGCGTCGCCGGTGCTGCGCGGCGGGAATCTCATCGTCACCGAGCGCGGTATCCGCGAGGGCGTGAGCCACGCGCTGCGGCCGCTGTGGAACGCGTGGACGTTCCTGCAGCTGTACGCCTCGAAACCCGGTGTGTGGCGGACCGATTCGCCGCATGTGCTGGATCGCTACATCCTGGCCAAGCTGGCGGCGACGCGCGACGTCATGACCGAGGCGCTCGAGGTCTACGACATCGCGACCGCCTGCGACGCGTTGCGCACCTTCGCCGACGCGCTCACCAATTGGTATGTGCGCCGGTCGCGTTCGCGCTTCTGGGACGAGGAGCGCGACGCCATCGACACCCTGCACACGGTGCTCGAGGTGACCACCCGCCTGGCGGCCCCGCTGCTGCCGTTGATCACCGAGGTGATCTGGCGCGGGCTGACCGGCGGCCGTTCGGTGCATCTCACCGACTGGCCCGCCGCGACCGATCTGCCGAAGGATCCGGAGCTGGTGGCGGCCATGGACGAGGTCCGCACGGTCTGCTCGACCCTGCTCGGCCTGCGCAAGGCCCGCAACCTGCGGGTGCGCCTGCCGCTGTCGGAGGCGACCATCGCCGCCCCCGACGCCGAGCGTCTGGCCCCCTTCACCGACCTGATCGCCGACGAGGTCAATGTCAAGAAGGTGGACCTGACCACGGATGTGGCCGCCCACGGCCGCTTCGAACTGGCCGTCAACGCCCGCGCGGCCGGTCCGCGCCTCGGCAAGCAGGTGCAGACGGTGATCAAGGCGGTCAAGGCGGGGGAGTGGACCGAGAGTCCGGAGGGCGTGGTCAGCGCCGCCGGCATCGACCTGCTCCCGGAGGAGTACACCCAGCGCCTGGTCGCCGCCGAACCGGAGTCCACCGCCGCCCTCCCCGGCAACGCCGGCCTGGTGGTGCTGAATTCGGAGGTCACCGAGGACCTCGAGGCCGAAGGCTGGGCCCGAGACCTCATCCGCGACCTCCAGGAAACCCGAAAGTCCCTGGGCCTGGACGTCTCCGACCGCATCACCCTCACCCTCGAGATCCCCCCGTCCCACCTCCCCTGGGCCGAAACCCACCGCGACCTCATCGCAGGCGAGGTCTTGGCCACCACCCTCACCTTCGGCAACGCGGGCCCCGACGCGGCCGAGCTGGTGGGCGGCGTACGCGCCTCGATCACCAAGGCGTGAGCGGTCCTAGGGCCCGGCCTGGCGGCCGGGCCCTAGGAACAGGGGGAGCGGCGGACGAGGCTCAGGGGGAGCGGCGGACGAGGCTCAGGGGGAGCGGCGGACGAGGCTCAGGGGGAGCGGCGGACGAGGCTCAGGGGGAGCGGGGGCGAGGAACAGGGGGAGCGGGGACGAGGAACAGGGGGAGGGGCGGACGAGGAAGACGGGGAGCGGGCGGCGGAGGGCCAGGGGGTAGTGCCTCCGGAAGCACCCCCGTCCTCAACGGCCCGGCCCCCTCCCATGTTCCTCGTATCCGGCGCCCCAGCGCCGGATACGAGGACCCGCAACATAATTCGATAGCCCCCCACCCCATCCACCTCTAATGTCACCCCCATGACCACCCACTACCTCAACGTCATAGACGTCGAGGCCACCTGCTGGCAGGGCAAGCAGCCGAAGGACCAAACCAGCGAGATCATCGAAATCGGCCTGTGCGTCATCGATCTGACGACGCTGGAGCGGGTGGACAAGCACAGTGTCCTGGTGCGGCCGGAACACTCGACGGTGAGCGAGTTCTGTACCCGACTCACCACCCTGACCCAGGACCAGGTCGACGGCGGCGTCGGTTTCGCCGCGGCCTGCGAATGGCTACGGAGGGAACAGGATTCGACGGGCCGGGTGTGGGCGAGCTGGGGTGCCTACGATCGCAAACAGTTCGAAAGCCAATGCGCGGCAACGGGAGTCGAGTATCCGTTCGGTCCGCACCACATCAACGCCAAGGCGGAGTTCTCCGATTCCCTGGGCACCACACAACGTTTCGGCATGGCCGGAGCCCTTCGCCTGCGACAGATCCCGCTCGAGGGCACCCACCACCGCGGCGGCGACGACGCCTGGAACATCGCCGCCCTGATCATCGACATGATCCGCCGCGGCGTCCGTTTCGATCACCCCTGACGCAACACCGCCAACTCGATCTCCAGCAACAACCGATCCGCCGCGTTGTCCAGATCGATCCCCATCAACTGCGTCGCCCGCCGGATGCGGTAGCGCAGTGTATTCGGATGAATGCGCAAATCCGTTGCCGCCGTGCGGACGTCACCGCGGCGGGTGAGGTAGACCTCGAGGCTGCGGCACAGGTCGGCGGAGTAGCGGGTGTCGTAGTCGAGCAGGGTGGTCAGGCGGGGGTCGCGGAGTTCGGGGTGTTCGCTCACCAGGGTGAGGATCTCGGCGAGCAGGACCGTCGTGCGGGAGCTCGCCAGGGTGGTGACCCGTTCGGCGTCGGGGAGGGTGGCGGTGCGGTCGAGGACGCGGTCCACCTCGGCGCGGGCGCGGGCGACGTCTGCCAGGCCGTCGACGGGGGCGGCGATGGCGGCGCGCAGGTCCAACCCGGACCGTTCGGCCAGTTGACCGATGACCTGCCGGGTCCACGACGCCACCCGATCCGCCGAATGATGGTCGGGGAACAGCACATACATCCGGTCGCCCAGCCGCGTCGTCAGGCAGTCCTGCCGAAACGCGCTGGCGTGCAATCGAAGTGCGACCGTGCCGCGATGCAGGACGTCCTCGTCCGGTGCGTCGGCGGCGTGCCGGGCGAAGCCGATCACCGCCGCGCGGCCGTCGGCGGGCACCGCGAAGGTCTCGGCGAAGATCGGGATGTCCACCTCGCCGCCGTGCTCGCCGAACAGTCGCTGGATCAGCAGCGCGTCCGAGGTCGGCGCGTGCCGGGTCCGCCAGATCACCCGCGCCGCGATGGCCGCCGCGCCGCGCAGCACCCGCGCGCTGTCGGCGTCGAGCGGTTCGGTGCCCTCCTGCACCCAGATCGTGCCGAGCCAGGTGCGCCCCGCCCCGCCGCGCCGGCCGGGCTCGCGGATCCCGATGGCCACCCGCCGCCGCGTCTCGAACTCCGGTTGCGCCGAAACCTCCACGGCCTCACCGGTATTGCGCAGCCGATCGAACACCCCCTCGCGCTGCAACCAGTGCAGATAGCCCGCCGGACCCTGCCGCCCCAGCACCGAGGCCCGCCGCACCACATCCGCCGACGCTGTGCTGTCGGCCGAATACGCCAGCAGCCGCGACTGATCGTCCTCGATGCTCACCAGCCCCCGCGTGGACTCGGCCACCGACTGCGCCAGCCCGAACAGGTCGGTGTCCGGCCGCGGCATCGACTCCAGCGCCCGCGGCCCGGCCCCCTCCCCGATGATCCGGCCGATGAGCGAGTGCACCATCTCCCACCGCGCGTGCGGATGCACCGCGACCACCGCGATCCCCGCCTCCTGCGCCGCCGCCCGCAGCGGCGCCGACGCGCCCTTGGAGAACACCACCCGCGGCCGATGCGCGGCCGGACACCGCCGCGCGAGATCGCACAGCCACCGCGTGGCGTCCTCGTCGGCCACACCGACCTGGAGGTACACCTCCGGCAGCGCCCGCCCCGGCGGCATGTCCATGTGCAGATCGTCCACGTCCATGAACGCCACCGAGTCCACGGTCACGTCCTCGCCCGCCGGGGCGTCCAGCAGCGTGACGACCGCGCTGGTCAGCGCCGACACCAGCTCGGACAGCGGTATGAACTGCTTCACACTCTTCATTCAATCGGACGAAAATCCGGCTGGCAATTCGGCCGCTGGGACAAGGGTCTGCGCGCCCGGATGGAGTGTATTCGAGCCATGGACGCGATAACCTCCGTTCCCGCCCCGGCGAACGAGCCGGTCCACTCCTACGCCCCCGGCACCCCCGAACGCGCCCGCCTGCGGGCCGCGCTGCGCGAGCTGGCGGACCACCCCACCGAGATCCGCCACGTCATCGACGGCGAGCACCGACCCGGCACCGGCGCCCGGGTGGAGGTGGTGCAGCCGCACCGCCACGCCGCCGTGCTGGGCGCCTTCCGCGTGGCCGAACCGAGTGACGCGCAGGACGCCGTGGATGCCGCGGTGAGAGCCGGAACCGTCTGGCGCGCATTGCCTTTCGACGAACGCGCCGCGGTCTTCCTGCGCGCCGCCGACCTGCTCGCCGGACCGTGGCGCGAGACCATCGCCGCCGCGACCATGCTCGGCCAATCCAAATCGCCGTATCAGGCCGAGATCGACGCGCCCTGCGAACTGGTCGACTTCTGGCGCTTCAATGTGCACTTCGCCCGGCAACTGCTGGCCCAGCAACCGAATTCGAGCCCCGGGGTGTGGAACCGCACCGACTACCGACCGCTCGAGGGTTTCGTCTACGCGATCACCCCGTTCAACTTCAGCGCCATCGCCGGAAACCTGCCCACCGCACCGGCTCTCATGGGCGACACCGTCGTGTGGAAGCCCTCGCCCACCCAGGCCGTCGCCGCGTACCACACCATGCGGCTGCTCGAGGCCGCCGGACTGCCCCCGGGCGTGATCAACCTCGTGCACGGCCACGGCCCCGAGGTCTCCGACGTGCTGCTGACCGATCCGCGCCTGGCGGGCATCCACTTCACCGGCTCCACCCGCACCTTCCAGCACCTGTGGCGCGAGGTCGGCCAGCACATCGATCGCTACCGCACCTATCCGCGGCTGGTCGGGGAGACCGGCGGCAAGGACTTCGTGCTCGCGCACCCCTCGGCCGACCCCGAGGCGCTGGTCACCGCGCTCATCCGCGGCGCCTACGAGTACCAGGGCCAGAAGTGCTCGGCCGCGTCCCGCGCGTTCGTGCCGCGGTCGCTGTGGTCGCGGATCGGGGACGAGCTGATCGACCGGATCGGCTCGCTGCGCTACGGCGACGTCACCGATTTCACGAATTTCGGTGGGGCCGTGATCGATCGGCGCGCCTTCGACCGCAATGTCGCCGCCATCGAACGGGCCAAGGCCACCGACAGCCTGACCGTGGCCACCGGCGGCGGCTACGACGACGCGGTCGGCTGGTTCGTCAGCCCCACCCTGCTGGTCGGCGACGACCCCACCGACGAGGCGTTCCGCACCGAGTACTTCGGCCCGATCCTGTCGCTGCACGTCTACGACGACACCCGCCCGCACGCCTTCGAGGAGGTGCTGCGCCTGGTGGACTCCGGCGCCGCGTACGGCCTCACCGGCGCGGTGTTCGCAACCGACCGGACCGCCGTCGAGAAGGCCGGTGCCGCACTGCGTTTCGCGGCGGGCAACTTCTACGTCAACGACAAGCCGACCGGCGCGGTGGTGGGCCAGCAGCCGTTCGGCGGGTCGCGCGCCTCGGGCACCAACGACAAGGCCGGTTCCGCGCTGAACCTGCTGCGCTGGACCTCCCCGCGCTCGATCAAGGAGACCTTCGTCCCGGCCACCCGCCACGAGTACCCGCATCAGGAGGGCGGTCCCGATGAGTAACAACCCGCTGCGCCCCGCCCTGCTGGCCGCCGCCCGATCCCCGCGCATCGAACGCGGCCTGACCGGACTGCCCGTCACCCGCCGCATCGTCGACCGCTTCGTGGCGGGCGAGACCCGCGCGGCGGTGCTGGACACCACGCGAGAGCTGTTGGCGCGCAACCGCTTCGTGACCATCGACTACCTCGGCGAGGACACCCTCGACCCGGACCGCGCCCAGCGTGTGGTGGACGAATACCTCGATCTCGTCGCGGCGCTGGGCGCCTTGTCCGGTGACGACTCGGATCTGGCCCGCCCGCTGGAGGTCTCGGTGAAACTGTCGGCGCTGGGCCAGGCGCTGCCCGGCGACGGGCACACCATCGCCCTGCACAACGCCCGCAAGATCGTCGAGGCCGCCGCCACCGCCCGGGTGTGGGTCACCATCGACGCCGAGGACCACACCACCACCGACTCCACCCACGCCATCGTGCGCGAGCTGCGCCGCGACCACCCCGACACCGTCGGCACCGTACTCCAGGCGTACCTGCGCCGCACCGAGGACGACTGCCGCGACTTCGCCGCCGCGGGCGCGCGGATCCGGTTGTGCAAGGGCGCCTACGACGAACCCGAATCGGTGGCCTTCCGCCGCAAGCGCGAGGTGGACGACTCCTATCTGCGCTGCCTGCGAATCCTTATGCGCGGCAACGGGTATCCGATGGTCGCCACGCACGATCCGGCCATGATCGAGGCCGCCGCCCTGCTGGCCACCGCGACGCCGCGCGGACGCGAGGACTTCGAATTCCAGATGCTCTACGGCATCCGGCCCGCCGAACAGGACCGGCTGGTGCGGCTCGGCCAGCACCTGCGGGTGTATGTGCCGTTCGGCGACCAGTGGTACGGCTACTTCGTCCGGCGGCTGGCCGAGCGCCCGGCGAATCTGATGTTCTTCCTGCGGTCGGCCGTCCCCGGTCGATAGAAAATCGGCCCGTTGTTCAACGTACCGTTGTTCAGCGGCAGATTTGTGGTACGGTAACTCTCGTGACAGTGACGGGGCCCACCCCGAGTCCGGCTTTCGAATGAGGGGATAGCCGGGCCACCACTGTCTCGGACTTCCCGTGGTCGCTCTACCACGGGAACGCGAACCGATGCCCGGCGGGCGCGGACACCCAACAGTGACGCCACCCGCGTTCGCCGGGCACGGTGAGCCTTTTCGTCATTTCGCGCACTTCGTTCCGCTCGGCAGTTATGCTCGGCAACTATCACTGTCAAGTTGAGGTTCCATCCGCACCACCAGGCAGGCTTCGCCCGGTCGAGTGTGAGAGCAGTGTCCGGGCCCGGTCCGTCGCGGTGGTGTACGCCGACCGGAGGGCGAGTGAATGGCGACAACACTGCACGGCAGCGGCGTCCGGCCACTACGGGCCGGTCTCCTGGCGGCCTTGGCCGTCGCGATCTGGGCCGCCCCCGCGGCGGCCGATGTGGATCTGATCAGCGGTAGTGCCAGCGGGAGCGCGTCCGGTTCCGGATCGGGATCGTCCTCGCTGAGCGCGGACGGGCTGGCGAACATCCCGATGGCGAGTCCGCGCGCGATGGCCGCGCTCAGCGTGGCGACCTCGCAGACCGGCAAACCGTACGAATGGGGTGGGGTGGGACCGTACGCGTACGACTGTTCCGGCCTGGTGCAGTGGGCGTTTCGCTCCGTCGGCATCCTGCTGCCGCGCACCACCTGGGAGCAGGCGCGGGCGGGCAGCGCGGTGCCGTTCTTCGCGCTCATGCCCGGCGACGTGGTCATCGTGAACGACGACGGGTCGCACGAGGGCATCTACGCGGGCGGGGGTCTGCTGCTCAACGCCTACGACGTGGGCGTCGGCGTGGTGCTCACGCCGTTGAGCGAGTTCCACATCTACGCCATCCGCCGGTTCTTCTGAACCGGGTCAGACGCCGACGGCCTCCTCCATCTCCTCCTCGGCCGAGCGTCGCGCGTGTACCGTCGCGGAAACCCGTGCGGCCCGGCGACGTTCGGCCGAACCGGCGATCACCACCAGCGCCACCCCGGCCGCGAGCCACAGCGCCAGGCTCGCCATCCGGCCGCCGAATCCGGCCCCGCCGTCGAAATACAGCAGGCTGCGCGCGCCCTCGACGAATCCCGCGCCGTTCCAGAAGCCGTGCAGCGCACCGAAGAAGCCGTTCTGCAACTCCGGCCGGTACACCCCACCGGAGGTGGTGAAGTTGAGCATCACGAACAGCACCATCATGGCCAGGGTGGTCCAGCGCGTCAGGAAGGTGTGCGCGCCGATCCCGATCAGCAGGATGCCCGCCGAATACAGCCAGCCCATCGCCCAGATCTGCGCGTAGTCGTGGTCGACGATCCCGAACACCGGTCCCGCCAACACGATTCCGATGACGCTCACCGCCAGCGCGGTCGCGATCCCGATCAGCGCCCGCAGCGCCGCGCTCAGCCCGGCCCCCGCCGCGCCGATCGCCGCGACGCTGCCGTAGGAGCCGATGCTCAGCGCCACCAGCAGGAAGAACAGCCCCTGTCCGGTCGGATCGCCGGGGGAGGTGGCGGCGACGTCGGTGGTCGTCATCGGTAGGTGCTGGGTGTCGGCGACGCGGCCGAAGACGCTGCGCACCGCCATGGCCGTGGTGTCCGAATTCGCCTCGGCGACAAGCACTTCCGGTCGCGCGGCGTCGGGGACGTAGGCTCCGGCGAGCGCGCGGTCGCGCAGCTGGGACACCGCGGCGTTCCGGTCGGGCACGGTGACGACCTCGAGGGCGTCGCCCGCGTCGTCCTTCAGGGTCTGCGCCAGCACCTTCACCTGCGGCGTCTCGCCGACCACGGCCACCTTCAGGTGATTCGGCTCGGGCTGGTGGAACGCCCCCAGATACGCCAGCCCCATGCCCAGGCACATCAGCAGCGGAGTCAGCAGGTGAACGGCGACGTGCCGGAGCTGACGGGAGACCATGCGACCACTCCAATGGTTGGTAAATACAACTATGACGACCTCCGTACTGTACCGCTCCATCGTTGTACTATGCAACTATGACCCCCAGCGCGCGGAACGCGGCGATCCAGACCATCCAGCGCGAGCTGACCGCCTTCGCGCGCCGCGCCCGGGGCCGGGCGGCCGAGTTGCATCCGGAATTGACGCTGGTCGCGGCCAGCATTCTCGATCTGGTCATCGATCGCGACGGCTGTCTGGCGGCGGAGTTGGCCGAGCACTTCCTGCTGGACAAGTCCACGGTGAGCCGCCAGGTCGCCGCCCTCGAACAGCAGGGCTACCTGACCCGCGAGGTCGATCCCGCCAACCGCCGCAACCACATCCTGCGCGCGACGCCCGAGGGCCGATGCGTCTCCCGCGAGGCCGAACGCGCCCGCGCCCGAGCCTTCACCGAACGCTTCCGCGACTGGGACGACCGCGATATCGCCCGACTCGCGGAGTATCTGGTCCGCTACAACGCGCCGGACGCTTAGAGCGCCCCCGACTTCTCCTGATTCGCCACCATGTCGCGCAACAAGGGCCCGTACTCGGGATGGGCCAGGGCCGAGGCGAATTGGGCCGTCAGGTAGTCGGCCGGGTTGCCGGTGTCGTACCAGCGGCCGCTGATCACCTGGCCGTAGACGGCGTTCGAATCGGCGAAGGCGTTGATCGCGTCGGTCAGGTACACCTCGCCGGTGCGGTGGGTGTACCAGTCGGCGACCTGCTTGCGCAGTTCGTCGATGATGCCGGGGGTGACCACGTAACCGCCGATCGCGGCGTAGGCCGAGGGCGCGTCCTCCGGCTTGGGCTTCTCCCGCAGGCCGCCGATGCGCAGCAGGCCGTCCTCGAGGGTCTCGCGGACCACCGGCACGCCGTAGCGCTTGGAGTCGGCCGGATCCATCGGCATCAGCGCCAGCACCGGGGCCTTGGTCTTGTTGTAGGCGTCGATGAGCTGCTGCGCGCGCGGCACATCGGCGACGAACACGTCGTCGGGCCACAGCACCAGCATCGGCTCGTCGCCCAGGTTGCGCGCGGCGTTGAGCACCGGGGTGCCGTTGCCGTACGGGCCGTGCTGGTCGAGGTAGGTGATGTGGCCGAGGCGGCCGAGTTCGCCGACCTCCTCCACGGCGTCGGCGTAGGCGGTCTTGCCGTCGGCGCGCAGCTGCGCGGCCAGGGCCGGATTCGGCCGGAAATGGTCCTGGATGAGCGACTTTCCGGCACTGACCACGATCGTGATGTCGGTGATACCCGAGGCCACCAGCTCGCGCACGGTGTGCTCGATGACGGGCTTGTCGCCGACCGGCAGCATCTCCTTGGGGATGGCCTTGGTCAGCGGCAGCAGGCGAGAACCGATACCAGCGGCGGGGATCACGGCCTTGCGGATAGTCATGTGACCGATCATCACATACTCACCCGCACGGATCTGTCGGTAGGCGAGCGTAGATTTCGGGTCATGAACCCCGACCACGTCTCGGCTACGCCACGGTTCTGGCCTGGTCGTGAGGCATTCGGCGGGGTGGGGGAGGGTAGCGCGGCGCGGCCTCGCGCGCGCGCCGACGGTCAGGAATTCAGCAGCAATTTCCCAGCGGGTCGCCGGGCCTCGGCGCGCCGGTGGGTGCTGCACATCGATATGGACGCCTTCTTCGCCTCGGTCGAGCAGCTGACCCGGCCGACGCTGCGCGGGCGACCGGTGCTGGTCGGCGGCACCGGCGCGCGGGCGGTGGTGGCCGGGGCCAGTTACGAGGCCCGCGTGTTCGGGGCCCGGTCGGCTATGCCCATGCACATGGCCCGGCGGCTGGTGGGGGTGACGGCCGTGGTGGTGCCGCCGCGCGGGGTGGTCTACGGCGAGGTCAGCGGGCAGGTGTTCGAGACGTTGCGCTCGCGCATCCCGGTGCTGGAGACGCTGTCGTTCGACGAGGCGTTCGGCGAGCCCGCCGAATTGGCCGGGGCCACCGCCGAATCCGTGCTGCGCTTCTGTGAGGAGCTGCGGGCGCTGGTGCGCGAGCGCACCGGCCTGGTCGCGTCGGTCGGCGCGGGCACCGGCAAACAGCTCGCCAAGATCGCCTCCGGCCTGGCGAAACCCGATGGCGTGCGGGTGGTTTCGCCCGCCGAGCAGCGGGAGTTGCTGGCCGCGCTGCCGGTGCGCAAGCTGTGGGGGATCGGCCCGGTGGCCGAGGGTCGGCTGCGGTCGGTGGGCATCGAGACCGTCGGCGCGTTCGCGGCGCTGCCCGAGGCCGAGGCGGTGTCGCTGCTGGGCGGCAGCGTCGGCGCGGCGCTGCACCGGCTGGCCCGCGGCATCGACGACCGGCCGGTGGCCGAACGCGCCGAGGCCAAGCAGATAAGCGCCGAAACCACCTACGAGAGCGACATTCTCACCCTGGCTCAGCTGCGGCCCGCGATCGAGGCGATGGCCGCGGCCGCGCACCGGCGCCTGACCCACGACGGCCGGGCCGCCCGCACGGTCGTGCTGAAACTGAAGAAGGCCGATATGAGCATCGTGACGCGCTCGTTCACGCTGCCCTACGCCACCGAGAATCTCGCCACGCTCACCGCCGCGGCGCTGCGCTCGGCCATCGATCCCCAGGAGCTGGGCCCGATTCGCTTGGTGGGGGTCGGTTTCGGCGGATTGTCCACCGTGCGCCAGGAGTCGCTGTTCCCCGAACTCGACCAGGACATCGCCGCCCGCCGCGCGCCCGGCCGCGCCGAGCACAGCGCGGGTCCGCTCGCCGCGCTCGACGAATTCGTCGCTCCCGAACCGACTTTGGCCGTCGCCACCCCGGCCGCGGCCCCGGGCCCGCAGCCGGTGCCGCCCGCGACCCGCTCCTACACCACCGAATTCTGGTACCCGGGTCGTGATGTCTCCCATCGCGAGCACGGTCACGGCTGGGTGCAGGGCAGCGGACACGGCCGCGTCACAATCCGATTCGAGACGCGCTCGACAGGACCGGGTCCGGCGTATACCTTTGCCGCCGACGACGTCGATCTGTCCCCGGCCGACCCGCTCCTTAGTCTTCGTTGAATTTCGGCGGGTAGCGTGAGGCCACTCGTGCAGCGCTGCCGGTGTGGTGGTGGCGCTCGCGTGAACGGAACCAGACCAAATCGAATGCAAAGGACGAGCATTGAAGCTTCAGATGACTGGACGCATCGCGGTCGCCACCGTGGCCGTCGTGGCTGCGCTCGGCATGTCGGCCTGTGGCAGCGGTGACAAGAACTCCGACGGCAAGTCCACCAAGACGACCACGAGCCAGGCGTCGGGCACGGCCTCGGCCAATGTCCCGCCGGTGCCGTCGGTCTCGGAGCTGAACACCCTGCTGCAGCAGACGCTGGACCCGAACGTGCCCGACTCCCAGAAGGTCGAGTACCTCGAGGACGGCCAGCAGGCGCTGACCAAGGATCCGCAGATGATCCAGAAGCTGGTCACCGCCTACCAGCAGAACAACGCCAAGATCGAGGTGACCGACGTCAAGCAGCTGCTCGACCAGCTGACCGCCAAGGTCAACTTCTCGGTCAACGGCGGCGCCCCCACCGAGGCCGACGTCCCGTTCGTCGCGCAGGACGGCAAGTGGAAGCTCCAGAAGAGCTGGGCCTGCGCCGGGTTGCAGAACCTGGGCCAGACCTCGCCCGCCTGCACGTAGTATTCGGTTCCCCCACGGCCGGTATTCCGCTCCCGCTCACGGCGGTATCCCGCTCGCGCCCACGGCCGGTATCCCCACGCGGATACCGGCCGTCGGCGTGTCATGGCCCGGCGCGGCGACTTTAAGCGGAGGCTGAGAATCGTCGGACGACTTCGCTTCCGCCGAATCGGTCGCGCTAGCATCTGCCTCCGTGACGGACACGATGGTGCGAGCGGATGAGGATTCCGCACCCGGCGACCTACCCGCGACCACCGGACGACGTCGGGGCTGGGCCGCGCCGGTGGCGTTCGTGGCCGGATTGCTCGCCGTGTTGTGCGCCGTCGCGGTGCCGCTGCTGCCGGTCGCCGTCGACCACACGACCGTGTCCTGGCCGCAACAGGATTCGCCGCGATCGATCACCGCGCCGCTGGTGTCCTACGCCCCGTTGACCTTCGACGCCACGATTCCCGGCGCGGCCGCCGCGCAGCTGGCCGAGCGCGGCGGGATCGTCACCTCGACGCTGCCCGAGGGCGCGCCGGATCTGGAGCACTACGGTTTCGTCGCGCGGGTGCGGCCCGCGGGGGACGACAAGCCCGCCCGGCTCGAGCTGGTCCTGCGCAATCAGGCGCTCGCCGAGGTGCCGCTGGACGTCCTCGCCGCCGGGGCCGTCACCGTGCACTCCGATATCTCCGCGACCTCGGTCACCGGTCCCGGTGTGAATGCCGTTGCGCTGCAAGGCGATCACCGGCCGCAGCTGGTGGGCTTCTTCAGCGATCTGCCGACCGCGGCCGGGACGCGGGTGACCGCGCAGGTGGACAGCCGGTTCTCGGTGACGCCGACGCCGCTCAAGCGGGTGGCGAGCGTGCTGGCGGTGGTGTGCACGCTGCTCGCGTTGGTCGCGCTGCACCGGCTGGACGCGCTCGACGGGCGGCGGCTGAGGCGCTGGATTCCCTTGCGCTGGCGCACCTTCGGGGTGGTCGACGCGGTCGTGTTCGCGACGCTGGTGGTGTGGCATTTCATCGGGTCCACCACCTCCGACGACGGCTATCAGTTCGGGATGGCGCGGACCTCGCTGGTGTCGGGGTACATGGCGAACTACTTCCGGTTCTTCGGCGTGCCCGAAACCCCGGTCGGCACACCGCCGTACGACGTGATCGCGCGGATGGCCGAGATCAGCCCCGCGAGTCCATGGGTGCGGTTGCCGACCCTGCTGGCGGGGGTGCTGACCTGGCTGATCCTCAGCCGCGAGGTGATCCCGCGGCTCGGGGTGGCGGTGCGCCACGATCGGGTCGCGGTGTGGACGGGGGCGCTGGGGTTCCTGGCGGTGTGGCTGCCGTACAACAACGGGTTGCGGCCCGAACCGGTGGTCGCCGTCTGCGTGCTGCTCGCCTGGGTGCTGGTGGAACGGTCGATCGCGACGCGGCGGCTGCTGCCCTACGGGCTGGCGATCGTGGTGGCGGCGTTCAGCTTCACGGCGGCGCCCTCGGCCTACATCTGTCTCGCGCCGCTGATCGCGGGGATGCGCACGGCGGTGCGGACCGGGGTCGCGCGGGCGGAAACCCTTGCGGGACAGCGGGGTTCGCGGATCGTGGGCTACGGCGCGATGGTGACGCCGCTGCTCGCCGCCGGGGCGGTGATGCTGGTGGCGATGTTCGGGGTCGAACCGCTGTCGGCGACGTTCGAGATGTACCGGGTGCATCAGGCCGTCGGTCCGGCCGACCCCTGGTACAACGACTATCTGGCCTATCAGTGGCTGTTCATGCCCACCGCGGACGGGTCGATCGCGCGCCGGTTCGCGATGGTGGCCATGTGGATCGGGCTGCTGGTGTGCGTGTTCGTGCTGCTGCGCAAGGGCGGGCGGATTCCGTTCACGGCGTCCGGCCCGGCCAAGCGGCTGCTCGGAATCACGTTCGGGGCAATGCTTTTCATGGCGATCACGCCGACGAAGTTCACCCATCACAACGGCATCTACGCCGGGCTGGCGGGCGCGGTGGCGGTGTTGACCGCGGTCGCCGTGGGGCCGCGGGTGATGCGGTCGCCGCGCAACCGGGCGTTGTTCGCGGCGGTGGTGTCGCTGGCGCTGGCGCAGATCTTCACCAGCGTCAACGAGTGGTGGTGGATCTCCAGTTTCGGGGTGCCCTGGCACGACAAGGCGCCCTCGTTCCACGGGTTCGGGTTCTATCTGGTGTTCCTGGCGGCGGCGCTGGTGTTCCTGCTGCTCGCGGGCTGGTGGCATGTGCGCGCGCCGGAACCCGGTACACCGCACCGGATCTCGCCGCGCGCGTGGCGGCTGGCGTCGATTCCGCCGTTGACGGTGGCGGCGGCGCTGCTGGTGGTGTTCGAGGTCGCCTCGTTCGCCAAGGGCGCGGTGTCGCAGTATCCGGCGTTCTCGTTGGCGAAGTCGAATGTGGCTGCGGTGCTGGGGGAGTCGTGCGGGCTGGCGAACGAGGTGCTGGTGGAGACGGATCCGAACGCGTCGCTGCTGACGCCGTTGAGCGGGGACGCGTTCGCGGCGTTCGGGGCGAACGCCGACGGTTTCGTGCGCGGCGGCGTCGGGGATCTCACGCCCGACGGGGAGCCGAGCAACGGCAGCAGTATCGCGGGCGCGTTCGACAACAAGCCCGGCGGTGACAGCGGCACCGAAACCGGCGGGGCCCCTTTGCCTTTCGGGCTGGACTCGGCGACCACGCCGGAGTTGGGGACGGCCGGTCATCCCGGTACGGCCGATCTGACCACGGGGTGGTACCGCCTGCCCACGGGCGCCGATCGTGGTGGTCTGGTGGCCGTGGCGGCGGCCGGGCGGATTCGCTCGGTGGACAAGGACGGGGTCGTGACGCCCGGTCAGTCGGTCGAGATCGAGTACGGCACAAGCGATTCCGCGACGACGGCGCGGCCGCTGGGCCGTGTCACGCCGCTCGATATCGGCCCCGCTCCCTCGTGGCGGAATCTGCGCGTCCCGATGGACCGGATCCCCGCCGACGCCGACGTCATCCGGATCGTCGCCAGCGCCCGCAGCCTGGACCCCACCCAATGGCTGGCCCTCACCCCACCCCGCGTCCCCCGCACCCGAACCCTCCAGGACCTCGTCGGCTCGCAAACCCCCGTCCTCCTCGACTGGGCCGTCGGACTCCAATTCCCCTGCCAACGCCCCTTCGACCACCACGACGGCATAGCCCAAACTCCCGAATGGCGCCTCCTCCCCGACCGAGTCGGCGCCCACGACACCAACCTCTGGGAAAGCCACGACGGCGGCGGCCCCCTCGGCTGGAGCCAACAACTCCTCCACTCCCAAACCCTCGCCACCTACCTCGACCACGACTGGGACCAGGACTGGGGCGAACTCCAACACCTCACCCCCATCGCCCCCCAAGCCGTCCCCGCCACCCCCACAGTCACCCGCCACCCCCACCCCGGCCTCTGGACCCCAGGCCCCATAAACACCACCTGGCAGTAAGGCAACCCAGCCGCACCCTTTATCCGAAAACGCACCCCTTGCAGGGCTCTACAACGGGTGCGGATCCGAATAAAGGGTGCGGCTGGGTTCGTGTACCTGGGGGGTGTGCCTTGTGGTGCTTTGCCGTGGGTGCTCGGCCTCGCCGTTTGTTGCTCGCCTGGCCGCCCTTTCGGCCGTCGGGCACTGCCCCCTCATGTTCCTCGTCGTCCGGCCCCCCAGGGCCGGACGACGAGGACCCTCGTCACTTGCGCCGGAACTTGGCGTCTCGCCGGGCGGGGACGGCGACTCGGGCGTGACCGGCGAACTTCACCTGGGTCGTGGGCTCGGGCGAACCCTTCTTGCGGCGACGTTCGCGGCGGGAGGGGGTGGGATCTTCGGATGGTGAGCGATCGGGTGCGGGCATGTGGACCTCCTGAAGACATGTGGGAATACCGCGGGGCGGCAAAGGATCTCAACCCCGGGCCGAGACGGGCACCGGGTTACGCGCTCAGAGCGCTCAGGAGAACAACAAGAACCACATGATCGGAGACCGTAGCAGCGGGAAACGTCCCGACGCATCCGATTTAATTCAGGGCCCGGCCACGCCCTGCAACCGCATGACCTGCGTCATGGTCAGACCACGCAGCGCGGCCGTATCGACCGGCGCGGTGGACGTGCGGGCGATCTGGACGACCGTCCCGCCCACGACGGCGATCGTGGCCCCGGAGTACAACGTCATCCCGGAGCTGGTCGTGCGGATCTGGAACGACGCGGAGGCGTCCCCGGCGGAGGGCTGGTCGAGGCCGCCCGCGCGGTAGGAGACCTCGGTGCCGTCGGCGTCGGTTCCGGAGTACTTGCCGCACTGGCGGATCAGCGTCTGCACCGCCGAGAACGCTTGCGCGGCACCGTCTCCCGGGTAACTCGCGGCGTCGACGTCGACGCTGGTGAAATCCGCCGACGAATAGTGGGCCTCGGCTCGGGCGCTCGCCCCGGTGTGTTGGTCGGCGATCGGGGACAGGACCTTGGCGCACGCGGCGGGGTCGGTGCGGGAGCGGTCGACGGGCTGTTGCGCGCCGTTGCCCGGTCCGCCGTCCTCGAGTTCGGAGAAGCCGGGCGGCAGATCCGCGGCGGTCAGCAGGCGGGCGCGCAGGGCCGCGGAATCGGTGGCCGGTGCGGTGGCGGCGGGTTTCGCGGTGACCTGGGGGCCGAAGCCGGGCAGCGAATCGTCTTGTGCCGTACCGCATCCGGCGGCGGCGACCGCGGCGGCGAGCAGCAGCCACCCGGTGCGCGTCAGTCGCCCCATCGGACCTGTGTGCTCAGGTTCTGGCGCAGCAGGACCGCGCTGCGCGGGTCGCGGTAGGACTTGTGGCCGCCGAGGGTGACCGTGCCCGAAACCGGCAGCGGCAGACCGAGATCCACCTGAATGGTGCCGGTGCCGTGCATGGCGTAGTCGATGATGTCGAGGGCGCCCGCGTTGTTGGGCATGTTCCAGACCTTCGATTTGGGGGTCTGGGTGATATCGAGGTCGATGGTGAGCAGGTCGCCCTCGCGCCGGGTGAGGGTGGCCGTGGTGACCTGGTCGAGCTGGACGTCGTCGGAGATCTGATGGCGCACGGTCCACACCGCGCCCTCGCCCACGGGTTCCTCGGGCAGCGTGATCGACTGGTAGACGGCCTGATAGAACGCCTGCTCCAACGCGGCCCGCGCGGTGTCGGGGGTCGCGGGCTTGGGGGCCAACCGCAGCGCTGTCACCGAACCCGGTTCGGCGAAGTCGAAGCCCGCGTGCGAGCCGTCGGCGGACAGCAGCTGTTCGGCCAGTGTCGGATCCGGGGAGGTGACCGTGCCCAGGGTCAGGTCCACGCCCTCCTGGTCGACGCGGGCGGTCAGCGGGATCGTTACCGAGGGCGGCGAGAAGTCCCGCACCGCTTGCTCGTTGAGCTGTTGTTCGATGTGGTGGTCGGTGCGCAGGGTGACCTGCTGCGCGGTGCCCGGCGCGACCACCGACCGCAGCGTCGAGCGCGGTTCGGCCCCCGGATCCAGCACGGTGGTGGTGGCCGCCGCGATCGGCATGGTCACCTCCTGCCCCAGCCCCGACGGCTCCACATCGGTGTCGCCGGTGGACTCGGGCCGATCGGAGCAGCCGACACCGAGCGCCGACAACGCCACCGCGAGCACCATCACCACCACCCCCGACCGGGCGGACCGCGCACCGCCGGGGCGCACGATCGTCCCGAGCGTCGAGCGGGGGCGAGAAGACAACACCGTCACGCCGAACAGGGTACGACCGGTTCCTGAAAATCACCTTTGACGCGACCCACCCCACCCCCACCGCCCCGCCGACCGACGGCCCCACCACCCCCATGAGGGATGATGTCCCCTGTGACCACCGACCCACCCCCCGGCGAAGAACACGCCGGGCACAGCGAAGGGCCCCACCCCCCGGCGGAGAACACCCCGGGGACAGCGGAGGGCCGCACCCCCGGCCCCGAGCAGATCCGCACCTCGGCCCCCGAGGCGACCCACCCGTCGGGAACCGAGAAGGTCCGCACCGGCACCGATGAGGCTGACGCCTCGGGCACCCAGAACGGCCGCCCATCAAGCGCTGCGGTCGGTGACGCGTCGGACACCGAGAAGGTCCGCGCCCCGGGTACCGATGAGGCTCACGCGCCGGGCACCCGAAACGGCCGCGCATCGAGCGCCGCGGTCGGTGGAGCGTCGGGCATCGAGAAGGCTCACGGGTCGGGTGTGGGAGAAGGCACCGACAACGCCGAGGTGTCGGGCGCCGAGGACGGCCGGGCATCGGATACGCAGGCGAGTGCGGTGGGCCGCGCGGCGGATGGAGACGAAGAGGGGCACGTGTCGAACGACGATGAGGCCAAGGCGGTTTCGCCCGCGCTGAGCGGGGCCACCGCAGTGCGGCCGCGGCGGTTGCCCGCGTTGTTGGTGGTGGCGGGGGTGATCTTCGCGGTGGATCTGGGGACCAAGGCTCTGGTCGTGGCGAATATGACGCCGGGGGAGCCGATTTCGATCGTCGGGGACGTCGTGCGGTTGACGCTGGTGCGTAATCCCGGGGCGGCGTTCTCGATGGCGACCGGGATGACCTGGCTGTTGACCTTGATCGCGGCGGCGGTGGTGGTCGGGGTGATCCGGATCGGGCGGTCGTTGCGGTCGGTGGGGTGGGCCGTGGGGCTGGGGCTGGTGTTGGGGGGTGCGGTGGGGAATCTGGTGGATCGCTTGTTCCGGGCGCCGGGGCCGTTGCAGGGTCATGTGGTGGACTTCATCGCCGTGACCAAATGGTGGCCCGTGTTCAATGTCGCCGACTCCGCGATCGTGTGCGGGGCGATCCTGCTCGTGGCGCTGACGGTGTTCGGCTTCGAGCCGGACGGCACGCGTTCCGGTGGTGAGACCCCGGCGGGGAGCGGCGCATGAGGGAGACGCGTGCCATGCCCGTCCCGGACGGGCTCGACGGAATGCGGGTGGACGCCGGCCTGTCCCGGCTGCTCGGCCTGTCCCGGACCGCGGTCGCCGCGCTCGCCGAGGAGGGTTCGGTGCAGATCGACGGCGTGGCCGCGCACAAATCGGATCGGCTCGCGGGCGGCGCCTGGCTCGAGGTCGAATTCCCCGAACCCAAGCGGGAACTCACCATCGAGGCCACCCCGGTGGAGGGCATGAAGATCCTCTACGCCGACGACGACATCGTGGCCGTGGACAAGCCGGTCGGCGTGGCCGCGCACACCGGCGTCGGCTGGACCGGCCCGACGGTCGTGGGCGGCCTGGCCGCCATGGGCTACCGCATCTCCACCTCCGGCGCGCACGAACGCCAGGGCATCGTGCACCGCCTGGACGTCGGCACCTCCGGCGTCATGGTCGTCGCCCAGTCCGAGCACGCCTACACCGTGCTCAAGCGGGCCTTCAAACAACGCACCGTCGACAAGCGGTATCACGCACTCGTGCAAGGACATCCGGATCCGTCGAGCGGCACCATCGACGCCCCGATCGGCCGCGCCCGCGGCAACGACTGGAAGTTCGCCGTCACCGCCGACGGCCGCCCGAGCGTGACCCACTACGACACGATCGAGGCGTTCCAGGCGGCGAGCCTGCTCGACATCCACCTGGAAACCGGCCGCACCCACCAGATCCGCGTGCACTTCTCGGCGATCCGTCACCCCTGCTGCGGTGATCTGACCTACGGCGCGGACCCGCGCCTGGCCGAACGCCTGGGCCTGGAACGCCAATGGCTGCACGCGCACACGCTCGGCTTCGCGCATCCCGCCGACGGCCGCTGGATCGAGATCACCAGCGACTACCCGGCCGATCTGGCGCACGCGCTCGACGTCCTGCGCCATGCCTGAGCGCGCCCGCTGGGCCGTATGGGGAACGGCCGCAGCGCTTTTCGCGGTCCTGATCGTGGTCCTGGGCTGGGCGTACCCGCCCCGCCCCGCGGTCGTGTCCACCGACCGGCTCGGTCCCGTTTCGGGTGAGCCGGTCGCGGACTACCTCGCCCGCGCGCACCGCACCCTCGACGGCGCCGACACCGCCGACCACTGGGCCCTGGTGTCGTTCACCACCGGCCTAGCCCCCGACCGAATCCCCGAGCACACCAACGGCTTACGCGTCTCCCAGGTCGTCCACCACGTCCCGATCGACCGCGTCACCACCCCGTTCGTGACCATACCGGTCCCCGCCGGAGACGAGGTCGCCGTGGCCTCGGCCCGCGCCGCCGCCGGCCTGCTGAGCGCCACCCCACCCGCCGACGAACGCTCGGCCCGGATCACCGCCGTCGTAGCGGACCGTCTCCGCTCCGGCTGCCCCTGCACGGTCGGCCTGGTCGTCCGCGGCCCCCTCGACCGCCTCCGAGAGTTGGCCACGCACAACGACATTCGAGCCGTCGAGGTCCTCCCCGCCGACGCGGGCGTCTTCGGGTTGGCCCCGCTTCTGCCCGAATACACCGACACCGCCGCCTCCGGCCCCGACGACGGGCCCATCCCCGACCACTGAGCGCCCCCCTCACCCCGTGCCCCGCACCAAGGGCAGGAAGATATCGTCCACGATGGCCGTGATCCGTTCGGGCGGAAGGGGTTCCATCGTCATGAGCAGATCGTGCCGCACCAGATCGAACGGCAGGGCGAGCACGTCGGGCGGCACGCGGTCCAGGTCCAGTTCGCCGCGCTGGTGGGCGCGCCGGTAGACCTCGTCCGACCACAGCGGCCGATCGCCGAGCAACTGCACCCGCAACTGTGCCGGGGTGAGCCCGGTATCGGCCATCAGCCCGTTCAGCGCCGCGCCCACCACCGCCGCGAAACCGGCCCGCCCGGCGTTGGCGCTCTCGATCAGGGCCAGCAGGTCGCCGCGCAGGTTGCCGGTGTCGGGCGCGCCGACCGGGCGGGTGCGGCCCTGATGTTCGATCGCGGCCCGGACCAGTTCGTCCTTGTTCGCCCAGCGCCGATACAGCACCGCCACGCCCGTCTTCGCCCGCGCCGCAACGGCTTCCATCGTCAGGGCCGCATAACCGGCCGCCACGAGTTCGTCCCACGCCGCGTCCAGCAGCGCCCGCTCGAGTTCCGGCCCGCGTCGCCGACGCCGGATCGCCTGATCGGCCATCACCGCCCACGACGACGCCACGATCGATCCGAAGGTCCTGCGGACCGGCCTGATCCTGATCGTCGGTGTCATCGCCGTCGTCTTCGACACCACGATCGTCGGCGTCGCGCTGCGCACACTGACCGTCGAACTGCGCACCGCGGTCGGCACGATCCAATGGGTCACCACGGGCTATCTGCTCGCGCTGGCTTTGGTTGTGCCACTGAGCATCTGGGGGCTGCGCCGCTTCGGGGGCAAGCGGTTGTGGCTGTTCTCGCTCGGCCTGTTCCTGGTCGGCTCGATCGGCGCGAGCCTGGCGTGGAACGCCGAATCGCTCATCGCCTGGCGCGTCGTGCAGGGCGCCGGGGGCGGGCTCATGCTGCCGGTAATGTCGACGCTCGTCATACGAGCGGCCGGGGGCAAGGCGCTCGGCCGGACCGTCACGGTCATCACGCTCCCCGTCCTGCTCGGACCGATCCTCGGCCCGCTCGTGGGCGGGGTGATCCTGACCCAGCTGTCGTGGCGGTTCATGTTCTGGGTCAATGTGCCGTTCTGCGTGGCCGGGCTGATCCTCGCCGCGCTGTTCCTGCCCCGAGACGAAACAGACTCCGCCCCAGGGACATTCGATATGATCGGCTTCGTCCTGCTCGGTCCCGGCATCGTGGCGCTGATCCTGGGCCTGTCGGCCGCGGGCCGGGAGAACGGCTTCGGCCACGCCGACGCGCTCGCGCCGATCCTCGTCGGCGCCGCTCTCGTGCTGGCCTTCGCCGGCTACGCCGTGCGGCGCGCCGATCCGCTGGTCGACATCCGCCTGTTCGCGCGGCGCTCGGTGGCCTCGGCGTGCGCGGTCATGTTCTGTTCCGGGTTCGCCCTCTACGGCGCGGTGCTCCTGCTGCCGCTGTTCTATCAGCAGGTGCGCGGCGTGGACGCGCTCGGCGCGGGGGTGCTGCTCATTCCGCAGGGTGTCGGCACCCTGCTCAGCCGCGGCCTGACCGGATCGCTCACCGATCGAATCGGCGCGCGTCCCATCGCCGTCGGCGGTTTCGTCATCGTCACCCTCTCGACCATTCCCTTCGCCTACGCCGACGCCCACACCAGCGGCGGGCTGCTCGCGCTCTGGCTCGTGGCGCGTGGATTCGGGCTGAGCGCGGTGATGATCCCGGTGATGGCGGTCGCCTACGAGGGCCTCGATCCGGCGCGGATCGCGCACGCGAGCGTGCTGACCCGGGTCGTGCAGCAACTCGGCGGCTCGTTCGGCACCGCGGTCCTCGCCGTCGTCCTCGAACGCGCGGTCGCCGGGCGCCACGGGGACGTCGGGGCAGCGTTCGGGATCGCGTTCTGGTGGGCGGTCGGTTTCGGTGTTCTCGCCACGGTGTTGTCGCTGTGGCTGCCGGGGCGCCGGGGCCGAAACCCCTGAGCCGCTTACAAACTCAGTTGCATGAGCACCGTGTCGATCCAGCGGTCGTGCTTGTATCCCACCCGCCGCAGCCGCCCGGCGTCGACGAAGCCGCGGCTGCGGTGCAGGGCGGGGGAGGCCAGATCGCCGGAATCGGCTATGACGGCGACGATTTCGCGCAGCCCGCGGTCCCGGCAGGCGGACAGCAGGCCGTCGAGCAGGCCGCCGCCGAGCCCGCGGCCGATGGCCCAGGGCGCGAGGTAGATCGAGTTCTCCGCGGTGTGCCGGTAGGCCGGGCGCTGCTTCCAGGGCGCGCAGTAGGCGTAACCGGCGAGGTGGCCCTCGGATTCGGCGACCAGGAACGGCAATCCGGCCGCGGTGATCGCCGCGAAGCGCCGCCGCCACTCGGCCACATCGGGCGCGTCGAGCTCGAAGGTCGTCACCGTCTCGCGCACGTAGTGGGCGTAGATCGCGGCGATCTCGGGCAGATCCGCCTCCGAACCCGCCCGATATTTCGCTATAGAGGAATCTGTCACTACTATAGTGTAGGTGGATCTCGTCGCCCTGGGCCAGCGCATTCAGCGACACCGCCGCGACCGCGGCCTGACCCTGAACCAGCTCGCCGAGCTGTCCTCGGTGAGCGTGAGCATGCTCTCCTCGATCGAACGCGGCGACAAGGCCCCGACAGTCGTGGTCCTCGACCGGGTCGCCCGCGGGCTGGGCACCCGGCTGTCGGCGCTGGTGGCCGAGCCCGAGGGCGAGCGCCTCATCGTGCGCCGCGCCGCCGATCAGGACGTCGTGCGCGAACGGGGCTGGCAGCGCACCGTTCTCACGCCGGTCGTGCCGGGGGTGAACTTCGAGTGGATCCGCTCGACGCTGCCGCCCGGCTGCGTCCCCGGCGAATATCCGCCCTACGCTCCCGGCTCGCACGAGTTCCTCTACGTCGAATCCGGCACGGTGACGCTCACCGTGGACGGCGAACACGTCGTCGAGCTGAGCGCGGGCGACTCGATGTACCTGGCCGCCGACCGCGCCCTGCACTACGCCAACCGCTCCGACGCGCCGTGCACCTACTACGTGGCCGCGCTCATCATGCGCTCGCGCGGCGCCCGGCAAACCGATGGCATACCGCCCGATGTGTCCGGAACGCTCTAGGCTGTCGAACATGTCGATCACCGAGCAGGCGGCGCGGTCTCCGGGTCTGACCACGGCCGAGGTCGAGCAACGCGTTCGCGAGGGGCACACCAACGACGTTCCCGACCGGGCCAGTCGCTCGGCCGCCGACATCGTCCGGGCCAATGTCTTCACCCGGATCAACGCGATCCTCGGCGTGCTGTTCGTGCTCGTGCTCGCCACCGGATCGCTCATCGACGGCATGTTCGGCCTGCTCATCGTCGCCAACAGCGTCGTGGGCATCGTGCAGGAGCTGCGCGCCAAACAGACCCTGGACAAACTGGCCATCGTCGGCCAGGCCAAGCCGATGGTCCGCCGCGACGGTAACGCCCGGGAGATCGCCCCGCGCGAGGTGGTGCGCGACGACCTCATCGAACTCGGGCCCGGCGATCAGATCGTGGTCGACGGCGAGGTCGTGGAGTCCGAACTGCTCGAGGTCGACGAGTCGCTGCTCACCGGCGAGGCCGATCCCATCGACAAAGCCGTTGGCGCGCAAGTGATGTCGGGCAGCTACGTGGTCTCCGGCTCGGGCTGCTACCGGGCCACCAAGGTCGGCCGGGACGCCTACGCCGCCAAACTCGCCGCCGAGGCCAGCAAGTTCACCCTCGTCGACTCCGAACTGCGCAACGGCATCAACACGATCCTGAAGGTCATCACCTACCTGCTGATTCCCGCCGGACTGGTGACCATCTACAACCAGCTGTTCTCCAGCCACGAGTCGTGGCGTGCGGCGCTCAACGGTATGGTCGCCGCGCTGGTCCCGATGGTGCCCGAGGGCCTGGTGCTGATGACCTCGATCGCCTTCGCCGTCGGCGTGGTCCGGCTGGGTCAGCGCAAATGCCTGGTACAGGAGCTGCCCGCCATCGAGGGCCTGGCCCGCGTCGACGTCGTGTGCGCCGACAAGACCGGCACGCTGACCGAGAACGGTATGCGGCTGGCCGAGATCCGTACGGTCGGCGACGCCGACGAGGCCGCGCTGCGAGAAGTTCTGTCCGCCATGTCCGCCGACGACCCGCGCCCCAACGCCAGCGTGCTCGCCATCCGGGAGGCCACCGGCGACGGCCCCGGCTGGCGGCCCACCGCCGTCGCCCCGTTCACCTCCGCCAAGAAATGGAGCGGCTTCTCCTACGGCGAGCACGGCGACTGGCTGCTCGGCGCGCCGGACGTACTGCTCGACTCGGGCTCCGAAATCGCCTCCACCGCACAGGAAATCGGCGCCCAGGGCCTGCGGGTGCTGCTGCTGGCCCGCGGCGACCGGCCTGTCGACGCGCCCGACGCGCCCGGTGCGGTGACCCCGCAGGCGCTGGTGGTGCTCGAACAGAAGGTGCGCCCGGACGCGCGAGACACGTTGGCGTACTTCGCCGAACAGAACGTGGCCATCAAGGTGATCTCCGGCGACAACGCGGTCTCGGTCGGCGCGGTGGCCGCCTCGCTCGGCCTCACCGGCGGCGATCACGCCGTGGACGCGCGCGAACTGCCCGCCGAACGCGACGAGCTGGCCGATGTGCTCGATCACGAGACCACCTTCGGCCGGGTCCGTCCCGATCAGAAGCGCGCGATGGTCGGGGCTCTCCAGTCGCGCGGGCACACCGTCGCCATGACCGGCGACGGCGTCAACGACGTGCTCGCGCTCAAGGACGCCGATATCGGCGTCGCCATGGGTTCGGGCAGCCCCGCCACCCGCGCGGTCGCCCAGATCGTGTTGCTGGACAACAGGTTCGCCACCCTGCCCTACGTCGTCGGCGAGGGCCGCCGGGTGATCGGCAATATCGAGCGCGTCTCGAATCTGTTCCTCACCAAGACCGTGTACTCGGTGCTGCTGGCGTTCCTGGTCGGCGCGGTGGGCATCGGCTCGCAGTGGTTCCACTACGACCCGGTGCCGTATCCGTTCCTGCCCCGGCACGTCACCATCGCCGCCTGGTTCACCATCGGCATCCCCGCGTTCATCCTGTCGCTGGCGCCCAACAACGAAAGGGCGCGAAGGGGTTTCGTGCCGCGGGTGCTGCGGCTGGCGGTGCCGTCCGGGGTGGTGATCGGCGCGATGACCTTCGTGGCCTACCTCATCGCCTATCAGGGCGCCGACCAGACCGAGACCGAGAAGGTGCAGGCGGGCACGACCGCGTTGATCACCCTGCTGATCGTGGCGGTCTGGGTGCTGGCGATCGTGGCGCGGCCGTGGAACTGGTGGAAGCTGCTGCTGATCTTCGGCTCGGTGGCCGGCTATCTGATCCTGTTCACCGTCCCGTTCACCAGGCACTTCTTCAAGCTCGACCCCTCCAACGCCACCCTCACCGGCACCGCGGCCGTGCTCGGCGTGATCGGCATCGTGCTGGTGGAGATCGGGTGGTGGCTGAGCGCGCGACTGTCCGGCGACGGGGAGTCGCCCCGCGCCGCCGAAAAGGGCTGACGGCCGCGCGGATTCGGTCCAGGGAACTGGACAGGTGCTATGGCACGCCGTGAATCGCGTTGTGACGCGTGTCGATTGGCGTCGCGGGTACCTTCGGCAATATGGAGGTCCTGCTGCATCAGATCGATGCCTTCGCCGATGCGCCGTTCACGGGCAATCCGGCCGCCGTCATGCCGCTGCCGCAATGGCTGCCCGACGACGTGTTGCAGCAGGTGGCCGCCGAGAACAACCTCGCCGAAACCGCTTTCTACACCGCGCTTCTGCCGCCGCACGCCGGGCGCGCGCCCACCGACGACCCGGCCGTGCACCTGCGCTGGTTCACCCCCGAGCACGAGATCGATCTGTGCGGGCACGCCACCATGGCGACGGCCGCGCAGATCCTCGAGGACATCCATCCGGGCGCGGACCGCGCGCACTTCTTCACGCGCAGTGGCTGGTTGACCGTCGAACGCACCGACGACGACGAGTACGTGCTCGACCTGCCCGCCCTGCCGTCGGTCGACGTGGTGCCCGATCCGGCGCTGGTGGCCGCGACGGGCGTGCGGCCGCTGCGCGCGCTCACCGGACAGGACGAGGTGCTGGTGCTGGCCTCCGAGGCCGAGGTGCGCGCGGCCCGGCCGAATGTGGCGGCGTTCCCGGCACTTCCGCGCGGCGTCGTCCTCACCGCGCCCGGGGACACCGCCGATTTCGTCTCCCGCTTCTTCAAACCCGGTGCGGTGCCCGAGGATCCGGTCACCGGTTCCGCCCACGCCCAGCTGGTTCCGCTCTGGGCCCGCGATCTCGGCCGCGCGGATCTGACCGCGCGCCAGCTCTCCGCGCGCGGCGGCCGCCTGCGCTGCACCCTGGCCGGGGACCGGGTGCTGCTGGTCGGCCGCTGCCACCGCTACCTCGACGGCGTGGTCACCCTCGCCGATCCGGTCTAGCCGGTCGCGGCCGGGCTCGCGATGTCGTCGGCCAACGGCGCGACCGCCGAAATGATCTGGGCGACAATGTCATCCGGAACCCCGGCGGCCTTCAGGGACTCGGTGAGGTGACCGGCGACGAGACCGAAATGGTGCAGGGTGATGCCGCGGCCCTGATGCACCTGCTTCATCGGCGCGCCGGTGTAGGGCTCGGGGCCGCCGAGCGCGGCGGCGAAGAACTCGACCTGTTTGCCCTTCAGCCGGGACATGTTGGTGCCGGTGAAGAACGGGGCGAGTTCGGCGTCGGCGAGCACCCGCGTGTAGAAATCCTCGACCACGGTCTCGAGCGCCTCGTGGCCGCCGATCTTGTCGTAGATGGGCCGGTCGTCGGTGGCGACCGCCTTCGGCTTGAACAGGGAGGGGAGTTTCATGTGTCCAGGACAACACCGCGCTGTTGCGCGGCTATCACTCCGTGGTGGCCAAGCCATTTCCGCGCGTAGCAGTGCTATTGCCCGGACCTCACACGGTGCGCGACCGGGGTGTGAGACGCGCCGGGCGGCCGGGCAATTCCGCTCGACAACCATTACCGGGCGGAACTAGCGTCATTGCGGTGCGGTTACGTGAGTCTCCAACGGAGGCCGGTCCGGCGGTGCGCGCCGCGCCGGGCGGGGTGGTCTTCGGGGCGGGCGCCTATCTGATCTGGGGGCTGTTCCCCGCGTTCTTCGGCCTGCTCGAATTCGCCGGGCCCGTCGAGATTCTCGCCCAGCGGATCTGGTGGACCCTGGTCGTGGTGCTGGCGCTGCTGCTGGTCACCGGGCGGCTGCGCGAACTGCGGACGATCGACGCGGCCACTTGGCGGCTCGCCGCGGTGGCCGCCGCCGCGATCGCGACGAACTGGGGCGTGTACGTCTACGGCGTCACCTCCGGGCATGTGGTCGAGTGCGCGCTGGGCTATTTCATCAATCCGCTGGTGACCGTGCTGTTCGGGGTGGCGATCTTCCGGGAACGGCTGGCCTGGCCGCAGTGGCTGGCGCTGGCCCTCGGCGCGGTCGCGGTGATCGTGCTGACCGTGGACTACGGCAAACCGCCGTGGATCGCGCTGGTGCTGGCCTGTTCGTTCGCCACCTACGGCCTGGTGAAGAAGGTGATCCGGCTCGACGCCATGCGGAGTGTCGCGGCCGAGGGCCTGGTGTCGGCCCCCTTCGCGCTGGCCGTCGTCATCGCCTTCGCCGTCACCGGGCACGCCACCTTCGGGCACGGCCTCGGCCACACCGCCCTGCTCGTCTCGACCGGCCCGGTGACGCTGGTCCCGCTGCTGCTGTTCGCCCTCGCCGCCGCCCGCGTCCCGCTGTCGACCATCGGCATCCTCCAATACCTCACGCCCGCACTGCAAATGGCGTGGGGCGTCCTGGTCGGCCACGAGCCGATGCCCGCCTCGCGCTGGGCGGGCTTCGGCCTCATCTGGCTGGCGCTGGCGGTGTTCACCGCGCACGCCCTGTACGCCTCGCGGAGGCGGGCCCGGGCCTGAATCGCACGGCCCCGCCTTGATCGGCAAGGGGATCAGGTACGGCCGGGCCGCACACGTGACCTCCGGAACCGGAACCACCAGCCGCACCGACCTCGCGGATGTCCAGTTCGGCGGCGCCGCCATCACCTCGGGGAGCGACGACCTGTACACCGGGGGCGGAGCCTCGCCCAGGTACAGGCCGATATCGCCACGCGGGCTTGGAGAGCGCCTACCCGTACATCAACGCGGAACTGTTCCTGTGCGTCGCGCGCCTCGGGAGCGTCCCGAACTACGCGGTCGAGGGCGTGACTCCGGCGGTGATGTACCCGCGGAACGCGGACTCACGCCACCGATGCCGTAGCGTCTCGCGCTCGAATGCGAACGCCCTCAACCCGTTCGAGGGTGGGGGCGTTTCGGCATGCCCTCGGTCAGATCAACGGTGCGGTGCAGTTCACCACCGCGTACTTCCCGGTCGAGGTCTTCTCGTCCTTCACCTTGCCGTCAATCGTGATCCGGCACGTGACGCTCGTCCCGCTGGTCTGCGCGCCGAGCCCGGCGATCGCGACGGTCGACTTGTTCACCACGGTCTTCGTCCAAGGCGCGGACGATCCGGTTTCCTGCTGGAGGTCGGATTGCTCGTCGTAGTAGGTCACCGAGTTCAGGTTCCTGCTGTCGGAGATGATCTCGTAGACGATCGTCTTGCCCGGCCCCCCTTGCGGTTTCGCGGTCAAGTGCGGCACCGACGCCGGGGAGCTCTGGTCGCCAGTCGCCGGGGCCGCCGACTGGATCGAGGACGCCGCCGCGTCGAGTGCCTTGCTCGCCTCATGCCCGGCGGTGCCGATCAGGGCGAAGCAGCCGCCGAACATCAGCACGATCACCGCGAGCAGGATCCACGGCCAGACCTTGCGCTTCTTCGGCGGGGGCGGGGGCGGATACTGGCCGGGATGCTGGCTGGGCTGCTGCGGCGGGTACGGCGGCGGGGGGTTGGTCATAGAGATCTCCATGGTCGCTTGCTGCGGAGGCATCGAGTGTCGCCTGAACTTCGATGCGTCGCATGGGTTTACGTGATCTGGGGGGATTGAAGATGCACGCGGTCTGTTCTGCGTGACCGCGCCGCCCCCGCGCCTCGTGCATACGGAAGCGCCCCGGAACCGTTACGGCCCGGGGCGCTTTCGGCGTGTCGTGGACGCTACGAGGGCAGGCCTATCCGCTCGGCCGCCCAGTCGACGGCCGCGTCCTGGTCGTGCGCGGGGATGCTGCGTGTGGAGTGCAGCGGGGGCGTAACCCACCGGATGCGCCGCCAGCCGTGGCCGGGGCGCACGACCCAGCCGCCCCACTCACGCACGAGAGTTCCGCCGCGCCGCGCGCCCTTCGGGAGGGGCTTCAGCAGCCGCATCCAAAGGCGGAACTGGGCAATGCGGATCCGGTGCCACAGGGTCATCGCGTCCTCAGCATTCGATCAGGGCGAGGTTGGACTCCTCGGTGTGGACCTTCTCCTCGCCGTCGCGAGTCTCCCACATATCGACGATCGCCCTCCAGTATCCGTCCTCGCAATGTGCCCACGTGGCCAGGTTCTGCATCGGCTCCGGGATCCGGTTGCTCGAGTCCGAGTTGCGCAGCACCCACCTGCCATTGAGCCGGTACTGCAAGCTCAGCGTCGCGATGAAACGCTCGGGCGGGTCGGGGCAGTAGACGGCCCCGCCCGCGATCACGGAGACGGGCTCGTGCATGTACGGCCGACCGGTGTGGAACTCGAACACGCACGGCGCGGCGTTGGCCGCCGACGCGTTGGGCGCGACCACGGCCGGGGCCAGTGACAAACCTCCGGCGGCGGCGATGGCGGTGATGGCACGAATGATCATGTTGTCCCCCTTGGTTATTGGTTGTGATTACTTGGACGCGGTTGCGCCGCAGTCGGTTCCATCGGATTTCGTGAGCGGCCGCGCGGGGCGCGGAGTCCAGTCCGGCATGATCGCCCCTGCCCCGCAGACGCACATCGTCAGCTCGAGGTCCGCCAGCCAGGGCGGTGTCGGCGGTGTCGGGCCGTCGGCGAGTTGGTAGTAGGTGACACTGCGGGACCGCAGGCACGTCCCGCAGTCATACCCGCCGTCGGTCATCACGCACCGCACCCGCGATGTCCCCTCGGGGCCGGTGATGAGGATGTCCTGCTCAGATCCGGCGTCGCTCTCGCGCGGCGGCCCGGTGAGGGTGAGAAGGGCCGGGGCCGGGAAGATGACCAACTCGGCGTGCTTGGCTTTGCAGGCGCGGACCTGGGGCTCGAGCCACCAGGGGAGCCCGAGGTCGACGCTGTACACGGTCACGGCGTTGACCTCGGCCTCGGCGCGGGTGTCGTACCGCACGCAAGGTTCGTACTTGTCGATCTCCGTGCCGGTCACCACGAGCGGCGAGTCGTCATCGTCGCGCAGGTGCTTGATCTCGAATTTCATTGGGCCCCTTTGATTGTCTCTCCACGGCGCGATGCACCGTCTCCGCGATCTCTGCGGCCTTGCTGTCGCACGGCGGCTCGGTGCTGCGCCTCCACGCCGCGCTCACCGCCTCCCACAGCTTCAGCGGCATCAGGTCCGCTGCCGTGCCGAGGTCGAGGTGGGTCGGGATCTGGACTCGGTCCCCGGCGGCGTCGACCAGCTCGTCGACGAAGATCGTGCGGCCCTCGGCGTGCCATCGGGCACGCCAGCCGTCGGCCTCGGTAATCTGCCCCTGCCCGGTCACCGCGGTCGTCGCTTCCGCGATTGCTTCGTAGCCGCGGGGATGAGCACCTTCCACGCTGCGCGCTTCCGCGCGCACTCGTCGATCCGGCAGTCGCGGTGCTGGCGCATGATCCGCTGCGCGTGGCAAGTGGTCAGCACGCCCGTCGGGGCGTCGTGTGTCCATCCGACGCCGGACTCCTCGCGGGCGAGACGCTCCTGGATCTCGTGCACGCTGAGATGCCGCCCGGTCACGCGCGCGTCCGATCCCCGACGGGCCGCGTACACAGCAGCCGCACGCCCGCCGCCACGACGGGGTGATGCCCGCGGCCGAGGTGCGCGACGGTCGGCACGATCACCGTGGTCGCCTTGTGCTTGGTGACGGCCTCCATCACTCGCGTGGTCGGCATATCGGTGGTCGCGGTGAATACGAGGCCCTCGACGAGGTCCAATCCCTCTCGCGTGGCGCGGTCGCGGATCAGGGCCTTGTCGCGATTGACGTTGTCGCTCAGGTCAATCCGGATCAGTCCAACAGCAGCGGGCATGGGTACTCCCGGTGTGGGTAGGTGGTGGGGCACCGACCGCCGGAGAGATGGACGTGGAGCTCATCCGGCGGCGGGGCCATGCCTCACTTTGGACCGCCCTTGTGCGGATTTTGTCCCGCAGTGGGACACTGCCCATAGCAATGCGCTTTGGTGCCGTGGACGTGGACGTGGAGGGCACACGATGGCCGATGTCGACGAGGGCCGGTATATCGGCCAGCGAGTACGAATGGTTCGCCGCAGGCGCGGCATGACGCAGCAGATGCTCGCCGACCGTGCCGGGTTGAGTCGGGGAGCGATCGCGAAGTACGAGACTGGGGAGCGGCCGGTCGATTCGCGCAGGGTGCTGCTCGATCTGGCTGCGGCGCTCGGGGTTACGATCGGCGACTTGACCGGCCATGATCAAGAGAAGCTGAATCCTGCCACCGCGAATTTCCACTCGGCGGTGCCCGAGCTCGAGACGGTGCTGTGGACGCGCGGCAACATCACCGATTCCGCGCCGTCGAAGTCTCTGGACGAACTGGCGCGGATGGCACGCCACGCGACCAAGCTGCGGCACGACTGCGATTACGAGACCCTCGGACCGATGCTCGTGCCGATGCTGACCGACAGCTACCGACACGTCCACGACGCTCCTGCCGGGGTCGCGGGCGAGCGCGCCTGGGACGTCTTCGGGACCATCGCCTACGGGGTCGCCTCCGCACTGCGGGCCCGCGGCTATCACGCCCTCGCATGGAATGTGGCCCAGGAGGTAGAGCGCGCAGCCGAGCGCAGTGGCGAGGCAGCGCAGGTGGCCGCCGCCGCGTTCGGGCAGGGGCAGATCATGCTTTCGCGGCCGGGCGCGCTGCGCGCCTCGCTGACCACGACCATGGGTGCGGCCGAGAAGATCGCGCCGGAGGCGCACACGCGCGGCGAGATCGAGACGCTCGGCATGCTGCACTTGCAGGCGTCGATCACCACGGCAACCCTCGGCGGCGACCCCGAGCCGTATTTCGCCGAGGCGGCCGAGCAGGCGGCCCGACTGGAGCGCGCCGACGCCGACACATCGACTGCGCGCAACGAGTCGTTCGGGTCGGCGAACGTGACGCTGTGGCGCATGTCCTCGGCGATCGAGCGCCGCGAGCCGGACCGCGTCCTCGAGCTCGCGCCGCAGGTGCGTGCCGACGACCTTCCGAACGAGGGGCGGAAGGCGCAATACTTCGTCGAGATCGGTCGCGCCCACGGGATGCGGAAGCGGCACGAGGAAGCGATGTATTCGATCCTGCGTGCGGAAAGCATTGCCCCGCAACACGTCCGGGGCCTGTCGCCGGTCCGGGAGCTGGTCGGTCACATGATGCGCACCGCCCGGCGTGACCTGACGACCGGACCGCTCGGCAAGCTGGCCGAGCGGGTCGGCGCGCTCGAGGCACCGGGTTCGGCGCGAGGCTAGTTCGGAACCGCGCAGCAAGCGCGAAGGTGCATATCATACTCGAACCCATGTTCGATGAGGTGAAACCGGGGGAGACGATTACCTGGTGGTCGGACGGCCACAGCGCCCGGTACGCCTCGCGCAAACGGACCCGGACCTACTGAGGATTCGTCAGCGCCCGTCGGGCGAACTCGTTGGTGTAGGTGCGGGACAGGTCGATGCGGTCACGGGCCGGGCGCACCGAGCGGGAGTATTTGCCCAGGATGGTCAGAACGTTCTGGGCCCCTTCGGGTTTCATGAGGCCGTCGGCGTTGAACATGCCGATGGAGTCGCGCAGGGACTGGACGTAGAGATCCTTGCCGCCCGAGGCGTACTGCGCAGGCATCACGGCGGCGATCTCCTCGGCGCTGTGGGTCCTGATCCACTGCAAGGTCTGCACGAATGCCGTGGCCAGCCGCTGCACGATATCGGGGTGGGCGTCGACCATGTCGCAGCGCATGTACAGCGACGACGCCGGATACAGCCCGCCCAGCGCCGCCCGGGTCCCGGCCTCGGTCCGCATGTCCAGCAGCACCTTTCCCTCGCCGGAGCGCACCAGCTGCGCCACCGTCGGGTCGGTGGTCATGCCCGCGTCGATGCCGCCGTGGTTCAGGGCGGCGATGAAGGTCTGTCCCGCACCGGCGTTCACCGTCGAGTAGTCCGCGGTGCCCAGGCCCGCCTGCCCGGCGAGCGCTTGGGTGAGGAAGTCGGTGGACGAGCCCAGCGACGTCACGCCCAGTTTGCGGCCCCGGAAGTCGGCGGGGGAGGTGACCGATTCGGCAGCCGCCTTCGACACCATCTCCACCTCGCCGGGGACGTCGGCGAATTGCACCACGGTGCGCAGACATTGGTCCTTGGCCTGGAGATCGATGGTGTGGTCGTAGAACCCGACCACGCCCTGCGCCTCCCCGGTCAGCAGCGCCAGCTCGGCGCTGGACCCGGACTGCTGCCCGATGAGCTTCACGTCGACGCCGTTGCGGGCGAAGCCGCCCAGTCGCTCGGTGAGCATGGCGGGCAGATAGATCACCTTCTCCAGACCACCGACGATGATGGTGATCCGGGGATGCCCGTCGACCATCGGGATGCGCCTCGAGTCGCGGCAACCGGTGGTCAACAGCAGCGCGCAGACGGCGAGCAGGATAAGTGCGAAAGGCTTGCGGAAGTGCATGTCTCACACCTCCCCGGCCGAACGGGCCTGCGCGGGACGCCATTTCAGCAGCCGGGCCTCGGCCGCGCCGATACCCCACTCCGCCAGCAGCGCCACCACCGTGATGATGATCATGCCCGCGTAGATCCCGGCCGCGTCGAAGGTGTTCTGCGCGTTGGAGATCAGCAGGCCCAGGCCCTTGGCCGCGCCCGCGTACTCGCCGACCACCGCGCCGATGAGCGCGAAGCCGAAGGCGGTGTGCAGGCTGGACAGAATCCAGGTGGTGGCGCTGGGCAGCACGATCCGGGTCAGCACCTGCCCGCGGCTCGCGCCCAGGATGCGGGCGTTGTCGATGACATTGCCGTCCACCTCGCGGGCGCCGGTGAAGGCGTTGAAGAACACGGCGAAGAAGGTCAGCACCACGACCGTGGCCACCTTCGACTCCAGCCCCAGCCCGAACCAGATGATGAACAGCGACGCCAGCACGATGCGCGGAACCGCGTTGAGCGCCTTGACGAACGGCGCCAGCACCTCCGCGAAGTACCGGCTGCGCCCGAGCAGCACACCCAGCACCACCCCGGCGACGCTGCCGATCACGAAACCCAGCACCGCCTCCTCCACGGTGGTGAGGAGCTGTTCCCAGATCGAACCGAATTGCGTTCCGCGCGTGAACCATTCGACGAGCCGGTCCCAGATCCTGGACGGCTTGGAGTAGACGAACGGGTCGATCCACACCGTCGCGGTCAGCTCCCACGCGCCCAGCCACAGCGCTACCAGCGCCAGCCGCAGTCCCCAGGTGCGCAGCGCCGCGCGGCGGGCCTGCCTGCGCGCCCGCCCGAGGATGTCCGCCTCGGACTCCGCCTCCGGTTCCGGTGCGGCCGTGTCGATCCGGTCGACGACGTCATGCGACACGACGGGCTCCCTTCGCGCGGGCGGCCTCGACCTGGTCGCGCAGCGTGCCCCAGATCTCGCCGTACAGGCCGCGGAACTCGTCGGTGAGCCGCACCCGTTCGACATCGCGGGGCCGGTCCAGGGTCACCCGGAAGTCGCCGCACACCGTGGCCGGGCTCGCGGTCATCACGACCACGCGATCGGCGAGCACGATCGCCTCCTCGAGGTCGTGGGTCACGAAGACGACCCCCGCGCCGGTGCCCGTCCACACCCGCAGCAACTCGTCCTGCATGAGCTGACGGGTCTGCACGTCCAGCGCGCTGAACGGTTCGTCCATGAGCAGGATCTCGGGCTCGTTGACCAGGGTCTGGGCCAGCGCCACCCGCTTGCGCATACCGCCGGAGAGCTGATGCGGGTAGTACCGCTCGAATCCGGCGAGGCCGACCTTGCGCACCCACTCGGCGGCCCGCCGCCGCGCCTCGCTCCTGGACGCGCCCTGGAAGCGCGGGCCCAGCGCGACGTTGTCGAGCACGGTCCGCCACGGCAGCACGGCGTCCTGCTGGAACATGTAGCCGATGCCGGGCGGGATGCCCTCGACGTCCTTGCCGCGCACCAGGGTTCGCCCGGCGGAGGTCCTCGCCAGCCCGGACACCAGCGACAGGGTGGTGGACTTGCCGCAGCCGGTGGGGCCGACGACGGCGACGAATTCGCCGGGGGCGACGGTGAATCGGAGATCGCGCACGGCGGTGTGGATGCCGCCGCCCGAGCCGGGGAAGCGCTTGGTCGCGCCCCGCAACTCGATGAGGGGGTGGGTCGTGTCGAGCGTCATGTGACCGACCGTAAGTGAGCGCGGTCACCGCGGTACGGTTGTGCGCACAACCTCCGCAACTCGCGATCTCCGCGTTGTGCTCGTTCTGCTCAGCCGTTGTGATCATTCTGTGCGCGGTGCTACAAAGTGTCCCGATGAAGGTGTTCGGCCGTGCCGTGCGGCTGCGGACCCAGATCGTGTTGCTGCAGGTCGTGCTCGTCGCGCTGACGCTGGGTATCGCGTTCGGCGTGTTCGCGTACGTGGGTGAGCAGCGCCTGTCCGGCGAGTACGGGCAGCGCGCGCTGGCGATCGCGCGCACGGTGGCGGCCGATCCCGCGGTCCGGGCCGAGACCGCCGGTTACTCGTCGGCTATCGCGGTGGGTCCCGAGTCGGCGGCCGAACTCGCGGGCGGGCCGCTCCAGCGGTTCGCCGAGCAGACCCGGACGCGGACCGGCGCGCTGTACGTGGTGGTGACCGACGACGCGGGAATTCGCCTGGCGCATCCGGACATCGGGCGACTCGGGGAGCGGGTGAGCACCGATCCGTCGGCGGCGCTGGGCGGGGCGGAGGTGGTGATCTCCGAGCGCGGCACCCTCGGCGAGTCGGTGCGCGCGAAGGTGCCGGTGCTGGGACCGGACGGCGAGCGCGTGGTGGGCGAGGTGAGCGTGGGCATCTCCACCGCCGCCGTGCGCGAGCAGCTGATGCGGGATCTGCGCCGGGGCGCGGTGTTCGCCGCCGTCGCCCTGCTCGCCGGGGTCGCCGGATCCCTGCTGCTGGCGCGGCGCTGGCACGGCCTGACCCTCGGGCTGCAACCCGCCGAACTGGCCGAGCTGGTCCGCGAGCAGGACGCGGTGCTGCACGGCATCGGGGAGGGCGTGGTGGCCGTTGACAACCGGTGGCGCACAACGGTTGTCAACGACGAGGCGCGCCGCCTGCTGGGCGTGGACGCGGTGAGCGGCCGCGCGGTCGACGAGATCGGCCTCACCGAGCGGACCCTCGAGGTCTTCCGCGCCGCCGAGGAGAGACCGGTGCCCGCCGCGGTCGGCGACCGGCTCGTCGTGCTCACCGCCCGCCGGGTCACCCGTGATGGCCGCCCGCTCGGCGCGGTGCTGAGCGTGCGCGACCGCACCGACGTCGAAACCCTCACCCGCCAACTCGACGCCGTCCGGTCGCTGAGCACCGTCCTGCGCGCTCAGCGTCACGAGTTCGCCAACCGCCTGCACCTGCTCAGCGGCCTGCTGCACACCGATCGCCCGGCCGAGGCCACCCGCTATGTCGACGAGCTGCTCGGCTCCGGCCCGCTCGGGGCCGCCCTTCCCGGCATGGACACCCTGCGCGATCCGTACCTGCAAGCCTTCCTCGCCGCCAAGGCCGCGCACGCCCGCGAGAGCGACGTCACCCTGCGCCTGGGCCCGAACACCTGGGTGGACGCGAATCTCGTTGCGCCCGTGGAGGTCACGACCGTCATGGGCAATCTGCTCGACAACGCCATCGAGGCCGCCCGCGGCGCGGGGGAGCGGATCGTGGAGATCGAGCTGGTGCAGGAGGGGACCACGCTGCACCTCGCGGTGGCCGACAGCGGGGGCGGGGTGCCGCCGGAGTCGCGCGCGGCGATCTTCGCCGAGGGGGTGTCCACCAAGCCGGGTGACGGGGTGCCGGGCGGGCGCGGGGTGGGGCTGGCCCTGGCGCGGCAGACGGCGCGGGCCGTGGGCGGGGATGTGGTGCTGGCGGAATCCGGTGGGGGAGAAGGGCTCGGCGGCGCGGAGTTCCTCGCTCGCTTGCCGGGCGTGCTGGTGGAGGGAGAGGCGGCATGGGCGCCGAGCTGACGGTGCTGGTGGTCGACGACGATTTCCGGGTGGCGAATCTGCATGCCGGAATCGCCTCGGCCGCACCGGGTTTCGTGGTGGGCGCGGTGGTGAACACGGTGGCCGCGGCGCGGTCGGCCATCGCCGCGCAACGGTTCGATCTGGCGCTGGTCGATGTGTATCTGCCGGACGGGTCGGGCGTGGAGCTGGTCCGGGAGATCCGCTTCGACGCCATGATGCTCACCGCGGCGACCGAGGCCGAGACCGTGCGGGCGGCGCTCGCCGCGGGCGCCCTGGCGTATCTGGTCAAGCCCTTCGATCGGGCGGCGCTGACGGCCCGGCTGGCGGGATACGCGCGCTACCGGCGACTGCTGTCCGCCGCGGTGGTCACCGCCCGCGACATCGACGCCGCCGTGGACGCGCTGCGCCCGGCGCCCACCCCCGGGCCGGCGACGGCGTCCCCGACGAAAGACCTTGTCCTGCAAGCGGTCCGGAGCGCATCCACACCGATGTCGGCCGCCGAGGTCTCCGCCGCCACCGGCGTCTCCCGCGCGACCGCCCAGCGCTACCTGGCGACCCTCGTGGCGACGGGGGCCCTGCGCATGCGGCTGCGCTACGGCAGCACCGGCCGCCCGGAGCAGGAGTACTCCGCGGCGTCCGAGTGAGGCCGCCCGGTCCCATCGGCTTACACGATCGGGTGCCAGCGCTCGTCCCGTGTGGGGCCGCGCGCGGTCCTATCGGCTTACGCCACCGCGTGCCAGCGGCCGTCTCCGCTGCGGGGGTCGCGGAGGCTGCGGGTGCGGTGGCGTAGTTCGGCTCCGGCCGCTGGGTCGCCGGCCTCGGCGCGGCGGATGTAGGAGGTGAGGGTGTGCAGGTCGCGGATCTCGCGCAGGACCTCGAAGCCGGGCCACTCGCGGACGTCCCAGCCGTAGGCCAGGCCGAACTCGTGCAGTTCGGTGGCCGAACGGCCGAACCGCACCCCGCCCTGATAGATGTTGACCAGGTCCAGTTCCCGGGGCGCGATCGCGACCTCGTCCCAGTCGCCGAGCAGCGCCCGCCCCTCGTCCCACAGCGTGTTGCCCGGGTACGCGTCGCCGTGCACCATGCCCACGCCCAGGCGCGAGGGCAGCCGCTCGTAGCGGTCGACGAGCGTGCGCCGCCGTTCGGCGAGCCATCGCCGATCCGAATCGGGCAACACGTCGGGCGCCGCCTCGAGCACCTGCCCCAGCCCGGCCAGCGGCTGGTAGCGCGGCAACTCGAACGGCGGATCGCCCAGCCCGTGCAGATCGCGCAGGATCGCGCCGAGTTCCCGTGCGGGCGGGCGGTTTCCGTCGGGCTGCGGGTAGTAGCGCCAGAACGTGACGGTGGCGCCGTCGATCTCGATCGCCTCGTCCACCACGGGTTCGGTGACCGCGAGGCCGCGATCGGCCAGCCAGCGGGTGATGGCGAGCGAGGACCGCGCGCGCAGCCCGTGATCGCTCGAACAGCTGATCCGGACCACCACCCGTTCGCGGTCCAGGACGTAGACGGTATTGGAGTGCGCGTGCAGCAGCCGGGCCGAGCGCGCGGTCAAACCCACACTGCGGCAGGCGAGGTCGAGAATCGGGTCGGCGAAGCGACCGGTCAGTGCTGTGTCCATGTCTCGGGAGTTCTGAAGTCGGAGATTTCGTCACGAAGTCGGCGCCCGGAGCCGGGCAGGCCGCGCAGATGCGCGTCCACTTGGCGCATACCCTCGAGCACCGGTCGGATACGCTGCCCCGGCGGCAGCGCCAGGACCGGGCCCAGGATCTCGCTCGCGCCGTCGACGGCGCCGCGGGAGATCCGGGCAATGGCCACGTCCATGCGGGCCAATGCCTCGTCACCATAACTGCGTTCGTGGCTCGGGCCACAGCGGTAGGCGGTGATGGCCTCGTCGGCCCAGCGCTCGGCCTCGTCGTGGTCGCCGATGAGCCGGAAGGCGCTGCCCGCGTAGTAGGCCGCCTTCGTCGTCGAGAACCGCAGCACCCCACCGAATTCGGTGACGTCGTCGGTGGTTCCCGCCTGTTCCGCCGCGGCGAGGGCCCGGCCCACCGCGGCGCGGGCCTCCTCGGCGCGACCGAGCCGGGCCGCGCACCGGGCCTCCAGGGCGGCGAGCCGGATCCGCTGTTCGCCGGGCGGTGCGACCGCCGCGCCCTGGCGGGCGAATTCGATTGCGCGCGAGGGGTTCCCGCTCCACTCGGCGATGAGCCCCTTCGCCCCGACGGCCCAGCCCAGCAGCGCGTTGTGCCGGGCGCGCTGGGCCAGGCGTTCGGCGGCGAGGGCGTGCTGCATGGCGGCGATCGAATTGCCCAGATTGTCGGTCACCTGCGCCAGCAGCACGATGGCCACCCCGCCGAGGAACATCAGTTCGCGGGCGCGCTCGGGGGCCGGGCCGCGGCGCAGCAGCTGCCACACCTGATCGCGCAGCAACTGGAGTTCGGTGAACAACGGTTGCGGCGCGGCGTGCACATAGCTGGTGGCGATCCGGGAGAGCTCGTAATAGATGCTGTCGACGCTCAATTGGTCCGCGTCGTCGCCGGTCGCCCAGTCCGCGAAGGCGAGCGAGCGGGCGGCCGCCGCGCTGATGCCGTCGGGCGCGAGCGCGCCGCACTCGTTGGCGAGGGCCACCAGCGAGCCCCCGGCATTCAGCTCCGCGTCGAGGTCCTGCGCGATCTGCACCGGGGGTCTGCGCAACCCGTTCTCGATGCGCGACAACGCGCCCGCGTCGTAGCGAATGCTCTTGGCCAGGCTGCGTAGCGACCTGTCCTGTTGCAGGCGCAGCCGCCGCAACTCTCCACCGAATGCCTGCCAGTCGTTCATACCGCCAACAATCCGTTTCAGTACAACAACTTCCACCGCCCGTTGCGTCGCCATGGCAACTATTGGCAACACCGCAACGCTACAGGAACAAGCACACCTGCAAGCACAATTGCACGTGCATTCGGTGTGAAGAGCAGGTCTCGATTCGGGCTGACCGAACGGTCGGATGTTCCGGATGTACCGAATGCCCAAGATTAGCGGCGGCAAGAGGCGGTTGACGATGAGTCCATCGGAAGAGTCCGGGGCGCAACGTTTCGGGCGGTCTCGACGGGATTCGAGAGTACGGCGTTTCACCAAGATCTGCGCGTTCTGCGCGGGCGCGAATCAGGGTCGGCGCGCGGCGCGCCGGAGCGCGCGGATGGCGGAGGCGTCATGAACCGCCACGCGAGCGCGGGCGTGCTCACCCTCGATACCGCCCACCTGATCTGGCAGGAACACCGGCGCTGCAACGCCGACGACTGCCCCCGCAAGGCCGAGGCCCTCGCCGTCCTGGTCGAAGCGGGCAAGGTCCGGCTCGACAGCTCCCGCCTGCCCTACTTCGAGCAGTTGCGCCATCTGCTGGACCGCGGGCGCGAGTAGGCGAATCCCGTGGGCCGATTCCGGACCGGGGGGAGAGTGGCGAATCCATGGGCCGATTCCGGACCGGGCCGCGAGTGGGCGAAGCCCATGGGGCCGACCTGGACTCGGGGGCGCTAGTGGGTGAAGCCCATGGCCCATTCCGGACCCGGGGCGCGAGAGACGAAGCCCGAGGGGGCGGTACCTGCACCGGGGCGCGAGTAGCGCGCACCGTCCCCCCGGATGCCATGCTGGTGCGGTGACCTTGTTCGAGGTATGGGCGCCGCGGGCGCGGCGGGTGCGGATCGAGGTGGACGGCGACGTTCACGCCATGGCGGGGGACGAGCGGGGTTGGTGGCGAGCCGAACTCGCGGCGGGCGACGGGGCGCGCTACGGGTATCTGCTCGACGACGATCCGGCCGTGCTGCCCGATCCGCGGTCGGCGCGGCAGCCCGACGGGGTGCACGGGCGCTCGGCGCTGCACACCCTCGATCCGGGGAAGTGGACCGACGGCGGGTGGACCGGACGGCAGCTGGCCGGATCGGTGCTCTACGAACTGCACATCGGGACGTTCACCCCCGAGGGCACGCTGGACGCGGCCGTCGAACGGCTGGACCACCTGGTCGATCTGGGCGTCACCACGGTCGAGCTGATGCCGGTCAACGCGTTCAACGGCGTGCACAACTGGGGTTACGACGGGGTGCTCTGGTACGCCGTGCACGAGGCGTACGGCGGCCCGGACGCGTTGCAGCGCTTCGTGAACGCCTGCCACGCCAAGGGTCTGGCGGTCGCGCTCGACGTGGTCTACAACCACCTCGGCCCGTCCGGCAACTATCTGCCCCGCTTCGGGCCGTACCTCAGCGAGGGCCGCAACACCTGGGGCCAGAGCCTGAATCTTGATGGCCCGCAATCGGATACGGTGCGCCGATTCGTCATCGACAACGCGCTGCGCTGGTTCGAGGAGTTCCACATCGACGCCCTGCGCCTGGACGCGGTGCACGCCCTGGTCGACCACCGGGCGGTTCACCTGCTCGAACAACTCGCGATCGAAACCCGAACGCTCGCAGCGCATCTGGGCCGCCCGCTCACGCTCATCGCGGAGAGCGACCTCAACGACCCCCGCCTGATCACCCCCCGCGCGGGCGGCGGCTACGGGCTCGACGCCCAGTGGAACGACGACGTCCACCACGCCGTGCACGCCGCCGTCTCGGGCGAAAGACAGGGCTACTACGCCGATTTCGGCTCGCTGCGCTGCCTGGCCGACACGCTGCGGCGCGGATACTTCCACGCCGGGACGTACTCGAGTTTCCGCGGCCGCGTCCACGGCCGGCCGCTGAACACCGCTGTGGTACCGGGCAGTTCGCTGCTCGCCTACACCTGCGACCACGACCAGATCGGCAACCGGGCGCTCGGCGACCGGCCCGCCGCGTACCTCACCGAGGGACAGCTGGCGATCAAGGCGGCGCTGGTGCTGCTGTCGCCCTACACGCCGATGCTGTTCATGGGCGAGGAGTGGGGCGCGCGAACCCCGTTCCTGTTCTTCACCTCCCACCCCGAACCCGAGCTGGCCGCTGCCGTGGGCGAGGGCCGCAAGGCCGAATTCGCCGAACACGGGTGGCCCGCCGCCGACATCCCCGACCCGCAGGATCCCGCGACATTCCAACGCTCCAAACTGGATTGGCGCGAACCGATCGAACGGTCCTCGCTGCTCGACTGCTATCGGACGCTGCTGCGGCTGCGGCGCGCCCATCCCGACGTCACCGATCCCTGGCTGCCCCGGGTGGCGGTGGACTACGACGAGGAGCGGCGCTGGATCATCGTGCACCGCAACCGAATCCACCTGCTGTGCAACCTGGCCGACGAACCCGTCACGCTGCCGCAGATCGGCGAGATCCTGGCGGCCTGGGGTGAGGTGACGGTGACGCCCACGGGCACGGCGTTGCCCGCGCACTCGTTCGCCGTGCTCGAATCCGTCAGTGGGCGGGCGGAACTCGCGCTGTGAGCCAGCCGGTCACATAGTCCAGCACCCGCGGGTCCACGGTGGTCTCGATGCCCGCGTACTCGCTGGGCAGGCCGGTGTTCGCGGGCTGCATGAGGTGGTTCACGCCGTCGACGACGTGCACGTCGACGTCGGGGTCCCCGGCCAGATTCGCCTGCGCCGCGGGGGCGTTCTGGGCGGCGAGCACCTGGAGATCCTTGGTGCCGTAGAGCGCGAGCACCGGCACCCGCAGCGCCCGCAGCGCGGGAGCCGGGTCGTAGGTGACCAGCGCGCCGAAGTTCGGCGAGGTGTAGTCGGTGATGGCGCCGGGGCTGGCCTGTTGCTCGGGAGGCAGCGTGGCGTTGTGGCCCTCGAGGTATTGGCGGGTCTGCTCCGGATCGCCCGCGCGCACCAATGTGGTGAGGGTGCCGATGAATTCGACCTGCTTGCGCAGTTCCTCGGGGGTCGCGCCGGAGGCGGTGAGCATAGCGCGGTTCTGTTCCATCAGGACCTCGTCGCCGGGGACCGCCGGGCCCGCGAGCATGATCACGAAGGCCACGCCGCTGTCCGGACGTTCGGCGACCAGCGGAGCGAGATAGCCGCCCTCGCTGTGGCCGAGCAGGCCGATGCGGTTGCGGTCGATCTCGGGGCGGCCGCGCAGGAAGTCGATTCCGGCGGCCACATCGCCGGACAGATCGCGGTAGTCGGCGTGGGCGAGGTCGCCGCCGGTGCCGCCGACGCCGCGATCGTCGGTGCGCAGCACGGCGTATCCGGCCTTGGTGAGGGTGTTGGCCAGCAGCAGGAACGGCTTGTGACCGAGGATCTGTTCGTCGCGGTCCTGGGCGCCGCTGCCGCTGATCAGGATGACCGCGGGATGCGGGCCGGGGGAGTCGGGCAGGGTGAGGGTGCCCGCGACGGTGATCGTGCCGCTGGGGAAGGTCACGTCCTCGGATTTGTACGGGAACGGGGGCTTCGGTTCCTGGGGGCGCGGGGGGGCGGGGACCTTGCCGCGGGTCAGGGTGAGCGGGAGATCGTGGCCGGACTGGCTGAAGGTGCCGGTGATCGTGTCGTTGTCGAGGCGGCCGTGGTAGGTCGGCAGGCCGGGCAGGTCCGGGACGGTGAAGCCGACGTTGTCCTGGGCGGTGGTGACCTGGGCGGCGGGTTTGTCGAGGATGCCCTGTTCGGGGATGGAGACGGTGGCGCCGCCGGCGACGAAGGTCACGCCGAACGGCAGTTCGTGGTTCGGCAGCGGGAGGGTGCCGTGCCAGTCGCCGAGCACTGCCTGGTCGGTGGCGGTGGTCGGGGTCGCCTGGGGCGTCTTCGACGACGAGCAGCCCGCTACCAGGGTCAGCAGGAACACCACGACGGCCACTGATCGCAACGATCGCATAACCCAGCGTATACACGGGAGGGGGTGCGGGGTGGGGTTTCGGGGTGGCGCGGCGGGGGGATTTGTCCGAATCTTCGCAGGTCAGGTCCATTGCGGTGGGTTCGGCGGCGCGAGCGGGGCCGGTGGTGGGGAAATCACCAGTGGGCCAAGGTCATTGCCGACCGCTATTGTTCGCCAGTACCGTGAGAAGGTGAGCAACGAGGCTTCAGTTACCGGTCGCGGGCGTCTGCCCGCCGATGTGGGCGGACACGCCGCCGCCGAATTCGAACCGCTGGTTCGGGCGTTCTCCCGATTGGTCGGCAATCGGCGGGGTGCGGGCGGGGCGCTGTCGGTGCACCGGTACGGGGAGCCGCTGGTCGAGGTCTGGACAGGGGAGGCGTCGGCGGGGATGCCGTGGACGCGCGATACCGGGGCCCTCGTGTTCTCGGCGACGAAGGGCGTGGCCGCGACGGTCATCCATCGGCTCGCCGATCGCGGTCTCATCGATTACGACGCGCCGGTCGCGGAGTACTGGCCCGAATTCGGGGTCGAGGGCAAGGACCGAATCACGGTGCGGCAGTTGCTGACCCATCGTGCCGGGCTGTCCGGGCTCGGGCTCGTCGCGACCGCGATGGACGAGGTGCTCGACCATCGTCTGATGGAACAGCGGCTGGCCGCGGCGAAACCCGATCGGCTGCTGGGGGTTCCGACCTATCACGCGTTGACGTTCGGGTGGTTGATGTCCGGGCTCGCGCGATCGGTCACCGGGCGCGATATGAGCGAGCTGTTCCGCACGGAGGTCACCGAGCCCCTCGGCATCGACGGCCTGTACCTGGGCCTGCCGCCCGCCGGGGCGTCCACCGCGGTCGCGTCGCTGTCGGGTTCGCGTCTGGCCCTGGCGGGTTCGGCCTTGGGCTCGCTGCTCCTGGGTCGCCTCTCCAGCGTCCCCGGCGCGGCGGGCGCGGTCACCCGGGCCCTGTTCATCCCCGGCCTCGAGGCCATGCTCGAGGGCGACGAGCCGCCCATCCTCGCCGCGGAGATGGCCGCCGCCAACGGCGTCTGCACCGCCGAGGCCCTGGCCCGCATGTACAACGCCATCGCCTGCGGCACCACCCCCGACGGCCGCCCCTACCTCTCCCCCCGAACGGTCCGCGCCCTCACCAAGATCCAGACCTACCACCTGGACCACGCCCTGTTCTACCTCCCCATGCTCTGGCACCTGGGCTACCACTCCCTCCCCGTCCCCGGCGCCCCCACCGGCTTCGGCCACATCGGCCTGGGCGGCTCCTTCGGCTGGACCGACCCCACCCAGGGCCTCTCCGTCGCCTACGTCCACAACCGCCTCACCCTCAACAAATTCGCCTGGGACCAACTAGCCGCCACTTGGGTACTACCCCTCGCAGTCCACTGCGCCCACACCCCCAGCCCCACCTCCCGCCCCCTCCCCAAAGCCGCCTGACCCCGCCCTCGCTCCGCTCGGGCGGGGTACATGGAGAGGCCCCCCGGGCTATAGAGGAGGCCGTCTCGGGCTACAGAGGTGGCCGTCTCGGGCTACAGAGGTGGCCGCCACGGGGTTCAGAGGTGGCCGCCACGGGGTTCAGAGGTGGCCGCCACGGGGTTCAGAGGTGGCCGCCACGGGGTTCAGAGGTGGCCGCCTTGGGCTACAGAGGTGGCCGCCTTGGGCTACAGAGGTGGCCGTCTTGGGCTACAGAGGAGGCCGCCTCGGGATTCAGAAGAGGCCCCCACGGGGGTACAGAGGAGGCCGCCTCGGGGTTCAGAGGAGGCCCCCACGGGGGTACAGAGGAGGCCGCCTCGGGGTTCAGAGGAGGCCCCCACTGGGCAGGGCAAAGGGAATGCCCACTCGGGCGGGGCGTCGGAGCCCCTTCGCGAAAAAGGCCCAGCGTCAATGTCTTTCGAGGGCGCGCCTCTCCCCATGTCCCTGCCCCGGCGCCCCCTAGGGCGCCGGGGCAGGGTCCCCTACGTGAGATACCGATAAGCAGGCGAATCCGGGTCCAACCGCTCGCACTGAATCGGCGAATCGTGCATCCGCTTCAGCAGCGGATCCAGACCGTCCGGGGAGCCCAGTTCGATGCCGACCAGGGCGGCGCCGGTTTCGCGGTTGTTGCGTTTGACGTACTCGAACAGGGTGACGTCGTCCTCGGGGCCGAGGACCTCGTCCAGGAAGCGGCGGAGGGCGCCGGGTTCCTGGGGGAAGTCGACCAGGAAGTAATGCTTGAGGCCCTGGTGGACGAGGGAGCGTTCGATGATCTCGCCGTAGCGGGAGACGTCGTTGTTGCCGCCGGAGATGAGGCAGACGACCGTCGAGCCGGGGGTGATGGTGGCGTGGGGGAGGGCGGCGACCGCGAGGGCCCCGGCGGGTTCGGCGATGATGCCCTCGTTCTGGTAGAGCTCGAGCATCGTGGTGCAGATGGCGCCCTCGTCGACCTGGGAGATGCGGAAAGAGGCTGTGCCCCTGGGCATTTCGGTGGCGGTCAGGAGGGGGAGGGAGGCGTGCGAGATGGCGCGGCCGCCGAATTTGGCGACCATCGAGTAGGGCAGGTCGCCGATGCGACGGACCGCCGCGCCGTCCACGAACGGATCGATCTCCGGCAGCGTCACCGGGCCGCCGGCCACCAGCGCGGCCGTCATCGACGCGGCCCCGGCGGGCTCCACGCCGAGAATGGCCGTGCCGGGCGACCTCTCGCGCAGGTACGTCGCGATCCCGGCCAGGCAGCCCCCGCCGCCGACCGGCACGATGACCAGATCGGGGGAGTGGCCGAGCTGCTCGAGGAACTCCGCCGCGATCGTCCCCTGCCCGGCCGCGGTGCGCGGATCGTCGAAGGGCGGAACCATCGTCGCGCCCGTGCGGGCGACGTCCTCGTAGGCCGCGGCGGCCGCCGCGTCGTAGGTGTCGCCGGTCGCGATGAGCTGCACGAACTCACCGCCGTGCGCGCGGATGCGGTCGCGCTTCTGCTTGGGCGTGGTCGTCGGAACGTAGATGCGGCCCTTGATCCCCATCGCCCGGCACGCGAACGCCACGCCCTGCGCGTGATTGCCCGCGCTCGCGGTCACCACCCCGGCGGCCCGCTCGGCGGCGGTCAACTGCACGATGAGGTTGTAGGCGCCGCGCAGCTTGTAGGACCGCACCGCGGTGAGATCCTCGCGCTTGACATAGACCTCGGCGCCCGTGAGAGCCGACAACCGCTCGATCCGTTGCAGCGGCGTCGGCTCGATGATCTCCGAAATTCGCTCGGCGGCAGCATCGATCGCGTCCGCGCTCAACTCGGGCAACGGACCGGACACCTTCTCTGCGACTTCAAGCGGTTCGGACACCGGATCATGCTATCGGGGAGGCCGATCGCCTCCCCGCCCGCATGGCGTCCTACCGCGGGGTGAGCACGAAGACCGGAATCTCCCGGTCGGTCTTCTTCTGGTACTCGGCGTAATCGGGCCACGCCTCGACCGCCCGCTCCCACCACACGGCCTTCTCGTCACCGGTCACCTCGCGCGCGGTGTAGTCCTTGACCACGTCCTTGTCGCGCAGCTCGACGTGCGGGTGGGCCTTGATGTTGTGGTACCAGACGGGATGCTTCGGCGCGCCGCCGAGCGAGGCGACCACGGCGTACTCCCCGTCGTGCTCGACGCGCATGAGCGGGGTCTTGCGCAGCTTGCCGGTCTTCGCGCCCTTGGTGGTGAGCAGGATGATCGGCTTGCCCTGCATGGTGTCGCCCTCGGCGCCGTTGCTGGACTCGTACTTCTCGGCGTGTTCGCGCGCCCAGCTCGCGGGGCTGGGCTCATACTCTCCGGTGAGTGGCATGTTCCAGACAATTCCCGGCAACGGGCCGACTATTCCCGGCTGCTCCGGCGGAAAAGTTCGTCTTGCCGAACTCCGGGATCCGAGTACCCTGACCATATGGCAGCGGTCAACCCCACTTCCCGGACGGCGAGCGTCGATATCGCCGGATCGGCGTGGCCCGTCTACAAGCTCGAGGCCCTCGCCCTCGCGCTGCTGACCTGCCTGGTCCTGCTGTTGGTCACCGGATCCGCCCAGGTGGCCGTCCTGTCGGCGACCCTGGTCGCGGCCCTGCGCTGGATCGTCGCGGCCGGGCGCGCGAGGTAACGACACTCCCGCGCAATCCCTTCGGCGAGCACTCGAAACCATGTCCGAGCACGCCCTGAGCTTCCACGCGAGCGCCGACACCGGCCGCCTCGACGAACAGGTGTGGCTGCTCGACGTGCAGGACCACGTCCCCGGCATCCGGCAGCTGCGCGACTGGTCGCACGCGGCGCTGGACCCGCGGCCCGGTGAGCGCGTCCTCGACGTCGGCAGCGGCACCGGCACCGAGGTGCTGGCCGCGGCCGCCCGCGTCGGCCCGACCGGCACGGCCGTCGGCGTGGACCCCAACCCGGGCATGATCGAACTCGCCCGCGCCCGCGCGGCCGGGGCCGCGGTGTCATTCGTCCCCGGCTCGGCCTATCGCCTGCCGTTCCCGGACCACTCCTTCGACGCCGTGCGCTGTGAACGCGTCTACCAGCACCTCGAGGATCCGCGCCGGGCGACCGCCGAGATCATCCGCGTGCTGCGCCCCGGCGGGCGGGTCGTGCTGATCGACACCGACTGGCACACCGCGATCGTCCATCCCGCCGATCCGATGATCCTGACCGCCCTGCACGACTTCCTGCTCGCCGGGATCCCCAACCCGGCCGCCGGCCGCCGATTGCGCGGGCTGCTCGCCGCGGCGGGCTGCGTGGTGGACGGGGTCACCGCGGCGGCCGGGGTCTGGGAACCCGACCAATTCCGCCCGCCCTACGCAGAATTGAGCCGCCGCGCGGTGGCCGCGGGCGTGATCGACGCGGCCCAGCGCGAGCGTTTCCTCGCCGGACTGGACGCCGGGATCGCCGCGGGCGATCACCACGTCGCGGTCACCCTGGTCGCGGTCCTGGCACACCGGCCGTAACCCGTTGCGCGACAGGTCGTTCCGCTCCGCGGCCCCTTCGCCGCCGCCGGGCGACCGCCGGGCAAGGCTAATCTGGGAGCGGGAACGGAAGGCGGGATGTGACGGACAGACGACGACCGGCGGTGATGACGGACGTGGCGAAACTCGCGGGGGTTTCGCATCAGACCGTGTCGCGGGTGCTCAACGACAGCCCGCAGGTACGACCCGAGACGCGCGAGCGCGTGCTCGCCGCGGTGGCCGAACTCGGCTACCGCCCCAACGCCATGGCCCGCGGCCTGGTCAGCCGCCGCTCGAAGGTGCTCGGCGTGGTCACCTTCGACACCATCCTCTACGGCCCCGCGTGCATGCTGCTGGGCATCGAAAGGGCCGCGCGCGCAGCGGGTTACGGGGTCGGCATCGTCACGCTGGAGCGGGTCGACCGCGAGGGCGTGCTGGCCGCGGTGAACACGCTCACCGATCAGGGCGTGGACGGCGTCATCGTGATCGCGCCCCAGCAGGCCGCCGCCACCGCCCTGCACAGTCTGCCCACACCCGTGGCCGCGGTGGTGGTCGAGGCGGGTCAGGAGGTCGGCCTGCCCTCGGCCTCGGTGGACCAGTTCGAGGGCACCCGCTTGGCCGTGCGGCATCTGCTCGACCTCGGTCACGAGACCGTCTGGCACCTGGCCGGACCCGAGGGCTGGTGGGAGGCGCGCGACCGCCGCGAGGGCTGGCGACGCACGCTCACCGCGGCGGGCGCGCCCGTCCCCGAACCCGTGTTCGGCGACTGGAGCGCCCGTTCCGGCTACGAGGCGGGCCGCGTGCTGGCCGAAAACCCGGATGTCACAGCCGTTTTCGCGGCCAACGACCAGATGGCCCTCGGCCTGCTGCGCGCCTACGCCGAGCGCGGGATCGCGGTCCCCGACCGGGTGTCGGTGGTCGGCTTCGACGACATCCCCGAGGCCGCCTACCTGTCGCCGCCGCTGACAACCGTGCGCCAGGACTTCGACGAGGTAGGCCGCCGCAGCATGCGCCTGCTGCTGCAACTGCTCGAGGCCGACGACCCCGCGCCTGCCCCGCCACCCGTGGTGCCGACCCTGGTGGTACGAGCAAGCTCCGCACCGCCTCGCTAGCGTGTCCGCTATGGCCGAATAGCGATCGGCTACTAATCTTTCCGACCATGAGGTCTGGTCTGTGGCGGGTGTGGGCGGTCGTGACCGGGGTCGTCGTGTGTTGCGCGCCCTTCGCGCGGGCCGAGAGTGAGGAGACGGCACCGCACGAGATGACCTTTGCCTCGGCGTTCGGCAGTTTCACCGTCGGCTCTCGGTTCGCGACCATCGACCGGCACATCTCGGCGAATCTTGTGCACCCGACCCGGGAGGCGCTGCTCAGTGGCGTCGCCTACGGGCGGATCAACGGGCCCGCCACCGGGGTGTTGAAGACCGGGTACCACGTTGCCTGCGCGATCGATATCGATGGCGGCATCGCGAACGTCACCCCGGACATCACCTTGAGCGGGCCGCCCGGACCCGACGGGTTGCCGCAGATTCAGGCCCAGATGCGTCCCACCCTGGATCTGAAGGTGAATCCGGGGGAGGTCAAGGAGATCCCGCTCGGCGAGAAGGAGATGGCCCCGGGCCATACCGTGCAGATCGTCGTGCGGGACTTCCGCCTGTCCGTGAACGATTGCACCGGCCCGGTCTCGGTGCGCCAGTACACCTACGTCTACGCCCGCTCCGCCGATGTGGACGACAGCGGAGCGGTCTTCGGCGACGAGATGTGGGTGCTGTAGCGGCTCAGCTCGCCAGGCAGCCCGGTCCGAGCAGGGCCTTGAGGTCGCCCATGAGTGCCGAGGACGGCGAAACCCGTAGGCTCGCATCGAGTTTCAGCAGGGTGGTCTTGTCGCGGGCGCCGATGTGGCGGATGTGGACGTCGGCGCTGCCGGGGTGGCTGCGCAGGACCCGCTTGAGGGCGTCGACCTTGTCGGGGGTGCACAGGCGGGTCGGCATGGTGACCGCGAGCGGCTTCTCCATCCCGATGGCCGACAGGTCCGGCACCACGAGATCGTTGGCGATCAGCGAGATCCGGTCGTCGCGGGCGGAGACGCGGGCCTTGACCAGCACGACCGCGTCCTCCACGACGTCCATGCCGTAGACCGAGTACGCCTGCGGGAAGAACAGCACCTCGATGCCACCGGACAGATCCTCCAATTGTGCCGAGGCCCAGGGCATTCCGTTCTTGTTGATGCGCCGGGTGACCGAGGCGAGGATGCCGCCGACGGTCACCTGCGCGCCGTCGGAGAGGTTGCCCTCCAGGATGTTCGGGATCGCGGTGTCGGACTGCGCGGCCAGCACGTGCGCCACGCCGTCGAGCGGATGCCCGGACACGTACAGGCCCAGCATCTCCCGTTCCAGCGCCAGCTTGTGCTTGGTGTCCCATTCCTCGTCGGGCACCTTCACATTGAACACCGACGCCATCGACTCGTCGCTGTCGTCGAGCCCGCCGAACAGGTCGAACTGGCCCATGGCCTCGGCCTTCTTGGTGGCCATCACCGCGTCGATCGCGTCGGAGTGCACCAGCAGCAGACCCTTGCGCGGATGGCCCAGCGAGTCGAACGCGCCCGCCTTGATCAGCGATTCGGTGACCTTCTTGGTGCAGGCCACGGTGTCGATCTTGTTGAGGTAGTCGGAGAAGTCGGTGAACTTCGACTTCTCCTTGCGCGCGGTGATGATCGAGGCCACCACGTTCGCGCCCACGTTGCGCACCGCGCCCAGACCGAAGCGGATGTCGTTGCCGACCGAGGCGAAGTTGTGCTCGGACTCGTTGACGTCGGGCGGCAGCACCTGGATGTTGAGGCGGCGGCAGTCGGCCAGGTACACCGCGGCCTTGTCCTTGTCGTCCCCGACCGAGGTGAGCAGCGCGGCCATGTACTCGGCCTTGTAGTTGGCCTTGAGGTAGGCGGTCCAGAACGACACCAGGCCGTAGCCCGCGGCGTGCGATTTGTTGAACGCGTATCCGGCGAACGGAAGGATGGTGTCCCACAACGCCTTGATGGCCGGCTTGGAGAAGCCGTTCTCCAGCATGCCCTTCTCGAAGCCCTCGAACTCGGCCTCGAGCACCTCGGCCTTCTTCTTGCCCATCGCGCGGCGCAGGATGTCGGCTCGACCGAGCGAGTACCCGGCCACCTTCTGCGCGATCTGCATGATCTGCTCCTGGTACACGATCAACCCGTAGGTGTCGGCCAGGATGTCGCGCAGCGGCTCCTCGAGCTCGGGGTGGATGGGCTTGACCTCTTGCCGCCCGTTCTTGCGGTCGGCGTAGTCGTTGTGGGCGTTCATGCCCATCGGGCCCGGGCGGTACAGCGCGAGCACCGCGACGATGTCCTCGAAGCCGGTGGGCTGCATGCGGCGCAGCAGATCGCGCATGGCGCCGCCGTCGAGCTGGAACACGCCGAGAGTGTCTCCGCGCGCGAGCAATTCGTAGGTCGGCGGATCGGCCAGCGGCAGCGTGTCCAGATCGAGGTCGATGCCGCGATTGGCCTTGATGTTCTCCAGCGCGTCCCCGATGACGGTGAGGTTGCGCAGGCCCAGGAAGTCCATCTTCAACAGGCCGATGGCCTCACACGACGGATAGTCCCAGCCGGTGATGATCGCCCCGTCCTGGGCGCGCTTCCACAGCGGGATCGCGTCCATGAGCGGTTCGGAGGACATGATGACCGCGCACGCGTGCACGCCCGCGTTGCGGATCAGGCCCTCGAGGCCGCGGGCGGTCTCGTAGATCTTGGCGACGTCCGGGTTGGTGTTGATCAGCTCCCGGACCTCGGTGGCCTCCTTGTACCGCTCGTGCTCGGGGTCCATGATCCCCGACAGCGGAATGTCCTTGGCCATGATCGGCGGCGGCAGCGCCTTGGAGATCTGGTCGGCGATCGCGAAGCCCGGCTGGCCGAACTGCACGCGGGCCGAATCCTTCAGCGCCGCTTTGGTTTTAATGGTGCCGAAGGTGATCACCTGGGCGACCTTGTCGGTGCCCCACTTCTCGGTCGCGTAGCGGACCATCTCACCGCGGCGGCGATCGTCGAAATCGATATCGATATCGGGCATGGACACGCGCTCGGGGTTGAGGAAGCGCTCGAACAGCAGCCCGTGCGGGATCGGGTCGATGTTCGTGATGCCCATGGCGTAGGCCACCAGCGATCCGGCGGCCGAACCGCGGCCCGGGCCGACGCTGATGCCGACCGAGCGGGCGTGGCTGATCAGGTCGCCGACGACGAGGAAGTAGGCGGGGAAGCCCATCTGGATGATGACGTCGAGCTCGTACTTCGCGCGATCGATGTACTCGCCGGGCACGCCGTTCGGGAAGCGGCGCTCGAGCCCGCGCATGACCTCCTTGTGCAGCCAGCTGGCCTGGGTCTCGCCCTCGGGGACGGGGAAGATCGGCATCCGGTCGCGGTGGGTCCAGACCTCCTCGTAGGACTGCACCCGCTCGCCGATGAGCTCCGTATTGTCGCAGGCGCCGGGCACTTCCGCGTCCCACAGCGCGCGCATCTCGGCGGCGGACTTGAGGTAGTAGCCGGAGCCGTCGAATTTGAAGCGGGTGGGATCGGACAGCGTCTTACCGGTCTGCACGCACAGCAGCGCCTCGTGGTTGGCCGAATCCGATTCGAAGACGTAGTGGCAGTCGTTGGTGGCCAGCGGCGGGATGTCGAGTTTGCGGCCGACCTCGAGCAGGCCCTCGCGCACCCGGCGCTCGATGGACAGGCCGTGGTCCATGATCTCGAGGAAGAAGTTCTCCTTGCCGAAGATCTCCTGCCACTTGGCCGCGGCCTCCAGCGCCTCGCGCTCGTGGCCCAGGCGCAGCCGGGTCTGGACCTCGCCCGAGGGGCAGCCGGTGGTGGCGATGATGCCCTCGGCGTGCTGGGCGATGATGTCGGCGTCCATGCGCGCCCACTTGCCCAGCTGGCCCTCGATGGATGCGAGCGAGGACAGTTTGAACAGGTTGCGCAGGCCGGTCGCGTTCTCGGCGACCATCGTCATGTGCGTGTACGCGCCGGAACCGGAGACGTCGTCGGACTTCTGGCTGGGGTCACCCCACTGCACGCGCTTGGTGTTGAACCGCGACTCGGGCGCGATGTAGGCCTCGATGCCGATGATGGGCTTGATGCCCTGCTTCTTGGCGGAGTTGTAGAACTCCGAGGCGCCGTACATGTTGCCGTGGTCGGTCATGCCGACCGCGCTCATGCCCAGCCGCTCGGCCTCCTTGAACAGAGGCGTGATCTTCGCCGCGCCGTCGAGCATCGAGTACTCGGTGTGGTTGTGGAGATGGACGAATGATCCCGAGGCTGACACCCGTGGAATCATATTAGGTGCCTCCGACAGGGCAAGAAGGCACGCCGAGGGCGATCGAAAACCGCTGGTGGGTGCGGGAATTCGCGCGGCGCGTCGCCGGTGTCCTCAGTCGGCGGCCACGCTCTCGTCGGCGGGGTCGGGCGCGGCCCGCTCCGGCGGCGCGGTGGCCGCGTCGATCTGCTCGCCGAGGTAGCGCACCACCACCGCGACCACGGCCGCCACGGGCACCGCCAGGAACGCGCCCACGATGCCGAACAGCGACCCGCCCGCGGTCACCGCCAGCAGCACCACGACCGCGTGCAGCTTCATGCTCCGGCTCTGCAACACCGGTTGCAGCACATTGCCCTCCAACTGCTGCACCGCGATGATGATGCCGAGCACGATCAGCGCGGTGGTGAAACCGTTGCCCACCAACGCGACCAGCACCGCGAGCGCGCCCGCGACGAACGCGCCGACCATCGGGACGAATCCGCCCAGGAACGTGATCACCGCGAGGACCAGCGCCAGCGGCACGTGCAGGATCACCAGGCCCGCCCCGATGAACACCGCGTCGATCATGCTGACCACGGCCTGCGTGCGGATGAATCCGCCCAGCGTGCTCCAGATCCGGTCGAGCACCTCCTCGACGTGCGCCGCGCCGCGCCGCCCGAACAGCGTCCGCGTCCACGGCACGAACCGGGGCCCGTCCTTGACGAAGAAGAACGTCAGCACCAGCACCAGGAACAGCGTGACCAGCGCGTTGGTCGCGGTGCTGACCCCGCTGAACACCCCCGAGGCGATCCGCTCCGAACTCGATTGCAGCCGTGACACGATCGCGTCGGTGGCCGAATTCAGTTGCTCGTCACGGACATTGAACGGCGGCCCGCGCAGCCAGTCGCGCACGGTGTTGATGCCGTCGGTGGAGCGGTCGGCCAGCTCCGGCACCTGATCGACCACCGACGGCACGATCAGCGCCACGATGCCCGCGAACACGCCGAGGAATCCGATCATGGTGATCGCGGCCGCCGCGGCCGGGGGCAGTCCGCGCCCGGTGAGCCAGCGCGTCGGCGGCCACAACACGGTCGCCACGATCAATGCCAGCAGCACCGGCAGCACCGCGACCCACACCTTCGCCAGCAGGAAGCTGAGCACCCACCCCGCGGCCGCGATGGCGACGATGCAGACCGACCACTTGGCCAGCCAGAGCAGCCCGTTGCCGATGACCGTTCCCCGATCCGCTCCGGCGGTGTCCGATTCGTCCGTTCGCTGGGTCACGGCCCCAGTCTGACAGGTTCCCGTGCGACCATTAACACTCGCGTAGCCGGGCGGCGATGATTCGAGTAGTCGGCTACGCGGGGCCGGGGACGAACGGGGCGGGAGGATTTCACCCATGAAACGACTGGTGGTCTGCTGTGACGGCACGTGGGGCGCGGAGTGCAACCCCTCGGTGTCGAATATCGTCAAGATCGCCGAATCGGTCCGGATGCGCACGAGTTCGCCGTCCGGCGTCGTGGGGCAGCGCGTGTTCTACATCGACGGACCCGGTTCGCGCGGTTACCTCGCCGACAAGGTGCTCGGCGGCGCGTTCGGGCTCGGCCTGGACGCCAACCTGTCCACGATGTACTGGCAGCTGGCATTGAACTGGGAGCCGGGCGACGAGATCTTCATCTTCGGGTTCAGCCGCGGCGCGTACACCGCGCGCAGCCTGGCCGGGATGATCAACCGCCTGGGCCTGCTGACGCCGGAGGCCATGATCGACCGCAAGTACCCGGAGGCGCTGCGAATCTATCGGCAGCGCAAGGATCCCGACGCGCCCGATCCGCAGGAGTGGGTGCGCTTCCGGGAGCAGCACTGCCACGCGGATGTGCCGATCAAGTTCATGGGCGTGTTCGACACGGTCGGCGCGATGGGCGTGCCCGGGATCACCTCGTGGCGTTACCGTTTCCACGACGTCCGGTTGTCCCCGGCGGTGCGGTGCGCCCGGCAGGCGCTCGCCATCAACGAGCGCCGCCGCATCTTCGCCCCCTGCCTGTGGGAGGTGACCGAGGCCGAGCAGCGCGATCCCGAACGCGTCAAGCAGGTGTGGTTCAAGGGTGTGCACACCGATATCGGCGGCGGCTATCCCGACAGCCGGTTGTCGGATGTGACGCTGCGCTGGATGGTCGGCGAGGCCGAACTGCAGGGCCTGGACTTCGACCGGGATCGGTTGGAGCAGTTGATTTCTCGCTCGCAGGTCTTCGACAACGCCGTGGTCCCGCACGACTCCCTGACCACCGCCTACCGCCTGCTCAACCTCGCGGGCAAGCTGGTCCGCCCGCGCAGCGCGCGGTTCTACCGGGATTCCTGGCGTCGCCTGGGCAAGCCCGCGACGAATATGGTCTACCTGTCGCCGACCGCCCAGCCGACCTCGCAGTTCCAGCCGCCCAACGTCCTGCGCTGGGAGCGGGAACTGGAGGGCTCCCTGCCCTACGAGCCGACCGAGAAGGCCACGCCCACACCGACTTTGGAGCCGATGGGGGCGTAACCTCAGCTGGTCCGGATCCTCAACCCCGGATTGGCTTGCAGCACAGCGTTGATGGGCTGCCCGATGAGCAGCGGGAGCAGGCCGCAGCCGTCCTCGGGGGAGGTGGGGTCCATGGCGACGGCGCTGCTGATGCCGACCGCGCTGGCGCCGGCGAAGACCGGGCCGCCGCTGTCGCCGTGCTGGCCGCACACATTGGCCGCGAACATGTGCCGCAGGCGGGTGACGTGGTCGTCGTCCGGGCTCTCCTTGACGTTCAGTTCCATGTCCACGTCGAGGACCTGCCCGCAGGTGTAGCCGGTGCGCAGCCCCGCCTTGCACACCACCCCGCCGACCACCGGATCGGCCGTGCCCGTGATGGCGACGTCCCCGCTCGGCGGCTTGCCCGCCTCGCCCTCGGTGCTGCTGGTCGGCAGGTGCGCGCCCGCGGCCGAACCGCCCGGCAGCGGGCCCGGCACGGTGACGCGGCGGCTGGTGACGAGGTTGTTGCGGAAGCGCGGGGCGGCGTTCTCGTCGATGCGGATCACCGAGTAGTCCTGCGGGCCGAGTTCGGACACCTCGAACCAGCCGAGCGCCGCGCCGCGCCGCTTGTCGTGCGCGTCGAAGGCCGTCTCGAAGATGTGCTGCGGCCCCGTCCCGCGCTCCCCCGGATCGATCAGATTGTCCGGATCACAGTGTCCCGCCGTGATATTCACGGTGTTCCCCGCCGCGTCGACGCCGTTGAACCCGAACGAGCACTTGCCGGTCCGACCCGCGTAGTCGAACGCGTAGGGCTGCCCACCCAGCACGGCCGCCGCCCCGGTGCCCTCGGGCAGGGGCTCGCTCACCCCGGGTTCGCGGTGGGGGGCCGGTTGGGACTCGGTCACCCCGGGGTCGGGATGTGTGCCTGGTTGGGGCTCGGTGGTCCCGGGGGCGGGGTGTGGGTCCGGCAGGGACTCGGTCACCCCGGGACCGGGCTCGGCGATGTCGGAGCCGTCGGACTCCTGGGGGCGGGCGACCGGCATGGCCGCGGCGATCGCGCGGACCCGGCCCGCCTCCTCGGGGAGGGTCGTCCCCTCGGTCACGCGCACGGTGAGGCTGTTGTGGGTCACGTCGATGCCGTAGCTCACCACTCGGCCCGCCACGTCGCGCGGCTGGCGGGTGAGCCACTGCTCGAAGGCGACGCGCCGCCCGCGCAGGGTGGCCTCGCTGTCGGCGACGGACTCCACCGCGAAGCCCTCCCGCTCGGCGGCGGCGCGGGCGGGCGCGGTGGTCACGTCCTCGGCGAGCGCGACGACCCCGCGGTCGCCGTCCATGCGGACCCCGGCGAAGGCGCGCGGGTGGGCCGCGCGGGCGGTGCGGGCGAAGGCGTCCAGCCGCTCGGCGGTCCGGATGCGCTGAAGATATTGGGCCGCATCGATTCTCAGGTCCCGGCGCAGGGCCGCCACGAGGTCCGGCGGGAGCTCGGCGGGCGGCGGCGCCGCCGGGGCCGGGACGGCGAGGGACCCGATCACCGTGACCGCGACGCAACACCCCAATGCCACCCGGCGCGCGCGGGAACCGAACTCCATCGAGCTGCCTCCTGACGAAACGCGATGATCGTGCGGATGCAGCCGATGATGCTATGTCTCACCCGTCCCAAAAGGGACCAAGCGGTTCTCCAGCGTGTCGGGCGGCCGGGCGTGTCAGCGTACGAGCAGCGCCACCGGCAGCCGGGCGAACAGCTTCTCCACCCGCGCCGATCCGGTGCACACGTGCCCGGTCAGCCGGTCGGTCCAATTGCCCTCCGGCAGCGCGAGTGTCGTGTCCCCCCACCCAGCGTCGGCGAGCGCGACGCTGTGCCGGGTAACCGCGACGATCACCTGCGGCGGTTCACCGGCCTTGCCGCGCGCGTAGGCGAGCAGATGCTCGGCCCGCTCGCCCGTGGCCTGCAACGGGAGGTAGGCGCCGCCGACGAAGCAGTCCGGCCGTTCCCGGCGCAGCCACAGCGCGTAGGCGACCACCCACATCTTCGCCGCGCCCGAGGTGTCCAATTCCGGTGTGCCCGTGAGCGATTGCAGCATCGCCAGCCGCGCGCCGAAATCCACCGGGCGGCGGTTGTCGGGATCGACGAGCGAATCCTCCCACAGCTCACAGCCCTGGTAGATGTCCGGGATGCCGGGCCCGCACAGCTGTAACAGCTTCTGCCCCAACGCGTCCGACCACGCGTGCGGGGCGGTCCGGGCGACGAGCTCGCCGAGTTCCACCCCGACCGGTCCGTCGATCACCGCGTCGATCCACGCGTGCAGCTCGGATTCGAACTCGGAATCGGGCTCCTCCCAAGAGGTTCGGGTGCCCGCCTCGCGAACGGCCTTCTCCGCGAACCGATGCAGTCGCTCGCGCAGCTCCGGCACCGCCGCCACCCCGCGCCCGTCGGCGGGCCACACCCCGAACATGTTCTGCAACAGGAACAACGAGGTCGCCCCGTCCGGCGGCGGGGTGATGTCGTTCCAGGCGCGCACCGCGTCGGCCCACGTCTCGGCGATCTGCGACAGCACCGTGATGCGCGCGCGCACGTCCTCGCCGCGCTTGGTGTCGTGAGTGGACAGCGTGGTCATGGCCGCGGGCCAGCGGCGGGCGCGCTCGGCGTTGGCGAGATGGAATTCCAGTGGCGTGCGGGAGAATCGGCCCGGATCGCCGCCCACCTCCTGCAACGACACCAGCCGCGCGGCTTGGTAGAACATGGTGTCCTCCACCGACTTCGCGGTGATCGCCCCGCACACCTGCTGGAAGCGCACCGCCGCCTCGCCCGCGACCGCCAGCGCCCGCACCAGAACGCCCAGGGGCGCGGCCAATTCGCCGTTGCGGCGCTCGATCTCGGCCATCACCGTGCCCAGCACGCCCGCGAGCGGCGCGTAGTCGGTGCGGTAGTACGGCACGAACGACAGCGCCTCGATGGTGGCGTTGGTCAGCGCCATGGTGTCGAAATCCTCGGCGCCCGCGTCGCGTTTGACCGCGGCCACCAGCCGCCGCACCTCGGGCACCAGCAGTTTCTCGGCCACCGCGCGTTTGATGCGATGTTCGGTATCGGCGAACCAGGCCGCGTCGCTGCCGTGCCCGCAGAACTCGCGCGACAGCTCGGTCAGCGCCCGCTCCCCGGCCGGATCGACGAACACCCCGCCCAGCACGGCCAGCGCGTCGTAGCCGGTGGTGCCGTCGACGGGCAGGGTGGCGTCCAGCGGTTCGGTCCCGGACAGGATCTTCTCCACCAGCAGCAGCCGCTTCGGCCCGATCAACCGGCGCAGCCGCGCGAGATAGCCCGCGGGATCGGCCAATCCGTCGGGATGGTCGATGCGCACGCCGTCGATCAGGTCGTGCTCGCACCACGCGGCGAGTTCGCGATGGGTCACCTCGAACACCGCCGGATCCTCCTGGCGGATCGCGGCCAGCTCCGAGACCGCGAAGAAGCGCCGATAGGTGCCGATCCCCGCCTTCCAGCTCACCAGCCGGTAGTGCTGTTTGTCGTGGATGCGCAGCGCGTTCTCGCCGTCGGTGCCGGGCGCGATGGGGAAGCGCAGATCGTGCAGCGCGAGCATCGGTTCGGGGCCGCCGCGGTCGACGGTGAGCGCGGCCGGATCGTTCTCGCTCTGCAACACCGGCAGCGCCAGCCGCCCGCCCGCGCCGTTGCCGGGACTCCAGTCGATGTCGAAGAAGTGCGCGAACTGTGACCCCTTGCCGTTGCGCAGCACATCCCACCACCACGGGTTCTGCCGCGGATCGGCCACGCCCACATGGTTGGGCACCAGATCCACGATCAGGCCCATGCCGCGCCCGCGCACCTCGTCGGCGAGCGCCTTGAGGCCGCCGGGCCCGCCGAGCGTCGCCGACACCGTGGTCGGGTCGGTGACGTCGTAGCCGTGCAGCGATCCGCGCGCCGCGGTCAGGATCGGCGACAGGTACAGATGCGAGATGCCCAGCTGCTGGAGGTATTCCGCGATCGCGCGGGCATCGGCGAAGGTGAGCACATCGGGCCGCAGCTGGAGGCGATAGGTGCTGCGGACCGAGGTCCGGCGGGCGATCGGCCCGGTGATGTCGTCGGGCTGGTGTGTGTCTGTCATCTCGCTGTCAGTTGCTACGCGGTCCGGCGCAGGACGAGCAGACACCGCGCGGGTACCCCGACGGTCGCCGCGGGCGGATAGCTCGCCTCCGATTCCCCGGTGGGTGTCGAACAATCCAGCACGACCGTCCACTCCTGGCCGAACCTGCCGCCCGGCAGCGTGAAGTCGATCGGTGCGTCGTGGGCATTGAAGCACAGCAGGAACGAGTCGTCGGTGACGCGTTCCCCGCGCGGGCCCGGTTCCTTGATGGCGTCCCCGTTGAGGAACACCGTGAGCGAGCGCCCGAACCCGGAGTCCCAGTCGGCGGCGGTCATCTCCTTACCGGCCGGGGTGAACCAGGCGATGTCGCCGAGCGGCCCGCCCTCGGGCACCGGGCGCCCGTCGAAGAAGCGGCGGCGGCGGAACACCGGATGGTCGGTGCGCAACGCGATGGCCGCGCGGGTGAACTCCAGCAGATCCGAATTCTTCTGCGCCAGCGTCCAATCCATCCACGCCAGCGGCGAGTCCTGACAGTAGGCGTTGTTGTTGCCGTTCTGGGTGCGGCCCATCTCGTCGCCGTAGAGCAGCATCGGGGTGCCCTGCGACAGCACCAGGGTGGCGATCATGTTGCGGCTCTGGCGTTCTCGCAGCGCCAGCACCTCCGGATCGTCGGTGGGGCCCTCCACGCCGCAGTTCCAGGAGCGGTTGTAGCTCTCGCCGTCGCGGTTGTCCTCGCCGTTGGCCTCGTTGTGTTTGTCGTTGTAGGACACCAGGTCCCGCAGCGTGAACCCGTCGTGGGCGGTGACGAAGTTGATGCTCGCGCTGGGGCGGCGGCCGGTGGCCTCGTACAGGTCCGACGACCCGGTGAGCCGGGAGGCGAACTCGCCCAGCGTCGCCGGTTCGCCGCGCCAGTAGTCGCGCACGGTGTCGCGGTACTTGCCGTTCCACTCGGTCCACAGGCCGGGGAAGTTGCCGACCTGGTAGCCGCCCTCGCCGACGTCCCACGGTTCGGCGATGAGCTTGACCTGGCTCACCACCGGATCCTGCTGCACCAGATCGAAGAACGTGGAAAGCCGGTCCACATCGTGCAATTCGCGCGCCAGCGTGGCGGCGAGGTCGAAGCGGAAGCCGTCGACGTGCATGTCGAGCACCCAGTACCGCAGCGAGTCCATGATCAGCTGCAAGGTGTGCGGATGGCGCACGTTGAGGCTGTTGCCGGTGCCGGTGTAGTCCATGTAGCACGCGGGCTCGTCCTCCACCAGCCGGTAGTAGGCGGCGTTGTCGATGCCGCGCAGCCCGATGGTGGGGCCGAGGTGGTTGCCCTCGCCGGTGTGGTTGTAGACCACGTCGAGGATCACCTCGATGCCCTCGGCGTGCAGCGCGCGCACCATCGCCTTGAACTCGGTGACCGCCGCGCCGGGGCGGGGATCGGAGGCGTAGTCCTGGTGCGGGGCCAGATAGCCGACGCTGTTGTAGCCCCAGTAGTTGCGCAGCCCCTTGTCCAGCAGCATCTGATCGTGGATGAACTGATGCACCGGCATGAGCTCGATCGCGGTGACGCCCAACGCCTTCAGATGATCGATGATCGCCGGATGCGCGATGCCCGCGTAGGTGCCGCGCAACGGTTCGGGCACTTGCGGATTGGTCATCGTCATGCCCTTGACGTGGGCCTCGTAGATGACGGTCTCGTGGTAGGGGCGGGTCGGCGCGCGGTCGTCGGCCCAGTCGAAGAACGGGTTGATCACCACCCCGGTCATGGTGTGCCCCAACGAATCCTCGCCGTGGGTGTGCAGCGAGGAATGCCCGTCGAACGCGCCCGCGAACGCCTTGCCGTACGGGTCGAGCAGCAGTTTGCTTGCGTCGCAGCGCAATCCGCGATCGGGATCGTAGGGGCCGTGCACCCGGAAGCCGTAGTGCTGGCCCGGCGCGATGGTCGGCACGTAGGCGTGCCAGACGTAGGTGTCGACCTCCTCCAGCGGAATTCGCGTCTCCGCGCCCGCGTCGTCGATCAGACACAGTTCGACCCGCTCGGCGACCTCGGAGAACAGGGAGAAATTGGTGCCCGCCCCGTCGTAGGTCGCCCCGAGCGGATAGGGCGTGCCCGGCCACACACCCAGGGGGGCCACGTCTTCGCTCACATCCGGCTGCACCATGGCATCGACAGTAGCCGTCCGCCCGCGCGTGTCGCCTGCCGATGTGACCGGAGTTCCGCTCGGTGGCGGTTCCGCGACCGCATCGGAACGCGGACGCGATTCACAACGCCTTGCGCCACGTCTGCCCGACGAGATCCTTGCCGAAGCTGTGATGTGGCTCGGTGTCGACCAATTCGAAGCCCGCGCGCACGTAGATGTGGCGCGCGGCGGTGAGCACGTCGTTGGTCCACAACACCATGCTCGTGTACCCGGCCGACGTGGCGAAGCGCACACATTCCTCGACCAGCGCGCTGCCCACCCCCAGCCCGCGCGCGGACGGCTCGACGAGCAGCAGCCGCAGCCGGGCCGTGGCGTCGTCCTCGCGCACGCAGAACACGCTGCCGACCGGTTCGCCGTCGACCTCGGCGATCCAGGCCCGCTCGGTGTGCGGCTCGCGGGTCTGGAGGAAGTCGGCGACGATCCGGGCCACCAGGGCCTCGTACTCGCCGTTCCAGCCGTATTCCGCGGCGTAGAGCGCGGCGTTGCGGGCGATGACCCAGCCGTAGTCGCCCGGTCGCGGGTCGCGGATCGTGAAGGGCGCGGCGGCCCGGCCGTCGAGCAGGCGTGCGATCGTGCGCATGGCGTTGATCAACAGGGCGCGCTGGTCGGGGGAGTGCCGGTCGAGCAGATCGCGCACGCCCGCGTCGGAGCGCCGGTCGAGTTCGGTGAAGACCTCGCGGCCGCGCCCGGTGAGTTCCACCCGCTGGCGACGCCCGTCGGTGTCCGAGCGCTGCCGCCGCACCAGCCCCGCCTCCTCGAAGCGGGCGAGGATCCGGCTCAGATAGCCCGGATCCAGATCCAGCGCCCCGCGCAGCGCGACCACGTCCAGCGGCCCGAAGTGGGCCAGCTCGAACAGGATTCGCGCCTCGGTGAGGGAGTAGTCGCTGTCGACGAGATGTTCCTGTAGCACGCCGATCAACCGGGTGTAGCGGCGGTTGAACTCGCGGACCGCGGCGATGTGGTCAGCGTCGACGATGTCGGTGACGGCGGTCATCACACTCCTATTCTTTGACCGAGTCAAAGAATAGCCGCTGTCGGGTCGCGGGGGAACCGAATCTCGACGCGGGTGGTAACTTGAACGCCGTTCAAGGCCGCTGTCGTGGAGGACTTCCGTGAAATCCGACGAGATCACCGCACTCGACGCCGCGCACGTCTGGCATCCCTACGGCGGTTTCCCGGCCACGACCGAACCGCTGGTCGTGGCGAGCGCGTCCGGCACCCGCCTGAGGCTCGCCGACGGGCGCGAACTCGTCGACGGCATGAGCTCGTGGTGGGCCGCCGTGCACGGGTATCGGCATCCGGTGCTGGACGCGGCGCTGGTCGAGCAGTCGCGGCGGATGAGCCACGTGATGTTCGGCGGCCTGACCCACGAACCCGCGGCGCGGCTGGCGCGACTGCTGGTGGAGCTGACCCCCGCCGGGCTGGACAAGGTGTTCCTCTGCGACTCCGGTTCCGTGTCGGTGGAGGTGGCGGCGAAGATGTGCCTGCAATACTGGCGGGCGCTGGGACGGCCCGGGAAGCGGCGGCTGTTCACCTGGCGCGGGGGCTATCACGGGGACACGTTCACGCCGATGAGCGTGTGCGATCCCGAGGGCGGGATGCACTCGCTGTGGACCGATGTGCTGGCCGAGCAGGTGTTCGCCCCCGTCCCCCCGAAAGACTATGTGCCCGAGTACGTCTCGACGCTGGAGCAGCTGCTGGCCGCCCACGCCGACGAGCTGGCGGCGGTCATCGTGGAGCCGATCGTGCAGGGCGCGGGCGGTATGCGGTTCCATCATCCGCGCTACCTGAACGATCTGCGCAGGCTCTGCGACGAGTACGGCGTGCTGCTGGTGTTCGACGAGATCGCGACCGGATTCGGCCGCAGCGGAACGTTTTTCGCGGCGGACCGGGCCGGGGTCGCGCCGGATGTGATGTGTGTGGGGAAGGCGCTCACGGGCGGTTATCTCACCCTGGCGGCCGCGCTGTGCACGAGCCGGATCGCGGAGACGATCAGCGCCGGGCACGGCGGGTTGATGCACGGGCCGACGTTCATGGGCAATCCGTTGGCGTGTGCGGTGGCGGTGGCGTCGATCGAGTTGCTGCTCTCCCGGGACTGGCGGGTGGAGGTCGCGGGGATCGAGGCCGGGTTGACGGCGGGACTCGCTGCGGCGCAAGCGGTTCCGGGGGTGGTGGATGTGCGCGTGCTCGGGGCGATCGGGGTGGTCGAGCTGGATCGTCCGGTGGATATGCGGCGGGCCACCGACGCCGCCGTCGCGGCTGGGGTGTGGTTGCGGCCGTTTCGGAATCTGATCTACACGATGCCGCCGTATATCAGTTCCGTGGGGGATATCGCGCGGATCTCGGGGGCGGTGGTGGCGGCGGCCTCGGCCTGAAAGTGTTGTGGTTTCGGTTGTTTCGCTGTTATCGGGAATTCATGTTCGCGTGATATGATGGCGGTGAAGTTGAAATTCCTTGTCTACCATCGGTCTTCGCCATCTCTTTGAGCGAAGGATTTCGATGCGTGATACTCAGCCCAGCGCTACCGCGCTCATGTCCGCTGCCGCCCGTGCGGCCCATTTGATCGTGGACGATGAGCCGTATCTCTTTCGCGACAGTCTGGCGGGGGCGATGCTCGGTGAGCGGGCTGAGGAGCTGATCGCCTATCACCGTGTGCGTGGGGATCACATCGTGCTGGCGGGGACGCGGGCGCAGGTCACTACGCGGAGCTATTACGCGGAGAAGTGTTTGGCGACAGGGGGTTTCGAGCAGTACGTCATCCTCGGTGCCGGGTTGGACACCTTCGCCTATCGTTCGGCCCTTGTCGCCGGTCTCACCGTTTTCGAGGTCGATCATCCCGCTACTCAGTCCGCGAAACGTCGGATGCTGTCCGAGCGGGGTGTCGAGCCTCTCGGTCGGACGGTCTATCTTCCGCTGGATCTGGAGACGGATTCGCTGGTTCCGCACCTCGTGTCCTCCGGTTTCGACCCTGCGCGGCCGAGTCTCATCGCGTGTTTGGGGGTGTTGATGTATCTCAGTTCGGGTGCTGTCGAGGGTCTGGTGGCCTCGCTCGGTGTGCTGAGCGGGGCTGGTACGCCGGTCGCCTCGACCCCCACTTTCCATCTCATCCTCGAATATGCCCTCCCTCCATCCCATCGAGACTTCCGAGGCGCCGCCTATGCCGACATTGCGCTTACCGCCGCCGCCGACCACGGCGAGCCGTGGCTGAGCTTCCACACGCCGTCCGACATGGACGACCTCTTGGCCCGGCACGGTTTCTCCGACACCACCCACATCCCCCAATCGGACTGCGTCCCAGTCGAATTCTGGTCTCGCACCGACGTCCTCGTCCCCGCCGACCTCTGCCGTTTGGCCCACACCCATAGGGTCGTACCGCCAGCTGCCGCTGCCGCTCGATGACCTCGAGCCTCGGCCCGACCGCTGGTCGGGGCTGGCGACAAAACTGCGGATGGCATCCCCGTTGGGCGGGTCGGTCGCGGCCGTCCCCGGATCCGCTCCGACGTCGTCATCGCCGACCGGGCGTATTCGCATCGAGCCGCCTACTGCCAGGCCGAACTCACCATCGTCGCCCTCATCCTCCGGCTACGGCGACTTACAGGACACGGCCCAGTCCAAGCACCCCTCGATCGAACCAGCCGAGGCGATTTCGGCGTCTCGGGACGCCCGGATCCGCTGCCGTCCGGGGGACCGCAGGCGGCGGCACGGCCTCCGGGGCGAGCGCGGATTCCGGAAGCAGCGGTGGCAGATACGGCCAATACGTCGGATGTTCGCGCACCAGCTCCCGCAGCACCGGACTGGTCCCGATCACGGTGCGGCAGTAGTCGTTCCACGGCAGCGCGCTCTCGCTCGCCGGGATCCGCAGGTGCGCGTGGATCCCGCTGCACAGCACGTCGGCCAGGGCTTCGGCGATCGTGACGATCTCGTCCCGGGCGTCGTGCCGTTTCGGCAACGGTTGGTTCTCGTAGAAGTAGCGACGGGTCCCGGGCCGTCGCAGCATGAGCAGATGCACCTCCCGCAGCGCCCCCAGCACCGCGTTGTTCGCGGAGATCGCCGCCATCGCGTTGCTGATCCTGGCCTGCTCGATTCCCGCCCGGCTCTGCTCCGCCACCGCCTTGGTCTGCCGGGCCAGATAGAACACCGACGCCGTGGTCACCACCAACGCGAGCGCGGCAACGAACGCGGCCACCGCCTCGGCCGAAATGCCCCCCATGAATTCCCCTACGATCACACTGGTGAATCGTTCTGCCGCTACCAGATTATCAAGCACGGCCCCTGGACTCGTCGTTCGCAGACCGTGCGCATGCGGCAACGCCTGTTGAGGTCGCCGCCCGTTTCGCCGACATCTACGGTGCGTCGAAGGACACCATCTCCAAGATCATCGGCAAAGTGGTCGGCGAGCGCGTGTATCTGTGGCGGGGTGAGGGAGGGGCGGTGAGACTGGGGGGATGCGGTATGTGGGACGGGTGCCGGGGCCGCCGCTCGATCGGTTTGTCGATGACATCTACTGCTTGAGTGGGGTGCCGCGGTATCGGCGGATGAATGTGCCGCCCATGCCGTCGGCGCATTTGTTCGTGAATTTGGGTGCGCCGGTTCGGATTTGGGATTCGGATGCGGCGGTGCCGCCGGTGGTGTTCACCGGTGGATTGGTCATGGGGCTGTGGACCCGGCGGTTTCTCTTCGAGTATCCGGAGCGGGTGCGGATGGTGGGGGTGCATTTCAAGCCGTGGGGGCTCTCGCCGTTCGTGGGAGTGCCCGCGTCCGAGTTGCGGGACCGCTGGGTGCCCGCCGATGCCGTGTGGTCGCGGGCCGCGGATCGGATTCGCGATCGGGTGGGCGAGTGCGGCTCGGCTACGGAGACGCTACGGATCCTGGAGGAGGAGTTGCTGGCACGGCTCCTCGAACCGGCGCGTGGTCTCGACCTGGTCCGGCACACCGGGGTTCGGCTGGAGAATTGTCACGGTTCCGTGCCGGTGGGCGCGCTCACCGAGGCGGTGGGTGTGAGCGTCAATCACCTTGCGGCGCAATTCAAGTCGCATGTGGGCGTGACGCCGAAACGGGTGGCGCGGATCTATCGCTTCGCGAGTCTGATCCTCGCCGTGGACGCCCTGCGCCCGGTCGACTGGTCCGCCCTCGCCCACGCGGCGGGCTACTTCGACCAGGCCCATTTCGCCAAGGAGTTCAAGGACTTCACCGGCCACACCCCCACCGAATACCTCGCCCTGCGACGCCGACTGCCCGCCGCCCGGGACTTCCCGCCCGACAACGGCCCGATGCCCGCCGAGTGATTTTTTACAAGCCCGGCCGCCCGTGACGGGACAAGATCGGATTTACCAGCGCCGAGCCGAACCCGAGGAGCACCCGTGGGCACCGTGATCATGCACAACGTCGTATCCCTGGACGGCTTCATCGCCGACGACAACGACGACGTCGGCCCCCTCCACGACTGGTACTTCAACGGTGACACCCCGATCACCCCCGACCGCGACGAAGGCTTCGACCACTCCGGATCGGGCGCCGGCTTCAAGGTCTCCCGCGCCTCCGCCGACTACGTCCGCACCATGTGGGCCTCGATCGGCACGATCATCATGGGCCGCAACCTCTTCGACCTCGTGAACGGCTGGGAGGGCAGCCCCCCGGCCGGAGACCACGTCGTGGTCGTCTCCCACCGTCCCAAACCCGAAGGCTGGCACCCCGAAGCCTCCTACCATTTCGTCGACGACGTGAAGTCCGCCGTCGCCAAGGCCCGCGACCTCGCCGGCAACCGAACCGTCGCCGTGAACGCGGGCGAAGTAGGCACCCAAATCTTCACCGCGGGCCTCATAGACGAGGTCGCAATGGACGTAGTCCCCGTCGTCTTCGGCTCCGGCAAGCGCTACTTCACCGACACCACCACCCACCACCACCTCCAATCCCCCCACCTGGTCATCCAAGGCGACGGCGTCCTCCACCTCAGATTCAAACCCCACCCCTGACCCCGAGCACCAGCCCGGCGCGGTTTCAAACCCCCCACAACCCCCAGGCGCGGCAACACAGCCGCACCCTTTATTCGGATCCGCACCCCTTGTGTAGCCCTGCAACGGGTGCGGATTCGAATAAAGGGTGCGGCTGGGGTGGTGTGGCTGGGGGTGGGGGTTGGGCTTGAACGGTGTTCAAGTATGCTGCTGGCTGTGAATGATCCGTTGGGCTGGTTGGATGTGCGGGCCGGGGAGCGGGTGCGGGCGGGGCTGCGGCGGGAGTTGCGGGCTCGGGGGCCGGTGACGGGGATGATCGATCTTGCTTCGAATGATTATTTGGGGCTTTCGCGGCGGGCGGAGGTGGCGGAGGGGGCTATCGAGGCGGTGCGGAAGTGGGGGACGGGGTCCACCGGGTCGCGGTTGGTGACCGGGACGACGCTCGAGCACGAGGAGCTCGAGGCGGAGCTGGCGGAGTTCGTGGGGGCGCGGGCCGGGTTGGTGTTCGCGTCGGGATACGCGGCGAATCTCGGGGTGGTGACCGCGCTGTCGGGGCGGGGGTCGCTGGTGGTGTCGGACGCGGGGAGTCATGCCTCGTTGGTCGACGCCTGTCGGTTGTCGCGGGCGCGGGTCGAGATCGCGCCGCATTGCGATGTTGAGGCGGTCGATCGGCTGCTCGCCGAGCGCACCGAGGAACGGGCGCTGGTGATCACCGATTCGGTGTTCAGCGCCGACGGCGATCTCGCGCCGCTGACCGAGCTGCATCGCGTGGCGCGGGCCCGCGGCGCGGTGCTGGTCGTCGACGAGGCGCACGGGCTCGGCGTGCGCGGAACCGGCGGCCGGGGACTCGTGCACGAACTGGGCCTGGCAGGACAGCCGGACCTCGTGATCACCGCGACTTTGTCGAAAGCCCTTGCGGCACAAGGCGGTGTGGTCCTGGCCGACGAGCGCGTGCGTGCCCACCTCATCGACTCCGCGCGCACGTTCATCTTCGACACAGGCTTGGCCCCGGCCGCCGTGGGCGCCGCACGAGCCGCCCTGCGCCTGCTGCGCCGCGAACCCGAGATGGCCATCCGGGTTCGCACCCGAGCCGCCGAGATAGCCCGCATATCCCAAGTCCCGCAACCGGATTCGGCCGTCGTCTCGGTGGTCATCGGCGAGGCGCAACGCGCGTACGACGCCGCCCAAGCCTGCCGGGCACGCGGCCTGAGCGTCGGCTGCTTCCGTCCGCCCTCGGTTCCGGAGGGCACCTCCCGCCTCCGCCTGACCGCTCGCGCGGATCTCACCGACGCCGAAATGGCCACCATCGCAACGGTTCTCACCGAGGTGCTGGCCGACGCTCGTCGCGCGGAGGCCGCACCCGCATGAGCGCACCGAATTGTTGTGTGGTCGTGAGGTACTGGCTATCACCCAGCACGAATACGCCGACGGGGTTGGGCACACTCGCATGAGCACAACCAATTGTCGCGCGGTCGTGAGGTATTGGCCGTCACCCAGCACGAATACGCCGAGGGGGATGGGCACCCCGCCCGAGACCACAGCGCGCGCCCTGCGGGAACCAGAATGTGACGCCCGCCCGAGTCGAACGGAGGACACCGCGGTATGAGCACCTTGATCGTGACCGGCACCTCGACCGAGGTCGGCAAGACCATCACCACCGCCGCCCTCGCCGCGGCGGCCCGCGCCGCCGGACGCTCCGTCGCCGTCTGCAAACCCGCCCAAACCGGTGTCGCCCCAAGCGAATCCGGCGACCTCGCCGAGATCGCCCGCCTGTCCGGTGTGACCCGAACCCTCGAACTGGCCCGCTACCCCGACCCGCTCGCCCCCGACACCGCCGCCCGCCGCTGCGGGCAACCGTTGCTGACGCTCGGGGACACCGTCGCCGCCATCGACTCCCTCGCCGACGCCGACCTCACCCTCATCGAAGGGGCGGGCGGTCTGCTGGTCCGCCTCGGCGAGTTCACCCTCCTCGAACTCGCGCGGAAACTCGCCGCTCCCGTGCTCGTGGTCGCGGCCGCCGGGCTGGGCACCCTTAATCACAGCGAGCTCACCACCCGAGCCCTCGCCGCCGCCGGGCTCGACTGCGCGGGTCTGGTCATCGGATCCTGGCCCGCCGCACCGGATCTCGCGGCCGAATGCAATCGCACCGATCTGCCCGCCGTCACGGGGGTCGATATCGTCGGGGTCATTCCCGAGGGCGCGGGGCGTTACGCGCCGGAGCGGTTCGCGGCCGAGGCGGGAACGTGGTTCGCTCCGGGGTGGACCGCGCGGCTCTGATTCTGGCTACCATGCGCACGTGCTGAACAACGCCCGCGTCGAAGCGCGCATCCCCACCCAGGATCTCGCTCGGGCCCGCCGCTGGTACGCGGAGAAGCTCGGGCTCGAGCCGGTCGAGGAACGTCCGGGCGGTCTGCGCTACGAAGGCTCGTCGGGCGTGTTCTGCCTCTTCGCCTCGGCGGGCGCCTCGAACGGCTCCTTCACCCAGATGGGTTTCTACGTCGACGACATCGAGGCGACCGTCCGCGACCTGCGCGCCCGCGGCGTCGTCTTCGAGGAGTACGGGGGCACCGAGAACGGCATCATGACCATCGAAGGCAACTACCCGAGCAAGGGCACCGGCGAACGAGCCGCCTGGTTCCGCGACAGCGAGGGCAACATGCTGGGCCTCGCCGAAATCCTCCCCTGACCGGCACCCCCAGCCGCACCCTTTATTCGAATCCGCACCCTCTTCCGGGCCATGTAAAGGGTGCGGATCCGAATAAAGGGTGCGGCTGTGTTCGTGCGCCTGGGGGTAGTGGACTCTGGGGAAGGGTTACCGGGCAGGAGGATCGAATAGGGGGTGCGGCTCGGTTCGTGCGCCTGGGGAGGGAACTGGGCAGAAGGGGTTACCGGACACGGGGATTCGCAAACGGGGGAGGGGGATCTTGGCGGGGGTGTGGAGTGTCACGCGGGGGTGTGGGGTGGGGGTGAGGGGAGGAAGGGGTGGGAATCTTCTCGCCGGTCTTCGGGGTGGGGAGAGCTGGATCGGGTGCTATAGCCATTGGCTGACAGGGCTCCGAGCGGGGGGACACACCGCACGCGACGGATGATCTTCCCCGGGGACAGCTCCTACAGTGGATAGGGATGTTTCACGAGGACCGGCTCCCGTCCACCGTCGCGGATTACGACGATGCGCGGCGGCGGGCGCGGCTGGCCGAAACACGGTGGGGGCACGATTGGGTGACGTTGCGGCGGACTCGGCAGGTGTTGGTGCGGGTGGGGTTGATTCCGTTGGTCGTACTGGGGTTGTTCGTGCAGTACTGGGCGGGGGATATCGCGCCCGAGCGGGCTCGGTTGGCCCGTACCGAACCGGCGGTGATGCCGATCGCGGGGCCCGCGAACGTTCAGGGGCGGGATACGGCGGTGTTCGACCTGGTCGGACTCGGGTCGCTCGATGCCAGCGATACGGCGCGGTCGTTGCCGTCGCTGACGCAGCTGGGGTCGGTGTGGGCGGTGCGGTACGACAACACCGGTATCGACACCAAGGTCATCAGCGATCTGATCGTCAAGGTCACCGACGCGGCGCGGATCGACAACATCGTGCTCGTCGGGCACAGCATGGGCGGGGTGATCTCGCTCGAGATCGGCAAGCACATCCACACCGGCAGTACGAAGAGACTGCAAGCGGTCATCCTCGACTGCACGCCGGTGAACCTCGACGCCGTGCGTCCCGAGAGCCGCGACCAGGGTGAGGATCTGCTGCGCTGGACGGGCTGGATGCCGGGTACCCGGGAGAGCCGCACCCTGCGTCTGCTCGCCGAAACCTACGCTCGCCGAAACGATTTCATCGATTACGGCAGCATCCCGCCCGGCATCGCGGCGAACCGGCTCGGCCACACCGTCTCCGACGTGCTGGAACAGAAGATCTTCAACTCCGACGTCGCCAGCAACGGCCTGATCGAGGCCCAGTTCAAGGCGATCGTCGCCAGCGGCGCGGTCGACGACCTGCGCGCGCTGGCCAAACCGGCGAACGGGAAACCGCGCCCGGCCATCGCGTTCATCCGCCCGCACAACCCGGACCGTGACCCCATCGTCGACGACGTCTACACCCACCAGGTGCTCATCGATTACGTCGGCGGCGTCAACGGCACCCTGCTGGTCGTGCTCACCCGCACCACCGGCCACGCCAATCCGCGCCAACAACCCGGCGAGTACAACAAGGTCATCAGCGAGCAGATCGTCCCGTTCGTCCGCCAGATCAACGGCGAGCAGCTGGCCGCCTCGCGCTAACGCACCCGATCGCCCAGCAGATGCCGCACCCCGCCCAGGAACAACTGCAGACCGAAGTCGAAACGCTCTGTGGCACTGGTGTTCTCGTACAACGGTGAGGACTCGTCGGGCAGCGCTCCGGCCGAATCCATCTGCATGCGCGACTGCTCGTCGACCGTCTCGCCGAGCACGTAGTACAACAGCGTGTACGCGCCCAGATCGGCCTCCTCGCGCGTCATCCCGCCGCGAATCAGCGCGCCCGCCAAGCGTTCCCGGCCCTTGCTCGTGGTCAATCGGGAAGCGTAAGTGGCCGAGACCAATTCGGCGCCGTCGCGGTAAGCCAGCAGGCATTCGCGCAGCCGATGCGCCAGCTCGCCGATCTGATCGGCCCAATTCTCGCCCGCCACAACGTCTTCCAGGGGTGCGAGAATGCGGTCGGCCACCGCGCCCAGCAGCGCCTGTTTGTTCGGGAAGTGCCAGTACAGCGCGCCGGGTTGCACGCCGAGCGAGGTCGCCAGCCGCCGCATGGTCAGATCTGCCAGGCCGTACTGGTCGAGGATCGCGATCGCCCCGTCCACCACGTCCGCGCGATGCAGCTGCATTCGTATCCCTTCACGTTTTGACTCGCACCCCACGCTACCTTAGCCTGAACACCGTTCAAGTTGCCCGGCCACCCGGCCGAACGAAGGGATTCGCGCATGACTCAGGCACCGGCACGGACCGAGGTCGACAGCGACATTCTCGCCGTCGCCCGCGAGCAGGTCCTCGATCGCGGCGTGGGGCTCACCCAGGACCAGACCCTCGAGGTGCTGCGCCTCGGCGACGACCGGCTCGAGGAGCTGCTCGCGCTGGCGCACGAGGTGCGCATGCGCTGGTGCGGTCCGGAGGTCGAGGTCGAGGGCATCATCTCGCTCAAGACGGGCGGCTGCCCGGAGGACTGCCACTTCTGTTCGCAGTCCGGGCTTTTCCAGTCGCCGGTGCGTGCGGCCTGGCTCGACATCCCCTCGCTGGTCGAGGCGGCCAAGCAGACCGCGAAGACCGGCGCCACCGAATTCTGCATCGTCGCGGCCGTGCGCGGGCCGGACGCGCGGCTGATGGCGCAGGTCGCCGCCGGGGTGGAGGCGATCCGCAACGAGGTCGACATCCAGGTCGCGTGCTCGCTGGGCATGCTCACTCAGGAGCAGGTCGACCAGCTCGCCGCCATGGGCGTGCACCGCTACAACCACAATCTCGAGACCGCTCGCTCGCACTTCCCGAACGTGGTCACCACGCACAGCTGGGAGGAGCGCTGGGACACCCTGCGCATGGTGCGCGAGGCGGGTATGGAGGTGTGCAGCGGCGGCATCCTCGGTATGGGCGAAACCCTCGAACAGCGCGCCGAATTCGCCGCGCAGCTGGCCGCTCTGGAACCCGACGAGGTGCCGCTGAACTTCCTCAACCCGCGGCCGGGCACCCCGTTCGGCGATCTCGAGGTGCTGCCCGCCGCCGAGGCACTCAGGGCCGTGGCCGCGTTCCGGCTGGCGCTGCCGCGCACGATGCTGCGGTTCGCGGGCGGGCGCGAGATCACGCTCGGTGACCTCGGTGCCAAGCAGGGCATCCTCGGCGGCATCAACGCCGTCATCGTGGGCAACTATCTGACGACCCTCGGGCGTCCGGCCGAACAGGATCTGGATCTGCTCGCGGATCTGAAGATGCCGATCAAGGCCCTGAACGAGACACTGTAAGGTCGTTCCTCGGCCGAAGGCACGGGACCGATACCGCACATCGAGGTGGTCGTGGAGACGAAACAGCGCTACAACCCGTACACGGGTGAGCCGGTGATCGCCGGTGTCTCCGTATCGGTTCCGGCCGCGGCGGCCCTGGGGCTCGAGCCCCCGCGCTTCTGCGAGGAGTGCGGCCGCCGGATGATCGTGCAGGTGAGTCCCGACGGCTGGTGGGCGAAATGCTCCCGGCACGGGACGATCGACTCCACGAGCCTGGACCATCGTTGATGGCCCACACATCCACCGCCGAGCCGACCCGCGCGCGCAATCCCGAATGGCGTGTCGCGGGCTGGTTCACGGCCGCGCTGCTGCTGGTGAGCGCGCTCGGCGGGGTGGTGTGGGCGCTGCTCGCGCCGACCGAGAAGGTGGTGGTGCTCGAGCCCGGGCGCGGGGCCGCGCTGACGGGGGAGAGCGTGCACCGGTTCGACGCGGTCGCCGTCTTCGTGTGCATCGGGGCGGTGGTCGGGCTGGTGTCGGCGGTCGCGGTGTGGCGGCTGCTGCGGCGCGTGCGGGGGCCGATCATGCAGTGCGCCTTGCTGTTCGGCTCGCTGGCCGGGGCCTGGTTGATGGCGCGGTGCGGGGAATTCGTTGCGGGGCAGCTGCATTCGCGGCCGGATCATCCGGCCGTGCACACGATCGTCGAGTTCGCGCCGACGGTGACGGGGTGGACGGCGCTGGTGGTGCAGCCGCTGCTCGCCTCGCTGGTGATCCTGGTGGGCTCGGCGCTGTCGACGTCGGAGGATCTGGGGGCGGGGGCGCCGGTGTCCGAGAGTTTCGGCGGGCCACGGCCGTACGCGTCGGATGTCAGTTACGGGCCGTACGGGACCGCGGCCTCCGACTCCCCGGGGCGGGCGAATCCGTTCCAGGACAGCGACTCTCGCTGACTCAGTCCGCCGGGTGGCTGGCCTCGTACTCGGTTTCCAGCTTGCGCTCCTGGCGGCGTTCGCGGACCTTCCACACGATCAGGCCGATGACGAGGAGCGCGACGACCACGCCGGCCGCCGAGCGGCCGACCGTCTTGGCGACGACCTCGTAGGACTGGCCCGCGACGAAGCCGAGGACGACAAAGGTGATGCCCCAGACGATTCCGCCGGTCGCGTTGAACGCCAGGAACTTCGGGTACGGCATGCGGGCGGTGCCCGCGAGGGCGGGCATGACCGCGCGGAAGAACGCCGTCCAGCGGCCCAGGAAGACCGCCCAGCCGCCGCGTTTGGCCAGGAACGCCTGAGCCTTGTCCAGGCGAGCGCGGTGGCGGTCCAGAATCGAGGCTTGCAACAGCCGGGTGCCGACGTGCTTGCCGACCTCGTAGCCGACGCTGTCGCCGATGATGGCGGCGGCCACCACGAGCAGAATCATCGCCCACAACACCACGTGGTGCTGGCTGGCCGCGACGCCGCCGAGCACCGCGGCCGTCTCGCCGGGAACGACGAAGCCGACGAAGATGGCGTCCTCGACGAACACCAGCAGGGTGACGATCACGTACACCCACGCCGGGGGGATGTCGAGGATCCGGTGCAGCAGCGAGTCCATGCCGGTCACGCTACCCGGATCGCGCGGTCCCGGAAATTCGCTCGCGGTCCCGGCATCGGCGCGAATACCGTCATCCGGCGAGGACGACGAGGGGGAGACGATGACCACGACACCGCGCCGACGGCTCGGCGAACCCGAGCGCGCGGATCTGACGGCCTGGCGTCGCCGTCACGAGCTGCGCAGATCCAATGCGGCGCAACCTGTTTCGAGCAAGCGTACGTATCGGCGCGGGACCAAGCATCGCAAGCGCGACCCGGAGTAACCGTCGTGTCGCCGGTTCGACCGGGCCGGGGCCGGGTAGAACGGAACGATGACACTCGAGCGCGCCCGCGCCCTGCTCCGCGACGCCCCCGTGGTCGACGGTCACAACGATCTGCCGTGGGCCATGCGGGTTCTCGCCCGCTACGACCTGAACGCCGTCGACCTGGCCGCCGACCAGAGTTCGCTGCTGCACACCGATCTCGATCGGCTGCGCGCCGGTGGGGTGGGGGCGCAGTTCTGGTCGGTGTACGTGCGCAGCGACCTCGCCGGGGATCACGCGGTGAGCGCGACGCTGGAACAGATCGACTTCGTGCGGGCGTTGATCGAGCGGTTTCCCGATCGGTTGCGGGCGGCGTACTCGGCTCAGGACATGGAGGACGCGCGGGCGGGCGGTCGGATCGCCTCACTGCTGGGGGCCGAGGGTGGGCACAGTATCGACTGTTCGCTGGCGACATTGCGGGCGTTGTATCGGCTGGGCGTGCGGTATATGACGTTGACGCACAACGACAATGTGCCGTGGGCGGATTCGGCGACGGACGAGCCGAAGGCGGGCGGGTTGACGGCGTTCGGGAAAGAGGTTGTGCGGGAGATGAATCGGCTGGGGATGTTGGTCGATCTGTCGCATGTGTCGCCGGAGACGATGCGGGACGCTCTCGCGATTTCCGAAGCGCCCGTTATCTTTTCGCACTCGTCCGCGCGGGCGTTGTGTGATCATCCGCGCAATGTGCCCGATGATGTGCTCGCGGCACTGCCCGGGAACGGTGGCGTCGCGATGGTGACGTTCGTGCCGAAATTCGTTCTGCCCGAGGCGGTTCGGTGGACTGCGGAAGCCGATGAGAACATGGTCGCGCACGGGTTCCATCCGCTGGATACGAGTCCGGCGGGGATGGAGTGTCAACGGGCGTTCGAGGCGGAGCATCCTCGGCCGGTGCCGACGGTCGCGACTGTCGCGGATCATCTGGACCATATGCGGGAGGTGGCGGGGATCGAGCACATCGGGATCGGGGGTGACTTCGACGGGACGGCGTTCGTGACGGCGGGGTTGGACGATGTGTCGGGATACCCGAATCTGGTGGCGGAGTTGCTCGTTCGCGGGTGGTCGGATAGTGACATCGCGAAACTGACATGGCACAACGCGGTTCGAGTGTTGCGGGACGCGGAGGCGGTCGCGAGCGAACTCCAGCGAATCCGCCCACCGTCGCTGGCGACGATCGAGGAACTGGACGGGACGCGCTGATCCGGTCTGGTCTCCAATTCCCTTGCGGCTAGGACTCCTTCGTGCTCAGGAACAGGTGGTGGCCTGTTCGTCGCGCTCCGAGGGATCGATATCGATGCGGAGGTCTCGAACGAGTCGTTCGAGCGTTTCCTCCCACCCTGGCGTGTTGTCGCCGACAATATGGATCGCCGTTCGGAGCGCGGCGATCCCGGTTTGACTCGCGGACAAGGCATCCTCTGCTTCGACGGTCAGTCCGACCACCACTTCCCTCTTCTTCGGGATGGTCGCCGTGGCTTCGAGAATGTGATCGAGGTTGTGCAGTTCGTCGAGCACGCGAGCGATGCGCTGCTCCACGAACTCACGTTCCTCGGCTTTGATCGCGCCGATCAGGACACGTACACCGAGCTTCCAACTTCGGTTGCGTGAACCGGTCGGTGGCTCAATAGTTTTGACTATCCGCGTGCCGACGCGCGCGTCCGCCGCCGTGCGATCGATGCGTTGGATGGCTTCGAGGCCAACGCCGTAGCCGAGCACATGCATCATTCGGGCCAGGCTCCGAAGGGTGAGGTTTCGACGGCCGCTGAGCCGCTGACTGATCTCTGTCGGCCGAACTCCCAGCATGTCGGCGAGTTGACGTTTGGTTGTATTCGTCGCCTCCAGCGCTTCATGGACCATCTCGGTGGCCGCCAAGACAAGGCGCTCCTCGGCGACGAGCGCATCGGATTCCGGGGTACGTGGGAACCAGGTGTTCATTGGGTGTGCGCCTCCTTCCAAATCTCGATTGCACGGGCCGCCTGTTCGCATACTTTCCGATCCGGAGGCTTTCTTGCTCCATGTGTGGCAATCCAGTCGTTGCCTTCGCGAATGACGTACAAGCGATGACCGGACCTCGTCTTGATCTCGGATACGGAGGGTGAGACCGGGCAGTGCAATCTGCGCATCTCTTCCGGGCTGCGCAGATATCCGATCGTGGTCAAACGTTCGAAGCGTACGTAGAACTGCGCCTTGGTTCGTTCGTCGCAGGACGCCAGCCAGTCTCTCGCCCGGCAGGCTCCGCCGATCACCGCGCCGAACAACGTCAGCGTCCGGCCGTCATGCAACACCTCCAACCGAAGTGAAGTCATAACTTCACTCTACTGGCAGTGTAGTGCCTGCTGGGGTCGTTGCCTACCTGCCGCGAGGTTCGATTGCGCTCACCCCGGTGGCCGCAATGCGGCGAATTCGTCCGTCACGCGGAGGCCGTCGTCGGTGAAGCGGTAGACGGCGGCGGGGCGGCCGCCGGATTTGCCGGGGGCGGCGGTGGCGCCGGTGGGGGTGATGACCTTGCGGCGGGTGAGGACTCGTTGGAGGTTGGTGGTGTCCACGTCGTAACCCAGGGCGGCGCAATAGATTTGGCGGAGGGTGGACATGGTGAAGCGGGCGGGGGCGAGGGCGAAGGCGATGTTGGTGTAGGAGAGTTTGGCGGCGAGGCGGGCGCGGGCGTGGTGGACGACCGTGCCGTGGTCGAAGGACATGGCGGGCAGGGTGGAGACGGGGTGCCAGCGGGTGTCGGGCGGGAGGCGGGGGTCGGCGGTGAGGGGGACCAGGCCGAGGTAGGCCGAGGCGATGCGGCGGGGGCCGGGGACGCGGTGCGGGTCGCTGAAGACCGAGAGCTGTTCCAGGTGCCAGAGTTCGCGGACGTCGACCTTCTCGGCGAGTTGGCGGCGGGCCGAGGCGTCGAGGTCCTCGTCGTCGCGCAGGCGGCCGCCGGGTAGGGACCAGGTGCCGGTCTGCGGTTCCATCGCGCGCTCCCACAGCAGCACGGCGAGTTCGGTGTGCCAGCCGGGGGTCTTGCGTACCGACTGGGGATCGATCGCCTCGCTGATGCTCTGACCTGCGGTGATGGTGGCGGGGAAGCGGCGAACCTGGAACACGGCGGTGAGCGATTCGTGAACGGTGCTACTATGGGGCACGTTTTCGATTCTAAGTCGAAAACCGGGTGTATGCGAATCGGCGCGGTTGCCGAGCGCATGAGGAAGGAGCCTGCCATGGCGACGATGATGCTTGCCGGGCATGTAGTGGACGGTCCGTCGGGGTTCACGGGGGTCGAGGCGACCCCGGAGTGGGCCCGGGAGATCAAGCGGCTCGCGCGGGAGCGCAACGCGACCATCCTGGCGCACAACTATCAGCTGCCGGAGATCCAGGACGTCGCCGACCACGTCGGTGACTCGCTGGCGCTGTCGCGGATCGCGGCGGCCGCGCCCGAGGACACGATCGTGTTCTGCGGAGTGCATTTCATGGCGGAGACGGCGAAGATCCTCAGCCCGGCGAAAACCGTGCTGATCCCGGACCAACGTGCCGGTTGTTCCCTCGCGGACTCCATCGACGCCGACGAGTTGCGCGCCTGGAAGGCCGAGCACCCCGACGCGGTGGTGGTGTCGTACGTGAACACCACGGCCGCGGTGAAGGCGCTCACCGACATCTGCTGCACTTCCTCCAACGCGGTCGACGTGGTGGCCTCGATCGACCCCGACCGCGAGGTGCTGTTCCTGCCGGACCAGTTCCTCGGCGCGCACGTCAAGCGGGTGACCGGCCGGGAGAACATGCACATCTGGGCCGGGGAATGCCACGTGCACGCGGGCATCAACGGCGACGAGCTGACCGAGCAGGCGCGCAGCCACCCCGACGCCGAACTGTTCGTGCATCCCGAATGTGGTTGCGCCACTTCGGCTCTGTACCTCGCGGGGGAGGGCGCGTTCCCGGCCGACCGGGTGCACATCCTGTCCACCGGCGGCATGATCGACGCCGCCCGGGCGGCCCGGTCGAATCAGGTGCTGGTCGCCACCGAGGTGGGCATGCTGCACCAGCTGCGCAAGGCCGCGCCCGGCATCGACTTCCAGGCCGTCAACGACCGCGCCGCGTGCAAGTACATGAAGATGATCACCCCGGCCGCGCTGCTGCGCTGCCTGGTCGAGGGGCGCGACGAGGTGCACGTGGATCCCGAAACCGCTGCCGCCGGAAGGCAATCGGTGCAGCGGATGATCGCCATCGGCAATCCCGGCGGCGGGGAATGACCTCGTTCACCTGGGAGGCCGAGGCCGATCTCGTGGTGATCGGCGGTGGCGTCGCGGGCCTGACCGCGGCGCGCACCGCCTCGCTGCGCGGGCTGCGGGTGCTGACGCTGAGCAAGGGCGGGCCCACCGACACCGCCACCCAGTACGCGCAGGGCGGCATCGCCGTCGTTGCGCCGCAAGGGGATTCGGTGGATTCGCATGTGCACGACACCGTGGTCGCCGGGGCGGGGCTGTGCGATCCGGAGGCGGTGCGCTCGATCGTCGAGGGCGGCGGGCGCGCGGTGGCGGCGCTGACCGACCTCGGGGCGGTGTTCGATCTCGGGCGCGACGGGGAGATCTCGCGCACCCGCGAGGGCGGGCACAGCACGCGGCGGATCATCCACGCGGGCGGGGACGCGACGGGCGCGGAGGTGCAGCGGGCGTTGAACGCGGCCGGGCTGCCGGTGCTGTTCGGCGCGGCGGCGGTCGATGTCGTGACCGGGCCGGGCGGGGTGCGCGGGGTGCTCGCGGTATCCGACGAGGGCTTCGGCGTGGTGCACGCGCCCGCGGTGCTGCTCGCGACCGGGGGGCTCGGCCAGCTGTACGCGTGCAGCACCAATCCGGCGGGCGCGACGGCCGACGGGGTGGCGCTGGCACTGCGGGCCGGGGCGATCGTGGCGGATCTCGAGTTCGTGCAGTTCCATCCGACCGTGCTGTTCGCGCGGGGCAGGGTGGGGCGGCGGCCGTTGATCAGCGAGGCCGTGCGCGGGGAGGGCGCGAGACTAATTGACGCACAAGGGATTGCGATCATGGACGGGGTGCATCCGCGGGGCGATCTGGCGCCGCGGGATGTGGTCTCGCGGGCCGTGGCCGCGCGGATGCGGGCCACCGGGACCGAGCACGTGTATCTCGACGGGCGGGGGATCGAGGGTTTCGCGGAGCGGTTCCCGACCATCACGGCCTCGTGCCTGGCGGCGGGGATCGATCCGCGGCGGGATCTGATCCCGGTGGCGCCGGCGGCGCATTACCAGTGCGGGGGCGTGGTGACCGATACCTGCGGGCGCACAACGGTTCCCGGGCTGTACGCGGCGGGCGAGGTCGCGCGCACCGGGCTGCACGGGGCCAATCGGCTGGCCTCCAACAGTCTGCTGGAGGGGCTGGTCGTCGGTGAGCGGGTCGGGGCGGCGGCGATCGAGCGGCGGGACGAGGGGGTCGAGATCGCCGCGGCGGCGGTTCCGATGTTTCCCCGGGCGGATCGAACATCGTTGCAGGCGTTGATGTCCGATCACGCGTCGGTGGTCCGCGACGGGGAGGGGCTGCGGGCCGGGGTGCTGGGCCTGGTCCAGCTGCTGCGGGGCGAGAACGCGAATTCCGCTGTCGCGGAATCGGTTACGGATATCGAGGATTCCGCACTGACCCTCACGGCCCGGGCGCTGCTGGTGGCGGCCGCCGCCCGCACCGAGAGCCGGGGCTGCCACACCCGTTCCGACCATCCCGAGCCGCGCGCGGAGTTGCATCGCAGCCTGCCGGTCCGTTTGGGGGCCGACGGGCGGCCGCAGATCGTTCCGGAGCTGGCCGATCCGCCGGGACGGTGGACCGGGTTGGCCGTGCCCAGGGCGTCGTAGCCGCCCGAGACAAGACTTTTCGATCAGGAGGTAATGATGACGCTGGACGGTGGGCTCGACAGGGATGAAGTGGTGGGGATCGTGCGGCGGGCCCTGGAGGAGGATCTGCGGTACGGGCCCGATGTGACGACGAATGCGACGGTTTCGGAGGACGCCGTGGTCAAGGCGGGGGTGGTGGCTCGGGAGGCGGGGACGGTGGCCGGGATCGATGTGGGGGTGGTCGTGCTCGATGAGGTGATCGGGGCCGGGAATTACGAAGTGACCGAACGGGTTTCGGATGGGACTCGGGTGCGGGCGGGGGAGACGGTGTTGGGGGTCGTGGGGCCCGCTCGGGGGCTGCTGGTGGCGGAGCGGACCCTGTTGAATCTGGTGACGCACATGTCGGGGATCGCCACGGCGACCGCGGCGTGGGTGGATGCCGTGGCGGGGACGGAGTGCCGGATTCGGGACAGCCGGAAGACATTGCCGGGGTTGCGGGCGTTGCAGAAGTACGCGGTGCGGATGGGCGGGGGCGTCAATCACCGGATGGGGCTGGGGGACGCGGCCCTGATCAAGGACAATCACGTGGTCGCGGCGGGCTCGGTGGTGGCGGCGCTGCGGGCGGTGCGCGCGGCCGCGCCGGAGATCGCCTGCGAGGTCGAGGTGGACGATCTCGATCAGCTCGACGCGGTGCTGGCCGAGGACGTGGAACTGGTGCTGCTGGACAACTTTCCGCTCTGGGCCACCCAGGCGGCGGTGCAGCGCCGCGACGCGCGGGCGCCGCGGACGAAGCTGGAATCCTCCGGCGGGTTGAGCCTCGACGTGGCCGCCGACTACGCCCGTACGGGCGTCGACTACCTGTCGGTGGGCGCGCTGACCCACTCGGTACGGGTCCTCGACCTCGGTTTGGACATGTAACCGCTACAGCCCGAATTCGCCCGGGGCCAAACGCAATACGCGGCAGCAGTCGCGCAGCGCGTCGGCGCCCCGGCCGTCCACCCGCCCGGCGAGCTCGATTCCGGCCCACACCGCCGCGCGGGCCCGGGCCGGGCTGTCGGTGGCGCGGGCGATCTGCTGGAGCACGTACGCGCGACCGAAGGCCGGATCGAGAGTGAGCCGAAGCCAATTGTCCTCGAACAGATTTCGCAGTTCCGCTTGCGAGAAGTGATGCAGGACGGTCGATTCCTCGATGCGGTCCGCGATGCGGGTGCGGCGCTCGGGGTCACCGGTGGTGCCCGCGGTGGTCGCCAGGGCGCAGACCCCGACGGCCGCGTCGCGGAAGATGATGTCGCGGAAGGTGTCCGCGCGCGTGGAAGTCGTTTCGAGATCGTCGACGAAGGACAAGGAACTACCCCCAAACAGGTGGAATTGTTCGGGCGGCCGCCTACCGTCCGAATACGACAATCGATGGCGCGACGGTAACAGAACACCGTGCCCCGCCCGGCGCGAAACGATCGACTGTCCGGACGCGTCCGAAATCGCAAACGACGGATGTAATTTCATCGCCGCGATGACCTGGCGACACGCGAACCCGCAGGTCCGTGGCGTGATATCCGCCACAGGGGCGTGTTATCAGGCGGTGAGTTCCCGTTCCAGCGGCGTGCGAAAGCGCGGAATCGCGCGCACGTCGCCGAAGAACTCGCGAATGCGTTCGGCCTCCCGTTCGATCGCGCTCTCCGCATCGCGGCCCACGTCTTCGAGCGTGCGCCAGACTATTTCGCCGTCCTTGCGCTGCGCCCAGCCGCCGACGATTCGTCCGTCCCACCAGATCGTCGGACCGATATTGCCGTTGGTGTCGAAGACCGCGGGAGCGTGCGGGCCCAGGAACCAGTCGCGCGCCTGCCAGCCCATCGGCGTCGGGTCCAGGGCGGGCAGCAGCGCCGCCCACGGCTCGACGGCGGGAGTGGGCTCGAGGTCGTCGGCGAGGGCGATGCCGGTCGCGCCGTCGAGATCCACCTCGGCGATGTCCAACCGCGCCAACGCTTTTCGCACATCGCCCAGCGTCCAGCCGGTCCACCACTTGAGGTCGGCGACGGGCGCGGGGCCGAAGGTGCGCAGCCAGCGCTGGACCAGTTCCGCGCGGCCCTCCTCGATCGGCAGCGCGGGAATGCCTGCAGGGAGCCAGGATTCGATCGGCGCCCAGGTGTACTGGCTGCTGGTCCAGCCGCCGTTCGGCCGTCCGCGCACGATGCCGCCCTCGCAACCGAGGGTGACCAGCACCCAGGTGGTGATGTTGGTGGGCTTGGAATACGGCTTGCCCGGCGCGGTGTCGACCTGGGTGCGCAGCCGCGGCACCGCCGCGCCGAGCTGGGCGCCGGTGGCGCTGCCGCGGGCGAGCAGTGCGCGATGGGTCTCCGCCTCGACCTCGCTCAGCCACGCCTGCACATCGCCCTCGACCACACCCTCCAGATACCGCCCGTAGGTGCGGCGCTGCTTGTGGGCCAGCGCGTCCGCCACCGAAACCTGAAGGGCCGGAACCAGATCCACCGGGACGACGAACATGGTGCGGCGCATGGCCAGCATGCGCAGCAGCGACCGGTCGTCGTAGAGCGCCCGCTCCATGTCCGCCGGTTCGAGGGCGCGCCCGCGCGCGGCGGCCGACAGGTACACCGTCGCCGGATCGGTGGCGTGCAGGGCGACCATCGCCGCCGCGATCGCGGCCGGATCGTCGACGCGCCGGGCCGGGGCGAGCAGATGCCGGGTCGCGAGTCGGGCCCGCCGCTCCGCGGTGTCGATCGAACGCATGGGCGAATACTACTCGAGCGGGCGCAGATAGGCGTCGAGCTGGGCCGCGCCCGCGAGCAGGGCCCGCCCGCGGGCGGTGAGCCGGTCCTGCCAGGCGTCGAGGAAGGCGCGCAGCGCTTCGGCGCCGCCCGCCGCGCGCAGGGACTCGAGGAAGCGGGCGATCTGGTCCAAGGGGTGGCCGCCGCGCCGGAGTTGCCGGGCTATCTCGGCGTCGCGCACACAGTCCGGGCCGAAAAGCCGGTAGCCCGTGGACCTTTCGCGTTCGGGGCGGAGAATGCCCGCGGCCTCCCAGGCGCGCAGCGTCGCCGCGTGGACGCCGAGGCGGTGCGCGAGTTCGCCCACGGTGAGGGGTGGGGACGACGTTTCGGCCGGGTCGGGGTCGTGTGGGGCTGATCTTGCGGCCGGGTCGGGGTCGTGTGGGGCCGGGTTGGGGTGGTGTGGGGTCGATTTCGCGGCCCGGTCGGGGTCGTATGGGGCTGAGTTTGCGGCCGGGTCGGGGTGGTGCGAGGTCGATGTTGCGGCCGGATCGGGATCGCGAGGTGCCGTGGTCAGGGTGGTGAGGGCGGTGGCGACCTCGGCGTGGGTGGTGCGTTCGTTGTGGAGGGTGACGTGGGTGGTGTCGAGGAGGCGGTAGGCCGCGGGGAGGTCGTTGCGGTGGACGGCGCGCATGATCTCGAGGGCGTGTTGGTGGCCGTGGCCCTCGCGGAGGGTGAGGAAGGCGCGTAGGGCGCGGGCGTGGCGGGGGGTGTAGTGGCGGTAGCCGGTGTCGGCGCGGTCGGTGGGTGGGAGGGCGCCTGCGGCGTCGTAGTTGCGGATCGCCTGGGCGGACAATCCGTGTTCGCGGGCCAGGTCGATCGGTCTCAGGAGAGGTTCCTTTGAGGGTTTTCGGCGGATGTTCCAGGTGGATATCGCGGAAGTTTCACTCGGTTCTTCAACGATAGCGTCGAGGGCAGTTCCTTCGACCAAGGGGAGATCATGTCCACAGTCACCGCGCTGCGTGCGATGGGTCGCGCGCTCGATGATCCGGAGAGTCTGGGGCGGGCGCTCGACGAGTTGCTGGGCGCGCGTCGGGAGCCGCCCGCCCTGTTCGCCCTCGGGGAGCCGACGCACGGCATTCCGGCGTTTCCGTTGCTGCGCAACGACATTCTCGCGCACCTCGTCGAGCGTGGCTTCCGGTCGATCGCGCTGGAGAGCGACTTCTTCGCGGCCGCGCTCGTCGACGACTATGTGAACGGGTCCGCGGGCGCCATCGACACGGTGCTGAGGAGCGGATTCAGTCACCGCTTCGGCAATGTGCCGGGCAATCGCGAACTCGTGGAGTGGTTGCGCGCGCACAATGCCGACCGCGCGCCCGGGGACCGCGTCCACTTCTACGGGTTCGACGTGCCGTTCGACCAGACCGAACTTCCGAGCCCGCGCGGGTCGCTGACCGCTGCCATCGCCTGTCTGCCCGAAGCGCTGCGTCCCGAAAGCGCTTGCGCCGCGGACGATTTACTCGGTGACGACGGGGAGTGGACGAATGCCGGGGCCACCTACGATCCGGAACTGGCCTTCGCCGACCCCGACCGCCTCCGCGCCCTGCGTGTGCTCGCCGACGACGTCGCCAGCGCCCTGCGTCGGGCCGCTGCCGCGCTGCGAGCCGCCGACCCGGCCGGATACGACCTCGCCGCCGCCCACGCCCGCACCGCCCAGGGCCTGCTGCGCTATCACACGGCGTTGGCGCGCCGCGGTCCCGATCGCATCGCGCTCCTGCTCAGCCTGCGCGCGGAGATGATGGCCGACAATCTCCTCGCGATCCTCGCCCGGGAGCAGCACCGGGGACCGACCCTGGTGTTCGCCCACAACACGCACCTGCGGCGCGCGCGGTCCCGCATGACGGTCGGGGCAGCCGACGTGAGCTGGGACAGCGCCGGGGCGCTCGTCGCCACCGCCCTGGGCGAGTGGTACGTCTTCGTCGCCACCGACGCCGACCCGCACAGCGAATCCGGCACGCTCCAAGGCGAATTGGCCGCCGTCACCGCTGGGCGCGCCCTGTTCCCGGCACCGGCACTGCGCGCGGCGCTGCCCGCCGCCACCACCGCGAGCGCGCCGATCGTGCCCGGACACATCCCTCTCACGCCCGACGATCTCGATTGTGCCGACGCGGTGGTCTTCATCGCGGATACGGATGGGAAGCGGTATCCGTACTGGTAAGGACCACGGGAACAGTGCGGGGTCGCTACGAGTTGACCCAAGGGATCGACAACGGAGGTGACGATGAACAAGCCCGCGGACGCGGCGTATCACTGGGACGGCGACGCCCTGGATCTGGACGGCTATCTCACGCGCATCGGCTTCGAGGGGGAGCGGACGGCGAGCGTGGCGACGCTGCGAGCGTTGCAGTACGCCCACACCACCACGATCCCGTTCGAGAACTTCGAGCCGGTGTTCGGGCGTGCGCTGCCGTTGGATCTGGAAGCGTTGCAGGACAAGATGATTCGCGGTCGGCGGGGCGGCTACTGCTACGAGAACGTGGGGCTGTTCGCGGCCGCGCTGGAACGACTCGGGTTCGGCGTCACCGGATTGCAGGGGCGGGTGAGCATGGGTGCGGGCGGGGTGCGTCCGGCCACCCACGCCCTGCTGCGGGTCACCACGGCCGACGACGAGCGGGTCTGGTTGTGCGACGTCGGTTTCGGGGCGGGGCCGCTGGCGCCGCTCGAACTGAATCCGGACGCGGGGGAGGTGACGGCGGGGCAGTGGCGCTTCCGGCTCGAGCGCGGGCGCGGGGAACTGGACAGCGAACTGTGGACGCTGCATCAATTCGGCAAGGACGGGTGGGTCGACCGGCACAGCTTCACGCTGAACCCGCAGTACCGCATCGACTTCGTGGTCGGCAACCACTTCGTCGCCACCTCGCCGCGCTCGCCGTTCGTGACCCGGCCCTACGTGCAGCGGTTCCACCCCGACGTCCACTACGTGCTCGACAACACCACCTTCATCACCGAATATCCGGACGGCACCGCCGATATCCGCGACCTGGAACCGGCCGAGTTGCCCAAGATCGTCGCCGAGGTCTTCGATATCGAGCTCACCCCGGCGGACGCGGAGCGGTTGGCCACCGGGTTTTGGTTGGGGTGAGCGGGCGGCCCCGGCCGGTGCCGAACGTTTGGCCACCGGCTTTTGGTTGGGGTGAGTGAGCGGCCCCGGCCGGTGCCGAGCGGTCGGCCACCGGCTTTCGGCTGGGGTGAGTGATCGGCTCACCCCGGCGGACGCCGAGCGTTCGGCCACCGGATTTTGGTGTGAGCGGGCGGGATGACACCCGACAAAACGTACGTTTCCGGGGGCTTCTCGGGGTGGCCGGTAGGGTCGGGCGGGTGCGCACGAGTACGAAGCTGGTCGCCCTGTTCGCCGCCCCGATTCTCGCCCTCGCCGCCTGCTCGGGCGACAAGACGACCGACCGGTTGAACAGCACCGTGCACACCTTCGCCGACGCGCTGGGCCGGGAGGATCCGGCGGCGGCCGCGGCGGTCACCAGCGATCCCGCGCAGGCGTCGGAGACGCTGGGCAAGCTGTTCGACAGCCTCGGCAAGGATGTGCGGGTCGAGGTCGGCACGGTCGACAAGAACGACGCCGGGGCCACGTTCACGCTGAACACGACGTGGAAACTCGGTCAGGGCGGCAAGAACGAGTGGGCCTACACCACCACCGGCACCGCGGTGCGCGCGGGCGAGGGGTGGAAGATCCACTGGAATCCGGCGACCGTCGCGCCCGGACTGGACGCGGGACCGCTGAGTTACGGCCCGGTCTATCCCGATCCGGCGGCGCGGGTGCTCGATCGGGGCGGGGCGGAGTTGCTCACCCAGCAGGTGGTCACGCTGGTGAACGTGGCGCCCGGCGCGGACGTGAACGGCGTTGCGGCGCTGCTGAATCCGATCGATCCGAGTATCACCCCGGAGTCGCTGCAAGCCCAATTGTCCGGTGCGCAAGGCAAATCCGTCACCGCGATCTCCCTGCGCGAGGCCGATCTCGCCCCGATCTCCGCGCCGCTGGCCGCGCTGCCCGGCGTGACCCTCGCCCCGCAGACGCGGCTGCTGGCCACCGACAAGACGCTCAGTTCGCCGACGTTGTCGGGGTTGTCGGAGCTGTGGCAGCACGCCGCCGACGACGCGGCGGGCTGGGCGGTGCGCGCGCAGACCGCCACCGGCACGCAGCGCGTCGGCGGGCAGGACGCGAAACCCGTCGCCGACATCGCCAGCACCCTCGATCTGGGGATGCTGCGTTCCGCCGAGGCCGCGCTCGCGCCGATCGCGACGCCCGCGGCGATGGTCGTCATCCAGCCCTCCACGGGAAATGTGTTGGCGCTGGCGCAGAACGCGCCCGCCGACGGGCAGGGGCCGATCGCGCTCACCGGGCTGTATCCGCCGGGTTCGACCTTCAAGACCGTCACCGTGTCTGCGGCGTTGCAGGCCGGGCAGGTCACCCCGGACACCGTGGTCAGCTGCCCGGGCACCGAGAACATCGAGGGGCGCCAGATTCCCAACGACGACAACTTCGATCTGGGGCAGGTGCCGCTGCACACCGCGTTCGCCCGTTCCTGCAATACCACCATGGGGCGGCTCGCGGTGAACCTGCCGCCGGACGGACTCACCAAGGCGGCCGCGCAACTCGGGCTCGGCGTCGACTACACCGCGCCCGGGATGACGACCGTCATCGGCAAGGTGCCCACCGCGGACACTCCGGCGTTGCGGGTCGAGGAGGGCATCGGGCAGGGCAAGGTGACGGCGTCGCCGTTCGGCATGGCGTTGCTCGCCGCGGCCATCGCGCGCGGTTCGGTGCCCGCCCCGACGATAGTCGCCGGGAAAGCCGGTGTCGCCGACCACAATCCGGATCCGCTCCCGGCGGGGATCGCCGATCAGGTGAAGGCGATGATGCGCGAGACCATCACCGGCGGCACCGCCACCCAATTGCGCGACATCCCCGGCATGTTGGGCAAGACGGGCACCGCCGAGTACATCGATGACAAGCACGCGCACGGCTGGTTCGTCGGCATCGACGGTGATCTGGCGCTCGCGGTGTTCGTCTCCGACGCGGGCGGTTCGGGTCCGGCCGTGGACGCCGCGGGACGGTTTCTGCGCGACCAGAAGTGAGCTTCGTCACGGGAGGTCGCGGTCCCGTCACACAGTGATCTCGCCTTCACCGCACAGGTGTCGGACATATTTCGCTCGGATCTCACTCCGGCGTCGGAGGTCCCGGTCGGGGCCGCTACACTCGTCCGGGGAACAAGCGGGCAACCGCCCCTCGGTAAGTCACGGATCGCGGAGAAACTCGGAGTAGTGCCATCGAAACCGGCCAAGTGATCGCAGGGCATTACCGCCTGGTCGAACGGATTGGTAGCGGCGGCACAGGCGTCGTTTGGCGTGCCGTCGACGAACGTCTGGAACGATCCGTCGCGATCAAACAGATCCTCACCCAGCCCAGTCTGCCGCCGGGTGAGAAGGACATCGTGCGCCAGCGCGCCTCGCGCGAGGCCCGCAACGCCGCCCGCTTCCAACACCCCAATGCCATCGTGGTTTTCGACATCACCGACCACGAGGGCGATCCGTGCCTGATCATGGAGTACCTGCCGTCGCAGAGTCTGGCCGTGGTGCTGGCCTCGCAGGGCACGCTGCCGCTGCCGCAGGTCGCGCGGATCGGTGAGCAGGTGGCCTCGGCGCTGGTGGCCGCGCATCGGGCGGGCATCGTGCACCGGGACGTCAAGCCGGGCAACGTGCTGTTGGGGGAGAACCACACCGTCAAGATCACCGACTTCGGCATCTCCAAGGCCAAGGGCGACGTGACGCTGACCGCGACCGGATTGATCTCCGGCACCGCGGCGTATCTCGCGCCGGAGGTGGCGCGCGGCGCGGAGCCGAGCCCCGCCGCCGACGTCTTCGCCTTGGGCGCAACGCTTTTCCACGCGCTGGAGGGCGAACCGCCCTACGGCACCAACCCGAATCCGCTCGCGCTGCTCTACGCCGCCGCCAACGGCCAGCTCAAGCAGCCGCGCAACGCCGGGCCGCTGACCGATCTGCTGCTGGATCTGCTCAGCTTCGATCCCGAGGATCGCCCGAGCATGACCGAGGTCCGCGACCACCTCGCCGATTTCGCCGACTACGGCGCCGATTCCGAGCCCACCCACATGCTCGCGACCCGCCGCCCAGCCACCCGCCGCCAGGCCACCCGGACACTGGATCGCCGTGCGGCGCAGGCGGATATCTCCACGGCCGAGATGATGGCAACGGCCGCAACGATTTCCGAGCCGGAGATGGCTCCCGTGCGCCCCGCCGCCCCGGGCGCGCATCCGACGCGGTCGCATCCGGTGCAGTCCCAGGTGTTGGAGGAGGCCCCAGCGGGCAACCGCAAACCGCTGTTGTTCGTGGGTGGGTTCGCGGTGGGGCTGGTGATCGTGGCCGTGGTGTTGGCGGCGATGTTCAGTAACTCGGGGTCGGGATCGTCCGGGGCGCAGACGAATTCGACGTCTGTCGCGGCGTCGGCCAGCGCCAGCAGCACGGCGTCGGCGAACGCGGCGCTCGGGCAGACCAAGGGCGTGAGCGACGCGGATGTCGGCTTGGCCGCATCCATGATCGAAAAGCAGTTCTACAACGCCATTCTGGACTCCGACTACGACACGGCGTGGTCGCATCTCACCCCTGCGGCTCAGCAGGTGTACGGGAGTGAGGATGCGTTCCAGACGTACTGGTCGCAGCACCAGATCACGCACTACTCCGAGATCGAGGGCGTGCGAAACACCCCCAACTCCGACGGTTCCGTGGACATGCGGGTGTCGAGCCTCAGCTACGGCGGCAAGACCAAGACGAATGTGCCGCTGCGCGTAATCAATTCGAAGTCAGGTCCGCAGATCGATAGCGATACTCGCTGAGCGAAACCGGCAGGGGCTGGGCGGTTTCCGGCGTTCCCGAATCATGGCGGTGGCGTTAGGCTTCGGGTATGAGCACGCGAGAGATGTTGCGGGGGGAGCGCGCCGAGTTGGTGGCGTTGCTGCGTGGGTTGTCGGATGCGGAGTGGTTGGCGCCGTCGTTGTGTGCGGGGTGGCGGGTGCGGGATGTGGTGGGGCATCTGTTGTACGACTCGGTTTCGCTGCTCGATTACGCGGGGGTGTCGGTGCGGAGCCGGTTGTCGTTCGATGGGACCAACAACGCGCTCGTGGATCGGTTCCGGTCGTTGTCGACGGCGGAGTTGGTGGATCGGCTGGAGAACTCCGGGGAGCACATCACGCGGTTCATGCCGGGGGTGGGGCTGGCGGACATGCTCGTTCATCAGCAGGACATTCGGCGGCCGCTCGGGAAGCCGCGGGAGATTCCGGCCGAGCGGTTGCGGTTCGTGCTGAGCCATCCGGATCCGTTCGCCCAGCCCAAGCGGTATGTCCGGGGGCTTCGGCTGGTCGCCACGGATGTGGAGTGGTCGCAGGGGTCCGGGCCGGAGGTGCGCGGGCCGGGGGAGGCGCTGGCCCTGGCGATGGTCGGGCGGGCGATCGCGCTCGCCGATCTCGAGGGGGAGGGGCTGGAGACGTTGCGCGGGCGCATGCCGGGCTGAATCCGCACGCCGACGGCGGTGAATAACCACTGGCACCGACCCGATAGTCTGGTAGCTGGCCCTCGAGCCCTCCGATGACCAGCACCGACGAAGGATTCGCCACCGCCATGACATCCCGCATCGAGCTCGCCCGCGTCGATCTGCGCGGTCGTACTCCCACCGCCGCCGAGCTGCGCGCCGCGCTGCCGCGCGGGGGAGTCGACGTCGACTCGGTGCTGCATCAGGTGCGGCCGGTGGTCGAGGCGGTCCGCGATCGCGGGGTGGCCGCGGCCATCGAGTTCAGCGAGCGTTTCGACGGGGTCGCGCCCGCCGCGGTGCGGGTTCCGGCCGCCGAACTGGAACGGGCCCTGGCCGAACTCGATCCGGCCGTGCAGGCCGCGCTCGAGGTCGCCATCGCCCGCACCCGCGCCGTGCACGCCGACCAGCGCCGCACCGACACCACCACCCAGGTCGTGCCCGGCGGCACGGTGACCGAGCGCTGGGTGCCGGTCGAACGGGTCGGGCTGTACGTGCCCGGCGGCAATGCCGTCTACCCGTCCAGCGTCGTGATGAACGTGGTGCCCGCCCAGGCCGCGGGCGTCGAATCCCTCGTGGTCGCCTCGCCTCCGCAGGCGCGCTTCGGCGGGCTGCCGCATCCGACCATCCTGGCCGCCGCACGGCTGCTCGGCGTCGCGGAGGTGTGGGCGGTCGGCGGCGCGCAGGCCGTCGCGCTGCTGTCCTACGGCGGCACCGACACCGACGGCGCCCGCCTCGATCCGGTCGACATGATCACCGGCCCCGGCAACATCTACGTCACCGCCGCCAAACGGCTGTGCCGCGGCCTGGTCGGCATCGACGCCGAGGCCGGGCCCACCGAGATCGCCGTGCTCGCCGACGCCACCGCCGACCCCGCGCACGTCGCCGCCGACCTGATCAGCCAGGCCGAACACGATGTGCTCGCCGCCAGCGTGCTGGTCACCGACAGCGTCGAGCTGGCCGATGCCGTGGACGCCGCGATCAACGCGCAGCTGGACGTCGTCAAACATCGTGAGCGCGTGTCGGAGGCGTTGTCCGGCAAGCAATCCGGCGTCGTCCTCGTCGACGACATCGCGCAGGGCCTGCGCGTGGTCAACGCCTACGCCGCCGAACACCTCGAGATCCAGACCGCCGACGCGCCCGCCGTCGCGGCCCGGGTGCGCAGCGCCGGAGCGGTTTTCGTGGGCCCGTGGTCCCCGGTCAGCCTCGGCGACTACTGCGCGGGCTCCAATCACGTCCTGCCCACCGCGGGCTGCGCCCGGCACTCCTCGGGGCTGAGCGTGCAGACCTTCCTGCGCGGCATCCACGTGGTCGACTACAGCGAGGCCGCGCTGAAAGACGTTGCCGGACATGTCGTCGCGCTCGCCGACGCCGAGGATCTGCCCGCGCACGGGCAGGCCGTGCGGATCCGATTCGAGGCGCTGTCGTGACCGCCCCCGGTTCGGCCGTCACCCTCGACGATCTGCCGCTGCGGGAAACCCTGCGCGGCAAGAAGCCGTATGGCGCACCGCAATTGACGGTCCCGGTGCAGCTGAACACCAACGAGAATCCGCATCCGCCCAGCCGGGCGTTGATCGACGATGTCGCCGAGGCCATTCGCGCCGCCGCCGCCGACCTGCACCGCTACCCGGATCGGGACGCGGTCGCGCTGCGCGGCGACCTCGCGGCGTACCTGACCCGGCAGACCGGGGTGGCGCTGGACGTGTCGAATGTGTGGGCGGCCAACGGGTCCAACGAGATCCTGCAACAGCTGTTGCAGGCGTTCGGCGGAAGCGGCCGCAGCGCAATGGGTTTCGTGCCGTCGTACTCGATGCACCCGATCATCTCCGAGGGCATCGACACCGAATGGGTCGAGGCCAAGCGCGCCGCGGACTTCTCCCTCGACGTCGACTACGCGCTCGCCTGCATCGGTGAACGCCGCCCCGATATCGTCTTCGTGACCAGCCCCAACAATCCCACCGGGCACAGCATTCCGCTCGCCGACCTGGTTCGCGTCCTCGACGCGGCCCCGGGTCTGGTGATCGTGGACGAGGCGTACGCCGAATTCTCCGGCGCGCCCAGCGCGATCGAGCTGATCGACCGCTATCCGGCGAAACTCGTTGTGACCCGGACGATGTCGAAGGCGTTCGCGTTCGCCGGGGGACGGCTGGGGTATCTGGCCGCCGCGCCCGCGGTGATCGACGCGCTGCTGCTGGTGCGCCTGCCCTATCACCTGTCGGTGGTCACGCAGGCGGCCGCGCGGGCGGCGCTGCGGCACGCCGACGAGACGCTGGCCTCGGTCGCCGAACTCGCCGCCCAGCGCGACCGGGTGGCGAAGTCGTTGCGGGAGATGGGTTTCGAGGTCGCCCCGAGCGACGCGAACTTCCTGCTGTTCGGCCGGTTCGCCGACGCCCCGGCGGCCTGGCAGAAGTACCTGGACGAGGGCGTGCTCATCCGCGACGTCGGCATCCCCGGCTATCTGCGGACCACGATCGGCCTCGCCGCCGAGAACGACGAATTCCTGCGGGTCAGCGCGAAGCTGGTCGGGACGGAGGTGGTGTCATGAGTGAGAACCGGACCGCGCGGGTGGAACGCACCACCAAGGAGTCCAGCATCGTCGTCGAGCTGGATCTCGACGGCACCGGGCGCACCGACATCGCCACCGGCGTGCCGTTCTACGACCACATGCTCACCGCGCTCGGCGCGCACGCCAGTTTCGATCTGTCGGTGCGCGCGGAGGGCGATATCGAGATCGAGGCGCATCACACCGTCGAGGACACCGCCATCGTGTTCGGGCAGGCCCTCGGCAAGGCGCTCGGCGACAAGCAGGGCATCCGCCGATTCGGCGACGCGTTCATCCCGATGGACGAGACCCTCGCGCACGCCGCGGTCGACGTCTCCGGGCGACCGTACTGTGTGCACACCGGCGAGCCGGAACACCTGCTGCACACCGTGATTCCGACCAACGGGCCCGGCGCGCCGTACTCGACCGTGTTGAACCGGCACGTCTTCGAGTCGATCGCGCTCAATGCCCGCATCGCCCTGCACGTTCGGGTGCTCTACGGCCGCGACCAGCATCACGTCACCGAGGCCGAATACAAGGCGGTGGCACGGGCTTTGCGCGCGGCGGTGGAGTACGACCCGCGGGTGTCGGGCGTCCCGTCGACGAAGGGAACGCTGTGAGCAAGACCGTCGCGCTGCTGGACTACGGCTCGGGCAATCTGCACTCGGCGCAGCGCGCGCTGATCCGCGCGGGCGCCGACGTCACCGTCACCGCCGACCACGAGATCGCCTTGGCCGCGGACGGTTTGGTGGTGCCCGGCGTCGGCGCGTTCGCCGCCTGTATGGACGGGCTGCGGTCGGTGCGCGGGGAACGCATCATCGGCAAGCGGCTGGCCGGGGGGCGGCCGGTGCTCGGCATCTGTGTGGGGATGCAGATCCTGTTCGCGCGCGGCGTCGAATTCGGGGTGGAGAGCGAGGGCTGCGCCGAATGGCCCGGCACCGTCGAACGCCTGCCCGCCCCCATCCTGCCGCACATGGGCTGGAACACCGTGTCCGCGCCCGCCGACAGCGTCCTGTTCGCGGGCATGGACGCCGACACCCGCTTCTACTTCGTGCACTCCTACGCCGCCCAGAAATGGGAGTGGACCGACGAGGGCCCGCTGTCCCCGGCCCGCCTCACCTGGGCCGAACACGGAGGGCCGTTTTTGGCCGCGGTCGAGAACGGGCCCCTGAGCGCGACCCAGTTCCACCCGGAGAAGTCCGGGGACGCGGGGGCCGCGCTCCTGCGGAACTGGGTGGCGTCGCTGTAACCCCTTAGGTCTGGACGGGATCCACGTGGTCGGCGAGCCAGCGGCCGTCGACGTTGCCGAGGTTCACGCGGAGGACCGTGCGGTTGGGGCGGGGGATGCCGAAGGTGGCGTCGCTGCGGGTGTTCTGGTCGACGGTGACGACGGTTTGCGCGTGGGCGGGATCGGAGGTGTCGGTGCGGCATTCGACGGCGACGGCCTCGGCGCGGGTGTGCGCGGCCTCCGCGCGGGCGCGGCGGTCCTCGGCGGAACCCTCGAACTGGCCGCGGAACTCGCCGGTGGAGCGGTCCAGGACGCGGCGGGTGTAGTCGTCGTAGTTGGCGTAGTCGTAGGTGGTGAACTGCCAGCCGAAATCGCAGGCCGCCTGGGTCAGCGGATCGGTGGGCGCGGCGCCGGCGGGCGGGGCCGCCAGGGCGATGGTCGCGACGAACGCCGATGGCAGTGCGAACGCCAAGCGCCGCAAGCACATCCGGGACATGGCTCACCCCTCGTGGTCGATGACGTGGACAAACGACTCGGTGTCCGGGCCCCCGCACCATGACACATCCTCTGTCATCTGTTTCCCGCCGACCGGCCCGTCAAACCCCTGGCACCGCGTGACCGGCGTCCCAAACGGGACATCCCGATGCGGGAAACGGGAAGTCAGCCCAGTAAGCTGCGCACGTGAGTCTTGTGCTGCTACCCGCCGTCGATGTCGCCAATGGTGAGGCCGTGCGCCTGGTCCAGGGGGAGGCCGGGAGCGAAACCAGCTACGGCGCGCCGCGCGACGCCGCGCTCGCCTGGCAGGAGGCCGGGGCCGAGTGGGTGCACCTCGTGGACCTCGACGCAGCCTTCGGACGCGGCTCCAATCGGGACCTGCTCGCCGAGGTCGTCGGCGAACTCGACGTGAAGGTCGAACTGTCCGGCGGCATCCGCGACGACGAGTCGCTGAAGGCCGCCCTGGCCACCGGCTGCGCCCGGGTCAACATCGGCACCGCCGCCCTCGAGGATCCGGTGTGGTGCGCCCGCGCGATCGCCGAATACGGCGACAAGATCGCCGTCGGCCTCGACGTGCGGCTCATCGACGGCGAGTACCGGCTGCGCGGGCGCGGCTGGGTCAGCGACGGCGGCGACCTGTGGGAGGTGCTCGAACGCCTCGAACGCGACGGCTGCACCCGCTACGTCGTCACCGATGTCACCAAGGACGGCACCCTCACCGGCCCCAATCTGGATCTGCTGCGCGAGGTCGCCAATGCCGCCGAGGCCCCGGTGATCGCGTCGGGCGGGGTGTCCACCCTCGACGATCTGCGGGCCATCGCGGAGCTGACCGACGACGGGGTGGAGGGCGCGATCGTCGGAAAGGCGCTCTACGCGGGCCGATTCACGCTGCCCGACGCGCTGGCGGCGGTGCGCTGAGGCGATGACCGTCCGGGACCGCAGCGCGGTGCTCGCCACGGCGAGCGAGATTTTGGATTCGGCCACAGCGCGTTTCGCCGAGGGGATCGGCGCGCCCAGCGCGGTGCAGAAGGGCCGCGGCGACTTCGCCACCGCCCTGGACCTCGAACTCGAGCGCACCCTCTCCGCGCGGCTGCGCGAACACACCGGAATCCCGGTGCACGGCGAGGAGTTCGGCGGCCCCGAACTCAGCTCCGGCACGGCGTGGGTGCTCGACCCGATCGACGGCACCTTCAACTACTCCAACGGGCATCCGCTGTCGGGGATGCTGCTGGCGCTGGTCGACGACGGCGTACCGGTGCTCGGCCTGACCTGGCTGCCGCTGCTCGGCCGCCGTTACGCCGCCACCCTCGACGGGCCGGTGCTGTTGGACGGAAAACCGTTGCCGCCCTTGGCTTCCGCGCGGCTGTCCGATGTGATGATCGGCTTCGGGGCGTTCAACATCGACAGCCACGGCCGCATCCCGGGGCGGTTCCGCTTCGATCTGCTCGGCGCGCTGAGCCGGTTGTCGGGGCGGATGCGCATGCACGGCTCGACGGGCATCGATCTGGCGTTCACCGCCTCCGGGGTGCTCGGCGGCGCGATCGTGTTCGGCCATCACCCCTGGGACAACGCCGCCGGGGTGGTGCTGGTGCGCGCGGCCGGGGGCGTGGTCACCGATCTGCGCGGCGAGGAGTGGACGCTGGACTCCAAATCCGTGCTGGCCGCCGCGCCCGGGGTGCACGCCGAACTGCTCGAGATGATCGATATCGCGGTCGAGAGCGCCGCGGAGGAGAGGACCGAATGACCCTCGCCGTACGCGTGATTCCGTGCCTGGACGTGGACGCCGGGCGCGTGGTGAAGGGCGTGAACTTCGAGAACCTGCGCGACGCGGGCGATCCGGTGGAACTGGCCGCCGCCTACGACGCCCAGGGCGCGGACGAGTTGACCTTCCTCGACGTCACCGCCTCCTCCGGCGACCGCGGCACCATGATCGATGTGGTGACGCGCACGGCGGAGCAGATCTTCATCCCGCTCACCGTCGGCGGCGGCGTGCGCACGGTCGACGACGTGGACCGGCTGCTGCGCGCGGGCGCGGACAAGGTCTCGGTCAACACCGCGGCCATCGCCGCGCCGGAGATCCTGCGCGAGATGTCGGAGCGGTTCGGCTCGCAGTGCATCGTGCTGTCGGTGGACGCGCGCCGCGTGCCGGAGGGCAATCCGCCGACCCCGTCGGGCTGGGAGGTCACCACGCACGGCGGCAAGCGCAGCACCGGCATCGACGCGATCGAATGGGCCGCGCGCGGAGCCGAATTGGGGGTCGGGGAGATCCTGTTGAACTCGATGGACGCCGACGGCACCAAGGCCGGATTCGATCTGGCCATGCTCACCGCGGTGCGCGCGGCGGTGTCGGTGCCGATCATCGCCAGCGGCGGCGCGGGCGCGGTCGGCGACTTCGCCCCGGCCGTGCGCACGGGCGCGGACGCGGTGCTGGCCGCGAGCGTGTTCCACTTCGGCGACCTGACCATTCCGCAGGTCAAGGACGCCATGCGGGCCGAAGGTATCGTCGTACGGTGACCACGAGTTTGGATCCGGCCATCGCGGCCCGCCTCAAGCGCAACGAGGCCGGGCTCGTCGCGGCCATCGCGCAGGAACGCGCCACCGGCGCCGTGCTGATGATGGCGTGGATGGACGACGAGGCCCTCGCGCGCACGCTGGCCACCCGCAAGGCCACCTACTATTCGCGCTCGCGGCAGCAGTACTGGGTCAAGGGCGAGACGTCCGGGCACACCCAGTACGTGCACGAGGTCCGCCTCGACTGCGACGGCGACGCCCTGCTGCTGATCGTCGATCAGGAGGGCGCGGCCTGCCACACCGGCACCCACACCTGCTGGGACGGGGACGTCCTGCTCGACTGAGAGTCCTTGCGGCCCTGGGGATTCAGTCCCCGGGCGGGCTGGGGCGTCCGCTGGACTGCCCGATGCCCCGCTCGACCCCGAGCTCGAGCTGGCGGACCAGCGCCGTGGCCAGTTCGAGCAGCTCCCGGGTCTGGTTCTCGTCCAGCCCGTCGAACACCAGCCCGCGCACGGCGTCGAGATAGCCGGGCGTCGCCTCCTGCACCTTGCGGAAGCCCGCGTCGGTGAGTACGGCGTGCGCGCCGCGGCGGCCGGGCAGCACCTCGCGATGGGCCCAACCGAGCCGTTCCAGTTTGGTCACGACATGCGACAGGCGGGATAGCGAGGCATTTGCCTTATAGGCGAGTTCGCTCAACTGAAGGCGATGACCGGCCTCTTCGGAAAGCACTGCCATGACCAGATATTCGAAGTGAGTGACCCCCGACTCGCGCTGTAGCTGCGTGTCCATCGCCGCGGGCAGCCGCGTCGTCAGCGCGACAAGTGTTCGCCACGCTTGCTGTTCGATGGGATCCAACCACTTCGTCACTTCGCGACCTCTCTTGCAGCCAAGTGACGTGATTTCATTGGCAATCTGACTACTTATCGAGACTTCAATTCACGGTCACTCGCGGCCTCAAGTTTGCCACGGTTTCGCTCGCTGGCAACCCCGTTCCGAATGACGTGACATCTATCACCACTGGTCAGACGCCCGGATCGGGGTATTCGCCCGGTGGCGGCGCGGGCGCGACCGGGCGCGCTGCGGTGTCGGCTCGATGTTTGCCTCCGCGCTTGCGCAGCCGCCGGCGGGTCAGCAGGAACAGCAGCAGCACGAACAGGACGGCCGCGACGATCGCGCCGACGAGCGTCGCCCCGCGGAAGCCCGGCGCGTCGACGTCGAGGACGCGCTCACCGGCGTGCGCGGCGTTGCTGCCGCCCGCGACGATCGACAGCGTCATGAGATTGGGGAGCGCGGCGACGATCGCCAGCACGGCCGCGGCCCCGGCGACGAACCGGCCCCCGCGCCGCCGCCACATCAGCGCGGCCGCGAGCAACAGCAGCAGCGGTATGAGCGTGCCCGCGAAACCGAGCACGAGCCCGGACCAGATGCCCTTGGCGAAACTACCGTGCCCGGACATGTCCGAGACGCGCTGCGCCCACCACCTCGGAATGAACGCGGACAGCACCAGATACGCGATGACCAGCACCACGATCACCAGCCCGAGGCCGATGATCCGGTTGCGCCACGGGTGCGCGGATCCGGTGCCGGAAGGTTGCTCCACGGTCGGCGACGTCATACCCCTCAGGGTATGCGCTCGACCGCCGCTCGGGTCGTTGTGCCGAATGGCGTTTCGGATCAGCCCTTTCGCTGGCTCAGGAACTCCAGCGCGGCGTCCGCGTGGTGATTCGCCCGCAGTTCGCTCGCGATCACGGTGAGAATGGTTCCGTCCGTATCGATGACGAACGTCTGCCGCTTGACCGGGGCCAGCCTGCCGAGCAGGCCGCGCTTGACGCCGAACTGCTCGGCGACCGTGCCGTCGGCGTCGGACAGCACCGGATAGGCCAGGCCCTGCTTGTCGGCGAAGCCCGCCTGGGTGTCCACCGAATCGGTGCTGATGCCCGCGCAGGACGCGCCGAGGGCGGCGAATTCGGCCGTGAGATCGCGGAAGTGGCACGCTTCGGCCGTGCACACGGGGGTGTTGGCGGCCGGGTAGAAGAACAACACCAGCGGCCCGTCGGCCAGTAGTGCGTCGAGGGAGCGGGCGGTGCCCGTCTGATCGGGCAGTTCGAACCGGGGAGCGCGCTGGCCTTGCTTCATGACAGGGACAGTACCGGGCGCGCGACGCGCCCGGCACCGCTGCGAGAGGCGGTCAGACGCCGAGCAGGGCGGCCACTTCCGGGTTCTTGATCTGCATGACGTCGAGGATGCCGTGCGCCTTGAGGAACGGCTTCAGTTCCCTGATGCGGTCGGTGTGCTCGGCGTACTCCTGCGGGAAGTTGCCGGGATCGAGGCTCTCCAGCGCCTTGACGTAGGTGACGAACGAGGCGAGCGCGTTGTGCTTGCCCGGCACGAGCGGGGGCGCCTGGTTCATGTTCATCATCCGGGGCGGCTGGGTGGGCATGCCGCCCATCGGCTGTCCGGCAGCGCGCCGCGGACCCTCCTTCGACGTCGGCTGCGAGGGGTACATCGCGGGGAACTCCTCTCTCGGGTGGCTTGTGTTCGTCCTACTTATTCGTGGCCGGACCGGGCTCGGCTGTGTGTGAATGCCGCGGGGTCCGCCGAAACCCGGTTGTCCGTGCCTGGAATGATGAAGAAATGCACGGCCCCGCAACCGACCGTCTCGGAGAGTCCACCACCACGACCCGCGAGCAGTTCCGAGCGCTGGCGGCCGAGCACCGCGTGGTGCCGGTGGTCCGAAAGGTGTTGGCGGACTCGGAGACTCCGCTGTCGACGTATCGCAAGCTGGCCGCCGATCGGGCGGGCACGTTCCTGCTCGAGTCCGCGGAGAACGGGCGCTCGTGGTCGCGCTGGTCGTTCATCGGGGCGGGCAGTCCCAGCGCGTTGACCGTGGTGGACGGGGAAGCGGCCTGGCTCGGCGCGGCGCCCGCCGACGCGCCGTCGGGGGGCGAACCGCTGCTCGCCCTGCGGGACACGCTCGAACTCCTGCGCACCGAACGGCTGCCCGGCCTGCCGCCGCTGACCGGCGGGCTGGTCGGCTACTTCGCCTACGACATCGTGCGCCGCCTCGAACGCCTGCCCGAACACGCCGCCGACGATCTGCGCGTGCCGGACATGGTGATGCTGCTGGCCACCGATCTGGCCGCGTTCGACCATCACGAGGGCGCGATCACGCTCATCGCCAACGCCGTGAACTGGAACGGTACCGACGAGCGGGTAGACGAGGCGTACGACGACGCGCTCGCGCGCCTGGACCGGATGACCGCCGCGCTGGCCGCGCCCGCCGAGTCGACGGTGTCGATCTTCGACCGGCCCGAGCCGGACTATCGGCGCCGCCGCACGGCCGAGGAGTTCGGCGCGGGGGTGCGGCGGCTGGTCGAGGAGATCGAGGCGGGCGAGGCGTTCCAGGTGGTGCTGTCGCAGCGGTTCGAGATGGACTACGACGGCAGCCCGCTGGATCTGTACCGGATGCTGCGGGCGTCGAATCCGAGCCCGTACATGTATCTGCTGCACGTGCCGGACGGGTCGGGCGGCACCGCGTTCTCCATCGTCGGGTCCAGCCCGGAATCGCTGGTGACGGTGAAGGAGGGCGTGGCCACCACCCATCCGATCGCCGGAACCCGTTGGCGCGGAACGACTCTCGAGGACGATGTGCTGCTCGAGAAGGATCTGCTGGCCGACGAGAAGGAGAACGCCGAGCATCTGATGCTCGTGGATCTGGGCCGCAACGATCTGGGCCGGGTGTGCCGGCCGGGCACCGTGCGCGTCACCGACTACCGGCACGTCGAACGCTACAGCCATGTGATGCACCTGGTTTCGACGGTGTCGGGCACGCTCGCCGAGGGCCGGATCGCGCTCGACGCGGTGCAGGCGTGCTTCCCGGCGGGCACGCTGTCGGGCGCGCCGAAGGTCCGGGCGATGGAACTCATCGAGGAACTCGAGCCCACCCGGCGTGGCGTGTACGCGGGCGTGGTCGGCTATCTCGACTTCGCGGGCGACGCGGACACCGCCATCGCCATCCGCACCGCCCTGCTCAAGGACGGCATCGCCTACGTCCAGGCGGGCGCGGGCATCGTCGCCGACTCCAAGGCCGAATACGAGGACGCCGAGTCCCGCAACAAGGCCATGGCCGTCCTCAAGGCCGTCGCCGCCGCCCGCACCGTCCGCACGTTCGCCCCCGATATTGACGGCAAGGCCGAATGAGCTCCCCGGGAACCGAACCGCCGCACGGGGATTCGAGCGAGGCGCCGGGCGCGGCCGGGGCCGCCGCGCGGGCGGAGCCCGATACGGCGGGCACCGAGCGGGCCGGGGTCGCCGAGGGGGTGGAGCCGGATGCGGCGGGCACCGAGCGGGTCGGGGCCGAGGGGGCGGACGCGCGCACGAGGGGCGAGCGGGCCGAGGACGCGGGGGCGGCGGGGTCGTCGGAAGGCGCACCGGCACAGGGCGGTACGGGGGCGAAGACACGGCGGTATCCGGTCGGGGCGGTGGTGTTGCTGGTGGTGGCGGCGGGGGCGTTGTGGGCGTCGTCGCGGCTGACCTGGGTGACGTTGCGGTCGTCGGACGGGTTGACCGAGCCGCGGACGCGGGAGTTGAACGGGGGCTTGTGGTTCGGGGCCATGACGCCGCTTGCGCTGGTGTTGCTCGCGGCGGTCGCGGCGGTGCTGGCGACGCGTGGATGGCTGCGGCGGCTGGTGGGGGTGGTGGTCGCGGTCGTGGCGGCGATGGCCGCCGTGCCGGGGTTCGCCCTGCTCACCCACCACGGCAAGGTGGCCGAACGGGCCGCGCGGCTGGCCGAACTGCCCGCGCGGGCGCAGGTCGAGCAGGTCACCACGGCCGCGTTCCCGGCGCTGCTGAGCGTTCTCGGCGCGCTGGCCGCGTTCGCTGCGGGAGTGTTGCTGGCCCGGATGCCGCAGACCTCGCCCCGGCTCTCGGGACGGTACGACAATCCGGTCTTCCGGCGGGCCGACGCGGCCGGGCAGGTCGCGCAGCGGCAGGCGAAAGCCGCCGCGCCGCAAGCGGATTCGAGCGAATCCGCCGAGCCGGGGCAGCTGTCGGAGCGGGTGCTGTGGGACGCGCTGGACGCCGGAACCGACCCGACCGACGACGATCCCGGCCGCCGATGAACGCCCCGCCACGCCGTCGCCATACCGAACACCCCGCCTTCGGTGCGCGAAACATAGCCATTTACTCTTTATCAGCATCGGTGAGACAGCGCCTGGGGGGATTCTCAGGCAGCAAGTCCGTCTCCCCAGAAAGGATTCGAGCCAGATGACGGTACTCGACTCGATTCTCGACGGGGTCCGTGCGGATGTGGCCGCTCGGGAAGCCCTCCTGGATTTCCAGGCCGTCAAGAAGGCCGCCGCCGCGGCGCCCCCGCCGCGCAACGGACTCGCCGCGCTGCATCAGGACGGGGTCGGGGTCATCGCCGAGGTCAAGCGCGCCAGCCCCTCCAAGGGCTCGCTGGCCGACATCCCCGACCCGGCCCAGTTGGCCAAGGCGTACGAGGACGGCGGCGCGCGCATCATCAGCGTCCTCACCGAACAGCGCCGCTTCCACGGCTCGCTCGACGACCTGGACGCCGTGCGCGCGGTGGTCGACGTGCCGATCCTGCGCAAGGACTTCGTCGTCGGCCCGTACCAGATCCACGAGGCCCGCGCCCACGGCGCCGACGTCATCCTGCTGATCGTGGCCGCCCTGGAACAGGACGTGCTGTCCTCGCTCATCGATCGCACCGAATCGCTGGGCATGACCGCCCTGGTCGAGGTGCACACCGAGGAGGAGGCCGATCGCGCGCTCACCGCGGGCGCGTCGGTCATCGGCGTCAACGCCCGCAATCTCAAGACCCTCGAGGTCGATCGCGACGTCTTCGCCCGCATCGCCCCCGGCCTGCCGACCGAGGTGATTCGGGTGGCCGAGTCCGGCGTCAACGGCACCGCCGACCTGCTCGCCTACGCGGGCGCGGGCGCGGACGCCGTGCTCGTCGGCGAGAGCCTGGTCACCAGCGGCGATCCGCGCGTGGCGGTCTCCGAACTGGTCACCGCGGGCACCCATCCGTCCTGCCCGCGCCCGCTGCGCCGGGGAGCCACCCGATGACCGACGGCTCGACCGCCCTGCCGCAGGCCAGCGCGGGCATCGCCCAGCGCAGCCACGAACCCGATCCGGGCGGCCACTTCGGCGTCTACGGCGGCAGGCACGTGCCCGAGGCGCTGATGGCGGTGATCGAGGAGGTCACCGCCGAATACGACAAGGTGCGCGTCGATCCGTCCTTCCTGAACGAACTCGACCGGTTGCAGCGCGACTACACCGGCCGGCCGTCGCCGGTCTTCGAGTGCACGCGCCTCGCCGAGCACGCGGGCGGCGCGCGGATCGTGCTCAAGCGGGAAGACCTGAACCACACCGGATCTCACAAGATCAACAATGTGCTGGGGCAGGCGCTGCTCGCCAAGCGGATGGGCAAGTCGCGGGTCATCGCCGAGACGGGCGCGGGGCAGCACGGCGTCGCCACGGCGACCGCGTGCGCGCTGCTCGGCCTGGACTGTGTGGTCTACATGGGCGCGGTCGACACCGCGCGGCAGGCGCTGAACGTGGCCCGGATGCGGTTGCTCGGCGCGCGGGTCGTGTCGGTGACCACCGGGTCGCAGACCCTCAAGGACGCCATCAACGAGGCGTTGCGCGACTGGGTCACCAATGCCGACGACACCTACTACTGCTTCGGTACGGCCGCGGGGCCGCATCCGTTCCCGCTGATGGTGCGCGACTTCCAGCGCGTGGTCGGGCTGGAGGCGCGCGCCCAGGTGCTCGCGCTGACCGGTCGGCTGCCCGACGCCGTAACCGCTTGTGTCGGTGGGGGTTCCAACGCGATCGGCATCTTTCACCCCTTCCTCGAGGACACCGGCGTGCGGCTGATCGGGTTCGAGGCGGCGGGCGACGGCGTCGAAACCGGAAGGCACGCGGCCACTTTCACGGGCGGCCGGCCGGGGGCGTTCCAGGGCGCGTACTCCTACCTGTTGCAGGACGAGGACGGCCAGACCATCGAATCCCATTCCATCTCAGCGGGTTTGGACTATCCCGGCGTCGGGCCCGAGCACGCCTACCTCAAGGACATCGGCCGCGCCGAGTACCGTCCGATCACCGATGTCGAGGCGATGGACGCGCTGCTGCTGCTGTCCCGGACCGAGGGCATCATCCCGGCCATCGAATCCGCGCACGCCGTCGCGGGCGCGGTGGCGCTGGGCCGGGAACTGGGCGAGGGCGCGATCGTGCTGGTGAACCTGTCCGGTCGCGGCGACAAGGACATGGACACCGCGGCCCGCTGGTTCGGGCTGTTCGACGAGGAGACCGTGCAGTGAGTCGTCTGGGCAGCACCTTCGCCGCCTGCCGTGCCGAGAACCGGGCCGCGCTGATCGGCTACCTGCCCGCCGGGTTCCCGGATCTGGCCGGTTCGATCGCCGCCTGCACCGCCATGGTCGAATCCGGTTGCGACATCATCGAAGTCGGCGTCGCCTACTCCGATCCGGTGATGGACGGGCCCACCATCCAGGCCGCCACCGAACAGGCGTTGCGCGGCGGGGTGCGGGTGCGCAACGTGTTCGCCGTGGTCGAGGCGATCAGCGCGGCGGGCGGCAGGCCGGTGGTCATGACGTACTGGAATCCCGTGTTGCAGTACGGCGTCGACCGTTTCGCGCGCGATCTGGCCGCCGCGGGTGGCCTCGGCATGATCACCCCCAATCTCATCCCCGAGGAGGCCGACGGCTGGTTCGCCGCGTCGCGCGCCCACGACCTGGACCGCATCTTCCTCGTCGCCCCCTCCTCCACCGAGGAGCGCCTGGTCGCCACCCTCGAGGCCACCAGCGGTTTCGTCTACGCCGCCTCCACCATGGGCGTCACCGGCGCCCGCGACACCGTCTCCTCGATGGCCCCCGAACTGTGCGCCCGCGTCCGCGCCCACTCCGACATCCCGATCGGCGTCGGCCTCGGCGTCCGCAACGGCACCCAGGCCGCCGAGATCGCCGCCTATGCCGACGGGGTGATCGTGGGTTCGGCTCTGGTCTCGGCGGCGGCGGAGAGCCTGGACGCGGTGCGGACGCTGACGGCCGAATTGGCCGAGGGCGTGCGCTCGGCGACCGTCGCGTCCTGACCGCGAAATCAGCGTGGGTCGTGCGGGCTGCCCGGGTGTCCGGGTGATCGCTGGGTAAGCTGGGCGCGTGGACTCCATCTCCAAGGTCGTCGTGCGCCGACGCCTCCACGACAAGGATCCGGACAGGGCGTGGTGGCGCAAACGTCCGGTCTCCGAGCGGGTCGCGCACGTGGAGGAACTTCGAGCCGATTACTACGGTTGGGGGCCGGATGGAACTGGACCGCGACTTCAGCGAGTTCATCGCGTCGTGCGTCGAAAATGACGTCCGGTTCCTCGTAGTCGGCGGTTACGCCGTAGCGGCCCATGGGCATCCGCGCTTCACCAAGGATCTGGACATCTGGGTGTGGCTGGATCCGGGCAATGCCGATCACCTCGTCGCGGCACTGCGCGCATTCGGCTTCGGATCGCTGGGTCTGCGTGCCGACGACTTCCTCGAAGAGGGCGTGGTCGTGCAACTCGGCCATCCGCCGAAGCGCATCGACATCCTCACTTCGGTGGATGGAGTCGAATTCGATCCCTGCTGGGACCGGCGGGAGCAGGTGACGATCGGGGATCAGGTCGTGCCGTTTCTCTCGATGGCGGACTTGATCGCCAACAAGAGGGCGTCGGGCCGTCCGCAGGATGTCGCGGACGCGGCTGCTCTCGAACAGCTCGACTCGCACGAGCCCTGACCCGGCGCCGCGGCTCGGCCGGATTCCGTTACGGTGGGGCGCGTGACTTGTGCAGTCCTGGCAGACAGTGTTGTTGCGCACGCCGGTTCGGTGGGTGTGCTGGCCTATATACCGAGTCCGCCGCGGGGGGTTTGGTACCTCGGGCCGTTGCCGGTGCGGGCCTATGCGCTGTGCATCATCGCGGGGATCGTGCTCGCGATCTGGTGGGGGGAGAAGCGGTGGCAGCAGCGTGGGGGGCAGGGCGGGGCGGTGCTGGACGTGGCCATGTTCGCGGTGCCGTTCGGGTTGGTCGGGGGGCGGCTGTATCACGTGGCGACCGATTGGCAGAAGTACTTCGGTGACGGTGGGCATCCGCTGAACGCGTTGAAGGTGTGGGAGGGCGGTCTCGGGATCTGGGGGGCGGTGCTGCTCGGCGGGGTCGGGGCGTGGATCGGGTGCCGGGTGTATCGAATCCCGTTGCCCGCCTTCGGGGATGCGATCGCGCCGCCGATCCTGCTGGCGCAGGCCGTGGGGCGGTTGGGCAACTACTTCAACCAGGAGCTCTACGGGCGGCGTACGGATCTGCCGTGGGGTCTGGAGATCTACGAGCGGTTCGGCACCGACGGGCAGCTCGACATGATGAACGGCGTGTCCACCGGCGTGGTGGAGCGGATCGTGCAGCCGACGTTCCTGTACGAGCTGCTGTGGAATCTGCTGGGCGTCGCGGTGCTGATCTGGCTGGACCGGCGCTATCGAATCGGGCACGGTCGTCTGTTCGCGCTGTACGTGGCGCTCTACACCTTCGGCCGGTTCTGGGTGGAGCTGCTGCGCGACGACGAGGCCACGCACGTGTTCGGGCTGCGCATCAACACCTACACCTCGATCATCGTATTCGTGTGCGCCATCGCCTATTTCCTGCTCGCCACCAAGGGACGGGAGACGGCCGCGGCCCTGCAACCCGGCACCGACCGGCCGTGGCCGTGGCAGATCGGGCGCTTGCGGGCGCGGGGCGCGGAAAGCGCTGCGCCCCAAGTCGATTCGACTACCTCGGGGGCGACCGCGGCGGCGACCGAGCCGGAGCCGGACATCGAGGAATCCGATTCCGGCAACGAATCCGAGCCCGGCGGCGATGAATCGGCGAGCGATGCGGCCGAATCCGATCCCGCGAAGGCGGGTGACTCCGGCCCGAAATAGCGAGGAGAACGAGCAGTGACCGATCCCTATCAGCAACAGCCCGGTTATGGCCCGCAGTACGGACCGGCGGGGACGGGGCCCGGTGCGCCGCCGCCGTACGACCAGCCGCCGTACGGCCCGGCGCCCTATCCGCAGCCGCAGTACGGGTATCCGTCCGCGGCCGTGCCGCCGGGGGTAGATCCGGCGGCGCCCTACGGGCGCAACGTGTATGGCGAGCCGTACTCCGACAAGTCGAAGCTCGTGGCGGCGTTGTTGCAGTTCTTCCTCGGGTTCTTCGGGGTCGGGCGGTTCTATCTGGGGTATCCGGGGATCGGGGTGGCCCAGTTGGTGGTGAGTGTGGTGACCTGTGGGGTGGGGCATATCTGGGGGATCATCGATGGGGTGATGATCTTGACGGGGAAAGTTCGCGATCCGAATGGGTTGCCGTTGCAGGAGAGTTAGTTCCTCGCTTCGCTCGGAAACATGGGGGAGGGGCGAGGGGATCGAATCGCGCTGAGCGCAATCCTCGGATTTCGCATCCTCATGTCGTACACTCACCTCTCCCCCGGAGAGAGGTACCCCATTGCGCCGCAAGCTGTTCGCCGCCGTGTTCGTCGTCGCCGCCGCCACGGGGCTGCTCACTGCGTGTGGGAGCGATGATCCGAACGTGTTGAAGGTGGGGACCGAGGGGACGTACGCGCCGTTCAGTTTTCAGGGTGGGGACGGGCAGCTCACGGGGTATGACGTCGAGGTCGTGCGGGCGGTGGGCGAGAAGCTCGGCAAGAAGGTCGAATTCGTGCAGACGCCGTGGGACGCGATCTTCGCGGGGCTCGAGTCCAAGCGGTTCGATCTGGTCGCCAATCAGGTGACGGTGAACGCCGAGCGGCAGAACAAGTACGCGCTGTCGCAGCCGTACACCACCTCCGACGGTGTGCTCGTCACCGGCGCGGGCAATGGGTCGATCGCCACCCTGGCCGATCTGTCGGGTAAGACGTGCGCGCAGTCCTCGACGAGCAACTGGAGCAAGGTCGCCTCGGGCGCGGGCTGCAAGGTCGAGGCCGTCGAGGGTTTCGTGCAGGCGATCCAGCTGCTCAAGCAGGGGCGAGTCGACGCGACCGTCAACGACACCCTGGCCGTCGCCGAATACACCAAGAAGACCGGCGACACCGGCGTGAAGGTCGCGGGCAAGACCGGTGAGACCAGCCACCAGGCGTTCGCCGCCCGCAAGGACGAGGGCAAACTCGTCGACGACATCAACGGCGCCCTCGACGCCCTGCGCGCCGACGGCACCCTCGCCAAGATCTCGGAGAAGTACTTCGGCACCGACGTCAGCAAGTAATCGGTAACCCTGTCAACGGGTATGGACTCCGCAACCTGGGCGCTGATCCGGCACAACCTCTGGCCGATGCTCGAGGCGACGGTCACCGAGACGTTGCCGCTCACCGCGATCAGCTTCGCCGTCGGCCTCGTGATCGCGCTGGCGGTCGCGCTCGCGCGCATGTCGCCGATCCGGCCGGTGTCCGCGGCGGCCCGGTTCTACATATCGATCATTCGCGGCACGCCGTTGCTCGTGCAGTTGTTCGTCGTGTTCTACGGGCTGCCCGAACTGAACATCGTGATCGATCCGTTTCCCGCCGCGGTCATCGCCTTCAGCCTGAATGTGGGTGGCTACGCCGCCGAGGTGATCCGCGCGTCGATTCTCTCGGTGGCCGAGGGGCAGTGGGAAGCGGCTCAGGCGCTGGGCCTTTCGCACGTCCAGACGCTCGCCTCGATCATCCTGCCGCAGGCCGCGCGCATCGCCGTGCCGCCGCTGTCCAATACGCTCATCTCCTTGGTGAAGGACACCTCGCTGGCGTCCACCATTCTGGTGACTGAACTGTTGCGGGTGGCGCAATTGGCGGCCGCGCCGACGTTCGACTACTTCACCCTCTACGGTGTCGCGGCGGTGTACTACTGGATAATTTGTTTGATACTCGGATTTGCGCAAACGCGGTTGGAAACCCGGCTCGCGCGGCACGTGGCCCGGTGACGCTCGTCATGTTTTCCTCGATTGATAGCGAAGGGTATGCCCGCTCAGCGTCCGGGCCCGGGCAGGACTAGGCTCGAGCCCGTGATGCGACGGACAAAGATTGTGTGCACCCTCGGACCGGCGACCGCCTCCGAGGACCGGCTCCGCGAACTTGTCGAAAGCGGCATGGACGTGGCCCGGTTGAACTTCAGCCACGGCGAACACGCCGATCACGCCGAAAACTACCGCAAGGTCCGCAAGGCCGCGGACCAATTGAGCCGTGCCGTCGGCATTCTCGCCGATCTACAGGGCCCCAAGATCCGCCTCGGCCGTTTCATCGACGAGCGCACCACCTGGGCCACCGGGGAAGAGGTGCGCATCACCGTCGACGACGTCGAGGGCACCCACGACCGCGTCTCCACCACCTACAAACAGCTCGCGCAGGACGCGAAGGCCGGTGACCGCCTGCTCGTCGACGACGGCAAGGTCGGCCTCACCGTCACCCGCGTCGAGGGCAACGACGTCGTCTGCCGGGTCACCGAGGGCGGCCCGGTCTCCAACAACAAGGGCGTCTCGCTGCCCGGCATGGACGTGTCGGTGCCCGCCCTGTCCGAAAAGGACATCGCCGACCTGGAATTCGCGCTGAACCTGGGCGTGGACTTCATCGCGCTGTCGTTCGTGCGCTCGCCGTCGGACGTCGAGCTGGTGCACGACATCATGGACCGCGTCGGCCGCCGCGTGCCGGTGATCGGCAAGCTGGAGAAGCCCGAGGCCATCGACAACCTCGAGGCGATCGTGCTGGCCTTCGACGCGATCATGGTCGCCCGCGGCGACCTGGGCGTCGAACTCCCGCTCGAGCAGGTGCCGCTGGTGCAGAAGCGGGCGATCCAGATGGCCCGCGAGAACGCCAAACCGGTCATCGTGGCCACCCAGATGCTCGAATCGATGATCGGCAACTCCCGCCCGACCCGCGCCGAGGCGTCGGACGTGGCCAACGCGGTGCTCGACGGCGCCGACGCGGTCATGCTGTCCGGCGAGACCTCGGTGGGCGCGTACCCGATCGAGGCGGTGCGGACCATGGCCCGCATCGTGCACGCGGTGGAATCCGAATCCTCCACGCGCGTACCGCCTTTGACGCATGTGCCGCGCACCAAGCGCGGCGTCATCTCCTACGCGGCCCGCGACATCGGCGAGCGGCTCAACGCCAAGGCGCTGGTCGCGTTCACCCAGTCCGGCGACACCGTGCGCCGCTTGGCCCGGCTGCACACGCCGCTGCCGCTGCTGGCGTTCACCCCGCTGCCGGAGGTGCGCAGCCAGCTCGCGCTGACCTGGGGCACCGAGACGTTCCTCGTGCCGCCGGTGGGTACCACCGACGAGATGATCGGTCAGGTCGACAAGGAGCTGTTGTCGCTCAACCGCTATCAGAAGGGCGACCTGGTGGTGATCGTGGCCGGGTCCCCGCCCGGTACCGTGGGTTCCACCAACCTGATTCACGTGCATCGCATCGGCGAGGAGGACCACTGAGGTGAGCAGCGCGTCACTGGGCGAATCGGTTCCGACCGGTACGAGCGACCTGGAGGTGCTGCTGGGTCTGCTGGACCTGGAGCAGCTGGGGGAGGACCATTTCCTCGGCCACCACCCGGAGAAGGTGTGGAGTCGCACCTTCGGCGGTCAGCTGGTGGCGCAGGCCATCGTGGCCGCCGGTCGCACGGTCGGACCGGAACGCCCGGTGCACGCGGTCAACGCGCACTTCGTGCGCGGCGGCGATGTGAAGAAGCCGATCGAGTACCGCGTGGAGCGCCACCGCGACGGCCGCGCGTTCGCCAATCGCACGGTCACCGCGTATCAGGACGATCAGGAGCTGTTCGTCATGCTGGCGGCCTTCCAGGACTGGGCCAAGGGCCTGGAACACGCCGCCCCCCAGCCGCAGGTCCCCGACCCCGAACAGCTGCCGCGCGTGGAGGAGTCCTTCGTCGGGCTCGAGGACCGCTTGCAGATGTTCGTCAACGCGCCGCATCCGATCGATATGCGCTACACCAACGATCCGGCGTGGGTGCTCAAGAACACCGGCGGCACACTGGAATACAACCGGGTGTGGATGAAGGCCGACGGCCACCTGCCCGACGACCCGCTGATTCACGTTGCGACACTGGGCTATTCGTCCGACACGACGGTGCTGGACTCGATCATCACCACCCACGGCCTGTCCTGGGGTTTCGACCGCATCGTCGCCGCCACCGTGAACCACTCCATCTGGTTCCACCGCCCGTTCCGCTTCGACGACTGGGCGCTCTACGCCACCCAGTCGCCGGTGGCGGCGGGCTCGCGGGGGCTGGCCACGGGCCACTTCTATTCGCGCGCAGGCGAATTGCTCGCGACGGTGGTGCAGGAGGGCGTCATCCGGCACTTCCCGCCGCGCCGCTAGATCAGTTCCCGGTTCTCCTCGAGATCGAAACTCTCGCGGTGCAGGGCGTGGATGGAATGGGGGACCGCGTCGACCGCGCAGATGCCGAGGATCAGTTTCCGTTCCAGGGTGGCGAGGTCGGCCTCGGTGAGCAGGCGCTGGTCGCCGACGAGGCTGAGGGCGATCTCGTAGGTGCGGCGGGCGCCGGGGTCGGCGCCCGGATGATCCAGGCGCCATTGGGTTTCCAGCACGGTGTGGTCGGGTTGGTCGGGGTCGACGGGCAGGGTGAACCGCCAGGCGAACACGTCCCGGTCGGCCACATGATCGTCGACGACTCGGCGCACGGTGTCGACGACGCGTTCGAGGGCTTCCGGTGTCACATAAACATGGAGCGAAACATCCGAAATGCGTTTCGGCATGTCTGAGTCCTGTTCTTGTGTCGGACCATCGGAATCGTTCCGCGGGGAGTGTAATCCCTCATTACCCGGAATGGGGAGGACACATGCGTGTCCCGCCCATGTTTCGAAACGCGTCAGGCGTGTCGGCCGATGCGCGGCAGCGGTTCGTGCGTCGGCCGGTCGTCCCGGCCCCCGGGTAACACCACCAGCCGCGGCCGCCCGCGGGTGTCGAAACCGCCGTCCTCGTGGACTCGATGCGCGTGCAGGGCCAGCATGAGCGGCACGACCGCCTCGGCGATCCGGTCGCCGGTCTCACAGAACCTGTCGGCCGACAACCCCACCGGGTCCGGGATGTTCTCCCGTCCCACGAGCGCGAGATCGTCTCGGGCCCGGTCGATCTCGGCGATGGTGCGCGCCCCGCTGACCTTCGCGATGCGGTGCGCCTCGAGCAGCGTGAAGGTGCGCCCGGCCGCGGCGGGGACGAGTCTCATGATCTCGTCGCGGATTTGCTCGGTCATCGCCAGCACGAGATCGGCGCGTTCGATCATCGCCGCTTTGAGTTTGCGGGCGCGGAAATCGTCGGCGTTCGCGCCGAGACCGGTAATGGTCTGGGCGGCAAGCGGTTCCACGCCGAATCCGACGAGGGCCCGCGTGCCCGCGCTCTCCGCGGTAAGGTCGGTCAGTCCGTGTTCGGCCGCGAGCGCGCGGGTGACACGCTCGGCGATCACCGACCTACAAACATTGCCGGTGCAGACGAACAGGACGTGCATGGCTGTTACGGTAAGCCGGGCCGGTACCCGATATGAAGGGCGATAAGCCTGCCCCGCCCGTTTTTGGTCAGATGTTCATCAATTGGTAGCGAGTTGTGTACCGGCGTTGGCCGAATGGTTGCCCGCAATTTCTTCTCATCCGGAATTATCCGGGTAAATGGCGTTTTCCGCGACGACGGGGGCGACTTTCGGATCGGCGGCCCGCACCCGGCCGCGCGTGGAGAACAATCGTCCGCGCGACGGCACCGTGGGCGCGAAGCGGGCGAGTCCGGTCGGGGTGGTCATGTCGTCGTACATGGCGTCGATCCCGCCCCGCGCGAAGTACGCCTCGTGCCAGAACCCGGTTCCGCCGGAGTCGCGCAGGAACCGCTGCCACCAATCCCGGTGCGGCTCGGACCGGGTCCACCGCTCGAGGCTGTCCAGATCGCGCCAGTATTGCCGCGCGCCCCAGTGCGGCGGGATCAGCGACCAGATGATGTCCTCGTGCGACAGCAGCCCGTCGGGCCGGTCCTTGTGCGACCGATACAGCTTCGGCCCGAGCCCGAGCAGCCGCAGCATCCCGCGCGGCTTGCGCACCCGCATGCCCAGATAGATGACGACCAGATCCGGATACGCCGACAGATCCGCCGTCAGCCGGTTCACCCGCATGTCCCGCGTGCCTCCACTATTCGTTCGCCCTACGCGGATGTACGGGGTTTCGATCCGAAAGGTTCAGCGCAGGGCGTCGGCGACGATACGGGCGGCGTCGGCGAGCAGGGCGTTGTCGGGCTGGGCTCGTTGGTCCGGTTTGACGGTGAGGACGGCGATGACGACGGGTTCGCCGCGGTCGGTCCAGGCGACGGCGATGTCGTTGGCGGAGGCGTAGTCGCCGGTGCCGGTCTTGTCGCCGACGGTCCAGGTGCTCGGGAGTCCGGCTCGGATGCGTTGTGCGCCGGTGGTATTGGCGATGAGCCAGGACTCGAGGAGGTCGCGTTCCGGGACGCCGAGGGTGTTCTCGACGACGAGTTTCCGATAGTCGGCGGCGATGGCTCGTGGGGTGGTGGTGTCGCGGTCGTCGCCCGGGATCGAGGTGTTGAGGTCGGTTTCCCAGCGGTCGGAGCGGGTGGTGTCGTCGCCGATGGTCCGCAGGAACGCGGTGAGGGCGGGTGGGCCGCCGAGGAGTTTCAGGATCTGGTTGCCCGCGGTGTTGTCGCTGCGGGTGATGGCGGCCTCGCAGAGTTCGGCGACGGTCATGCCGGTGTCGAGTCTGGTCTCGGTGGTGGGGGAGTAGGGGACGAGGTCGTCGCGGGTGTAGTGGATGGTTCGGTCGAAATAGCCTGTGGCCAAGGGGTGTTCGTGGAGGAGGGCGGCGCAGGCCAGGGGTTTGAAGGTGGAGTCGAAGGCGAAGCGCTCGGTGTCGCGGTGCGCGACGGTCTTGTCGCGGGCGGTGGCATAGACGCCGAGGCGGGCACCGTATCGGGTTTCGAGGTCGGTGAAGCCTCGGTCCGGGTGGGGATCGGTGTGTTCGCCCGTCGAGCATCCGGCCAGCAGGGCTGTCACCGCGACCAAGGCCGCGCCGGTCCATCGCTTCAGCACGCCGGGGATCCTGCCATTCCGGGCGGAAGGAGGCTAGTCGGCCAACGCGTCCCGCAGCTCGGTCATGGACTCGATGAGGGCCACCGGTTTGTGCGAAGCGAGTTCGTCTCGATCGTCACTCCCGCTCGCGAGGGCGATGGCGGGCATCCCGGCCCCGTCCGCGGCTTCGATGTCGGTGGTGGAGTCGCCGACGTAAACGCAAGTGTCCGAGTCTATTCCGAGCGTGGTCATCGCCTCGTCGAGCAGGCGAGTGCTCGGCTTCAGCCCCGAGACATCGGCGGAGGTCCGCCCGAACACGCCCGCCACGCACTCGCGCAACCCCTGTGCCCTCAGATAGGTGTCGATGGCCTCGGGGGCGTTGTTGCTGACGATCGCGACGACGCCGCGCCCGGCCGCGCGCCGGATCACCTCATCGGCCCCCGCGGCGAGCGGCGCGGAGCCCGCCGCCCGCACCTCGATGTCGGCGAGCCGGCGTTCGATCTTCGCCGCGAGGTCGGGGTTGCGGTGGGCGATGTATTCGAGGATGTCGAAGGGGTCGTTGGCGTCCGCGACCTGGTCGAGCAGCGGGGAGTTCAGGGCCGTGACGAGTTCGCGGGCGGCCTGGCGTTCGGTGAGGTGGGCGAACAGGTCGCAGACCGGGCCGTCAAAGTCGAGGAGGATATTCGGTCTTTTTGCCAGAATTTCCGTCAGCTTGTCCACGAACCCGCCCTTCGAGTCGGCTGAAATCGCTGTCCGGATCCGAGCCTAACCGCAGATGGCCGCCGCGAACCCTGGCCAGAGCGTTGTGGCTCTCAGTTCGCGGGACGCGAGCGGACCAGATCCTGGTCCAGGTACTGTAGCGCCGACGCCAACACTCCGTTTCCCTCTGGTCCTGGGCCGTATCGGCGAGCCCGACTTGAGCTTTCTCGACTGCCCGCGCGCGTTCTCACCGAACAGCGACAGGACGCAGTATTATGTTGCGACGGTGCACTGGGAGGAGATGTAGTGGCTGATTCTGCGAGCACGACTGAGCTTTCAGTTCAAGGAGAGAGTCTGCAAAAGCTGTACAGTCAATTTGTCCAAGGCCGATATCTTGTGAACCGCCGGTATCAGCGCAAGCTGGTGTGGGCCGTCGAGGAAAAAGAGAAGCTGATCGACTCCGTGCTGAATCAGTTGCCGATACCATTGATTCTGCTCGCTGAAACTATCCACGAAGGAAAGCCTCGTCTGGAAGTTATCGACGGCCTTCAGCGCTTGAATGCAATCTTTTCTTTTTTTGAAAATGAGTTTTCTTTTGAAGGGCAGTACTTCGACCTCGAAACCTTGGCGGATACGAAGTTCAAGAAGGATCGGGGCGAGTTGAAACAGCAAGGTCCGATTCTTGATCGAAAAATTTGCCTTGCCTTTACAAACTACCCGCTTCCGATATCGACTTACAGATCTGCAAGCGGCTCTTCGGTAGATGAGGTCTTTCGTAGAATCAACTCATCGGGCCGCTACCTGAGTCTGCAAGAGATTAGGCAGGCTGGCGCTACTGCTGAGATTGCTCAGTTAGTGAGAAGGGTAAGTGCCGAGGTAAGAGGGGATGCCTCTCTGAGTGACTACGTACATCTATCTGAGATGCCGAAAATTAGTATAACTAACCGCGATCTACCCTACGGGATTCGCGACACAGATATTTTCTGGGTGAAGCATGGAATCTTGGGGCGAGAGGCCGTTCGAGAATCGCGAGATGAGGAACTGGTACTCGATATCCTTCTTGATATTATTCTAGATCCGCCAGCGAGTTCCGGGAGCGAGTATCGGAACTCTGCATACGGGGACACTCCAGGTCGTGCTTCGACTTCGCAAGGTGTAGTGCAGCCCCGACTTGCGGTTATGGGCAGTAGTTATGTGCAATCGCGATTCATGGAAACGCTCGATCTGATCGACTCAGCCCTCGATGAGAAGGGGGAAGCCTTCGCGGAATGGGCTGTAGCGCAAGATAAGAATCGCGGTGTCCCGCGCCAATTCCACGCGGTGTTCATCGCGATTGATCAGCTCTTGCATGTAGAGAATCTAGTTCCGAAGAGTAATGCTGATCTGCTCGGTGCTCTTAAACATTTCTGGGGCGGGGATCTCAGCATACCAGGCGGCGGAAACTGGGGCGCGGAGCGGAAAATGGCACTATTCAACAGCGTCAAAGGAAGGCTTCGTCCGCACTTCAAGCCAAGTGTCGACGGAAAAGACGTCAAGTTGCAGGAGCAAGCGCTTCAGTTTGAGTCTACGCTACGGATGGCGTTAACTGAGGACTCCCTATTTGAGCTTAAGCAGGGCTTCTGTAAAATATCCGGTGACCGCATGTTCGATGACGAAAGCTTCGAGAAAGTCATGCGCACCGCAAGCGCGATGGCCAATCGGGGGCCAGGAACCAAAGGAATGATCTTTTTTGGCGTGGCGGACAATCTTATGGACGCTAAGGCGATCCAGCGTTTGCCGAAGTTTCCGCTCATATCCTTGACGGCAAGTTTTATGTGACTGGCACGCAACACGAGCTTACCAAAATGAATCGCTCATTAGACGAACACTTTCGATGGTTGACCGATCGAATCAGAGGATCGAAACTTGAGCCAGAATTCGCGACCAAGCTTGCGCAGACTCTTCAGCCCTTCCGCTATAAGGATTATCTCATCTGGAGGCTGGAGCCTGAAGCTGGCACGGCACCGGTGGCTTGGAACGGCGAATTCTACGATCGAGTAGGACCTCAAACTGAAAAGGTGGCGGGAGCGGGTGTTGTCACCCTCGTTCGCCGATTCGACAGTTAGTGTGCATACTCGGTTCGAGCCAGGCGCACATAAGCGCTGAGTCATTTTAGACGAGTCGTAGAAGAGCGGGCAGCGCACGGTTCCCGTCGTGCCTTGCTTCGCTCTGATGCGACCGATGCGCTGCGCCGGCGGTGTTGTTTGAGGTCGCTCTGCGCGACCGTGGGTTACGAGGTGATGGCAGAAATCGCATTAGCGGAGGGACGTAGCTGAACAGAATGGAACTTGATTCCAAAGATGCAGAGTTCGTCTCGTGGTGAAATCTGGACGACGTAGGCCAAGCTTGGGTTCGACGATGAATTGCTGCTGGTCTGGCTGTGCCTAGCCAAACCCGCGATATTTCTTAAGGATTCTCCGCCGAATCTCCGCTGGATTGCAGAGCCACTCGGAATAGGAAGGCGTCATAGCGGTCCCGCGGATACGAGCATCTGAAACCATGATTGTTCGGGCTTCCGCTGTCACATACTGCTGACGAACCGTTTCGATGAGTTCTCCGGTGTCGTCTTCAACCATGCTGTGTCTGTGGGCGCTGGGAGCCGATCGGAAACGGCGAGGGAACTCGACCGAGCGCTCGACGGGCGCGGTGTGGACGCGCTGCTGTTCCTCAGCCACCAGGGGGCCATCGGGAGTCCAGCGATTTCCGCTGGGTGTTCGATCAGGCTGCGGCGACGGTGGGGCTGGAAGGCCTTGTGCCGCATCGGCTCGCTATACCGCGGCATCGTTGGGAATCAGCGCGGGCGCGAATATCAAAGTGGCGCAACGGATGCTGGGCCACAAGACCGCGACCATGACGCTGGGCCTCTACGGTCATCTGTTCTCGGACGACCTCGCCGCCGTCGCTGAGGGGATGGACGTCGGGGCGCGCGCCGCGGTGGAGCAACTGCGGACCGCTGCGGACGCTCTGCGGACTGCTTGAGATGTCCTGGGGGAGGGCGATGACCAACCCCCTACCACCTGGTGCCGAGTGTGGGACTCGAACCCACACGTCCTCACGGACAACGGTTTTTGAGACCGTCGCGTCTGCCAGTTCCGCCAACTCGGCGCACCGGGGGAAAAGCATAGCGGGTGGGGGCGGGGGAACCCAATCGGGTCTGGCCTTGGGGCTTTGCGCTGGGTAGATGGGTTGCTTCCGGGGTTGAACGGTACGCTTTAGGGCACTCGGGCGTGTGCCGGGCCGGCGTGGGTGGGCGTGTGGTCGCGGTGGGCGAGGAGTGTCGGCATCGGAACCACGAGGGGTCTGTCTATGGGAACGTCAGCAGGGGGCGCTAAGAAGGATGCGGTCTCCGCCGCGAAGCGCGTGGTGGTGGCCGAGGACGAGGCTCTCATCCGCATGGACCTGGTGGAGATGCTGTCCGAAGAGGGGTATCAGGTGGTGGGCGAGGCCGGGGACGGCCAGCAGGCGGTGGATCTCGCGGAGGAGTTGCGGCCCGATCTGCTCATCATGGACGTGAAGATGCCGCGCCGCGACGGGATCGACGCGGCCGCCGAGATCGCCTCGAAACGCCTTGCGCCCGTGGTCATTCTGACCGCCTTCAGCCAACGTGACCTGGTCGAGCGGGCCCGCGACGCCGGGGCGATGGCGTACCTGGTCAAGCCGTTCACCAAATCGGATCTGGTGCCCGCGATCGAGTTGGCCGCCAGCCGGTTCCACGAGATCACGGCGCTCGAGAGCGAGGTCGCCAACCTGTCCGACCGGCTCGAGACCCGGAAACTGGTCGAGCGCGCCAAGGGTGTGCTGATGCAGACCCAGGGGCTGTCCGAGCCGCAGGCGTTCAAGTGGATTCAGCGCACCGCGATGGATCGCCGCACGACGATGAAAGCCGTCGCCGAGGTCGTATTGGAGAACCTGGCCCCGAAGTCGTGATTGCGGGAAATTAACGCTCCCGCAACACGGTGAGGTAAATACTGGGGCTCGAAGTCACGCGAATGACTCGAATGTGATGCGGAGCTAACCTCGCGCCGCTAAGTTCTGTCCCGAGCCGACGTTGGTCGGCTTCCACCCGGTGATCCCGGGCGGATGGGCAGGATTAGAGGTGAAACGTGCTCAGTTCGACAAGGCGCGGTCGTACCACGCGAGGTTTGTTGGCGATCGCCGCTGCCGCGGCGCTGGTGCTGACCGGATGCAGTTCGAAATCCACGAACAACAGCGGTGGCACGGAGTCGGGCACCAGCGGGGGGAGCAGCGGCCTGTCGATCCAGCCGCTGGGCCCGGTCGACGCGAGTGGCAAGCTGGGTTCGGCGTCGTCGAGCGCCACCGCGGCCGACCCGGCCGGTGACGGCAAGGCCACCTGCGCCCCCGGCACCGCGATCGCCTTCGCGGGCGCGCAGACCGGACCGAACGCCGCCCTCGGCATCAATATCTCGATGGGCGCGAAACTCGCGATCGACAAGCACAACAAGGCCAACCCGAACTGCAAGGTCGACCTGAAGCTGTTCGACACCGAGGGCGAACCGCAGAAGGCCACCTCGGTCATCCCGCAGGTCATCAACGACAAGTCGGTGGTCGGCCTGGTCGGTCCCGCCTTCTCCGGTGAGACCAAGGCGACCGGCCAGATCCTCTCCGACAGCGGCTTGGCGGCGCTGACCTCCTCGGCCACCAACGCGACCCTGTCGACCAACGGCTGGAAGACCTTCTTCCGCGGCCTGGCCAACGACGACGTGCAGGGCAGCTCGGTCGGCAAGTACCTGGCCGCCAAGTACAAGAAGGTCTGCGTCGTCCAGGACGACAGCGACTACGGCACCGGCCTGGCCAAGTCCATCACCGCGGGCCTCGGCTCGGCCGCCGATCCGTCCTGCGCGGCGGGCGTGAAGACCGGCGACAAGGACTTCTCGGCCACGGTCACCAAGATCTCCTCGGCGAACCCGGACGCGGTGTTCTACTCCGGCTACTACGCCGAGGGCGCGCCGCTGGCCGCGCAGCTGAAGTCCGGTGGGGTGAAGGCGACCTTCGTCGGCCCCGACGGCGTCAACGATCCGCAGTTCCTCACCCAGGCCGGCAGCGCCGCCAAGGACGCGGTGCTGACCTGCCCCTGCGGTCCGGCGCCCGACCAGTTCGAGAAGGAGTACCAGGCGCTCAACGGCCAGAAGTCGGGCGTCTACTCGGTCGAGGCCTACGACCTGGCCACGATCCTGCTCAAGGCGATCGACAGCGGCAAGGTGACCCGGCCGGACGTGCTCGGCTACGTCCGCGGCTACGAGGGTGACGGCACGGGTGGCCGCCACTACAAGTGGAACGACGCGGGTGAGCTGACCAACGCGGTGGTGTGGATCTACCAGGTGAAGTAGCCCGACGAGGAGACAGCACGTGCGGGGCGTCTGCCGGATTCTGCCCCGCGCGTGCTGTTGTCGTCCCGGGCGTGAATGAGGGTTGGAGAGTATGACCACGACCGCACTGGCCGATGCGACGCACCTACTGGGTGCCTCGATCGGGTTCGACTACCAGGGGCTGTTCGACAATTTCTGGCGGCTCACCGTCGACGGCATCACCTACGGGGCCATCTACGCGTTGGTCGCCGTCGGCTACACCTTGGTCTACGGCGTGCTGCGCCTGATCAACTTCGCGCATTCCGAGGTGTTCATGCTCGGCATGTTCGGGCAGCTGATCGGGCTGATGCTGCTGGGCTTCGCCGCCGCGCCCGACGCCTATACGCAGGGCGTCGTGTTGACGTGCGTCTATCTGGTGGCGGCCATGATCATCGGAATGTTGGTGTCCGGCGGCGCGGCCGTCGGGCTGGAGCGCGTGGCGTATCGGCCGTTGCGCAAACGCGGGGCGCGGCCGCTGGCCTTCCTCATCACGGCGATCGGAATGTCGTTCGTATTGCAGGAATTCGTGCATTTCATTCTGCCCAAGATCAATCCGAAGCTGGGCGGAACCAATGCGCAGCAACCGATTCGGCTCGTGGAGCAGACCCCGCAGTTCAGCTTCCTCGGCGCGACGGTCACCAATGTCATGATCATCATCGTGCTGGCGGCGGTGGCCCTGGCGGTCGGCACCGAGGTGGTGATCAACCGGACCCGGTTCGGGCGGGCCATCCGCGCGGTCGCGCAGGACCCCGACACGGCGACGCTGATGGGCGTGTCGCGCGAGCGGGTGATCATGCTGACCTTCCTCATCGGCGGCGTGCTCGCGGGCGGCGCGGCGCTGCTCTACACCCTCAAGGTGCCCAACGGGATCATCTATCTGGGCGGATTCATCCTGGGCATCAAGGCGTTCAGCGCCGCGGTGCTCGGCGGCATCGGCAATCTGCGCGGCGCGCTGCTGGGCGGGCTGCTGCTGGGCGTGGTCGAACAGTACGGCCAGATCCTGTTCGGTACGCAGTGGCGCGACGTGGTCGCGTTCGTGGTGCTGGTGCTGGTGCTGATGGTGCGCCCGACCGGCATCCTCGGCGAAAGTCTCGGGAGGGCTCGGGCATGAGCGTCACCGTCACCAAACCCCCCGCGCCGCAACCGGTTTCGCGGCACGGCGTGGGCGATGCCCTGCGCGGCTGGTGGGAGGGGCTGAGCCGCCCCGCGCAATGGGGCGTCGGCGTCCCGGTGCTGGCGCTGCTGGCCCTGCTGCCGCTGTTCCCGCCGCCCGGAATCGATACGCCCAGTTACAATTTCGGCCTCGTCATGGCCCAGGTCGCGATGTACTGTCTCGTCGCGATCGGCCTGAATGTCGTTGTCGGGCAAGCGGGTCTGCTGGATCTGGGCTATGTCGGCTTCTACGCGGTCGGCGCGTACACGGTCGCGCTGCTCACCAGCAAGAACAGCCCCTGGAACCAGACCGCGGGCGGCTGGCTGGACCCGAAATGGGCGTGGCTGGCGTGCCTTCCGCTGGCGGTGGTGGTCACCGCGCTGTCCGGGCTGATCCTCGGCTCGCCGACGCTGCGGCTGCGCGGGGACTACCTGGCCATCGTCACCCTCGGCTTCGGTGAGATCGTGCGCCTGCTCGCCGACAACCTCAACGAGATCACCAACGGCAGCCTCGGCCTGTCCGAGGTGGCCTACCCGCATCTGGGGGAGTCGGACAACCATCCGAAGGGCTGGTTCTCCGCGGGCAACGGCGGCAACCCCGACAGCATGAACCTGCTGGACCGCGCGGGCTACGGCACCTGGTGGTACTGGTTCGGCATGGTCCTGATCGTGGTCATGCTGCTGGTCGTGGGCAATCTCGAACGCAGCCGGGTGGGCCGCGCGTGGGTGGCGATCCGCGAGGACGAGGACGCCGCCGAGATCATGGGCGTGCCCACCTTCAAGTACAAGCTGTGGGCGTTCACCATCGGCGCGGCCGTGGGCGGCATCTCCGGCGCGATGTACGCCGGGCAGGTGCAGTTCGTGAATCCGACGCAGTTCAACGTCGTCAACTCGATGCTGTTCCTGTGCGCGGTCGTCATCGGCGGGCAGGGCAACAAGCTCGGCGTGCTGGTCGGCGCGTTCATCATCGCCTACCTCCCGGCCCGGCTGGCCTCGGTGAAGATGGTCTCCGACGAGACCACCGGCTATGTCTATCTGCTGATCGACGTGCTGATCTTCGCCGCGCTGTATCTGCTGTACCGGTTCCGCGGCGAGTGGCTGCCCGTGTGGCCCCGGCGCGGGGTGGTGCTCGGCATGATCGTCACCGGCGTGCTGGCGGCGCTGCTGCTGGGCAGCGTGCTGCTGTTCCGCAAGGGCGGGGCGCAGTCCCTCGGCGATCTGAAGTATCTGTACTTCGGTATCGCCCTGGTGGTCATGATGATCCTGCGGCCGCAGGGCCTGTTCCCGGTGCGGCAGAAACTGCTGACCTACGGTAGGCAGGTGGTACAGGCGGTTCGGCGACCGGCCGAACCCGAACCGATCGGAGCGGGCCGATGACCGGGCCGGGCGCGGGTGGCGCGCTGTTCGACAACGAGGACATGGCCGCGGGCTACCGCGAGACCGAACCGGCGCCCACGGCGGGCGATGTGGACGTCACCGCCGTGCTGCCCCAGTTCGCCGACGCCGAGACCGTCGCGGAAGTCGTTGCGCCGCAACGGGAGATCCTCACCGCGGTCGGGGAACCGTTGCTGCGCACCGAGGGTCTGACGGTCCGCTTCGGCGGCCTGACCGCGCTGGACGATGTGAGTTTCGAGATCCGCCGCGGCGAGATCCTCGGCCTCATCGGACCCAACGGCGCGGGCAAGACCACCTGCTTCAACGCGATCAGCGGCGTGTACCGCCCGTCGGCGGGCACGGTGTACTTCGACGGCAAACCGCTCACCAAGAGCAAGCGCAACGAGATCACCCGCCTCGGCATCGCCCGCACCTTCCAGAACATCCGGTTGTTCGGCGAGATGACCGCGCTGGAGAACGTGGTGGTCGGCACCGACGCCCGGCATCGAACCTCGGTGCCGGGGGCCGTGTTCCGCAGTCCGCGGCATCGGCGCGAGGAACGCGACGCCATCGAACGCGGGATGGCGCTGCTGGAGTTCGTGGGCATCGCGCCGCGCGCGGTGGAGAAGGCGCGCAACCTCTCCTACGGCGATCAGCGCCGCCTCGAGATCGCCCGCGCGCTCGCGACCGAACCGAAGCTGCTGTGCCTGGACGAACCGGCCGCCGGATTCAATCCCAGCGAGAAGTCGGCGCTGATGGATCTGATCCGCAAGATCCGCGACGACGGGTTCACCGTGCTGCTCATCGAGCACGACATGCGGCTGGTCATGGGCGTGACCGACCGGATCGTGGTGCTCGAGTTCGGCCGCAAGATCGCCGACGGGCTGCCCACCGAGATCCGCGACGATCCCGCCGTGGTCGCCGCCTATCTGGGCGTGGCCGACGAGCAGATCGCCGAGGCGGGGTCGACCGAGGCGGTCGCCGACATCGCCGCGCAGGTCGCCGAGCCGGTGGCCCAGCCGCCGCTGCATCCGGTCCCCGCGCCCAGCGGCGAACCGCTGCTGGTGATCGAGGACATGGTGGTCAACTACGGCAGAATCCAAGCGCTGCACGGGGTTTCGCTGCGGGTGGACCAGGGCGAGCTGGTGACGCTGCTGGGCGCCAACGGCGCGGGCAAGACCACCACCATGCGCGCGCTGTCGGGGCTGCTGCCGTTGACCGGTGGGCGGATCCTGTTCGAGGGCCGCGATATCACCCGCGTCAAGGCCCATGATCGGGTGAAGTCCGGGCTGATCCAGGCGCCGGAGGGGCGCGGGGTGTTCCCGGGGATGACCGTGCAGGAGAACCTCGACATGGGCTGCCACGCCCGGCCGTTCCAGGAGCGTTCGGAGTACGGCAAGACCCTGGAGTGGGTGTTCGAGCTGTTCCCGCGGCTGGCCGAGCGGCGCAAACAGGTCGGCGGCACGCTCTCCGGCGGCGAACAGCAGATGCTGGCGATCGGGCGGTCGCTGATGGCCCGGCCCAAGCTGCTGCTGCTCGACGAGCCGTCGATGGGGTTGGCGCCCATGGTGATCCAGCAGATCTTCCGGATCATCGGCGAGATCAACGCCCAGGGCACCACGGTGCTGTTGGTCGAGCAGAACGCCCAGCAGGCGCTCGTGCGCAGCGACCGGGCCTACATCCTGGAGACCGGCGAGGTCACCAAGACCGGCACGGGCCGGGAACTGCTCACCGATCCGGCCGTCAAGTCGGCCTACCTCGGCGTGGCGTGAGGCGCGGCGGTGGTGGCGTCACGGGTTGTCGGTGCCGGTCCCTAGACTCTGTGCCGTGACCCCAGCCACCACCGATCAGCGTCAGAGCAGTGCGTCCGCAGCGACCCCGGGTGAGCGGCCCACCCTCCTGCTGCTGGACGGGCACTCGCTGGCCTACCGCGCGTTCTACGCGCTGCCCGCGGAGAACTTCAAGACCGTCACCGGCCAGACCACCAACGCGGTGTACGGGTTCACCGCCATGCTGATCAACCTGCTGCGCGACGAGAAACCCACGCACGTGGCCGCGGCGTTCGACGTGAACCGCAAGACCTTCCGCACCGAGACCTACCCGGAGTACAAGGCCAACCGGATCACCACCCCCGACGAGTTCCGCGGTCAGGTCGAGATCACGCAGGAGGTGCTGGGCGCGCTCGGCATCCCGACCATGGCGCTCGAGGGTTACGAGGCCGACGACATCATCGCGACCCTCACCAGTCAGGCCGTGCCGCAAGGGTTCCGGGTGCTCATCGTCTCCGGCGACCGCGACGCGATCCAGTTGGTCAACGACGACGTGACCGTGCTGTATCCGCGCAAGGGCGTCTCGGAGCTGACCCGGTTCACCCCGGCCGCGGTGGAGGAGAAGTACGGGCTCACCCCCGCGCAGTACCCGGATTTCGCGGCGCTGCGCGGCGACCCGAGCGACAACCTGCCCGGCATCCCGGGCGTGGGGGAGAAGACGGCCGCCAAATGGGTGCGCGAGTACGGCGATCTGGCCACGCTCGTGGACCGGGTCGACCAGGTCAAGGGCAAGGTCGGCGACGCGCTGCGCGCCAATCTGTCCAGCGTGGTGCTCAATCGGCAGCTGACCGAGATGGTCAAGGACGTGCCGCTGCCCTACACCCCCGACCAGCTCGCCCAGCAGCCGTGGGATCGGGACAAGATCCACCGGCTGTTCGACGATCTGGAATTCCGGGTGCTGCGGGATCGGCTGTTCGAGACGCTCGCGCCGCCGGAGCCGGAGGCCGAGTCGGGCTTCGAGATCAGCGGCGGCGCGGTCGAACCCGGCGCGGTCGCGGACTGGCTGGCCGAGCACGCGAAAGCCGGTGTGCGCCACGGTGTTTCGGTCGCCGGTACCTGCACCCCCGTGCAGGGCGACGTGCGGGCGATCGCCATCGCGGCCGCCGACGGGGAGGGCGGCTACTTCGACGCGGTGTCGCTGACGCCCGAGGACGAGCGGGCGCTGGGCGCGTGGCTGGCCGATCCCGCGGTGCCCAAGGCGGTGCACGAGGCCAAGGCCGCCATGCACGCGCTGCGGGCGCGGGGCTGGACGCTGGCGGGGCTCACCAGCGATACCGCGTTGGCGGCGTATCTGGTCCGGCCCGGGCAACGCACGTTCAATCTCGACGATCTGTCGCTGCGGTACCTGTCGCGGGAGCTGCGCATCGACGCCGCCGAGGACGCCCAGCTGTCGCTGCTCGACGATTCCGAACAGGTCGACGCCGAGCTGGCGCAGGGCGAGATCCTGCGCGCGCGAGCGGTTTCCGACCTCGCCGACGCCTTCGACGAGGAGTTGCGCGGCATCGAGTCCACGAAACTGCTCACCGAGATGGAACTTCCGCTGCTGGGCGTGCTCGCCGAGCTGGAGGAGGCGGGCATCGCGGTCGACGTGGACGCGCTCGAGCGGTTGCAGTCCGAATTCGCCGGGCGCGTCACCGACGCCGCCAACGCGGCCTACGAGGTGATCGGCAAGCAGATCAACCTCGGTTCGCCCAAGCAGTTGCAGGTGGTGTTGTTCGACGAGCTCGACATGCCGAAGACCAAGCGCACCAAGACCGGCTACACCACCGACGCCGATGCGCTGGAATCGTTGTTCGAGAAGACCGAGCATCCGTTCCTGGAACATCTGCTCGCCCACCGCGACGCGACCCGGCTGAAGGTGACCGTGGACGGCCTGCTCAAGTCGGTCGCCGACGACGGGCGCATCCACACCACGTTCAATCAGACCATCGCCGCGACCGGACGCCTGTCCTCGACCGAGCCGAATCTCCAGAACATCCCGATCCGCACCGACACCGGCCGCCGCATCCGCGACACCTTCGTCGTCGGTCCCGGTTTCGAATCGCTGATGACCGCGGACTACAGCCAGATCGAGATGCGCATCATGGCCCACCTGTCCAAGGACGCGGGCCTGATCGAGGCGTTCAACTCCGGCGAGGACCTGCACACGTTCGTCGCGTCCAAGGCGTTCGACATCCCGATCTCCGAGGTGCATCCGGAGATGCGCCGCCGGATCAAGGCGATGTCCTACGGATTGGCCTACGGGCTGTCGGCGTACGGGCTGTCCCAGCAGCTCAAGATCAGCGCCGAGGAGGCCAAGGCCCAGATGGAGGTGTACTTCAACCGGTTCGGCAATATTCGCGACTACCTGCGCGACGCCGTCGACCAGGCGCGCAAGGTCGGCTACACCGAAACCCTCTTCGGCCGCCGCCGCTACCTGCCCGACCTGGACTCCAGCAACCGCCAGCGCCGCGAGGCCGCCGAACGCATGGCCCTCAACGCCCCCATCCAGGGCACGGCCGCCGACATCATCAAGGTCGCGATGATCAACGTGCAGAACGCGATTCACGCCTCCGGCCTGAAGTCGCGGATGCTGTTGCAGATCCACGACGAACTCCTCTTCGAGGTCGCCGCCGGGGAACGCGAGGCGCTGGAAACCCTTGCTCGCGAACACATGGCGAAGGCGATCGACCTGTCGGTGCCGCTGGAGGTGTCGGTGGGCGTGGGCCGCAGCTGGGACGCGGCGGCCCACTGAGCCGGGCGATCAGTACGCGATGAAGAGGATCTCGTCGCGGGAGTAGTCGTGGCCGGGGTGGTTCTCGGCGAGGTGGGCCTTGGTCTTCTCGACGAGGTCGTCCTCGTCGGTGCCGGTGATGTATTCCCCGCAGGGGCAGCTGAGCCTGGTCTTCATGTCTCCGATCATCCACGGGAACCGGTGTGGGCGCATCCGTTCGGGACGTCCAGCGGTCTCCGACTGGCTCGCGACACGGTCGGCGGCTGCGGGTGAGGATGGGTTCATGATCGAGACGACGGCGGTTCTGGGGGTGGCGGCGGCCGCGTTGGGGATGGTGCTGACGCCCGGGCCGAACATGATGTATCTGGTGTCGCGGACGGTGTCGCAGGGGCGGCGGGCCGGGCTGGTGTCGTTGTCGGGGGTGGCCGTCGGGTTCCTGGTCTATCTGGTGGCGGCGACGGCCGGGATCACCGCTGTGTTCGCCGTGGTGCCCGGGCTCTATCTCACGGTGAAGTTGGCCGGGGCGGCGTATCTGGGATATCTGGCGTGGAAGACGTTGCGGGGCGGCGTATCCGCCTTCGAGGCGTCCGAGCTCCCGCCGGACCCGACCCGCAGGCTGTTCACCATGGGGCTGGTGACGAATCTGCTCAATCCCAAGATCGCCATCATGTACATGGCGCTCATCCCGCAATTCGTCGATCCGGCCCACGGGCGCGTCTGGGCCCAGAGCCTCTGCCTCGGTGCGGTGCAGATCGCCATCGCCCTCACCGTCAACGCCCTGATCGTCCTCGGCGCTGGCGCGATCGCGGCCTTCCTCGCTGGCCGCCCCGTCTGGGTGCGCACCCAGCGCTGGATCACGGGCACCGCCCTCGGCGCGATCGCCGTCCTGCTCGCCACCGACCGCGCCCGCCCGGTTCTGGCCTGACGCTCGCCGAGCGGCGCGACAAACGGTGTCGCTCAGCCTCGCTCGCGGACGCGCTCGACGTAGGCCGCGCATTCCTGGATCTAGTGGCGGCAGCGGCGGTGGGCGCCGAGGAGATGGTGGACGGCGGGTCGCGCCGCCCGATCGGAATCACCCGAAAACGGACCGACGCGGTGGTTGGCCAGCGAGTTGCCGTGGGCGTGTCGCAGGGCTCGGGCCTGCCCGAAGAGGGGGCGCTGGATGTTGCCTAGCAGGTCATCGGGCATTGGTGTGGCGTTTACGGAAGATTGTGACGAAGTTACTCCTGGGTTCCGGGTGAAAATGGTTGCCATGGCGGGGGCGAGTCCATATCCTCGTTCACGTGCCGAACCCCGCCGCCAGCCGCAGCGCAGCGCTCGATGTCGCCGACCGCGACAGCGCCGCGCGTCTCTCGCTCACCGCGATGATGGCTGCCGGTCGACTTCTCGTAGTACTTCGCCGTAGCGGGGTCTGAATTCGGACCGGCCCCCTCGCTGCGGCCGTACAGATTTGCTCCAGCTGGTCCCCTCCCTCTGTCATCAGACACGACGAAGCTTCGGGAAGACCTGAGTCCAATGACCATCACCATAGACACGCGCGACTTCATCTCCGCCGCACCCAAGGGCCTGCGGGCCGAATGCGCCGGACTGACCCCCACCGAGTTCCACGATCGCTACTGCGGCCCGACCGGACCGATCAAGCTCAGCGACTGGACCCGCCTCGACCAGGGCCTGCCGGTGGCGACCTACACCGCCACCCTCGACTTCGCGGGCCGGCAACGGACCGTGATCACGGCCGGTAGCCCGGTCGCGGCGCTGACCTCGGCTCTCTACGACGAGGGCTACCCGGTCGAGATCCTCAAGTTCCATCAGCGCCGAACCGCCTCGGGCACAGCGACTTTCGTGCAGTGCGAGTCCAACGGCCGCCGCGGCTGGGGCGCCGCCCTCGCCGACGACGGCCCCGAGTCGACCGTCCGCGCCATGATCGCGGGCATCAACCAGCTCGGTCGCTGACCGCATACGACAGCGCCGCATCACCGGAAAGGTGATGCGGCGCTTGCCGTTTCGGGACTACTGCTCCTGGGCCTGATGCTCGGCCAGCTGCTTGCGCACCTCGTCCATGTCGAGCGCCTTCACCTGCGTGACGAGGTCCTCGAGCGCGGCCGCGGGCAACGCGCCCGGCTGCGCGAAGACGAGCACGCCCTCCTTGAAGGCCATGATGGTCGGAATGGACCGGATCTGCGCCGCCGCGGCCAGCCCCTGCTGCGCCTCGGTGTCGACCTTGCCGTGCACCACGTCGGGATGCTGCTCCGAGGACGACTCGAAGGTCGGCGCGAACTGCTTGCACGGCCCGCACCATTCGGCCCAGAAGTCGACCAGAACGATGTCGTTACCGGTCACGATCTCGTCGAAGTTCTGCTCGGTCAGAGTCTGGGTGGCCATGGGATCCTCTCGTTGTGTGTACCGGATGCAACGTCACGAACTCCGGTTCTCTTCCGTCGGCTGCTCACCGTTCCTTGGCGGGTACCCAGGACGGTAGCGGGGTAAGCGGCGGGCCGCGCCGTTCGGTGGCACTCTGGTAGCGGAACGCAATCCGATCAGGGGGGAGTCGAGTGATCATGCGGACGGTTCATGTGGCGGCGGGCGCCGCGGCGGCGGGCGGAATTCGGGCGGCGCTGCGAATGGCCGGTGACGACGCCGAGGTACTGGCGTATCACGACGATCTGAGCTGCGGCCCGATCGACGCGCTGTCGCGGCGCGGACAGTGGTGGTCCGAGGCATACACCGGCGATTTCGCGGAGGAACTGCGCACGGAGGTCACCGACGCCGAGCAGCGGCTGAGGCAGCGATTGTCCGGGTCGAGAGCCGTGGTGTGGACCGGTCGGCGCCGCGCCCAGGAGGTCGCGTTGCACCGGATGGTGGCGGGCCGTGCGGATACCGGTTCGCTCCACGCGATCGATGTCTCGGCGGCGCAAGCGGATTCGGTGGCGGAGATGTCGCCCGAACGGCTCGCGGCGCTGCTGGGAAGCGAGCGCCCGGTCACCGACGACGAACGCGCCGACCTGGCTCGCTCGTGGTCGGACCTCGAGGCGGAGAACGCCCCGTTCCGGGTGATGTCGGAACAGGGGTTGCGCTCGGCGCCCGTCACCCATTTCGACGAGCGTCTGCTCGCCGCGATTCCCGCCGAGGCCACGCCCATGACCGCGGTCATCGCCGAGGTCATGGGCACGCAGGCGTATCCGGTGATGGATTACGTTCTGCAACAACGGCTCATCGATCTCATCGATACCGGCCGCGTCGCCGCGCAGGGCGATCCGAGGGTCGCGCGCTCCTGCCGGATCATGACAACACCGACCACTCCCGCCGCCGATCCCCGTCCCACCGTCTGACCCCCACCCCCACCCCCGCGAACTCCCGATCGCTCGACACCGCGTGGAACGCCTCGCCCACCTGTTGTGGGCGGAGGCGGCGGGCCAGGGTGATGTGGGGGGTCCAGGCGTCGGGGCGGACGTTGGCGGGGATGCCGGGGCATTGGGCTATCACGGCGAAGACTCGGCGTTGCAGGTCGAGGAGGGGTTCGGTGGGGACGAGGGGGCGGACCAGGATGGGGTGGCGGGAGCCGAAGATCAGCAGGCCGCCGAGGCGGAGGGGGATCGGGCGGAAGGTCAGGGTGGTGAGGGCGTCCTCGAGGCGGGGCCAGATCTGGCGGGCGACGGCGAGGGTGATGTGGGGGCGGTGGTCGGGGGACGGGCCGGGCAGGCCCGCCTCGGTGAGCAGGGACCACTGGCGGCGGATCTCCGCGTCGGTCGCGTCGTCCACCAGCAATTCCACCGACTGCACCATGATCTCGCGAACATACGCCGCCCCCGAGTGTCCGTGCGGCGGTTCGCGGTATCCGGTGTTCGCGCCGCGCGGCGGACCGGTCAGGATGGACCCGTGAGCGAACGGGCGGAGATACGACTGGGGCTGATCGAGGGGGACGGGATCGGGCCGGAGGTGGTCCGGGCGACCCGGCTGGTCGTCGACGACGCGCTGGGCGCGGGCGTGGCGTGGGTGCCGCTGCCGATGGGACAGGCCGCCATCGACGAATTCGGTTCGCCGCTACCGGATCTCACGCTCGACGCGCTGGCCGGACTGGACGGGTGGATCCTGGGCCCGCACGACAACGCCGCCTACGCTCCCGAACACCGCGCCGGCACCCCGCCCGGCGGCGCGATCCGCAAACGGTTCGGGCTGTACGCGAATATCCGTCCGGCGCGGGCGTTTCCGGGCGTGCGGGCCGCCGCGCCGGATATCGATCTGGTGATCGTGCGGGAGAACAGCGAGGGCTTCTACGCCGACCGCAATATGGTCGCCGGATCGGGCGAGTTCCGCCCGACCCCGGATGTGGCGCTGTCGGTGGGCGTGGTGACCCGCGCGGCGTGCGAGCGGATCGCGCACGAGGCGTGCGCCCTCGCCGCGACCCGGCGCAAGCGGCTCACCATCGTGCACAAGGCCAATGTCCTGCCGCTGACCATGGGCCTGTTCCGGGACGTGTGTCGCGAAGTGGCACAAGGGTATTCGGGGCTGACCGTGACCGACGAACACGTCGACGCGGCCGCCGCCCATCTGGTCCGCGCCCCGGGGGACTACGACGTGCTCGTCACCGAGAACCTGTTCGGCGACATCCTGTCCGACCTCGCGGGCGAACTGAGCGGTTCGCTGGGCCTGGCCGCCTCGCTGAACTGCTCGGCCACCCAGGCCATGGCCCAGGCCGTGCACGGCGCCGCGCCGACGCTGGCCGGACACAATCGCGCCAATCCGGCCGCGCTGCAACTGTCCGCGGCCATGCTGCTGCGGCTGCTCGGCGCCCGCCGCGCCGATCCGGCCCTGACCCGGGCCGCCGACCACATCGACCGGGCGATCGCGGCCACCCTGGCCTCCGGCGTGGCGACCGCCGACCTCGGCGGCCTGGCCTCGACCACCGAATTCACCGAGCACGTGCGCGCCCGGCTGAACCGCTGGTGATAAGGTCCCGAACTCGGCGGGTAACCGCCACGCGTGCCTCCGGCGCGCATTAACCTTCGGTAACCGACCGGCACAGTCGGTCCGAATCGCCTAGATTTCGAACGGCGGGCGACGCCCGGTTGTCGCCCACCCGAACATGGAGGGCTGCTGTGTCTGTTCGTCGTGGATTTCTCCTGCGAGCCGCGTGTCTCGTCGCCGGTGGCGCGCTGGCGTTGACGGGCTGTACCAAGAACACCGAGGACAACGGTCCGAAGGTGGACAAGGTTCAGGTCTCGAAGGTCGACACCATCGCCGCCAAGCTGCCCGCGGACGTCAAGCAGTCGGGCAAACTGGTCGTCGGCGTGAACATCCCGTATCAGCCGAACGAGTACAAGGATCCGGGCTCCGGCAAGATCGTCGGCTTCGACGTCGACCTGATGGACGCGGTCGCGACCGTGCTCGGCGTGCAGGCCGACTACAAGGAGTCCGACTTCGAGAAGATCATCCCCGCCATCGAGGCCGGGACCTACAACGTGGGCATGTCCTCGTTCACCGACAACGTCGAACGCCAGAAGACCGTCGACTTCGTCGACTACTTCTCCGCGGGCATCCAGTGGGCCCAGCAGAAGGGCAAGGCGATCGACCCGAACAACGCCTGCGGCAAGAAGGTCGCCGTGCAGCGCACCACGATCGAGGACACCGACGAGATCCCGGCCAAGAGCAAGGCGTGCACCGACGCCGGCAAGCCCGAGATCCAGAAGGTCCCGTTCGACGAGCAGAGCGCCGCGTCGACCGCGCTGGTGCTCGGTCAGGTCGACGCCATGTCCGCCGACTCGCCGGTCACCGCGTACGCCATCAAGCAGAACCAGGACAAGATCGAACCCGCCGGTTCGATCTTCGAATCCGCGCCCTACGGCTGGCCGGTGAAGAAGGGCTCCCCGCTGGCGGCCGTGTTGCAGGAGGCCGTGCAGCATCTGATGGACTCCGGTGACTACCGCAAGATCGCCGAGAACTGGGGCGTCCAGGAGGGCGCGATCACCAAGTCCGAGATCAACGGCGCGAAGAGCTGATATCCGGTGAGCCCCCAGGACTTCGACGAGTCCGCCGAGCCCGCCCCGATCAAGGCCGTGCCGCTGCGGCATCCCGGCCGCTGGATCGCCGCGGCGATCATCCTGGTGCTGGTCGCGCTGTTCGTCTACGGCGCGGCCACCAACCCGGCCTATCGGTGGGACACCTACGGCAAGTATCTGTTCGATTCGCGGATCGCGGGCCAGGGCGTACTGGTCACCCTCGAGCTGACCGTGCTGGCCATGGCGATCGGCGTGGTGCTGGGCATGATCCTCGCGGTCATGCGGCTGTCGCCGAATCCCGTTCTGCGCGCGGTGGGTTGGGTGTATCTGTGGATCTTCCGCGGGACGCCGGTGTACGTGCAGTTGGTGTTCTGGGGGCTGTTCCCCTCGCTGTACAAGACGATCGATCTCGGAATCCCGTTCGGCGGACCGCATTTCGCGCATCTGAACATTCAGGGCTGGTCGGCGGCGTTCTTCTTCGCCATGCTCGGCCTGGGCCTCAACGAGGCCGCCTACATGGCCGAGATCGTCCGCGCGGGAATCAATTCCGTGGGTGAGGGGCAGCGCGAGGCGTCCTTCGCGCTGGGCATGTCGTGGAGTCAGACCATGCGCCGGACCGTGCTGCCGCAGGCGATGCGGGTGATCATCCCGCCGACCGGCAACGAGCTGATCAGCATGTTGAAGACCACCTCGCTGGTGGCCGCCATCCCGCTGACCACCGACCTGTACGGCCGCGCCCGCGACATCTACGGCGTGAACTTCCAGCCCATCCCGCTGCTGCTGGTCGCGGCCACCTGGTATCTCGTGGTCACGAGCATCCTCATGGTGGGCCAGTTCTATCTGGAGCGGTACTTCGCGCGGGGTTCGAGCCGTCAGCTGACCAACAAACAACTGGCGGCCCTGGCCCGGGCGATGCCCTCGGAGGTCGGGAAATGAGTACGGCCGCAACGACTCCCATGATCCAGGCCCAGCAGGTCTGCAAGAACTTCGGCGCGTTGCAGGTGCTCAAGGGCGTCTCGCTGGAGGTGTCGCGCGGCGAGGTGATGTGCCTGATCGGCCCGTCCGGTTCCGGCAAATCGACGTTCCTGCGCTGCATCAACCACCTCGAACAGGTCAACGCCGGGCGGCTGTACGTCGACGGCGACCTGATCGGCTACCGCGAGAAGAACGGCAAGCTCTACGAGCTGAGCCCCCGGCAGGCCGCCGCGCAGCGCCGCGACATCGGCATGGTGTTCCAGCACTTCAACCTGTTCCCGCACCGCACCGCGATCGAGAACATCATCGAGGCGCCCACCCAGGTCAAGCGGTTGCGCAAACAGGACGCCCGCGCCCGGGCCCGCGAACTGCTGGACCGGGTGGGCATGGCCGACAAGGCCGACGCCTATCCCGCCCAGCTGTCCGGCGGTCAGCAGCAGCGGGTGGCGATCGCCCGCGCGCTGGCCATGGACCCCAAGCTCATGCTGTTCGACGAGCCGACCTCGGCGCTGGACCCCGAACTGGTCGGCGAGGTGCTGGGCGTCATGCGGGAACTGGCCGCCTCGGGGATGACGATGATCGTGGTGACCCACGAGATGGGCTTCGCCCGCGAGGTGGCCGATCAGCTGGTGTTCATGGACGGCGGCGTGGTCGTCGAAGCCGGTGATCCCCGCGAGGTGCTGGCGAATCCGCGGCACGAACGGACGAAGGCGTTCCTGTCCCGAATCCTGTGAGTCACCGCGCCAGCGCGATACGCAGTTGGCCGAGCAGGACTTTCGTGGCGGGCGAGCCGGAGCGGTCCGCCCGCCACGCCAGGGCCAGCCGCCCGCGCAGCTCCGGGTCGGTGATCGCCAGCGTGCGCACCGCGAAGGTCGCGGCCTCGGCGGGGGTGAGGGCGGGGACGATGGCGGTGCCCAGACCGCGGGCGGCCAGCCGCAGCAACAGCGGCGGCGCGGCGGCCTCGAAGGCCACATTCGGTTCGAAACCCGCCGCCGCGCAGGCCCTTTCGAACACGCCCCGGATGCCCGTGCCGCGGGTGAGGCAGATCAGCGGCCGATCCCGCAACTCCCGCAAGGGGATTCGGTCCCGAGCGCCGGGATCGTCGATCGGGACGGCGGCCTGCACGGCGGCGTCGTAGACGATATCGGTCTCGATTCTGGAATCGATTGGCGCGCCGGTCAATCCGATGAGCGCGATATCGAGCGCGCCGCGCGCGAGAGCGTCGAGCATGGCGTCCGAACTCGTCTCGGTGAGGGTGATCTCGACCTGGGGATGGTCGTGGTGGAAGGCGGCGAGGACCGAGGCGATGTCGAGTTCGCCGGACGCGACGCCGGAGATCGTGCCGAGGCGGACGTGGCCGCGCAACAGCCCGGTGAACTCGTCGACGGTGTCGCGGACCCGATCGGCGGCGGCGAGCGCGGCGCGGGCGTGCGGGAGGACGGCCGCGCCGGCGTCGGTGAGGGTGACCGTGCGGCCGGAGCGGTCCAGAAGGGGTTGTCCCAGTTCGCGTTCCAGCTGCCGGATCTGCGCCGACAGGCCGGGCTGGGCCAGATGCAGGCGGGCCGCCGCGCGGGTGAAGTGGGCCTCCTCGGCGACGGTGACGAAGTAGCGCAACTGGCGAAGCTCCATAAGCATTCATTCTAGTTTCCAGAAGATCTATCTGTTTCACTTCTCGCCCGGACTGCGGAATCGTCGAGGACATGACGAACAACGACCTCATCTGCTCCGGCCCGATCCTCCGTCCCGGGGACGACGGCTACGCCGCGGAGATCGCGGGATTCCAGACGGCCTACACCCATCGCCCGGCCCTCGTGGTCGGGGCCCGGCACACCGAGGACGTCCGCGCCGCCGTGGAATACGCCGCGCGCCATAGGCTTCCGATCGGCGTGCAGGCCACCGGCCACGGCCTGTCGGTGCCGCTCGACGGCGGCGTGCTCGTCAGCACCCGCCGGATGACCGGGATCGAGATCGATCCGGTCGCGCGCACCGCGAAGGTCGCGGCCGGGGTGCGGGCGGGCGCGCTCATCGATGCCGCCGCGCCGCACGGACTGGCCCCGCTCAACGGCTCGTCCCTCTCGGTCGGCGTGGTCGGCTACCACCTCGGCGGCGGGCTCGGCATCCTCGCCCGCACCTTCGGCTACGCCGCCGACCGCGTGCGCGCGATCGAACTGGTCACCGCCGACGGGCGGGTGCGCACGCTGCCTTCCGGCGATGAACTCTTCGGCGCGGTGCTGGGCACGGGCGGAAACTTCGGCGTGGTCACCGCGCTGGAACTCGAACTGGTCCCGCTCACCTCGGTCTACGGCGGGCAGCTGATCTTCGATACGGATCTGGTGGAACCGGCGCTGGAGGCGTGGCGGCTGTGGACCCAGGACGTTCCGGACGAGACGACCTCGGGTCTGACGCTCATGACGATGCCCGACATCCCGCCCGTTCCCGCTCCGCTGCGCGGCCGCTACATCGCCACGATCAATATCGCGCACGTCGGTCCGGACGGCGACCGCCTGGTCGAACCGTTGCGGCGCATCGGGACTCGCCTGAAGGACGACCTGCGGGCCATGCCCTACACCGAGACGCACACCATCTACAGCGACCCCGACTTCCCGCACGCCTACACCGCCACCAACCTGCTGCTGTCGGAGCTGAACGCCGATGCGGCGCAAGCGTTCCTGGACGCGACCGCCGACGCGCCCGTGGTCGCCAACCTGCGCCACCTCGGCGGCGCGCTGCGCCGGCCCGGACCCGCCACCGTCGACCACCGCGACGCGGACCACCTCGCCCGGTTCATCACCGAACCCGGCGGCGACGAGATCCGCGGTCTGCACGACGGCATCGGAAAAGCCTTGTCGCCGTGGGCGATCGGGCACAGCCTGAATTTCCTCTACGGCGCGGGCGACTGGGCCGACGAGCGGCAGACCCGGGCGGGCTACACCGAGTCGACCTACGCCCGGCTGGCCGCGCTGAAGGCGACCTACGACCCGGGCAACCTCTTTCGCGCGAACCGCAACATCGTGCTATCTTCGTGATATCACTTCAATATTGGGAGGATGTCATGGAGCTTCGTCCGGCCTTTCGGGTGAACGGGTTCCTCATGTTGTTGGTGCTGCTCGTCGTGGGCGGGGCCGGGCTGTTCGGCGGTGTGGCGGTCACCTCCGCCACCGCCGACGGTGACGGCGGCTCGCCCGCGGGCGCGGTCATCCTGTTCGTGGTGGTCGGGCTGGCGGTCCTGCTGCTGTCCGGGCTCACCACGGTCGGCCCGAACGAGGCCAAGGTCGTCCAGTTCTTCGGCCGCTACATCGGCTCGGTCAGCGATCCCGGCTTCTTCTGGGTCGTCCCGCTGACCAACAAGCGCCGAATCTCGTTGCGGGTCCGCAACTTCGAGACCCAGAAGCTCAAGGTCAACGACAACGACGGCAACCCCGTCGAGATCGCCGCGGTGGTGGTCTACCGCGTGGTCGACAGCTTCAAGGCCGCCTTCGCCGTCGACGACTACGAGGAGTACGTGCAGACCCAGTCCGAGGCCGCGGTCCGGCACCTGGCGACCGTGCACCCCTACGACTCCGACGACCCGAACCGCACCAGCCTGCGCAACGGCACCGAGGTCGCGGAGGAGCTGACCACCGAACTCAGCGAGCGCACCGCCCTCGCCGGGATCGATATCCTCGAGGCCCGCATCACCCACCTCGCCTACGCGCCCGAGATCGCCCAGGCCATGCTCGTCCGTCAGCAGGCGTCGCAGATCGTCGCCGCGCGCAGCCGTATCGTGGAGGGCGCGGTCGGCATGGTCGGCATGGCCCTCGATCGGCTCGCCCGCGAGGGCATGGTCGAACTCGACGAGGAGCGCAAGGCCGCGATGGTGTCGAATCTGCTGGTCGTGCTGTGCGGCGACCGATCCGCCCAGCCCGTCGTCAACACCGGCTCGCTCTACTCCTGATGGTCAAGCGCGAGCCGAAGAAGGTGCTGCTGCGGCTCGATCCGGCCGTCCACGAGGCCATCGCCAAGTGGGCGGCCGACGACCTGCGCAGCGTCAACGCCCAGATCGAGTACGCGTTGCGGATGGCCCTGGAGCAGGCCGGTCGGTCCCCTAAAAACAGGGGTTAGAAAAGACCCCCTACCCGCTTTGTCCGGAATTTATTACCAGACGGTCACGTGTTGGGCACGAAACACCACTGGAAGTGCGAAAAGGCCACGAATCGGTACCGTGGTCGCGTGCCGATCGCGTTCGATACCAAAGGACTACAGCAGCTCGACCAGACCAGATGGGGCAACCCGGCCACCGGCGATCTGGTGACCCTCACCTATATCGATCAGGTGCCGGATCTGCCCGCGTCGTTGGACGACCCGGATACCTTGCGGCGCAGGCTCACCGAGCTACAGGCCGAGTTCGGTTGCCTCATCGAGGCGCACGCCGTCACCGTCGACGGGCAGCCCGCGCTGGTGCGGCTGGAGAAGTTCCCGCTCGCGGAGCGGTCCGGGCTGGGCTTCACCGCGGGCATCGTGGTGCCGAAGGCGACCTGTAGCGCGATCCTCAAGATCATGTGCGTGGAGACCGGCCGCTCCGGGACCCGCGAGGCGGCGATCGTGCCGAAGGTCGGCTTCCAGAACATGTTCCCGCCGCATCCGTACGCGCCCGAGGTGAAGGGCAAGCTGCCCTACAACGCCGCCGACGACGCGCGCTGGGATCCGCAGTTCCCCGACCACCCGCTCACCCGCGCCCGCGGCTGGATCTCCTACGCCAGCCGCACGGCCCGGATCGATCCGCGCTTCGCGGCCCTGCCCGCGTTCGCCGGTCCGGCCGCCGCGTCCACCCCCGAGGCCGTGTCCGTCGGCGCGGCCCCGGCGGAGACCATGCCGCTGCGGCAGGTCTAGCGCTCGGGTCGCTCGGTCACGAAAATGGCTGTGCCCGGGAAGATCTCGCCGCGCAGCGGACTCCACTGACCCCACTCGCGGTCGAGCCACTCGGGCCAGTCCGGTTCGACGATGTCGAGCAGGACCAGACCCGCGGCCACGATCTCGCGCACCCGGTCGCCCATCGTGCGGTGGTGTTCGGCGTAGGTCGGAGCGCCGTCCGCGTCCACCTCCACATAGGGGGTGCGATCGAAATAGGAGATGCGCGCGCACAACCCCTCCGGGCCGGGATCGTCGGGAAACACCCAGCGCATCGGATGATTCACCGAGAACACCCAGCGCCCGCCCGGCCGCAGCACCCGAGCCACCTCGCGCATCACCAGCGCCGAATCGGCCACGAACGGAATCGCGCCGAAGGCCGAGCAGGCCAGATCGAACGACGCGTCGGCGAACGGCAGCGCCTCGGCCCCGGCCTGCACCAACGGCACCCGCGGCCCGCCGCGGTCCATGGCCGCCACGCCGCGCTCGAGCATCCGCCGCGACAGATCCAGGCCCACCGGCCGCGCGCCCTGCCCCGCGAGCCACCGGGAACAGGGCGCCGAACCGCAGCCGATCTCCAGCACGCGTTTGCCCGCGACGTCGCCGAGCAGATGCCAGTCGCCCTCGTGCAGACCCTCGGGGCACCAGACGAATTCGCCGCCGGGGGAGTCGACGCCGAGGAAGTCGGCGTGCGTGTCGTGATACTGCGCGGCGTCGGCGTCCCACCATCGCCGGTTGGCGCGCTGGCTGGCCTGGGAATCGATCTCGCGGCGGGTCACTCCGGTGGTGCCGAGGAGGGCGTTGGCCTGGGCGTGCCGATCCTCGTCGAGCGCGACCGGATGATCTTCGGGCATCATGTTAAGAGTATCCAGTTTGCCCAGGGGGACCCTTGTTTGCTTGTCGCATCGCACCTCGCGTACGCTGTTCCCCGCGAGTGTCTTCAGTATTTCGTACCGGAGCCGCGCGTGCTGTGAGGTTACATGCGTCGAGTACAGCGTTGTGCAGTGCGGCAGCGATGTGCTGTGCATGTCCAACGTAGTCCCCTGGCTGTGATTTCACGGCAAAACCGAAAGTTCCAATGTCCTCTACCGACCACAATCCGTCCGGAGCAACCCAACACATGCCCACTACGACCACCTCGCCGCAGGTTGCCGTCAACGACATCGGCTCTGCCGAGGATTTCCTCGCCGCGATCGACAAGACGATCAAGTACTTCAACGACGGCGACATCGTCGAAGGCACCATCGTCAAGGTCGATCGGGACGAGGTCCTGCTCGACATCGGCTACAAGACCGAAGGTGTCATTCCTTCCCGCGAGCTTTCCATCAAGCACGATGTCGACCCGGCCGAGGTCGTTTCCGTGGGCGATGAGGTCGAAGCCCTGGTCCTCACCAAGGAGGACAAGGAAGGCCGCCTGATCCTGTCGAAGAAGCGCGCGCAGTACGAGCGGGCGTGGGGCACGATCGAGGAGCTCAAGGAGAAGGACGAGGCCGTCAAGGGCACCGTCATCGAGGTCGTGAAGGGCGGTCTGATCCTGGACATCGGCCTGCGCGGCTTCCTCCCGGCTTCGCTGGTGGAGATGCGCCGCGTCCGCGATCTGCAGCCGTACGTCGGCAAGGAGATCGAGGCCAAGATCATCGAGCTGGACAAGAACCGCAACAACGTGGTCCTGTCCCGCCGCGCCTGGCTCGAGCAGACCCAGTCCGAGGTCCGCAGCGAGTTCCTGCACCAGCTGCAGAAGGGCCAGGTCCGCAAGGGCGTTGTGTCCTCGATCGTCAACTTCGGCGCGTTCGTCGATCTCGGCGGCGTCGACGGTCTGGTGCACGTGTCGGAGCTGTCCTGGAAGCACATCGATCACCCCTCCGAGGTGGTCGAGGTCGGCATGGAGGTCACCGTCGAGGTGCTCGACGTCGACCTGGATCGCGAGCGGGTCTCGTTGTCGCTCAAGGCGACTCAGGAAGATCCGTGGCGTCAGTTCGCCCGCACCCACGCCATCGGCCAGATCGTGCCCGGCAAGGTCACCAAGCTCGTTCCGTTCGGCGCGTTCGTCCGCGTCGAGGAGGGCATCGAGGGCCTGGTGCACATCTCCGAGCTGGCCGAGCGCCACGTGGAGGTGCCGGATCAGGTCGTGCAGGTCGGCGACGACGCGATGGTCAAGGTCATCGACATCGACCTGGAGCGCCGCCGGATCTCGCTGTCGCTGAAGCAGGCCAACGAGGACTACCACGCCGAGTTCGACCCGTCGAAGTACGGCATGGCCGACAGCTACGACGACCAGGGCAACTACATCTTCCCCGAGGGCTTCGACCCCGACACCAACGAGTGGCTCGAGGGTTACGAGAAGCAGCGCGAGGAGTGGGAGTCCCGCTACGCCGAGGCGGAGCGTCGCCACAAGATGCACACCGCGCAGATGGAGAAGATGGCCGCCGACGCCGCCGCCGAGGCCGCGAACGGCGCCCCGTCGAACTACTCCTCCGAGAGCGGCGAGCGTTCCTCGTCCGCGCAGTCGGAGCCCGCGGGTGGTTCGCTGGCCAGCGACGCGCAGCTTGCCGCGCTGCGTGAGAAGCTCTCCGGCAACGCGTAATTCGCCGCGTTAGGCACAAATGGCCCCGGTCATCCGACCGGGGCCATTTCTTTGTCCGATGTTTCCCGGCACGCCGGTGGCTCCCGGGGGTCCGCTGCGGTAGCGTCAGCGCCGATCGTGCCCACCTCCGCGAAAGGGTCTGACCGTATGGGGCTGTTCGACGGCATCAACCGGCGTGATTTCCTGGCGAAGGCGCTGGCCGCCGGTGGGGCGGGGGCGCTGGCGTCGTGGGCGAATCCGATCATCGAGCGCGCGCACGCGGCCGATCCGGCGGGCACGGGCGGGCTCGGCGACATCGAGCACTTCGTGCTGCTGATGCAGGAGAACCGGTCCTTCGACCACTACTTCGGAACGCTCTCGGGCGCACGGGGATTCGACGATCGGTCGGCGGTGTGGCGGCAGTACGGCTGGGCGCCGGGCGTCGGGCCGACCCCGGACGGCTATGTCGAGCCGTTCCGCCTCGACACCACCCGCGGCGCGACGCTGGACGGGGAGTGCGTCAACGATCCCGACCACAGCTGGGCGGGTATGCACGCGTCCTGGAACGGCGGGCGCAACGACGGCTGGATGCCGATGTCGATCGCCAGCGTGGGTCCGGCGAACGCGCCCGCGGCCATGGGCTACTACACCCGCGCCGACATCCCGGTGCATCACGAGCTGGCCGACGCCTTCACGCTGTGCGATCACTACCACTGCTCGGTGCTCGGCCCGACCGACCCGAACCGGCTGTACTGGGTGTCGGCGACCATCGACCCGGACGGGCTGGCCGGTGGTCCGCTCGTCGAGACGCCCACGCTCATCCCGCAGAACGCCTACAGCTGGCGGACCTTCCCGGAGAACCTGTCCGAGGGCGGGGTGAGCTGGAAGATCTACAACAACCGCGACGTGGGCCCGATCTCGTCGGTGATCCTGGACGGCATGATGGGCTGCTTCAAACAGGCCGCCGACCCGAATTCCGAACTGGCGCAACGAGGTAAGGCCCCGGTGTATCCGAGCGACTTCGCCGCCGACGTGGCCGCGGACCGGCTGCCCGCGGTGTCGTGGGTGATCCCGCCGCTGTTCAACTGCGAGCATCCGGCGCTGCCCCCGGCGCTGGGCGCGGTCGGCATCATGCAGGTGCTCGACATCCTCACCTCGAATCCCCGGGTGTGGGAGAAGACGGCGCTGATCGTGAGCTACGACGAGAACGGCGGCTTCTTCGACCACGTCACCCCGCCGACCGCGCCGCCCGGCACGCCGGGGGAGTTCCTCACCGTCGATCTGGCCCGCGTCCCGGCCGCCAAGGGCGTGGCGGGGCCGATCGGCCTCGGCTACCGGGTGCCGTGTTTCGTCATCTCCCCGTACTCGCGCGGCGGCCTGATCGCCTCGGAGCCCTTCGACCACACCTCCCAATTGCGCTTGCTGGAACGGCGTTTCGGCGTCGACGTCCCCAACCTCACGGCGTGGCGGCGCTCGGTCACCGGCGATATGACCTCGGCCTTCGATTTCGCCGCCACCCCCGACGCCGTGCCGCCCCGCATCACCGATCCCAATCCCGGTGCGGCCGCCGCACTGGAACAGTGCGGGCCGAACCTCGCGCTGGGCACGGCCGACAAGGGCATCCCGTATCCGGTGCCGCCGAATTCGATGCCGAGCCAGGAGCCGGGGACCCGTCGCCAGCCGAGCGGAATCGTCTGAGGCGCAGCGCCTTTCGGGCCGCCTATCCGCTCGGCGTATCCGCGCACAACGGCCCCCGCGCGAAATCAGTTGGCGGTGGCGGGAATCCAGCGGTTCGGGGCGAGGGCGCGCAGGCGCATGGCGGCGAAGCTGTGGCGGGCGGGGCTGAGCAGGGCGGTCAGCCAGGGGCGACGGTACTCCGCGAGTGCGGTCGCGACGGCGGGCAGGTGGATGCAATGCACCTTGCCCGGGATACCCAGTCGGTGGCGACCCGTCTGGATGTTTTTGGTGCCCAATGGTCTTCCTTTGCTAACTCGAACTGCCTGGATCGCCTGCGGCGAAAGATTAGCGGAACAAAAGTGTGTGGCGCCATATATTGCGTAACTTCGACCCCGGCGTGTCGGAAAGTTGTGAACCTACGGTCCGGATACGGACGAAAAAGTGTCGGTTCGATAACTCCCCAGTCACGGAATGGGCAATTCATCGGGAAATGCGTGAAAGTGACTGTCGCCGTGGGTACCAGCCGCGCTCGGTCCGCGCGGGGTGCGTGCGGCGGGTGCGCGCGCGGGATGCGAGACTGATCGAATGTTGCGAATCGGTCTCACCGGAGGCATGGGCGCGGGCAAGTCGACGGTGGCGCGGCTGCTGGTCGAACGGGGTGCGGTGCTCGTGGACAGCGACGTCATCGCCCGCGAGGTGGTGGCGCCCGGCACCCCCGGGCTGGCCGCTCTGGTGGAGGCGTTCGGTCCCGAGATTCTCGCCGCGGACGGCAGCCTGGACCGGCCCGCGTTGGCGGCCAAGGCTTTCGCCGACGACGAATCGCGCACCCGCCTGAATTCCATCACCCATCCGCTGGTGGGTGAGCGCACCGCCGAACTCATCGCGGCCGCGCCCGCGGACTCGATTGTGGTGCAGGATGTTCCGCTGCTGGTGGAAAACGGCATCGGCGCACTGGTGAATCTGGTCGTCGTGGTGATGGCCGATGTCGAGACGCGCATCCATCGGCTCGAGGAATTCCGGGGTATCTCCCGCGCGGACGCGCAGGCCCGGATCAAGGCCCAGGCCACCGACGATCAGCGCCGGGCCGCGGCGGATGTGCTGCTGGACAACAACGGTGACCCCGCCGACCTGGCTCCCCGGGTCGCCGCGCTCTGGGACGAGCGGCTGGTGCCGTTCGAGCGCAATCTCCGCACCCACACCCGGCCCCCGCGCGCCGAGGTGCGCCTGGTCGCGCCGGATCCGGGTTGGGCGGACGCGGCTCAGCGGCTCATCGCCCGTTTGGCGCTGGCGTGCGGCGCGGCGGCCCGGCGCATCGACCATATCGGCTCCACGGCGGTGCCCGGCCTGCCCGCCAAGGACGTGCTCGACCTCCAGATCACCGTGGCCGATCTCGACGCCGCCGACGCGTTGCGAGAACCGTTGCAGCGGGCGGGTTTTCCCCTCGTCCCGGAATACGACCGCGACGATCCGAAGCCCGGCGCCGATCCCGCGCGGTGGGGCAAGCGGCTGCACGTCAACGCCGATCCGGGCCGCCCCGCGAATATCCATGTGCGCGTGGACGGTTGGCCCAATCAGCGCTTCGGCCTGATCTTCCGGGAATGGCTGCGCGCCGAACCGGCCGCCCGCGAGGAGTACCTCGCGGTGAAACGCAAGGCCGAGGCCGCCGCGGCGGGGCTGACCGGGGAGCCGGCGATCCAGGCGTATCTCGACGTCAAGACGCCGTGGTTCGACGACGCCTACCCGCGCGCGCTGGCGTGGGCGGCGCTCAATCCCTGAGCCAGGTCAGTTCGATCCCGCGCGCGGCCAGCCAGCGATCGAAGTTGTGGCCGTGCGCGGCGATGCCGTCGAGGGCGGCGGTCGCGGTGGCGATCGCCCCCTGCGCCTCGGCGAGGTCGAGGTAGCCCGCGGCGTGCGCGACGAGCAGCTCGTCCACGTCGAGCAGGACCGCGTCGCGATCGTTGCGGACCACGATGTCGAGATACAGATCGATCGACCGCCAGCGGCCCGGCTCCAGCTCGCGGAACTCGCCGATGTCGACGTAGTAGTCCTGATCGCGCTCGTGCCCGGGATTGTGGTGGAACTTCGTGGCGCGCAATCCGAGTTCGGGCAGCAGCCACGACTCGAGGTAGCGGAACTCGACGTGGTCGGCGGGGCGGCCCATGTACAGGCCCCACGGGGTGACCTCGTAGCGATCGACCGGACGGTGGAAACCCTTGCGGTCGATATTGATCATGTCGGCGAGGTTGAAGTACTCGACCTTCGGCCGGTGCAGATCCACCCCGGCCTGATCCGTTGCCCCCGTCATCCACGCCGCCTCTCGCGTCCGGTTCCAGCACCGGCGAACGCCTCGCCCGCGCAGACGATTATGCCCGCGCGGCCGGCGCGGCTCAGAGCCAGCTCAGCGTGACGCCGCGGGTGGCGAGCCAGCTCTCGAAGCGGTGATCGTGGGAGGCGATGCCGTCGACGACCGCGGTCGCGCGCTCGAAGGCTTGCTGAGCGGTCGCCGCATCCACGTGCCCGGCGGCGTGCGCGGCGAACAGCTCGTCGACCCCGCGCAGTTCGGGGACGCGGCCGTTGCGGGCGACGATATCGATGTAGTGGTAGACCGCCCGCCAGCGTTTGGGCTCGATGCGCGCGAATTCGCCCACGTAGATGTGGTAGATGGGATCCCGATCGTGACACGCGTTGACGTGATGCATCGTCACCTGGAGCGAGAGGTCGGGCAGCACCCAGGTCTCGGTGTAGCGGTTGGGCGGGATGTCGGCGGGACACACCAGATACAAACCGAACGGTTCGACATGGCAACTGTCCACCGGATGCACGAAGCCGCGCGCATCGGTCCTGGTGAGGTCGCTCAGATCCACGTACTCCACGCGGGGGCGGTGGGGAGCGGGCGTCGCGGGGGAGGTGACGGCGGTGGAACCGGCACCACTGGGTCGCTTCGAGAACAACATGGGTACTACTCCATCGGACGCGGTGCTGCGCGGGGCTCGGGTGCGTCCCACGAGTCCGGCCAGCGCGGGCATCGCGAGAAGTGAGAGATGAAAACCGGCCATGACGCGCCGCCCTTCTCGATCCTTGCCGAATCTCGGACCGGATCAGAGTACACCCCAGCAACCCCCGGCGTGTGAACGTGAACAGACCGGAATTGTCCTGTCGCGGAATCGCTATCACCGGTGAGCCGGCTTGGGGCACCGGACAATTCGGACAATCCAGTGCGGGGGAAATGTGGCCGATTCTCGTTGCCGCGGTGGTGCTCGACGGGGGCCAGCAACCTCGAGTGAGGCGGGTGTGGCGGCATTGCTCGCGTGCTGCCCGGAGCCGGTACGTCGGGGTGCCGTTTCTCGCCGTCGGAGGGTGGGCATCGAGGGTGGGGCGGAAAAGGCGGGATGATCCGGCGAGTGGGCCGAAGATATTGCCGCGCAGGAGGGTTCGGCCCGAACGCGGTGCCGGATGCGGCGTTCCGGCGTGCCCGTTTCGCGGAGCTTTCTCGAAAAGTGTTCGGGTGCAGTGCTTTTCGGTGTGACCGGCTCGTGTGTCGGAATTCGCCGTTCGTCGGCTCGCGGCGTGCCGTCGTCCTTGGATCGGCCGTGCCGTGTCAATTGCCCAGGGGTAGCGAATGTTCCCGTTTCGGACTCGGCGGCGGTCTCTCGGGCCCTGGTCTCGCGCGCTTCGGGAGGTGTGGGCAACCCATGCTTCGCCGTGTTGAAACGTGAGATGAGTCACGCCCTCGTCTAGGCGCGTCGCTCCGACCGGCCCCCGGCGAGCGAGCTCCTGTTTGTTGTCGGTGGGTCGTCCTAGGCTTGGTGACATGGCATTCGCAACCGAGATTCCCGCCGAGGGGAACACACCGCTGGCGCATTCGGAGTTCCGGCCCATCGGCGAGATCGAGCGGGCGGACGGCCGGTTCGAGGTGGTCAGCGAGCATCGCCCGGCGGGCGATCAGCCCGCCGCGATCGAGGAGCTCGAGCGCCGCCTGCGCGCGGGGGAGAAGGACGTGGTGCTGCTCGGCGCCACCGGCACCGGCAAGTCGGCCACCGCGGCCTGGCTCATCGAGCGCGTGCAGCGGCCGACCCTGGTGATGGCCCCCAACAAGACGCTGGCCGCCCAGCTGGCCAACGAACTGCGGGAGATGTTGCCGCACAACGCGGTCGAGTACTTCGTCTCCTACTACGACTACTACCAGCCCGAGGCGTACATCGCCCAGACCGACACCTACATCGAGAAGGACAGCTCGATCAACGACGACGTCGAGCGGCTGCGGCATTCGGCCACGCAGAATCTGCTCTCGCGCCGCGACGTCGTGGTGGTCGCCTCGGTGTCGTGCATCTACGGCCTGGGCACGCCGCAGTCCTACCTCGACCGCTCGGTCCCGCTCGAGGTCGGCGGCGAGGTCGACCGCGACAAGCTGCTGCGGCTGCTGGTCGACGTGCAGTACACCCGCAACGACATGTCCTTCACCCGCGGCAGCTTCCGGGTGCGCGGCGACACGGTCGAGATCATCCCGTCCTACGAGGAGCTCGCGGTCCGCATCGAGTTCTTCGGCGACGAGATCGAGGCGCTCTACTATCTGCATCCGCTCACCGGCGACGTCGTGCGGCAGGTCGACCGGCTGCGCATCTTCCCCGCCACCCATTACGTCGCCGGGCCGGAGCGGATGGAACGCGCGGTGCGCGACATCGAGGTCGAACTCGCCGAGCGGCTCGCCGAGCTGGAACGCCAGGGCAAACTGCTCGAGGCCCAGCGGCTGCGCATGCGCACCCAGTACGACCTGGAGATGATCCGCCAGGTCGGATTCTGCTCGGGCATCGAGAACTACTCGCGCCACATCGACGGCCGCCCCGCCGGATCGGCCCCGGCCACCCTGCTCGACTACTTCCCCGACGACTTCCTGCTGATCATCGACGAGTCGCACGTGACCGTCCCGCAGATCGGCGGCATGTACGAGGGCGATATGTCGCGCAAGCGCAACCTGGTCGAATACGGCTTCCGGCTGCCGTCCGCGGTCGACAACCGCCCGCTCACGTGGGAGGAGTTCGCCGACCGCATCGGGCAGACGGTGTACATGTCGGCCACGCCCGGCCCCTACGAATTGGGCCAGACCGGCGGCGAATTCGTCGAGCAGGTCATCCGCCCGACCGGCCTGGTCGACCCGCACGTCGTGGTCAAGCCGACCAAGGGTCAGATCGACGACCTCGTGCACGAGATCCGGCTGCGCACCGAGCGCGACGAGCGGGTGCTGGTCACCACGCTCACCAAGAAGATGGCCGAGGACCTCACCGACTATCTGCTCGGCATGGGCGTGCGGGTGCGCTACCTGCACTCGGAGATCGACACGCTGCGCCGGGTCGAGCTGCTGCGGCAGCTGCGGCTGGGCGACTACGACGTGCTGGTCGGCATCAACCTGCTGCGCGAGGGTCTGGACCTGCCCGAGGTGTCGCTGGTGGCCATCCTCGACGCCGACAAGGAGGGCTTCCTGCGGTCGACGACGAGCCTCATCCAGACCATCGGCCGCGCGGCGCGCAACGTCTCCGGCGAGGTGCACATGTACGCCGACAAGATCACCGACTCGATGCGCCAGGCCATCGACGAGACCGAACGCCGCCGCGCCAAGCAGATCGCCTACAACGAGGCCAATGGCATCGACCCGAAGCCGTTGCGCAAGAAGATCGCCGACATCCTCGATCAGGTCTACCGCGAGGCCGACGAGACCGAGGTGGTCGAGGTGGGCGGCTCCGGCCGCAACGCCAGCCGCGGCCGCCGGGCTCAGGGCGAGCCCGGCCGCGCGGTCAGCGCCGGTGTCTACGAGGGCCGCGACATCAAGGCCATGCCGCGGGCCGAATTGGCCGATCTGGTCAAGGAATTGACCGCCCAGATGATGAACGCCGCCCGCGAACTCCAGTTCGAGCTGGCGGGTCGCCTGCGCGACGAGATCGCCGACCTGAAGAAGGAGCTGCGGGGAATGGACGCGGCCGGGCTGAAATGAGTTGCGGCTCAGCCCTGTTGGGCCATCCACTCGTTCACGCGCCGCTCGGCCTCGTCGCGCGGCACGTCCTCGACGCGGGTCATCACCACCCAACGGTGCCCGAACGGATCCATGACCGCGCCGTAGCGGTCGCCGGTGACGAAGGTGGCCGGCTCGTCGACGTGGCGGGCGCCGTGTTCGCGGGCGAGCTTGGTCACCGCGTCCACATCGGGGCAGTAGTGCACGATGCTGGTGTGCACCCAGTCGTCGGCCGGGGCGCGCAGGCCGTGCTCGGGGACGGGCATGCCGACCTGGATGGTCGAATCGCCGATCTTCAGTTCGGCGTGCGCGGCCTGTCCGTCGGGCAGATCGTTGCGGCTGAGCACCTCGGCGCCGAAGACGGCCCGGTAGAACTCGATCGCCTTGTTGGCGTCCGAGGTGGCGAGGAAGCAGGTGATGGAGTGGTAGCCCTCGGGAATCGGATTCACTGTGTTCGTCATGGCTCCCACTCTGCCCGGCCGGGCCGCGCGGATCTTGTAAGAACGCGACACGCCGGGAATCCGTCGTGACCCCGGGGGAGGGGTCCACGAAAGCCGTTGCGCCGGAACGGGTTCCGGTGCCGCCGCCCGAGGTGGCCAAGGGCATTCTGCGGCCGCGCGAACAGGAGCGGCACCGCAGTCTCGGCCGGTTGCCCGCCGGAGAGGAGACCGCGCGGTTCGTGGAGTGGTACTGGTTCGTCGCGTGGGATCTGCGTGGGCGGCCCGACTACACCGCCGAGGTGCTGCCCTTCCCGAGCGTCAACGTCACCTTCGAGCGGACCCACTCCCGCTCCGGCGGCTGGGTCAACGGCGTCTGCACGGTGAAGTACACGCGGGAGCTGTCCGGGCTGGGGGAGACGTTCGGGGTGAAGTTCCGGCCCGGCGGGTTCGGGGCCTTCACCGGGCTCGAGGTCGGCTCGTTCCGCGACACCGCGGTCGAACTCACCGATGTGCTGCCCGACGCGGTCGGGCTGACCGAGAAGGTGCTGTCGGCGACCGAGGCCACCGACCGCCGCGACGTCGTCGAGGGGTTCCTCGCCGACGCGGCGCGGCGCGTCCCGGCCGACGAGTCCTATGCGCTGGTGCTGCGCGTCATCGCGGCGATGGAGGCCGACCGCGACCTCACCCGCGTCGACCAGGTGACCGAACGGTTCGGCATTCCCGTCCGCACGCTGCAACGGCTGTTCCGCCGATATGTCGGGGCCGGGCCCAAATGGGTGCTGCGACGCTACCGGTTACAGGACGGCGCGCAGCTGCTCGCCGAGGGGCGGACCGGCGATCTGGCCGCGCTCGCGCTGGACCTCGGCTACTTCGATCAGGCTCATTTCTCCCGCGAGTTCGCCGCCGAGGTCGGAATGCCGCCGCTGGAATACGCGCGGAGTTCGATAGGCCCGGCGTGAATTCGGGTACTCCCCGTGTCGACAGGTGAGTTGCCGACAACGACGGGAGTTGGCGATGGATGTAGTGGTGTTGATCGGGCGGATCCTGTTCGTCCTGCTGTTCCTGAGTTCGGCGGTCGGCCACCTCACCCAGGCCGAGGCCATGGGCGGGTACGCGGCGAGCAAGGGTGTGCCGTCGGCGCGGCTGGCCGTGTTGGGCACCGGGGTGTTGCTGCTGCTCGGCGGGTTGAGTGTGTTGCTGGGGATCTGGGCCGATCTGGGCGCGCTCCTGCTGCTGGTGTTCCTGCTGCCGACCGCGTTCCTGATGCACGCGTTCTGGAAGGAGTCCGATCCGCAGGCGCGGCAGGGCGAGATGGTGAATTTCAACAAGAATGTGGCCCTGGCGGGTGCGTGTCTGATGCTGTTCGCGTTCTTCGCGCACACCCGGGATCTGGGGTTGACCATCACCGGGCCGCTTTTCCATCTCGGCTGAGGCATTTCGCGCGGGGCACCGGCGAGCATTGTGAATCGTCACTACTCGCCGGTCCCTCCCGTGCGCGAGGCCGACGGCTCGCGGCGGATTGTGACGAAAATCCCAGTGGCGCAAGACCGTTCGGTTCGTGAGCGGAAACCGGCAGGTGGCGGTGACGAGCGTTACTCGACGCGCCGGTGTGATGTGTTGCGATTCGGGATATTTCCGGTGCCGTAAAGGTTATCGTCTAGCGCAGTTGCCGCGCGTTACCCGGGAGTACGGGCGTATCGCGACGGCATCCGATCCCTTTGGACGTTTGGAGGACAGATGACCGCCTATCGGACCATTGTCGTCGGTACCGATGGCTCCGACTCGTCGTACGTCGCCGTCGAGAAGGCCGCGGCACTCGCGGGTGCCGCGGGCGCCACGCTCTACATCGCCTGCGCCTACTACCCGACCGATGATCGGGACGTCGCCGCGGCGGCCGATGTGCTCAAGGACGAGGCCTACCAGGTCCGCGGCTCGGCGCCCACCAACGAGATCCTGCGCACGGGCCGCGACCGCGCGACCGCCGCGGGCGCCACCGACATCGTCGAACGCGCCATCGTCGGCGAGCCGGTCGAATCCCTGCTCAACCTCGTCAAGGAACTCGACGCCGACCTCCTCGTCGTCGGCAACCGCGGCCTCAACACCCTCGCCGGCCGCCTCCTCGGCTCCGTCCCCTCCGACGTGGCCCGCAAGTCCCGCACCGACGTCCTCATCGTCCACACCGTCCGCTGAGGCCCGTCCCCAGGCCCCGCCGGGTTGAGCTGAGCGCTTTCCTGTAGGGGGTGGGCTTCATTGTCCCTGTGCTTCGGCCCCCAGGGCCGGAGCACAGGGCTTCCTCACCCCCGCAACGCCCCCAGCACCTCCGGCAACTCCGCGCTGTGCACCACGGACAGCCGCTGCGTCGCGCGCGTCAACGCGACATACAGATCGTTGAGCCCCCGAGGCGACTCGTCCAGAATCCCCTGCGGTTCCACCAGGACCACCGCGTCGAACTCCAGGCCCTTGACCTCCGCCACGCTCAGCACCCGCACGGAATCGCCCGCGAGGTCGGCGAATTCGGGCACCAGCGCGTGCGGAGCGAGTACGGCCGTGATGCCGGGCCGGTCGGCCTCCTCGGCCACCAGCTTCGCTACCCGCTCGGGCCGGTCGGTGGCCGAGACGTGGAAAGCCTCGGGCGCGCAACCGGATTCGCGCACCGAGCGGGGGACGGTGGCGTCGGGGTCGATGGCGGCGAGGACGTCGGCGGCGACGGCCATGATCTCGGCGGGCGTGCGGTAGTTGACCGTCAGCTCGGTGAGCTTCCAGCGGTTGGCCACATACGGTTCGAGCATCCGCTGCCACGACGATGCCCCGGCGGGGTCGCCGGTCTGGGCGACGTCGCCGACGACGGTCATCCAGCGATTCGGTATGCGCCGCATGACCATTCGCCACGCCATCTCCGACAGCTCCTGGGCCTCGTCGACGATCACGTGCCCGTAGGTCCAGGTGCGGTCGCCCGCGGCGCGTTCGGCGGTGGTCTGACGAGTCCGCACCTGCTGGCGCTCGGCCAGCTGGCTCGCGTCGATCAGGTCGTAGGCCATGAGGATCTCCGGATCGAGTTCGTCCTCGAGATCCTGCGGCGCGGAACCGGTGAGGATGTCCAGGGCGTCCTGCGCCTCGGCGAGCTGGGTGCGCCAGCGTCGCCGGGCCCGCTCGCGCTCCTCGGTGTCGTCGACGCCCAGCAACTCGGCCAGCTCGTCCAGCAGCGGCGCGTCGGCGGCGCTGAAGTTGCCGTCGTCGGGCCGGTACAGCGCCGCGCGATCCTCCTCGGACAGCTGATCGGCCGCCCGCGCGAGCCGCTTCGGATCGGCCCACAGCCCGGCCAGCACCTCCTGCGGTGACAGGATCGGCCACAGCCCGGCGATCGCGCGCTGGATCTCGGCGTCGGCGCGCATCTCGTCGCGGATCTCGGTGAGATCGGCCTGGCTCAACAGGTTTCGGCCGCCGGTGAGATCCTTGCCCATCGTCTGGGCCAGCTGTTCGGTCAGCGCGTCGACCACCGACGCCGCGAACACGGGCCGCGCCAGATTGTGGGGCCGCCGCGAGGACCGGGCCCGCCCGCGCGCCTTGGTGACGATCTTGCGGTCGAGGGTGAGGTCGTACCCGTCGAAGCGCAGCCGGATCGGCTCGCCGGGCACCTGCTGCCAGTCGCGCACGCCCTTCTTCAGCACCTCGAGCATGTCCAGCGAACCCTTCAGCTCGCCCGCGCGCAGCGAATCCTCCAGTGTCGCACGCACTCCCGGATACAGATTGCCGATGGTCGACAACAGCACCCCGGTCTCGCCGAGCGAGGGCAGCACCTGTCCGATGTAGTCGAGGAACGTGGTGTTGGGCCCGATGATGAGCACCCCGGCCTTGTCCAGCTGCTGCCGGTAGGTGTACAGCAGATACGCCGCACGATGCAGTGCCACCGCCGTCTTGCCGGTGCCCGGACCGCCCTGCACCACGAGCACGCTCTTGTGCTCGGAGCGGATGATGGCGTCCTGCTCGCTCTGGATGGTCTCGACGATGTCGTTCATGTGCCCGGTGCGGGCGGCGTTCAGCGCGGCCAGCAGCGCGCTCTCGCTGCCCACCCCGCCCTCGTCGGAGTCCACGGCTCCGGCCCGCTGGGCGGTGTCGAGATCGAGGTATTCGTCGGTGACCGCGGTGACCTCACGATTGCGGGACCGGATGTGCCGCCGCCGGGTGACCCCGTCCGGTTTGGCGGTCGTCGCGAGATAGAACGGACGCGCTAGCGGGGCACGCCAATCCAGCAACAGCGTCGCGTAATCGTGGTCCTCGTCGAGAATGCCGAGGCGGCCGATATAGCGTTGCGCGTCGTTCTCGGTGTCGGCCAGATCGATCCGGCCGAAACACAAACCGTGTTCGGCCGCATCGTATTTCGCGAGATCCTCGGAATAGAGCTGGGTGAACGACTCCCGTTCGCTGCGCGCCTGCGGGGTGCCGCCGGTTTCGAGCAGCACTTCCCGTAGTCGGCGCTGCGCGTAGGCGCGCATCTCGTCGAGCCGCTGGTACAGCCGGGCGAGGTGGACCTGCTCGCGCTCGATTTCCGCCGCGCGGTCGTTCGCCTGTCTGTCCTCGGTGAGGCGGTCGGGCAAAATGGAACTCCTTGTCACCACAGTCGGCCGGAAATGGGGGCCGCGCGCGAGCAGAAAACAGAGTTGTCGAGTCTAGTTCGGGTTCGTCGCACTCGCCGTAACCCGAGGTCAGCCCGGCGGTGTCGGGTGCCGGGGGCGGGGGTGCGCGTTGGTGGTGTTCGGTGGTGTCGCGTGCCCGGTGCGGGGGTGCGCGTCGGTGGTGTTCGGTGGTGTTGCGCTGCCGGTGTTCGGTGGTGTCGCGTCGAGAACCGGGGTGAAGTGCTCGACGACCGGAAAGGGCTCGTAGAAGTGGTGCAGTAATTGCCGCCACCGCTCGTACCGCGGCGTGCCGCGAAATCCCTCGGTGTGATCCTCGACTCGATCCCATTGCACCAGCAGCAGATAGGTGCCCGGACTCTCGATCGATCGCGACAGCGTGAGCGAGCGGAATCCGGGTGTCGCGGCGATGAGCGCGCGGGCCTCGGCGAAGGCCGCCTCGAACTCCGCGGTGCGATGAGGGGAAACCGGAAGCAGCGCGTGTTCGAGAATCATCGGCGGGTCTTTCAGGACGCGTGGGTGCTGTTCGGTCTCCGCCCGAGGGCGTCGCCCTCACGATGACCGTTCGGTTTCGCACGGTACATCGCCACGTCCGCATCGTGCAGCACGGCTTCGGGACTGCGGGCGTCGCCGGGACAGAGCGGGGTGACGCCGATCGACGCCTCGACGCGAATGCGATGCCCGCGCGCGATAATCGGCTCGGCCATGCCGGCCCGCAGCCGGGCCACGAGCCGATCCAGGTCGGCGGGCGTCGTGCTGCCCGACAGCAGCACCAGGAACTCGTCGCCGCCGATCCGGCCGACCACGTCCTCGGCCCGCAGCCCGCGCTGCAAGCGCTGCGCGACGATCTGCAACACGGTGTCGCCGATGGCGTGCCCGAGGGTGTCGTTGATCCGCTTGAACCCGTCCAGGTCTATGAACAACACCGTCGAGACCGGTCGCTCCTCGCTGATCCCCAGCGCCGCCGCCAGCCGCGCCAGCACCAGCGACCGGTTGGCCAGCCCGGTGAGCGGATCGTGCGTGGCCTGATACTCCAATTGCCTTCTGCTGGCACGGAATTCGGTGACATCGTTGAACGACGACACCGCCGACGAGTGCGGATCCCCCGGATTGAGCAATCGGCTAGACCCCGACAGCCACCGACGTTGCCCGTCGGCCCGATCGATCCCGAACACATACCGCGAGATGGTCTCCCCGGTGGCCAGCGTCCGCGCGACCGGATGCCGCGCCATCGCCAACGGCTGCCCATTGGCATCGAGCAGATCCAGCCCGAGCGAGTCGATGGTCCGGCCCACCGGATCGTCGTCGGGACGCCCGAAGATCCGCGCGGCCGCCGGATTGATCGATTCGATCCGCCCCGCCCGATCGATCACCACCACCCCCTCCTCGAGCTGGGACACAACGGTGGTGTAGTGCTGCTCGGCCCGCCGCTGCCCAGCCTCGGCCCGCCGCTGCGCGGTGAGATCGTGGACGACGACCTGATACGCCGCGCGCCCCTCCCACACCGTGGCGACCGACACGGCCTCCACGGGCACGGTGCTCCCGTCCCAGCACAGCAGGGTCACCTCGGCCCGGGTCACGAGGTTGGGTGTGGTGGGGGCCTGGGTTGCGGTGTCGGGTGTGGCGGCCTGGGTACCGGTGTCGGGTGTCGTGGCGGCCCGGGGCACGGCGTCGGGTGTGGTGGCGGCCTGAGGTGCGGTGTCAGGTGTGGCGACGGTCTGGGTTGCGGTCTCGGGTGTCGCGGCGGCCCGGGTTGCGGCGTTGGGTGTGGTGGCGGCCTGGGGTGCGGTGTTATGTGCGGCGGTTTGGGGTGCGGTCTCGGGCGTGGTGGCGGCCCGGGTAGCGCTGTTGGGCGTGGCGGCGGCTGGCGTCGCGGGGTCGGGCGTGGCGGCGGCCTGGGTTGCGGTGTTTGGTGTGGTGGCCGCTTGGGTTGCGGTGTTTGGGGTGTCGGCGGCCAGGCCGGTGCGGTCGAGTACGAGGGCCGACTGGCGATCGAGGAACCGCGCGAGCGGTTGCCCGATGAGCCGCTCCACCCCGTCGGCGCCCAGTAACCGGGCCATCGCCGGATTCGCGTACACGATGACGCCGCGTTCGTGCACGATCATCCCGTCGGGGCTGTGCTCCACCAGGAATCGGTACCGCTCGTCACCTGCTTCCACACGTACCCCCTGATCATCGGTGTCACTGCAACGGGACATGGATCAAGCCGGTCGTGGCTCGGGCACTTCATCGGGTACCGCTCGACGTTCATTACACCCGCCGAATGCCCACTCCACCCCCGCCCATCCCCCGGGCGTGTCCCCAGCCCCACGAACCCAGGTATACGAACCCAGCCGCACCCCTTATTCGGATCCGCACCCCGTACAGGGCCCTACAACGGGTGCGGATTCGGATAAAGGGTGCGGCTGGGTTCGTGCGCCTGGGGGTGGTGGGGTTGGGTGGGTACTCTGGGTGGGCGGTCGCTGTCGTGCGGCCGGGCAATCCGTCGGCGTCCGCCGAGATCCCGCTTCGCGCCTGGTCGGCGCCTGCGCGCCGGAACTTGTCGGTGGGTGTGCCTAGCATGGCGGCCGGGATGAATCTGGATGCCGAACACGAGTGAGAAGGGACGGCCTGTGGCGGATCGCCTGACGGTGCGTGGAGCGCGGGAGCACAACCTCAAGGGGGTGGATCTCGACCTGCCCCGCGACAGCCTCATCGTGTTCACCGGGCTGTCCGGTTCCGGCAAGTCGAGTCTCGCGTTCGACACCATCTTCGCCGAGGGGCAGCGCCGGTACGTCGAGTCGCTGTCGGCGTACGCGCGGCAGTTCCTCGGCCAGATGGACAAGCCCGATGTGGACTTCATCGAGGGCCTGTCCCCGGCCGTGTCGATCGACCAGAAGTCGACCAACCGCAACCCGCGGTCCACGGTCGGCACGATCACCGAGGTCTACGACTACCTGCGCCTGCTGTACGCCCGCGCGGGCACCCCGCACTGCCCGGTCTGCGGTGAGCTGATCGCCAAACAGACCCCGCAGCAGATCGTGGACCAGGTGCTGGCGATGGAGGAGGGCATCCGCTTCCAGGTGCTCGCCCCCGTGGTGCGCACGCGCAAGGGCGAATTCGTCGACCTGTTCGACCAGCTCAACACCCAGGGCTACTCGCGCGTGCGGGTCGACGGCGTGGTGTATCCGCTGACCGACCCGCCCAAGCTGAAGAAGCAGGAGAAGCACGACATCGAGGTGGTGGTCGACCGCCTCGCCGTCAAGCCGAGTTCCAAACAGCGCCTGACCGATTCGATCGAGACCGCGCTGCGGCTCGCCGACGGCATCGTCGTGCTGGACTTCGTCGACCGCGACGAGCACGCCCACGACCGCGAACGCCGCTTCTCCGAGAAGCTGGCCTGCCCCAACGGGCACCCCCTCGACATCGAGGATCTGGAGCCGCGCTCGTTCTCGTTCAACTCGCCCTACGGCGCCTGCCCCGACTGCGCGGGCCTGGGCATCCGCAAGGAGGTCGACCCGGATCTGGTGGTGCCCGATCCGGAGCTGAGCCTCGCCGGTGGCGCGATCGCGCCGTGGTCGCGCGGCCAGACCGCCGAGTACTTCAACCGCCTCCTCCAGGGCGTGGCCGACGCGATCGGCTTCTCCATGGACACCCCCTGGAACCAGCTGCCCGCCAAGGCGCGAAAGGCCGTGCTGGAGGGCAGTTCCGATCAGGTGCACGTCTCCTACACCAACCGCTACGGCCGCAAGCGGTCCTACTACGCCGACTTCGAGGGCGTCATGCCCTTCCTGCAACGGCGGCTCGAGAACACCGAGTCCGAGCAGATGAAGGAACACTACGACGGCTACATGCGCGACGTCCCGTGTCCGGTCTGCCACGGCGCCCGCCTGCGCCCCGAGATCCTCGCGGTCACCCTGAACGCGGAAGGGGGCCGCAAGTCCATCGCCGAGGTCTGCGACTTCTCCATCCGCGACTGCTCCCGGTTCCTCAACTCCCTCGAACTGGGCGAGCGCGAGGCGGCCATCGCGGGCCAGGTGCTCAAGGAGATCCAGGCCCGGCTCGGCTTCCTGCTCGACGTCGGCCTCGAGTACCTCACGCTCTCGCGCGCGGCGGCCACGCTGTCCGGCGGTGAGGCGCAACGCATCCGGCTCGCCACCCAGATCGGTTCGGGTCTGGTCGGCGTGCTGTACGTGCTCGACGAGCCGTCCATCGGCCTGCATCAGCGCGACAACCGCCGTCTCATCGAAACCCTCACGCGCCTACGGGATCTCGGCAACACGCTCATCGTCGTCGAGCACGACGAGGACACCATCCACGCCTCGGACTGGGTGGTCGACATCGGCCCGCTCGCCGGTGAGCACGGCGGCCAGGTGGTCTACAGCGGGTCGTATCCCGGCCTGCTCGCCGACCCCAATTCGCTGACGGGAGCGTATCTTTCGGGCCGCGAACGCATCGAGGTGCCGCTGGTGCGGCGGCCGGTGAACAAGAAGAAGCAGCTCACCGTCGTCGGCGCGAACGAGCACAATCTGCGCGGCATCGACGTGAGTTTCCCGCTGGGCGTGCTCACCTCCGTCACCGGCGTGTCCGGCTCGGGCAAGTCCACCCTCGTCAACGACATCCTCGCGACGGTGCTCGCCAACAAGCTCAACGGCGCGCGCCAGGTCCCCGGTCGGCACACCCGCATCAACGGCCTCGACCATCTCGACAAGCTGGTGCAGGTGGACCAGTCCCCGATCGGCCGCACCCCGCGGTCGAATCCGGCCACCTACACCGGCGTGTTCGACAAGATCCGCACCCTGTTCGCGGCGACCACCGAGGCGAAGGTGCGCGGCTACCAGCCCGGCCGATTCTCGTTCAACGTGAAAGGCGGCCGCTGCGAGGCGTGTTCGGGCGACGGCACGCTGAAGATCGAGATGAACTTCCTGCCCGACGTGTACGTGCCGTGCGAGGTCTGTCACGGCGCGCGCTACAACCGCGAGACGCTCGAGGTGCACTACAAGGGCAAGACCATCGCCGAGGTGCTGGACATGCCGATCGAGGAGGCGGCCGAGTTCTTCGAGCCGGTCACCTCGATCCACCGCTACCTCAAGACCCTCGTCGACGTCGGCCTGGGTTATGTCCGGCTCGGGCAGAGCGCGCCGACGCTGTCGGGTGGCGAGGCCCAGCGCGTCAAGCTCGCGGCCGAATTGCAGAAGCGGTCCACCGGCCGCACGGTCTACATCCTCGACGAGCCGACCACGGGTCTGCACTTCGAGGACATCCGCAAACTGCTCGGCGTGATCAACGGTCTGGTCGACAAGGGCAATACGGTCATCGTCATCGAACACAACCTGGACGTCATCAAGACCTCCGACTGGGTGATCGATATGGGCCCCGAGGGCGGTTCCGGCGGCGGCACGGTCGTGGCCGAGGGCACCCCGGAAGACATTGCGGCCGTGGGCGAGAGCTACACCGGTCAGTTCCTGCGCGAGGTCCTCGCCGCCGCGCCCGCCGCGGATCCGAAACCGGCCCGCAAGACGACCAAGGCCCGCAAGACCACCACCCGCGGCAAGGTCGCGGTTGGTTAGGCGTCGTCGCCGAGCACCCGCGCCCGCACCTCCGGCGACCATTCGACGTACTCCATGTCGACCCCGTCCGGATGCCGGAGGTAGGCGAATCGCCCGGTCGGGCTGATCCGGGGGCCGTCGCGCACGACGGCCCCCGCGGCGCGGAGCCGATCGATCAGCTCGTCGAGATCGTCGACCACCACCGGCCCGACGGTGCCGCGATAGCGATCGGTGTGCTCGGGTTCGCCCGCGATGAGCAGGAAGTCGCCCACGGCCGCGAGTTCGGCGCGCTCGAAATCGACGCGGAGATCGGCCGCTGCCCCGGCCAATTCCTCGTAGATCGGCAGCGACGTGTCGAGATCGGCCACGAACAACCGGGCATAGGTCTTCAGGATTCGCACATTGCGCACGCTACGGTGACCGCACCGCTCCCGACAGTACGCACTCGAAGGTAACCGCCCATGCCCGAGAACGCCGAGGACCATCCGGCGCACGCGATCGCCCGCCGCGTGCACGCCGTCCTGTCCACGAAGTGGGCCCTGGCCACCCTCGAACAGATCGCCGCGGGTCACCACCGCTTCCGCGAACTGCACCGCGCTCTCCCCGGCGTCAGCGCCAAGGTGCTCACCCAAACCCTGCGCCGCCTCGAAAACCACGCGCTCATAACCCGTTTCGACCACGCCACCCCCAACCCGCGCGTCGACTACACCCTCACCGAGCCGGGCCGCGACCTGCTCCGCACGGTCCACGGCCTGTGCGCCTGGTCGCGCGACCACCTCGACCGGCTGCTCACGGCTCCGGCGCACCTGTCGGCCGAACGGACGACGGACGCGCGCCCGCACCCTGGATAGCATCGAAACCGCGGGATCGCCGCGGATGAGCGGCGGCGGCCCGGCGGTTGGGGAGGCACCCAATGGGCTTGCGGGACAACACGTTCGGCTCGCGGCCGATGTCGTTCGGCGATCTGGTCGGCGGCGCGATCGGCGCGACGCGACTGAACTGGAAGGTGTCGATCGGGTTCACATTCGGGGCGATCGTCGTGGCGCTGGTCGCGCTGTGGTCGGTGTGCACGTCCGTGATCGGCTTCGCCGTCTCGGGGGCCGGGAGTTCGCTGAACGGTCTGGTCGCCGCGATGCTCGGGACGCTGGCCGTGTTCGTGGCGGCGCTGTTCGCGGTGGGCATTCCCGCGGACGCGGCGATCAACGGGGTGTGCGTCGTCGCGGCCGAGCACGCGATCCGAGGGGAGAACGTCGGGCTCGGGGCGGTGATCGCGCGGGTCCGGCCGAGATTCCTGCCATTGTGCCGCCTCATGGTCGTGTTCTACCTCCTGATCCTGGCGCCGGATTGGCTCGCGCTGCCCGTGATCCTGTTCGCGGGCGGCAATCTGGTCGTCCTGCCGGTCGTCGGAATCGCCGTCTTCGCCCTCGGGGTGCTGTTCGGTCTGGCCCCGGTGGTCATGACCCTCGAGGGCCTGGGAGTCGTTGCGTCACTACAACGTTCGGCCACCCTGGTACGCCAGTGCTTCGGCCGCATCCTCGCGCTGCACATATTGTGGGCGATCCTGATGACAGCCGTCTTGGCCGTATCCTTCGTGCCCATCGGCCTCGTCACGATCACCCTCCCGTCAGCGACGGTCGTGGTGTTCGTCCCGCTGTACCTCCTGCTAGCGACAGCCATAGCGTTCCCCCTGTTCCGAGCCGCCCAGACCCTGATGTACCTGGATCTGCGTGCGCGAGAAGCAGATTCGTCTCCGCCCGCGCGAGAAGCGAACTCGGCTCTGCCCACGCGAGGGGCAAACTTGGCTCTGCCCGCGTGGGAAGCGGGTTCGGCTGTGCCTGCGCGAGAGGCAAATTCGGCACTGCCCGCGGGAGGGCCGGATGCGGCCCTGTCCGCGTGGGAAGCGGATGCGGTTCTGCCTGCGCGAGAGCCGGATTCGGCTCTGCCCGCGCAAGGGGCGGATTCGGGCCAGCCCGGGCAAGGGGCGGATGCGGCTCTGCCTGCGCGTCCAGCGGGACTGACTTCGCCTGTGCGAGAGACGAATTCGACCAAACCAGCACGGCACGGCGGGGTCTGGTTCCCCGTGCTGGTAGTCGTCGGTGTCCTCGTGGTGTCCGGCGACGCCACCTGGTGGGTCACCCATCGGACCACCCCGATGAGCGATTCGGCAGCATCCTCGTGGAACTACCCCACCGAGGGCGAAACACCCCGCGCCGGAACGCGTTCGGTCACCCGATGCGGGCAGCCGCCCGTGCTGACGCCGGTCGGGTATCGCACCGAGCAGAGCGGCCTCGTCGTCCGCATGGAGTTGCGGGCCCGCTGCCCGCACGGCGACATCGTCTCCACCGACGCGCTGCGGATCAGTCTCACCGACGGCGGTCATCCCGTCGCCTCGGGCGTCTTCGACTTCTCCGGCACACCGCTGTACCTCCCGGACCCCGCCGTCTCCGTCGAGCACGAATTCCGGTTTCCGCTCGGCGCCTTCTGGCGGCTGCCGACCTCGCTCGACGGCCGATCGGGGTCGAGCGCGCAGGCGATCGGCGGCGGCCGCACCGTGCTCGTCGAATGCGCCGACGCGGGCACGAGTCACGGTCCCGCGCAAGGCGAATACCGTGACGCGGCGGCAGGGAGCGCGCCGAGCGCGGGGACACCCGCCGCCACCGCCGGGGACGCCGAGTCCGCCGCGCTGGACGCCCTGCGCGCGCAGGCCGACGCCGACCGGGCCGTGATCGCCCAGGACCTCGCCGATCGCTGGGTGCCGCAACTGTCGTCCAAGCGGATCGGGCTGGTCGCCCCGGACGTGGACGGTCGCGTGGTCACCTGGTCCGCCGTGGAGATCCTGAATCAGCATCTGCGTCTGCGGTTGCGCTACCCCGAGGTCCGGCTGCTCTGGAGCGACGAATGGCAGACCTTCGACCTGCGCGGCTGGTGGGTCACCGTCGCCGGGGTCACCTTCCCCGACGCCGCGCCCGCCAACGGCTGGTGCGACGACCACGGCATCGTCGCCGACGAATGCTTCGCCAAACTGGTGAGCAATACCCGTGATTCGGCCGGGACCACGCGCTATCGGCGGTGAGCGCGCGATCTGCGATAGTGAACCCGTGGCCGAGCAACAGGATTTCGAGGCGGTGTTCCGGGTCTTCGACCAGGACGGGAGCGGGGCCGTCGAGGTGGGGGAGCTGGAGGCGATGGTGCGGGCGGTCGGCGGCAAGCGCAGCGGCGAGCAGATCCGGGAGCTGTTGAACGAACTGGACTACGACCTCAACGGCAAGCTCACCTACTCGGAGTTCGCGCGGTTGTGCGCCGAGCTGTTCTCGCCGGGGGAGTGAGTCAACCCGCCGTCCCACCCATAAAGTGCACGACCTCCCACAGATGGTCGTCCGGGTCGGCGAAGTAGCCCGCGTAGATGCCCCATGGTCGTTCCAGGGGCGCTCGCACGATCCGCCCGCCCGCCCGTTCGGCGCGCTCGAGGGTGTGATCGACGTCGTCGCGGTGGTCGACGAAGACGCCGAGGCTCATCGGCGACCCGGCGACGCGTTCGACGGGGATGTCCGCGTCCAGGGCGAGGTCCGCGCGGCCGTACAGCGACAGGATGAGCCCGTCGGCGAGGGTGAACATGGCCACCGCGCCGCCGGGAGTGGTTGCGTCCCTGGCGAATTCGGTGCCGATGATGCCTTCGGTGGTCAGGCCCAGGCCGTCGCGGTAGAACCGCAGCGACCGTTCCAGATCATCGACCCCGAGGGTGACGGCGGCGATGCCGATCCGCATACGAGACTCCTTCCGTTCGTGGTCGCCTCAGTAAAGCGCCCACGACCGCGGAAGGTCTTGAACGAATCGGACGTCACTGGGCCGATTGCAGCACGCCGGTGATCAAGCGGCGCTGTTCGGGCGTCAGGTTCGGATCGGCGCATTCGACGGTTCGCCCGTCGACGACGATCCGGTACACGTAGCCGTCCGGGACCGGCGTCGCCGGGGTGTCCGACCCGGCGGCGAGCACCTGCCGGGCGAGGTCCTCCCATTCGGCGGCGTCGTCGCGTCCGGCGGTGTCCAGTTCGGCGGTCTTCGGCTTACCGGTGAGCCCGCCGCTCCGCGTGACCACAATGAGCATGGGCACTATGCTCGCACACTCCCCGCGATCGGGGAGCCGAACGAAAACCGTTGTCCGACAGGACCGCAGCCGTTCCCGCGCCGCCCCGTCGCGGCGGCTCGCGGGCCCTGGCATACCGTGAGCCCGTGGACGCCTGCGCCGAATGCGGATTCGACTACGACCTGGCCCGAGCCGCCGAGGTCGCGGATCGCGCCGTCGCCTACGCGGCCGACTACGCCGAGCTGCTGGCGCTCGACCCGTCGCTGCTGCGGCGGCGCGCCGATCCCGGCGTGTGGTCGCCCCTCGAATACGCCTGTCACGTCCGTGACGTCCTGCTGGTCATGCGTGAACGCGTGCTCGCCGCCCGCCGCACCGACACCCCGACCGCCACTCCCATGGGCCGCGACGAGCGCGTCGACCACGACGGCTACGCCGACCAGCGCCCCCAGGACGTGGCTCGGCAACTCCGCGACGCCGCCCTGCTCCTGGCCAATGCGCTGAACCGCCTCGGCGAGGCCGACTGGGAGCGCACCCTCGTCTTCACCTACCCCGCGGAATCGCTGCGCTCGCTCCGCTGGATCGCCCTGCACACCGAGCACGAACTCCGCCACCACCTCCTCGACATCCGTCGCCAGGTGACCGCCCGATGACCACCGACCCTCGCCTCTGGATCATCGACGCCGCCAACGTGATCGGCTCCCGCCCCGATGGCTGGTGGCGCGACCGCCCCGCCGCCGCCCGCCGCCTCCTCACCCGCCTCGCCGCTTGGACCCGACACCTACCCGCCGGTTCCACCATCCTCGTCATCCTTGAGGGCGCAACGAAACCCGTTGCCGCCGAAGATTTCTCGCCCGTCCGCACGGTAGCCGCCCCCGGCTCGGGCGACGACACCATCGTCGCGGAGGCGACCTCCGCCACCGAGAACGGCATCGCCCCGATCACCGTAGTCACCGCCGACCGCGGCCTCCGCGCCCGACTGACCCCGCTCGGCGTGAATATCGCAGGCCCACAACAACTCTGGTCACAACTCGACCAGATACCCGGCTCCTAATCCTCAACACCCTCGCCCACGAGCCTCCGTCGGCAGCCCACCGCCGACTCCGAGTATGCCGCCCCGCTACCCGAAACCTCTGCCCCACAATGGTTCTCACTCACCGCGCCTCCTGCTGATCCCACCCCGCCCCCGTCCCCCGATGCCGCCCGGCGCGGCGTCGGCGGAAGAACACCTCCTCCGCCGACTCCTGGGGTATCGCCGCCGCGATCACGTCGAGCCGCGGGTCGTCGCGGTATTCCGCCAGGTGCCACTGCAAGGCGGTGCGGCGTTCCGGCGGAAGCGTCGCCCAGATCGCGCCGACGTGGGAGCGGACCTCGGCGTCGGCGCTCGCGAGGAATTCCAGCAGGGGCGACCACAGGTCGGCTTGGGTTGCCAGAGCGGGCAATTCGGCCAGCGTCGCGGGGGACAATCCGGCCAGCATCCGGGCGCCGCGTTGCCGGATGTCGGCGGGGGCGGCGCGGAGCAGCGCGAGCAGGCCCCGCCAGGGCGCCGGGCGCGCCTCGCCGTCGAGGCCGCTGACGAGCGCGTGCAGCGCCGGATCGTGGGCGAGGATCGGGTTGGTCGCCAACCGGCCCAGCGCGCCGGGGCCGAGATGCCCTGTGACCGTGAGCAATTCGGGGACCGCGCGGACCCGGATGGCGTTGTCGACGAAATTGCTCAACTGCGGGATGGACCCGATGGTGAACAGGATCTCGCCCACCGCCGCCACCGTCTCCGGGTGACAGCGGGAGAAGATCGACAACGCCGCCGCCTGCAACTCCGGCGACCCAGCCAGCACGGTCCGGATCATGCGCGGAATGCGTTGCGACGCACCGACCAGCAGGTGCCGGACGATCGCGTCCACGCTGTCGGCCTCGAAGGCGTAGGCCGCGGAGAAGATCAGCCCCGCGTCGTCGTCGACACCGTGCTCCACCGCCTCGATCAGAGCCGGTGTCGCGTAGGCGAGGAACGGCCCCGCCGTGATGTAGTCGCGGCGGCGCAGGATCTCGTTGACCGCCCGCACCACCGGTCCGGGCGGCGCCAGATCCGCGAGCAGGCCCAGCGCGCGCGGGTCCAGATACGGCGCGCAGTCGGCCGCGTAGGACGGGTTCAGCATGCTGACCGTCTCCACCGCCTTCTTCGGATGATCCACCCCGACCGCCCCCGCCGCGCGCCCGGTCATCATCGGCGGCACCAGCCGCTGCACCAGCGGCAGTGAGATCGTCAACGGGATGATCGGCACCAATTTGCTGATTCGCGAGAACATTTCGGCGTGCTGATCGAACAGCGCATTGGCCAGCCGCTGCTGGATCTCGTGCAACCGATCGGCCCCCAGCCGTTCCAGATGCGCCAGCCGCTCCGGCGGAACGTGCAGGGTGCGGGCGAGCAGGACCAGCTGCGCGCGGGTGACCAGATCGCTCATCGGTCGAGCCGGTCGCCGAACATGATCTTCTTCGTGATCCCGCGCAACGGCCGGGGCAGCGCGCCGACCATGGCGTCGACGGCCTCGTTCAGCGCGGCCGTCTCGTGCCGCCGCGCGGCGTGCAGCAACACCAGCAGATCGGTGACCTCCCGATCGCCGAGCTCGTCCAGGGCCGCCAGCGGCCCGCCCAGTTCCCGTTCCAGATCCGATCTCGCGGTCATGCTGCTCCTGGTTCGTCCGTGTCTCGCATGGTAGGAGCCCGGCCGGGACGCCAGGGGCGAATCCGTCCGGGTTTGCTCCATCTCACGGGACGTGCCGCGGGCGGTGCTCGGCAAGGAAGATCGAAAGACCCTGTTGGACTTCACAGTTGATGATCACGGCCGCTGTGTCATCCCCTCGGCCGCGGTGGCGACGTGCCGGTCCGGGGTGCGCTCATCGTTACCGTGAGTCTCGCTCGATTCACAACTCGGCCAGCAGGGGGCCATGATGAGTAACAGTGCAGAGGGGGCGGTGGGCCGTCGGCGTTTCCTGACCTACACGGCCTGGCTCGCGGCGATTCTCGGCGTACGTCCACTCCTTCCGGCGGCGTCCCCGCCGATCGCGCACGCGGCCGGGCCGCTGGGCCCGGGGGACGCGTTCGCGCTGGACACCATGCGCGCGGTCGCGGTGATGGTCTTCCCGGGCGCGGACGACTGGTCGCGGGCGCAGGGGGTGAGCCGAAACGCCCCGGGGCCCATCGAATTCGGGGGCGGCGAATTCCTGATGGACCTGTTCGACCACTATCTGGCCGCGGGCGATCAGCTCACCCGCCCGGTGGCGGTCGGCATCGGCGAGGCGTTGCAAGATCTGGGCATACCGGTGGCACCGTTCCTCGGGATCTCACCCGAGCAGGCGCACACGGTCGATCAGGCGCTGGGCTACGCCTACGCCGACCGGTGGCTGCCGTTGTCGGGTCTGATGGCGCTGATCCTGACCTTCGGGGCGGTGCTGGTCGCGCCCGGTTCGGTGGTGGGTCCGCTGGGTTCGCCGTTCGCGCGGCTGAGCCTGCGCGACAAGTGCCGGGTGGTGGAATTGCTGGAACGTCCACTGCCCGACCTGGTTTCGATCGTGGATCGGGTGCTGCCCGGTCCACTGCACGGGTCGGCGAGCGGCTTCCTCCAGTTCGGCGGCGGCATCCTGCTCGACGGCGCGGCCTTCGCCGTGCACTCGGAGCTGTACCTGTTCGATCCCGCGACTCGCGATGTGCGCCAACGTCCTCCGTCGTGGGAGCTCACCGGCTATCGGCCGACCGGACTGGTCGACGGGCAACCCGATCTGATCGGCTACTACCAGGGCCGGACGGAGGTGCCCGCCGATGCGTGACGTCATCGTGATCGGAGCCGGGGGCGGCGGCCCCGTCGTCGCCGCCGAACTCGCCGGGCGCGGCCTGGACGTGCTGCTGCTGGAAGGCGGTCCGCGCCACGCGGATCCGCGTTCGCAGTGGTCGCACGCGGAGAACGACGCCAACAACCCCAACACCGGTTTCCTGCGCTTCGGGCCGGAGGACCGCCGCAAACCCTCCTGGTTCCGGGAGTGGGCGGGCAATATGTTCGTCTGGGAGCTGTCCGGCGTCGGCGGCACCACCCAGCACTACTTCGGCAACTGCCCGCGGCCGTTTCCCGGTGTGTTCCAAGGCTATTCGGGTCCGGACGCCGCGGCCTACGACCGCGCGCACGAATTCCCTTTTCCCTATGAGGAATTCGTGCCGTATCTGGAGTGGGTCGAGGAGACGCTGCCGGTGCAGACCGCGGCCATGGGCACCAAGGAGAGCATCTCCTTCCGTGGCTGCGAGGCCGTCGGGCTTCCGGTGCAGACCACCCGGACGAGCTATCGGGATTCCTTTCGCCCGCAACAGAACGCGATCCTGCAACCGGGCGGAAATGCCGGGCGCACCGACCGCGAGGACCTGCTGACCTACCCGGCCGCGACCGGATGTACCTTCTGCGGCCACTGTTTCCAGGGCTGCTACCAGCCGGTGCGCGCCCCGCGCAACCAGTTCGCCAAGCGCTCCACCGACAACAGTTACGTCCCTTTGGGTTTGGCCGCCGACGCGGTGCGGCCCGGCGGCCGTCCGGTGCACCTGCTCGCCGACTCCTTCGTCACGACGATCAACTGGGAGCAGCGCGGGGACCAGGCCGTCGCGACCGGTGTGACGTGGCGGAACAACTCCAGCGGGGAGGTGTTCACCGAGGACGCGGCGGTGGTGGTGCTCTCCGGCGGCGCGTCGGGCAGCCCGCGGGTGTGGTTCAACAGCGGCCTGCCCAATCCCAACGACTGGGTCGGGCGCGGCCACACCGACCATTACCTCGACTGGGTGGTCGGCGTATTCGACGAGTACACCGGAAATTCCAAGGGCGCCAACTCCTCCGCCCGCATGGACTTCCCCGGGCACGGCTGCATCGAACCCGTCGGCCTGACCCCGGCCATCCAGGCGTTCTCGATGAACCTGTCCGACAGCGGGGTTCGCGGCGTCTACGACAACGGGCGCGGCCCGACCGGCCCGTGGGACGGCCGGGCGGGCCGCCTCGTCGGCCAGGAGCTGATGGACCTGCTCGGCACCGGCATCGACAACCTGCTCAACTTCCTGATCCCCGCGGACGAGAACGGCGCCCCGGCGAAGATCGATGTGGTCGGCCGCCGCCGCTCCGCCGCCACGCACGCGAATCGGGAGTGGGTCGCCACCCGGGGCGCGGAGATCATGCGGGCCGCCGGGGCGCGCACGGTGTATCGGATGGATTGGGCGCCGCTGCTGTTGCATGTGCAGTCCTCCATGCGCATGGGTACCTCCCCGCACGATTCGGTGCTCGACGTCAATGCCGAATCCCGTTGGGTGAAGCGGCTTTTCATCGCCGACAATTCCGCCCTGGCCAATTCGCTCGGCGGCCCGAATCCCACCCTGTCCACGCAGGCCCTGGCGACTCGCACCGCGGAGCGGATCTTCCGGATCTACTTCGGCGGCGACAGCTGGGTGGACAAGGAGTCGCCGATCCCGAGTACGGACAAGCGGATCTCGGCGCGGTTGGCGGAGTTGGGGCTGTGAGCTGCGGAGGTTGACTGTCGGAGGGCTCGTGGCACAGTATGAACGTACGTTCATGAACGAGTGTTCATAATGGGAGGTGTGCCATGAACCCGATCGTCAACACCGCGCAGTCGCAGGCGTGGAACGGCTACGAGGGCTCGCACTGGGCCGATAACTACGACCGCTACGACGCGGTGAACGGCGGGTACAACGAACCGCTGCTCTCCGCGGCGGGCGTCGGGCCCGGGGATCGGGTGCTCGATATCGGTTGTGGCACCGGGCAATTGACGCGGCTGGCGGCCCGCCGGGCGCGGTCGGCGACCGGGGTCGATCTGTCCGGGCCGATGCTGGCGCGGGCTCGGGAGCGGGCGGTGGCCGAGGGGGTGGCCAATGTGTCGTTCGAGCAGGGCGACGCGCAGGTATTCCCCTTTCCCGCAGGCGGTTTCGATGTCGCGACGAGTCGGTTCGGCGTCATGTTCTTCGCCGATCCCGTGGCCGCGTTCGCCAATATCGCGCGGGCGCTGCGGCCGGGTGGGCGGCTGGCGTACGTCGCCATGCCCGCGGACGCCGACACCGATATCGGCGCGGTGTTCGCCGCCGCCGGGGAACATCTGCCCGGGTTCGGGATCGGTCACGGGTTCGACGCGCTGGGCGATCCGGACGGTACTCGAAAGCTGTTGCGGGAGGCCGGTTTCGGGGATGTCACGGCGCGTGTGCTGGAATCGTCCGGATGCTGGGGCGAGAATGTCGCGGCGGCAACGGAGTTCGTCATGGGCTGGGGTCCGGTCCGCTACCACCGCGAACGCAACGGCTTCGCGACCGACGACCGCGTCCGCGCCGCCGTGACCGCCGCCCTCGAACCCCTGGCCCGGCCCGACGGGGTGTATCTGCGGGGCGCGGGCCTGCTGGTCACCGCGTCGGTCCCGCTACCGTGAGGGCATGTCACCGAGGAAGGCCGCGGCGCTGCGCGATCGCGACGACGCGGATCTGCGCGCCCATCTGGTCGCCACCGCCCGGCGGCTCATCGCCGAGCAGGGCGGCGCGGGCCTGACCGTGCGCGCCATCGCGCGCGCCGCCGGTGTCGCCGACGGCGTGCTCTACAACCACTTCGCCGACAAGGAAGAACTGCTCGCCGCGGCCCTGCGCGCCCACGTCGACGCGGTCCACGCCGAACTCACCCCGCCGCCGACGCCCGGCGCGGGCACCCTCGCCCAGAACCTGCTCGGCTGGCTCGACCACGGCCTGGCCCTGCACCGCGGCATCCTCCCGGTCTTCACCCAACTCCTCGCCCACCCCGCCGTCCTCACCCGCTACGCGCAAACCCCTGGCACCCAACCGGATTGGCGCGACGCCCTCACCACCCACCTCATCGCCGAACGCGCCCTGGGCCGCATCACCCCCACCGCCGACCTCGACGCCACCACCGCCATCCTCGTCGGCATCTGCCACGACGCCGTCCTCTCGGCCCTCTTCCCCGGCGGCCCCCCACACCCCACCACCACCCCCACCGCCGTCATCACCACCCTCCTCCCATCCCTCACCCCCTAGAAGGGTGGGGGTCAGTAGACCGGGCCGGTGTACTTTTCGCCGGGGCCCTTGCCGGGGGCGTCGGGGTGGGCGGAGGATTCGCGGAAGGCGCGTTGGAGGGATTGGAGGCCCTCGCGGATCGGGCCGGCGTGGGGGCCGAGGTACTCGACCGAGGCGGTGACCAGGCCGGCTAGGGCGGTGATGACGCGGCGGGCCTCGTCCAGGTCGCGGCGGGGGCTGGTGTCGGGGTCGTCGTCGGCCAGGCCCAGCTTCTCGGCGGCCGAGCTCATCAGCATGACGGCCGCGCGGCTGATCACCTCGACGGCCGGGATGTCGGCCAGGTCGCGCACGGTCTCGGGCTCGTTCAGCGGGGCCTCACTCATGGCCCGTAGCATGGCATCCGGACCCGATGTGCCTGGTCGCGGGGGCGGGCGATTGGGAGGTTCGACGCGGGGGATGTTAAGCTGTCCTGCGACGACCGCCCCGGTCCGGTACCGGGGCCTGTAAGTGGAGCCCGACTCCCACCGCCGGCCGGCGACACGCCAGGCTCGACGGTCCGGTCGCCCATCGTTCGCGATGGGTTCCTCGTGCGGCATATGCCCCGCACAGGGTCGACGCGAGTCGTTCGCGTCGGCGATCGGTCGACATCGGGCCCCGTGGCGGTGAAATACCGCACCGGGGCTTTCGTGTTGGATATGGGGTTGCAGTTATAGCTTGCGGTCGTTGGACGACACCGCTTGACCTAGGAGGCCCCATCAGCACTGAGACCCGCATCAACGATCGCATCCGCGTGCCCGAGGTCCGGCTCATCGGACCGGGCGGCGAGCAGGTTGGGATCGTGCGTGTTGAAGATGCACTGCGCGTCGCCATGGAGGCAGACCTCGACCTGGTCGAGGTCGCACCGGATGCGCGCCCACCGGTCTGTAAGATCATGGACTACGGCAAGTTCAAGTACGAGACCGCGCAGAAGGCGCGCGAGTCCCGGAAGAACCAGCAGCAGACCGTGATCAAGGAGCAGAAGCTCCGCCCCAAGATCGATGACCACGACTACGAGACGAAGAAGGGCCACGTCCTTCGCTTCCTGCAAGCCGGCTCGAAGGTCAAGGTCACGATCATGTTCCGCGGTCGTGAGCAGTCGAGACCCGAACTCGGGTTCCGCCTGTTGCAGCGGCTGGCGTCCGATGTGGCCGACTACGGCTTCGTCGAGACCTCGGCCAAGCAGGACGGCCGGAACATGACCATGGTCCTCGCCCCGCACAAGGGCGCGAAGACGCGGACGAAGGCACAGCAGGCGGCGTCGTCGCAGCGTGATGCCGCGCCCGCCACCGGTGGTGACGCTCCGGCCGCCCAGGCCGACGGGGCCCCCTCGTAGTAATCCCGATACAGCAACCGGCGGGACGCGCGCTTTCGGCGTGCCCGCCGGCCGAGACAGATTGAGGAATCCATGCCGAAGATGAAGAGCCACAGCGGCACCTCGAAGCGATTCAAGGTGACCGGGAGCGGCAAGTTGCGTCGCCAGCAGGCGAACCGTCGTCACCTGTTCGAGCACAAGCCCACTCGCCGGACTCGTCGTCTGGACGGCACGGTGGAGGTCGCCAAGGCCGACGTCCGTCGCGTCAAGAAGCTGCTCGGTATCTGAGTTCGCTCTCCGCGATTCGTTTACTTCCCGACCATCCCCCGGGCGCCGCGCGCGCCCCTCGATCGAAACAAGGACTGACCAGTGGCACGCGTCAAAAGGGCCGTCAACGCTCAGAAGAAGCGCCGTACCGTTCTCGAGGCCAGCAAGGGCTACCGCGGCCAGCGTTCGCGGCTGTACCGCAAGGCCAAGGAGCAGCAGCTCAAGTCGCTGACCTACGCCTTCCGGGACCGCCGGGCGCGCAAGGGTGACTTCCGCAAGCTGTGGATCGCCCGCATCAACGCGGCGGCCCGCGCCAACGACATCACCTACAACCGCTTCATCCAGGGCCTCAAGCTCGCGGGTGTCGAGGTGGACCGCAAGATCCTCGCCGAGCTCGCCGTCTCCGACGCCGAGGCGTTCACCGGCCTGGTCGCGGTCGCGAAGGCCGCCCTGCCGGAGGATGTCAACGCCCCGGCCGCCTGAATCACCAGGTGACACAACAGCATTCGGAACGACCCGCCGCCAGCGCTCGCAGAGCGCGGCCGCGGGTCGTTCCGTCGTGTGCGCGGCGGGGCCGGCGATGACCGACGCCGTGATCGACTGGCGCAATCCGCGGATCGTGTCCGCGGTGAAACTCCATCGCGCCCCGCAGCGCCGCAAGACCGGCCTGTTCCTCGCCGAGGGCGCGAATTCCGTTGCGGCGGCGCTGGATACCGAGCGGGCGCGGGAACTGTTCTACACCGCGCGCGCCGCCGAACGCGAACACGAACTGGTCGCGAGCGCCGTCGCCCGGGGGGTGCGCGCGACCCCGGTGAGCGAGCGCGCCGCCGAACACCTGGGGGAGACGGTCACCCCGCCCGGCCTGGTCGCCGTCTGCGAGAGCGTGGATGTGCCGCTCTCCCATGTTCTTTCGGACGCGCCGCGGATGCTGGCCGTCCCCGTGGAGATCGCCGACCCCGGCAACGCGGGCACCCTGATCCGCGTCGCCGACGCCGTCGGCGCGAACGCCGTTGTGCTGGCCGGTGATTCGGTCGACCCGCACAACGGCAAATGCGTCCGCGCCTGTGCTGGAAGCCTTTTCCACGTCCCGATCGCCCGCGAGCGCGACACCGGCGCGGTCCTCGACGCGCTCGCCGAGGCGGGCGTCACCGTCCTGGCCACGACCGCGACCGGCGAGGTCGATCTCGACGACGCCGACGAGATCCTCTCCGGCCCGGTCGCCTGGCTGTTCGGCAACGAGGCGCACGGCTTGCCCCGCGAGGTCGCCGCGCGCGCGGACCACCGCGTCCGCATCCCCATCCACGGCCGCGCCGAGAGCCTGAATCTCGCCGCCGCGGCGGCCATCTGTCTCTACGCGAGCGCCCGCGTCCAGCACCGCGAGTTTCGATCATGACCCACCGGCAACCCCTCGAACACGACGAACGAGAAAGGATGCCGATATGACCTTCCAGGACGTGCTCGCCCAACTCCGTCAGGACATCACCACCGCCGAGGACCGCGGCGACACCGAAACCGCCGACCGCCTCCGCGGCGAACTCGAGAAGGCCCAGCGCGAGGGCGACAAGCCCACCGAGGAGCTGTAACCGGTCAGGAATCGAGAAGCGCTGGTCGGCGGGTTCTCCGTACCGTTTCCGTACTGGTTTCGGACGATGAGGAGAATTCGATGAGCGCGTGGATGCGGCAGGGACATCGGTGGGCGGCGGTCGCTTTCGTGGTGACGATCGTGGTCGCCGTGGCAGGTGCGGCGGTGGGTGCGCAGTGGGCGCTGTATCTGCCGCTCGCGCCGCTGGCCGTGCTGGCGGTGTCCGGGTTGGTCATGTTCGTGCGGGGGTGGGGGCGGGCGGTCTCGCCGGTGCGGCGGATCCACCGGGCCGCGGTGGTCGTGTTCGTGGTGACCGTGCTGGCGACCGTGGTCGCGCTCGCGCAGGAGGAGCCGATCGTGTGGGTGTCGTATCTGCCGCTGTTCCCGCTCGCGGTGCTGCTGGTCTCGGGGGCCTACATGTTCCTGCGGACCTCCCGGCGGCCCGCGGCGGTGGCCGGTTAGACTCGACGGCGATGATGACCGGGACGGCGCCACGCCACGCACAGACGGGTGACCCGGTGCTCGCCTGAGCGCGGGCGCCTCCTCCGCCGTGATTGTTCTCGAGCTCGAAAGATCAATCACGACAGGAGTTCTCATGACCGCACGGTTCAATCACACGATCATCGCCGCGAAGGACCGCACGGCCTCGGCCGCGTTCTTCCGCGACATCTTCGAATTCGCGGACGCGCCCTCGTGGGGCGTGTTCACCAATCTGCTCTGCGACGACGGGGTGCTGTTGCAGTTCGCCGAGCCGCCGGTGGAGTCGATTCAGATGCAGCACTACGCGTTTCTCGTCGACGACGAGCTGTTCGACCGCGCCTACGCGCGGCTGGTCGAGCGCGGTATCGACCACTGGGCCGACCCGCACGGCCGCCGCCCCGGCGAGATCAACGACGAACACGGCGGCCGCGGAGTGTATTTCAGGGATCCGGCCGGGCACGGCCTGGAGATGATCACCCGGCCCTACCTCTGACACCCCCTGCCCGGTCCTGACGCATTCGATTCAATTGAGGGCCCGGCCATGCCCTGCGGCCGCTTGCCACAGGGCGAGGGTGGCGCCGCCCGGCTCGGCCACGACCACCACCGAACCCGGCGGAAGGTCCACGCGCGGCTTCACGATCCGGCCGCCGAGACCGACGGCGCGCTCCGCGGCGGCGTCGACGTCGTCGACGGGAACGTACGGAATCCATTGCGGCGGACGGGAATCCCCCTCCGGTAGGGGTGTGAAGCCGCCCCACACCGCGTCGCCCTCGCCGAGCATCGGCCCGGCGGGGGTCTCGGTGACGCCCCAGCCGAACAGCTCGGTGTAGAAGCGGCGGGAGGCGTCGAGATCGGTCGTGCGGACGTCGTGGAACACGAAATGTTGGGACATGTGTCCTAACTTTAGGTCGCTTGTCCCAATTCGGCAACGGCGGCGGTAGATTGTTCACCGTGAGACCCGTGATCGAGGCCAACCGCCGCGGCAAACGCGAGCAGATCATCGACGCCGCGAAACACGTCCTGGCCCAGGACGGCCTGTCCGCCTGTACCGCGCGTGCCGTCGCCGACGCCAGCCCCCTCACCAAGAGCGCGGTCCACTACTACTTCGCCGACATCCACGAGATCATCGACCTGGCCATGCGCGACCACGTCTCGGCGCTGGTCGACCAGCTCCGCGCCGCCGCCGCCACGGAATCCACTGCGCCGGAACGGCTCTGGTCGGTCGCCGAGGCGTACCTGGCCACGTTCGCCGACCGGCCCAGCGTGGCCTATCTGTGGTTCGAGTACTGGATCGACACCGGCCGCCGCGGGCAGTCCGCCGCCATCACGGGCGCGCTGGACGACATGCACGCCCTGCTGCGGGAGTTGGCGGCGGACATTCCCGTGGACGACCCGGACGAGACCGCGCACACCCTGCTGTCCTGGCTGATGGGCACGATCGTCCAGCAACGTCTTCGTCCCCGCCCGGCCGAGGCGTTGCGGCGCGAGATGGCGAGGATTCTCAGCTGAAGTCCGGTGCGGTGGTCCGTAGCCGCTTGATCTCGTACACCCCCGGCACGCCCACCACCGCGTCCCACAGTCGCCCGGCGTCCTCGCCCTTCGGGGCGGGGCTCACGACCGGGCCGTTGTAGACGGCGTCGCCGACACCGAGGACCGGGGTGCCGACCTCGTCGCCGAAGGCGTCCTGGGACTCCTGATGAGAGTTGCGGATCGCCGCGTCGTAGAAGTCGGAGTCGGCGAAAGCGGCCAGCTCCGTGGGCAATTGGGCGTCGGCGAGGGCGGCGGAGAGATCGACGTCCCCGCCGCGGACGTGCAGGCGGGTACCGAGGGCGGTGTACAGGCGGGCTACGGCTTCGTTGTCGTACTGGTCGCCCGCCGCGGCCAAGACCCGCAGCAGATCCGCACCCTGGTCGAGCGTCCCCTCGTTGAGGATCGACAGGCTCATGAGTCGCCACCGCGTCCGCACGTCGCGCACCCCCTCCACCTCCACCAGCCACCGCGACGTCAGCCAGGTCCACGGGCAGATCGGGTCGAACCAGAAGTCCACGGTGGTCATCGGGCGCTCCTCACGGTCGGCTCAGATCCAAACGGTTCCCAGCCAGACGGTTACCGCCGCGAGGACGAGCAAAACGATATTGAGGCCGATGACGCGGGTCTCCCCGCGCGCGACGTGCACGGCGGTGCCCCCGATCTGGACCAGGACCAGCCCGACCGCCGCCGCGATGGCGAGCCAGGGCGCGATACCGGTGAGGGGCGGGAGGATCAGCCCCGCCGCGCCGGCGATCTCCAGCGCGCCGATGAGGCGGACGACGGGCATCGGTATCTGATCCACCCAGCCCATCATCGGCCGCAGATCCGCTTGGCTCCGAAGCACTTTCATGCCCCCGGCGTACAGATAGAACACGGCCAGCAGCCCGGCGACGATCCAGTAGGCGACGTTCATGACGACCCTCTCGATGGTTACTGTCGGTAAGCAGCCCCATCATGCGTTACCGTCGGAACCCGTACAAAAGGCACACACAGGTAACCATCGGGGGAGATCGATGTCGGACTACCAGCACACCTGCATGATTCGCGGTGACGGCGGCCGGACCATCCGCGCGATCCTCGACCGGATCTGCGACAAGTGGGCGCTGCTCATCGTGGTCACCCTCGATCGCGGCGCGCTGCGGTTCACCGAGTTGCAGCGGCAGATCCCGGGCATCTCGCAACGCATGCTCACCCTGACCCTGCGCAATCTGCAACGCGACGGCCTGGTCTCCCGCACCGCCTACGCCGAGGTCCCGCCCCGCGTCGAATACGAACTCACCGCCACGGGCAAGAGCCTCATCCCGCCCGCGCTGGCCCTCGCCGGGTGGGCCATCGAGCACATCGAGGAGATCGAGGCCAGCCGGGCCGGTTTCGATGAGCGGTAAGGCGTCTGGACGGTTGTCCGAAAATGGTTTATGCAGAAGGTATGCCAGCGAACCGCCCCCCCGGCCTCGATTCGCCGATCACCAAGGTGATCCTCAAGTACGGGTCTCGCGCCCAGTCGTGGGTGTACCGCCGCAGCGGCGGGCGCATCGGCACGACGTGGCGGATCGGCGCGGGCTTCCGCAAGCCGGTCCCGACGCTGCTGCTGGAACATCGCGGGCGCAAATCGGGTAAGACGTTCGCGGCTCCGCTGCTGTACCTGCGCTCCGGCGAGGACATCATCGTGGTCGCCTCCCAGGGCGGCGCGGCGAATCACCCGCAGTGGTACCGCAATCTGCTCGTCGATCCCGACACCCACGTCCAGATCGGGCCCGAGCGCACACCCGTCCGCGCCCGCGAGGCCACCGACGCCGAGCGCGCCGAGCTGTGGCCGCGTCTGGTCGAGCTGTACGCCGACTTCGACTCCTACCAATCCTGGACCGACCGCAAGATCCCGGTCGTCATCCTGTCACCGAGGTGACGTGAAACTCTCTGGACGCCAGGGAGTTCCACGCGGCCCGCGCCGGGAGGCGGCGCTCAGGACTTGTGCGGGACCGCGGTCACCAAACCGCCGTCGACGATGAACTCCGAACCCGTCGAGTACGCCGATTCGTCGCTGGCCAGGAACAGTACGAAGGTCGCGACCTCCTCCGGCTCGGCGGGACGGCCGAGGGGGATGGTCACCAGATCGTCGGGGATGTTCTCGGTCATGGGTGTGCGGATCAGGCCCGGGTGCACCGAGTTCACCCGAATCTTGTGCTGCGCCAACTCGAGTGCCGCCGACTTCGCCAGCCCGCGCACACCCCATTTGGACGCCACGTAACCGTGTACCCACGGCGCGCCGCGCAGCCCCTCGATCGAGGAGATGTTGATGATCGACCCGCCGCCCGCGGCGATCATCGGCTCGACCGCCGCGCGCATCCCGAGGAATGTGCCGGTGAGGTTGACGTCGATGATTCTGCGCCACCGCTCGATATCGAACTTGTGCAGCGGCCCGCCATTCACGATGCCCGCGTTGTTCACCAGCACATCGAGTTTGCCGAACTCGGTCACGGCCGTGGCGACCGCCGCGTCCCACTGCTCGGGCCGGGTGACGTCGAGAGAGACGAACCGGGCGGCGTCGCCGAGCTCCTCGGCCACGGCCTTCCCCTCGTCGAGCACGTCCCCGATCACCACCCGGGCGCCCTCGGCCACCAGCAGCCGGGCGTGAGCCGCGCCCATTCCCCGGGCGCCACCGCTGATCAACGCCACTTTTTCGTCTACGCGTCCCATGGCCGGAACGCTACCATCAAACTGGAACAGGTTCTAGACACCGTTCCGGAACCCTGCCCCGTAGACGTGACGAGGAGAAAACATGGCAATCCGTGTCGCCCACATCGGCACCGGCAATGTCGGTCGGCTGGCGCTGATCGAGCTGATCACCCATCCCGGGTACGAGTTGACCGGCGTCTGGGTGTCGAGCCCCGACAAGGTCGGCAGGGACGCCGGGGAGCTGGCCGGGCTCGGGCGGCACACCGGCGTCGCCGCGACGAGCGACCTGTCGGACATCCTTGCCGCGCAACCGGATTGCGTCGTGTACTGCGCGATGGGCGACACCCGGCTGCCGGAGGCGATGGCCGATGTCCAGCGCATCCTCGCCGCGGGCATCAATGTGATCGGCTCGGCTCCCGGAGTTCTCCAGTACCCGTGGGGTGTGGTCCCGGACAAGTACATCGAGCGCGTGGAACAGGCCGCGCACCAAGGGAATTCGAGCGTGTTCATCACCGGTGTCGATCCGGGGTTCGTCAACGATCTGCTGCCCTTCGCGCTGGCGAGCACATGCCGGGAGATCGAGCGGATCCGCTGCCTCGAGATCGCCGACTACGCCACCTACGACGGTTCGATCGTCATGTTCGACGTCATGGGCTTCGGCAAGCCGATGGACGAGGTGCCCATGCTGTACCAGCCGGGGGTGCTGAGCCTGGCGTGGGGGACCGCCATCCGGCAGCTCGCGGCGGGGCTGGGGCTCGCCGTGGACAAGATCACCGACTTCGTGGAGCGGGTGCCCGCGCCCGAGGCGTTCGACGTGGCGGCCGGGCACATTCCCGAAGGCGGTTTGGCCGCGGTGCGTTTCGAGATCCACGGGATCGTGGACGGGCATCCGGCGATCGTCATCGAGCACGTCACGCGGCTGCGGGGGGATCTGCGGCCGGATTGGGCGCAGCCCGCGCAGCCGGGCGGGTCGTATCGGATCGAGATCACCGGGGAGCCCTCCTACGCGGTGGATATCTGCCCGACCAGCCGGTACGGGGACCACAATCACGCGGCCATCGCGGCGGCGGCCGGGCGCATCGTCAACGCGATTCCCGCGGTCGTCGCGGCCGAGCCCGGTATTCGAACGACCATGGATCTGCCGTTGATCACCGGCACGGGACTCTACGCTCCGCCCCTGAATTAGGGGTCGGGGGACCGACGATCACGGGGAGGGTGGGCAATTACATGCGAGACCCGAATCGCATTGTCAGCCTTCGGGCTTCGCGCGTAACCCCGGCAGGACGAAGCGCCGCATGTGCCGCAACACGGCGGCCGGGTCGTCGGCGTCGAGGGTCTCGCCGGGCATGGTGCCGAAGCTGATCAGGACGCGGGCCACCCATTCGGCGACCTCACCCGGATCGTGCGCCGGGTGGATCTCGCCACGGGCGATCGCGGCCTCGACGAACGGTCGCCAGAACGCGCCGAGGTCCGGGACCAGTGCGGTGACGCCCGCACCCGCGCAGGCCGCGAACTCCTCCGGCTCGGCCGCCCGCAACCGCAGCGGCAGCGCGCCCGGATCGTCGTAGGCGCCGCGCCCGATCCGCACCCCGGCCACCAGCTGTTCGGCGAAGTTGACGAGGGTGTCGAGTTCGGCCCGCGCCCCGCTCCAGAACGACTCGTTCAACCGCACGATCGCCGCCCCCAACAGCGACGACTTGTCCGGAAAGTGCCGGTACAGCCACGCCCGCGACACCCCCGCCTCCTCGGCGACCTCGCTCACGGTGGTCGCGCGAATCCCCTTGCGCGCCAAGAGAACCTGCGCCGCGTCGAGCAGCCGATCCACCACCTGCGTCGTCGATACCTCGGTCACGCGCCCCCGCTCTCGCCGCCAGTTCCGGGGGAAACGATAGCAAGTCGGCTCAGGAACTCGGCTCGCTCGTCGGGTCGAACCGGGCGACGAGCCACAGTCTCTTGATCTCGCCCTCGCCGATGGTGTAGGTCTCCTGTACCTCCCCGTGGCCCCCGTGGTCTCGGAAACCGCTGATCGTCACCTGGTATTCGGTGCCGTCGACGCGCACGATGTCGTTCTCGTGGACGATCGGCAGGCGGACCACGTCGTCGACGTCGCCGGGCACATTGGGTGTCTCGTCGTGACGGAAACGCAGCGTGAACGTGTGGTCGAACCCCTCGTCCTGGAAGTCCACCGTGACCTTCAGGAACACCGAGAACTGGGTGTGCTCCAACACGACTCGGCGGTTGTAGTGGGCGAAGATGCCCAGGTTGAAATCCGTGCCGTCCAGCTGCGCGTCCACGCCGGTGAGCCCGGTGAAGTCGTACCCGCTCTTCTCGCCGCCGTCCGCGCCGGTACCCCATCTGAGTCTGGACTTTGTGCCGTCGGGCGCCTGCCGCAGCCCCTCGAACTGTGATTCGTCCACGCTGACCCGCGTCCACACGCCCTTGGTGTCGACCTTTCCCATAACCGAGGCCCCCTCGATCCGATCGCGTCGGCGATCTGCCGTTGCGACTCCATCATCCGCCCCCACCGCGCGCCCCGTGACCGAAATCGATTGCACAACAGCCGACTTCGACCAACAAACCATCCGGCCCGTCTTCTACTCGCGGCCGTGCGGTGGAGACGATTGCCCGGTTTCGCCTCGGGAACTCATTCGATCTGCCATCCTGTCCTCAGTAGACAGAATTCAGAATCTGTCTACAGCTCGGAAGGGATCAAGGATGTACCTACCGCGGACCGCGGTCATAGGCGCGGGGATCAGCGGGTTGACTGCGGGAAAGATGCTGGCGGACTACGGGGTTCCGTACGTGTGCTTCGAGTCCTCGGATCGGGTCGGGGGGAACTGGGCGTTCGGGAATCCGAACGGGCACAGTAGCGCGTATCGGTCGTTGCACATCGATACCTCGAAACATCAGCTGTCGTTCCGGGACTTCCCGATGCCGGAGGAGTATCCGGACTTCCCGCACCACAGCCAGATCAAGGAGTATCTCGACTCCTATTGCGCCGCTTTCGATCTCGGGAAGGCCATCGAGTTCCGGAACGGGGTGACGCACGCGCGGCGGCTGCCCGGGGGCGGGTGGGAGCTCGACACCGAGCGCGGGGAGACGCGGCGGTTCGATCTGCTGGTGGTGGCCAATGGGCATCACTGGGATCCGCGGTATCCGGATTTCCCGGGGGAGTTCACCGGGGAGACGTTGCACGCGCATCACTACATCGATCCGCGGACGCCGCTGGACTTTCGGGATCAGCGGATTCTCGTGGTGGGCTTGGGGAACAGCGCCGCCGATATCGCGGTGGAGCTGTCGTCGAAGGCGCTGGGGAATCGGCTGGTGTTGTCGACGCGGTCGAGCGCGTGGATCGTGCCCAAGTACATCGCGGGCCGCCCGGCCGACAAGTACTACCGGACGACGCCGTATCTGCCGCTGTCGTGGCAGCGCAAGATCGCGCAGTGGGGGCAGCCGCTGACCGCGGGGCGGCCGGAGAACTACGGGCTGCCCACGCCGAATCACAAGTTCTTCGAGGCGCATCCGACGCAGTCGGTGGAGTTGCCGTTGCGGCTGGGATCGGGGGATGTGATCCCCAAGGGCGATATCGAGCGGCTCGACGGGCGGACCGTGCACTTCCGGGACGGCACGCGCGAGGATTTCGACGTCGTCATCTACGCTACCGGCTACAACATCACCTTCCCGTTCTTCGATCCGGAGTTCATCAGCGCGCCGGACAATCGGATCGACCTGTACAAGCGAATGTTCCTGCCGGGCATCGAGGATCTGGTGTTCGCGGGGTTCGCGCAGGCGACGCCGACGCTGTTCCCGTTCGTGGAATGTCAGGCCCGGCTGATCGGGGCGTACGCGGTGGGCCGGTATCGGGTGCCGTCGGAGGCGGAGATGCGGCGGGTCATCGTGAGCGATCAGCGGCGCTACACCGGGCACATGCTCGACCGGCCGCGGCACACCCAGCAGGTGGACTACTTCCTCTACGAGCACGACATCCGGGTGCGGGAACTCCCGGCCGGGGCGCGGCGGGCGCGGGTCGCCGGGCCGCCGAGCTGGGCGGGAGAACGGACCGGAGCGGAGGCGACGCGATGAAGTCTGTTCGGTTCTCCTCGAGCGGAACGACCTGTGACGCATGGTTTTTCGAGCCGGAGCCCGGCGGCCCGTTCGAGAGGCCGGGCGGTTGTCCGGTCGTGGTGATGGCGCACGGGTTCGGCGGCACCAAGGATTCGGGACTGGAGCCGTTCGCGCGGGCGTTCCGGGCGGCGGGACTGGCCGCGTTCGTCTTCGATTATCGCGGCTTCGGCGCGTCGGAAGGGCAACCGCGGCAACGGATCTCGATGGTCGGGCAGGCGGACGACTATCGCGCGGCGATCGGCGCGGCCGTGCGGCAGCCCGGGGTGGACGCCGAACGTGTTGTGCTGTGGGGTGTTTCGATGGCGGGCGGCCATGTACTGACCGTCGCGCCGGGCCGCCCCGAGGTGTGCGCGGTGGTCGCCATGGTGCCGCTCGTATCCGGTCCGGCGGCGGGACGGCACGCGTTGCGGCAGGTCGGGGCGCTGGCCATCGCCGGGTCGACGGTGTCGGGAATGCGCAGCGCGGTGTCGTCCCGGCTGGGCGGGGCGGCCGCGATGATGCCGTTGGTCGGCAGGCCGGGGGAGCGGGCGGCGCTCACCGCCGACGGGTTCTACGACGCGTATGTCGGACTGGCCGGTCCGACCTGGCGCAACGAGGTCGACGCGGCGGTCGGGCTGGACGTCGGCGGGTTCCGGGTGGGTCGAGAGGTGGAGCGCATCGCGGCGCCGATCCTGATCCAGATCGCCGACTTCGATCGGGCGGCGCCGCCGCAGGCCGCGGCGAGGGTGGCGTTCCGGGCGCGGGCCGAGGTGCGGCACTATCCGGCGGATCACTTCGATCTGTTCCCCGGGCGGCCGTGTCACGACACGGGGTTGGCGCACCAATTGCATTTCCTGCGTAGGCATCTCGGAGCGGAGGCGGTATGAGCCGGACAGCGGTGGTGACGGGCGGGGCGTCGGGAATCGGGGCCGCGACGGTCCGGGCGCTGGCGAGCGAGGGGTATCGGGTCGTGGTGGCCGACCTGAACGCGGACGCGGCCCGCGCGCTGGCCGACGAACTCGGCGGTGAGGTGCGTTCGGTCGGCATGGATGTGACCGACGAGGCTTCCGTCGCAACAGTTTTCGAGTCCGTCACTGCGGATGTGGTCGTGCACTGTGCGGGCGTCTCGGTGCCCGGGGCCATCACCGAACTCGAGCTCTCGGGCTGGCGGACCACCGTCGACGTCTGCCTGACCGGGACGTTCCTGGTGCTCAAGCACGCCGGGCGGCATCTGTCGGACGGCGGCGGCATCGTGTGCATCGCCTCGCTCAACGGACGCCAGCCCGGTACCGGGATGGCGGCCTACTGCGCGGCCAAGGCCGGGGTGCTCATGCTGGTCGAGGTGGCGGCAATGGAGTTGGCGGAGCGGGGAATTCGCGTTAATGCCATCTCCCCGGGACTGGTCGACACGCCGTTGGTGGCGGGCGTGGCCTTCGTGCCGGGGCTGCGGGAGGAGTACCTCGAGAACACACCCCTCGGTCGCAGCGGGCGCGCCGAGGAGATCGCGGACCTCGCCGTGTTCCTCGCCTCGGACAAGGCGACCTGGATGACGGGCGCGGCCATCGATCTCAACGGCGGCGCGCACCTGCGCCGGTATCCCGATGTGCTGGGCAAGGTTCGGGCGTTGGCGCAGGGCGGCTGAAAAAGAAATTCGCGAAACGAGGGAACCGATGGGGGCGCTTCGACATCCAAGAAGATGACGAACCGAAGAATCCATCGACCGGGGGTAAGCGAATGAACAAGTACGCGAGGAACATCGGCGCGGTCGCGGGCGGCGTGCTGGCGGTGTGGTTGACCACGGGTGTGTCCGTGCCCGCAGCGAATGCCGCCGGGCCCGGCGACGCGCGCTGCCATGTGGACGCCGTGAAGGCCATGAATCCGCACAATTCCAAGGGCACGCCCACCGATATCGTCGGAAAGGGGAGTATCAGTTGCACGGCGGCCATCGACTCGCTGTACATCGATGTCGAACTCCAGCGCAAGGAAGGCGGCGGCTGGAAGAAGGTGGGCGGCGGCCACAATGAGGTCAGCAATCCCGCCGCGGGGACGAAGCTCGTCGCGCAAGGGGCCACCACCTGCGCGGACGGCGAGTATCGGACGGCCGCTCGCGGGGGCGGGGTGTACGGGGGAGTACCCTCGCAATCCTCGGCGTGGCAGTATTCGGACACCGTGGTGAATCCGTGCGACAAATAGCGGCCGAGGACGCGAATGGGTTGGGAGGCCGGGTGAGCGGGACGGAATGGGAGATGTTCTGCTCGGAGGTTCGGGGGATCGCCGAGCGTTACGACCTCCGGGTGTACAGCTATCCGGGTATTTTGTTGCTTCCCAGCGGATCTCCCTCGTTCGAGGACGAGGCGAAGGGATCCAATCCACACATCAAGTTGGTGGATATGGGGGATGCCTCGGTACGCATCGAAACCGGCTGGTGTGTCCGGGCCGTCGCCGACTACGAGATCCAATTCGAGGACAGGCCGTCCCAGGCGGCGGCGGCGGTCGAGGCGATCATTCTCGGGGGTGCGGAGGAATATGTGATCACCGATGACGAGGGTCATTGGGTGGCGTACGGGTGGAGTATTCGCGGGAAGGATTCCGTGATGTCGCAACCCCCGCACACCACCTCGGGACGCAAGGCGGTTCGTCGGCTGCTGCCCTGGCGGTGATCGGCGAAGTCTTTGCGGCACAGTCGGTTTCTCATCGGGCCAGTTGCAGGGTCAGGGCCGCCGCGACCGGGGCCAGGTACAGCAGCGGGAAGACGCTCGTCGCGTACGAGTGCGCCCGGATCGCGGTGGCCGTGGCGCCCAGGAAGTAGAGGATCAGGCCAGCCGGTTCCACCACGGCCGGGGGACGCCGTATCGCTCGAGTGGCTCGATGACGAACCGCTGTCGAGAGAACAGCGAGTAGCCCGAGAAGCCGACCCACAGAGCGGCGATCACGGCGACGACATGGTAGGTGGTGTTCATGGCGGTTCCCTTCGCTCGTGGTGTCGTCGGGTTGACGACGCCGCGAGCGCGGGTGTGACATCAGGCCCCGGTGTGCAGGTGCGCGGCCCACAGGGACGGGGTGGCCGGGAGGTCGTCGCGGGCGGTACGGATCGCGTGGTGCAGGGCGTACGGGGCGCGGGTCACGTCCAGGGTCGCGGGCGCGGTGTGCAGGCCGGTGTAGAAGGTGTCGGCGATGTCGCTGGCCGTGCCGTCGTCGATCGTCCACAGGGTACCGATCACATGCGGGTATCCCGCGAGTTGGAAGGCGGACGCGAGGTGGAGGGACTCGTCGACCAGACGCGTGCCGCCGTCGGCCGTATCGCAGGCGGACAGGTACGCCAGGCGGGCGCGGTCGAGGTGGATCGGGGCGAGCGCGGCCACGGTGAGCGGCGAGGTGGCGTCGTCGCGCAACAGCAGGCGGCTGAGCGAGGGATCGTCGGGGTCCGTCGCGCCGTGGCAGGCGAAATGCGCTACGCCGCAATTGGAGAGGAAGTCCAGCACGGTGGCCGTGGTCGGCTCGGTGAGCACGGTCGCGCCCGGCAGGTGGGCGGCGACCAGTCGGGCCTCGTCGAGCACGTGATGCAACCGGCCCGCGACGCCCGGCGTGGTGGGCATGGCGACGACCAGGCCCCGGGGCGGCGCGGCCGGATCGGTGGCGGCGAGGCGTTGCCGCGCGTAGCCGAGGGCGGCGACCGTCGGGGTGTAGGACGGGACGACCCGATCCAGTACCGTTCTTGCCTCGGAATCCGTTGTGCGCGTGTGGTACCCGGCCGCGTGCAGGGGGAGTTGACCGAGCAGGCCGCCGGGTGACAGCCAGATTCGGGGGCCGGGCTGCCCGTGGGCGATCGGCTCCCGGTAGCCCAGCGCGTCCAGGACGGGGCCTATCGCGTTGTCCCACAGCCATTCCAGGGTCTCGGTCAAATGCCGTTGCGCCGCTTGCCGTTCCGGTCCGGTGGCGCCGTGGTCGGCGGTGTGCAGCGCCGCCCGGAAGGCCGCCGCCCGCTCCCGTACGATCCGTGCGGACAGGCCGGGCAGCGGGTGGGCGGCGATGCCGTCCGCGGTCAACAGCAAAGCGTCGCTGCGGTAATCGCTGACGCTGAACGCGATCACCGGCCCGTCGGTGGCTTGCGCGCGCAATTGTTCGGTCGACGGCGGCAGGGCGAAGGTCTCGAACCCGGGTTCGGAGCGGATTCGGGTGAGCGTGCGCTCGAACGCGCGGGCCAGCTCGACGCGGTCCGAGTCGCCGGAATCGTTGAGCCGGTCCCGCAGCCGGACGAATTCGGCCGCGAGTGCCGGGTGTTGGTCCGCGAGATCGGTGACGTCCGTGCGGATTTGAAGCGTTCGGCCCAGCAGCACCGCCCGCCCGGCCTCGAGGAGGCGCAGCGCCAGATCGGCTCGATTCGTTTCGGGTGCAGCGGGGTTGTGGGACGCCGTGGTGGCCCGATCTGGCTGGGGTACAGGGGGATTGCGGAGGGTTAGGGCGGCGGCGTCGGCGGCGAAGCCGCCGGATTCGCCGATTGCGAACTGTTGGTCGGAGCGTTCCAGTTGTCTGGGGGCTACCTCGGGGAGGAGGCGGATTGCGGTGGCGATGAGGGCGGCGGCCTCCTGCGGGTGGGTTGGTGCGAGTAGGTCGGCGGCGGCGCGGGCTGCGAGGATGCGTGGTTGTGGTGGGGAGATTTCGAGGCGGGCTGCGGCCAGTGCGGCCGTTTGGGCTTCGTTTCGGTCGGGTGCCGTTCCCGCGCGCCAGAATCGCGTCATCAACGCGGCGGCCAGTGCGAGGAGTCGTTCGGCGCGGTCGGGGTGGTCGGTGGGGGTCAGGTCCGCGCCTTGACGCAGGGTGGTGACGGCCTCGTCGAGGTCCGTTGGGTTGTCGGTCTGCTCGTATCGGGCGCGGAGGGCGCGGCCGAGGCCGGACAGCATGGTCGCGCGTTCGCGGTGGTCGGGGGGCGTTTCCGTGACCGCGCGGCGGAACAGTGCGATTGTCTCCGCGAGATCGGTTGGCGTGGAATTGGATTCGAATCTTCTCCAGAGGGCGTTGCCGAGGTTCATCAGCAGGAAGGTCGTCGCCGAATACTCGGGCGGGGCCGCGTCCACGGCTTCGCGCAGGACGGTGATGGCCTCGTCCAGATCCGACCGGATTCCCTTGCGCTCGTAGCGCTTTCGCAGGGCGACGCCCAGGGTGGTCAGGCGACCGGCGCGCACCCCGCTGTCCGTGGGGGCGGACGCGCCCAGCCGCGCGAACCGGATGGCCTCGTCAAGGTCTCGCGTCGAACCCGTCAGGCCGAAGCGATCGACCAACGCCCGGCCGAGGCTGCTGGCGCGTTCCGGGAAGGTCGGATCGTCGGTGCTCATGGCCGCGATGGCCGCGCGGCCCACCTGGATCGCCTCGTCCAGATCCGCCGGGTTCCCGGTGCGCTCGAAATGGGTGCGCAGGGTGATCCCGAGGTTGGCCAGGTACAGGGCGTGATTCGGGTCGTCGTCCGGCGCGGCCGCGACCACCTGCCGGGCCAGCTCGACCGCCTCGTCCAGATCGGATCGAATTCCGGTGCGCCAGAACCGATTCAGCAGCGACTGGCGCAGGGCGTTCATGGCCTCGGTCCGGATGGGGGCGTCGGCGGGAAGGTCGTGCAAGGCCCGCCGGGCGTGGGCGACGGCCGCGTCGACGTCGGCGGGCGTGCCCGAATGGTCGAAACGGAATCGCAGACTCATTCCGAGGGCGTGGCGGAGTTCGGCGCGAACGGCCTCCGGCATCGACGCGGGAAGGCGGGACAGCACGTGTTCGCCGAGCGCGATGGCCTCGTTCAGGTCGGCTACGGCCCGGGTGCGCGCGTACCGGTCCGCGAGCGCACCGGCGACCCTGATCAGCCATACCGCGCGGGCGGGTTCGATCGGACCCCTCGTCGCGGTCGCGCGGTGCCGCAACGCGATCGCGGCGTCGAGGTCGGCGGGTGTGCCCGTCCGCCGGAATCGGGTCATGAGGGCGGCGCCGAGAATGTCGATCCTGCGGGACAGGCTCGGATCGCCGGAGTCGGTGCGCGCGAGCGCGTCTCGGATCAGGCGGATGGCGTCGTCGAGATCGGCGGTCGCGTGCGTGCGCTCGAACCTGATGTACAGGCTGTGCCCGACCGCGGCGAGCAGGTCGAGATGGAAGGGGGTTCCGGCGTCGATCCGGTCCAGGGTGTCCCGGCCGATGGCGATGGCCTCGTCCAGATCGGCCGGGGCGGCGGTGTGGCCGACGCGCGGGCCAGGTGGTATCGAGTGCCCGCGAAGTCGGGGTGGCCGGGCTCGGTGTCGGCGGCCAGTCGCCGGGCGGCGCGGATCGCGTCGTCCAGCTCGGCAACGGTTTTCGCCCGGTTGACGCGCCCGCGCACGCGGTCGAGACCGGACACGTCGCCTCCCCTCGACCCTTGGCTATTCGATCACCTGTGGCATAACGTATTCCGACGACATGATCAAGCCGGGCGCGGCCCGGAGTTCAGGGGGTCGGGTGCAGCCGTCACAAGACGCCGGGCGGGTCGCGGCCGGATTGGCCTATCTGTGCGGGCATTTGGCGGATGTCCGCGAAACGCTGGGCGAGGACGGGAACGAACCGCTGCGTCGGCTGCTCGAGGTCGTGCGGTCCGGTGAGGCCGCCGACGTCGGTCCGGCGCTCGACGCGGTCCACTCGGCCTTGCGGAGCGCGGGGGACGCACGGGGTTTGTACGGGAATCAGCGCGGGATCGGTCCGGTCGGGGTACGGCACCTCGAGGTCGTCTACCGCTGCCCGTTGGGGCGGTGCACGGGCCGCGCGGCCGGTGAGATCGACGAGGATTCCCCGCGCTGCGCCGTCGCCGGGCGAGAGTTGTTGCGCGAGCGGCTTTCCTGAATGGGCGGGCTGTGGAGCGAGCTGGCCAAGAAGCTCGCCGAGAAGTGGCTGACGATGCTGGTCCTGCCCGGCGCGTTCTATCTCGCGGTCGCGGCGGCCGCGCTCACGCTGGGCCACGCGCACGCGCTGGATGTGGGTCTGCTCGTGCGCAGGATCACCGCCTACGCCAAGGATCCCGCCGTCGGCACCACGGGCGGGCAGGTCGCGTTGTTGGCGGGGATTCTCGCCGGTGCGGCCGCGGTCGGGCTGTGCGCGCAGGCCGTCGGCACGCTGGTCGAGCATCTCGCGCTGGCCGCCGACTGGACCACCTGGCCGCGCCTCGCGTATCGGCCCGTTCGCTGGGCGGTCGCCCGGCGCAGGCGGCGCTGGGAGGCAGCGGGCGCGGCCTACGACGAGGAACTGCGCAAGGCGCTGGCCCCCGATCCCGCCGACCGTCCCGATCCCGTACTCCGGCATCGCGCGGCCCGTACCCGCGCCCGTGTCGCGGTCGAACGGCCGGAACGACCCACCTGGAGCGGCGACCGCGTCCACGCCGCGGCCGTTCGGCTCGACCGAGACCTCCACCTCGACCTCGCCACCGTCTGGCCCCCGCTCTGGCTGCTCCTGCCGGACGCGGTTCGCACGCAGATCACCGACGCCCGAACGGCATCGACCCGCGCGGCCACGCTCGCCGCCTGGTCGATTCTCTATGTGCCGCTGACGATCTGGTGGTGGCCCGCCGCGCCGCTGGCTCTGGTCATCGCCCTGACCGCCCGCCACCGCATCCGCGCCGCGACCGACACCTACGCGACGCTGCTCGAGAGCGCGACGTGGCTCCATATCGGTTCGCTCGCAACGCAACTCGGGATCGAGCACGAAGGGGTGGTCACCCCGCGGCTCGGGCACGCGGTGACGCGGCTGTTGACGTCGGCGGAGTCGTAGTACTCCGGACTAATCGATGAGTTGCAGATTCACGATGGTCTCCCGCACGCTGTTGCGGGCGGCCTCGGCGGTGGCGGAATCCGGGGAGTAGGCGCTCACCGAGATCCACGTATTGCCTTGCTGCGGAACGCAAGTCACATTGACGATGACGTTGTTGTTGCCGCCGATCAGCATGTAGTCCCCGTCATTGGCGGTCTCCCAGACCTGATATCCGTGCTGACGCAGGGAGTCGTCGGCGAAGCCGAGGCAGACATTGAGTGAGTTGGGCTTGGTGAAGGTGCCCCAGTGCGCGAACATGATCGTTGCTCCGTTTCGTGTGGTGGGTTGGGTTCGCGACGGAGCGTATGGGGGTCGTGGGTTGGGGGCCTAGCGTAGGGGGCTACCTGTTTGCCCTGTTCACGGGCGTGGCGGTGAGGCGGCGGAGGGCCGCTCGGCCGGGCGGGCCCCAGGTGGATTTCCCGCCGGGGCGGTTGTGGTCTCCGGCGTGGCCGATGAGGATGCCGCCGACGGCGCGCATGGCGGCGCAGCCGCGGGCTCGGCGGAGGGTGGCGGGGTCTCGGGGGTGGATGGCGTGGAAGTGGGGGATGGCGTCATCAGGGAGGAGAAGCCAAGGGGCGGCGAGGTCGTGGGCAGGATCGCCCGCGCAGAGGTCGCCGAAGTCGATGATGCCGGAGAGGGTGCCGTCGGTGGTGAGGATGTTGGCGGGGTGGAGGTCGCCGTGGAGCCAGAGGGGCGGACCCTGCCAGGCGGGGGCGGTGATGGCGTCGTGCCAGACGGCGCGGACCGCGTCGGGGTCGGGGATCAGGCCCAATTGTTCTGCCCTGGTGAGGCTTTGAAGGAACGTGTCGGTGTAGTCGGCGAGCGGGCCGCCGCGATCGCGGCCTGTCGGGGCGTCCTCGGGGGCGGGGCGGTGCAGGGCCGTGAGGAAGGCTGCGAGGGTGGTGGCGGCTTCGCGGCCGTGGGTGATGGGGGAGCGGTCGGCGGGAGTGCCGGTGACCCACGTGGTGACGATCCAGGGGCGGGGGAAGCGTTGGGAGGGGTGGCCGTAACGCTGGGGTACGGGAACGGGGAGGGGAAGGTGCGGGGCGAGTGCGGGAACCCACCTGTATTCCTTGCGGAGCAGTGCGTCGGCGGATTCCGTCGCCCAGGGCAGGCGGACGGCGAGGTTGTCGCCGAGCCGCCACAGCTGGTTGTCCCAGCCTCGGGCGCCGAGGCGGATGGGGAGGCCGGCCAGGTCCGGGTGCTGATCGCGCAGAAGGTCGCGCACCAGTTCGGCGGTGACCTCGATCCCGTTGTGCTCCACTGGGGTTACGTTATGCGGTCAAGTGGTGGTCGAGCCAGGTGTCGATGTCGTGGTGGGCGGCGGCGGCCATGGGGGTGGGGCGGAAGGTGAAGGCGTGGGGGGATTCGGGGTAGACGCGGAGGTCGATGTCGTTGTGGGCGGCGGACAGGCGGGCGGCTAGGGCTAGGTTGTCTTCGAGGACCGGGTCTTGGGCGCCGATCAGGAGGAGGGTGGGTGGGAGGTTGGTGAGGTCGGCGTAGAGGGGGGAGATGTCGGGGTCGGTGCAGTCGGGGGCGTGGGCGGCGTAGGCCCGAATGAAGTATTCGTCGGCGTAGCGGCGGCCGCCGGGGGTTTGTCCGGCGAGGTCGTAGGCGCCGAATTGCAGTACGGCGCCGGTGAATCGGTGGATCAGGGCGCGGTGGCGGAGACGGAGGAGGGTGGTCATGGCCAGATTCGAACCGGCGGATGCGCCGATGATCGCCAAACATGTTGTGCCGAAGGTGGTTTCGGCGTGTTCCAGCAGCCACAGGGCGGCGGTTTCGCAGTCCTCGGGGGCGGCGGGCCAGGGGTGTTCGGGGGCCAGGCGGTACTGGACGCTGACCACGGCGACGCCGAGGGCGTCGGCCAGTCGGGCGTTGCGGGTGTCGTCGCCGGCGTTCGCGCCGAGGTAGAAGCCTCCGGCGTGGATGTCGAGGAGAGCGCCTCGGATCTCGCGCTGTCGCGGCAGTGTGACTCGCACTGGGACGCAACGGTTCTCGGCCTCAGCGGTGTGCTCGGTCGCCCTGGTGTCCGCCGAGAAGGGGGTTTGCGCGGCCCGCACCCGCCGGAGTTCCTCGATGCCGGTGGGGCCCACGCCCGGTTGTCTGGTGGCGTTGAATTGTCGGGTCTCCTCGGCGAATTCGAGGAGCCTCTCGTCGATCAAATGGGTCAGCCCGATCTGCATGAGCAGGATCCAATCAGGCGGCACGGCGGATGTCGAACAACCGAATCGTCTGTGCCGGAGCGCTTTCGGTTGTCGCCCGAGGTCAGTCCAGGCAGAACTCGTTGCCCTCGATGTCCTGCATCACGATGCAGGACTCGTTGAAGCCGTCCGCGGCGAGCAGCCGCACGCGCACCGCGCCGAGCGCGACGAGCCGAGCGCACTCCGCTTCCAATGCGGCGAGCCGTTCGTCTCCTGTCAACCCGGTGCCCACCCGCACATCCAGATGCACCCGGTTCTTCACCACCTTGCCCTCGGGCACGCGTTGGAAGAACAGCCGCGGCCCCACCCCGTTCGGATCGACACACGCGAAGGCGGACCCCTGTCGCTCGGCTGGCAACGCGCTGTCGAATTCCTGCCAGCTCGCGAACCCCCGCGGCGGAGGCGGCACGACGTAACCCAGGATCTCGCACCAGAATCGAGCGACACGCTCGGGGTCCGCGCAGTCGAAGGTGACCTGGATCTGTCTGACCTGTGCCATCGGTCCACCCTAACGGGCCACGCCGCGAGCATCGGGAGGGACGCGGGAGAACACCGCCACCAGGAAATCCGACCCCTCGGTGAACGGGCGGAGGTCCCAGGTCGACAGGCGCAAATCCGTTGTGAGACCGGACTTTTCGGCGTCGGTGAAGAACTGCGGGAACTCGTAGCCCCGGTCCGCGCCGAAGCCGATGATCAGGCGGCCGGTGGGGGTGAGGTGGCGGGCGAAGTTGGTGAGGACGGGGGTGCGGGTGGTGGGGGCGAGGAAGGTCATGACGTTGCCCGCGCAGACGATGGCGTCGAACTCGGTGGGGAGGTCGAGTTCGGCGAGGTCGCCGACGAGCCAGGTCGGGCCGGGGTGGTCCTGTTCGGCGGCGGCGATGAGGATCGGGTCGACGTCGACGCCGGTCACGACGTGACCGGCTCGATGCAGGTAGCCGCCGATGCGGCCGGGGCCGCAGCCCGCGTCGAGGACCCGGGCGCCGCGGGGGAGCATCGCGTCGACGAGGCGGGCCTCGCCGACGATGTCGGCGCCCTGGGCCGCGAGGGTGCGGAAGCGTTCCACGTACCAGGTCGAGTGGTGGGGGTCGGCGGCGGTGAGGTCCTCCCACTGGCTGGGGGTGCGTTCGCTCACGGTTGTCTCCTCGGGGTCGGCATGTGTTCACTCTGCCATTGCCGGGTGATCGGCGGCGTAAGGCACAGGTCTTGACATTCGAGCGTCGGTATGGCTACATGGTAGGCGAAAATAACTGTGCCAGAACGCCTTTCGAATTCGGCGCGATGTGTATAGCATCGGGTTCATGCCAGGATTCGAATACGCGACCCTGCGGGAGCAGGTTGCCGCGTTGCGGGACAAGAAGGTGTCGGCCGTCGAGTTGCTCGAGGCGAGTATCGCGCGGATCGAGCGGTTCGACGACAAGATCAATGCGGTGGTGGTACGGGATTTCGATCGGGCCCGGATCGCCGCGAAACACGCCGATGACGTGCTGGCGCGCGGGGAGGGTGGGCCGCTGCTCGGGGTGCCGGTGGCGGTGAAGGAATCGTTCCATGTCGCCGGGCTGCCGACGACGTGGGGGGATCCGGCCGCGGAGGGATGGCTGCCCGAGGATGACGCGGCCTTGGTGACGCGGGTCAAGGGTGCGGGCGGGGTGGTGCTCGGCAAGACGAATGTGCCGCTGGCACTGCATGATTGGCAGTCCTACAACGCCCTCTACGGCACGACGGCCAACCCGTTCGACCTGACGCGCTCACCCGGCGGGTCGTCCGGCGGGTCGTCGGCGGCGCTCGCGGCCGGATATGTCGCGCTCGCGCTCGGATCCGACATCGGTGGGTCGCTGCGGGTGCCCGCGCACTTCTGCGGCATCTACGCGCACAAACCGTCCCGCACGCTGCTCCCCGGGCGCGGGAACACCCCGCCTCGGGTGCCGGTGCTGCCGGTGCCGCAGGACCTGCCCGTGGTCGGGCCGATGACGCGCACCGCCGCCGACCTGACCTACGCGACGCTGCTGCTCGCCGGGCCCGACGAGGTGGAGGCGGTCGCGTACCAGCTGGCGCTGCGGCCACCGCGGCACACCGAGTTGGACGGCTTCCGCGTGCTGGTCGTCGACACGCATCCGCTGGTGCCGACCTCGGCGGTCATCCGGGAGGGGTTCGAGCGGATCGCGCGGGGGCTCGAGCGCGCGGGGGCCGTCGTCGCCCGGCACAGCGCGGCGCTGCCCGACCTCACGGTGACGGCGAAAACCTATCTGACACTGTTGATGTCGCAGTTCGGCGGCGACATGTCACCCGATGAGCACCGCAGGCTGGAGGCCGCCCTCGCCGAGCTACCGCCCGGCGACGACGGGGTGGAGGCCACCATTCTGCGGGCGTTCCTGATCAGTCACGGCGACTGGGTCAAGGCCGACCGGACGCGCCACGCCCTCGCCGCCCAATGGCGGCGGCTGTGCGGCGAATTCGACGTGGTGCTGTGCCCGGTCACCCCGACACCCGCGTTCCCGCACGATCATTCGGAGATGGACCAGCGCACGCTCGAAATCGACGGCGCCGCTTACCCTTACAACTACAACCTCATTTGGGCGAGTATCGCGACGCTGCTCGGGCTGCCGTCGACGGCGGTGCCGATCGGGCGGACGGATGAGGGGTTGCCGTTCGGGATGCAGATCGTGGGGCCGTTTTTGGAGGACCATACGACGTTGCGGTTCGCGGAGTTGGTGGAGCGGGAGTTCGGGGGGTTCGTGGCGCCGCCGGGGTTCGAGTGAGGTGACGAGCGGTCGGCTCAGCTCCGCTCGGGTTTCGGGTAGTCGTCGTAGAAACCCGCCCCGGATTTGGCGCCGAGCCTGCCCTCGTCGATGTATTTCTGGAGCAGGATGCGGGGGCCCTCGGGGAGATTCGGGTTGTCCTTGGCGTAGTGCTGTTCGATGTCGAGGACCACGTCGAGGCCGACCTGGTCCATCATTCGGAACGGGCCGGCCTTGGTGCCGAAGTTGAGGGCGAACATTTCGTCCACGTCCTGGGGGATCGAGACGCCTTCGTAGACGACCTCGAGCGCTTCGCGTTTGATCGCTGCCCAGATTCGGTTGAAGATGAAGCCGGTGCTCTCCGTGCGGCACAGGAATGGGTGCAGGCCGTATTCGGGGAAGGTGTGCAGGACGAAGTCGATGATCTCGGGGGCGGTGTGGCCGTTGGACATCACGTCCAGGACCGTCGAGCCGGGTGGCATGTAGAAATGCGTGTTGAGCATGCGGTTGTTGGTTTTCAGGCCCTCGGTGAACAACCTGCTGGCGTACGACGACGAGTTGGACGAGACCACGGCGTCCGGTGGGCAGTCCGCGTCGAGTTGCGCGAAGATCGTCTTCTTCAGGTCGAGGTGCTCGGGTACCGCCTCGATCACCAGCCAGGCCTGCGCCACCGCCGTCTTCTGCTCGGGCACGTAGGTGATGGTGCCCGGCGTGCCGCCGTCGACCGTCGCGGCCACCGCGGGCAGCTCGCCCATGGCCCAGTCGACAGCCCGATTGCCTTGTGCCGCATCGGGATCGGTGATGTGCACCAGCCCGCCGCGGGTCGCGAACATCAACGCGATACGCCTGCCGAGCGTGCCCGCGCCGATCACGGCGACCGGCCGATCGCGGTAGTCCTGCGGAATGGTGCTCACCATGGGCTCCTTCGACTCGAATCGGCGACTTGCCTTCTGGCGGAATGTCATTCGTGGATTCACCGCTACAGCTCGGCCAGGGCCAGACCGGTCAGCGCGCCTCCGGTGCGGGCGATCACCGTGTCGATGCCCTCGTCCAGATCGACCAGACGGATCGAACCGCTCAAATCGCCGACGTAGAAACGGGATTCGCTCACCGCGGCCACTCCGATCGCCTCCCGATAGCCACTCGACAGGATCCGCACCGGTCCCGCCTCGGGACGCACCGGCGCGCGGTTGAGGGTGTTGCCCGTGGGTTCCTTGCCGCGGTCGGTCCACACCAGCGTGTCACCATCGTCGCGCAGTTCCAGGTCGATCGGCTCCGGCAAGTCCTGCCACAGCAGCTCGATGTCGGTGCGGGCATTCGCGGGCATACCCGGCGGAAGATCCAGCGGCGCGCGGAAGATCCGGCCGTCGCCCGCCTTGGCCGCGCCCTTCTGGGTCCAGTACAGCAGGCGGCGGTCGGTATCCACCGCGATCCCGACCGGCCAATTGCGCACCACCTGCGCATCCTCGGGGCCCTCGCCGGTGACCACCAGCGCCCGCAGATCACCACCGTCGAGATCGCAGGTCAGCACCTGCATTCCTTCGCGATCACACCAAAACAGTTGCCCCGCTTGGAAATCCGCCGTCAGCTGCTTGCCGGTCGTGAACGCGCCGGGCGCGACGATCGTCACGCGATTGCCGCCGTCGAGATCGACCCGCTCGATCATCCCGTTGCGGCGGAAGAACGGCGGCTCCCGCCCGGGTGCCGGAGCCTCGTCGGGGGCGCCCATGCTCGTCCAATAGATGTGGCCCCGGTGATGGTCCACGGCGATGCCGTCGGGGACGACGTCGAGGCCGTCGACCAGCGTGCGGATCTCGGTGCCGTCCAGGGAGATCGCATGCATGACGCGGGCGGCGATGTCGAGCGCGAGCAGTTCGGTCACGATGTGCCTCCGGGGTCGGAAACGACAGCACCTGGTGCCTGCGTGGTTCATCGTAGCCGATGGCTATTAATCGGCAAACTGGACATATGGGGCATGCCCTATGCCGGTGCGCCGCGCGAACGCGTGCAGTCCTCGCAGTGTGTTCGCGGTGGGATGGCGGAGCAGGCTGAGGGTGATCTGCTGGATCGGTTTGCCCGATACCGGCCGTTGGTCACCGCAACCGCCGTCGGTGGTGCCGCGGCGGTGTTCGACTTGGTCACCGCGGCGCTCGGTGTCCGCCAGGCGGCCGGTGACCTTCCGCGGGTGCGGGATTCGGCGTTGGTGACCATCGGGCGTGCCCGTGCGCAACTGATGAGTGCGCTGCTCGGTGCCGTTGCGGCGGCACGGCTGAGCGAGGCGGGGCATCCGGACGCGGAGTGGTGGGCCGCGGTGACGAAGGCCCATGGGATCGATCTCGCGAATTAGGCTGCCGCCGAGCTGGTGCTACTGCTGGGCGCGGCTGGATTCCGCGCCGACAGCCGGGCCGCGAAGACTCGCAGCGATCTCAATGGGCTGCTGTACGCCGACGGTATTCACGACAGCCTTTACCGGGCCGCCGGAAAGCAGCACATCAGGCGGTCCTGCACATCTTTCAAGTGATGCGCCGCCCCTGCTCACACAACACGGTAACACCATCGTGGACTGCCTCCAGGCCCGCCGACAGACGGTCGGCGAGTAGCGGTTTCACCAGTGCGGCAGCGTCTTTCAGGGAATAGAAGGCTGCCGAGAGGATTTCGGTCGGGTTGAGTGCCATGGTGGTGAGGTCGGGTTCGGTCAGTACGCCGCCGTCGAAGACGAAGACGATTCCCTCGGGGCGGTTGTCTTGTGGGCGAACGTAATCCACGACCAGGAGGCGGCCTACCGGAGTGCGCCAGCCGTTCCGGGCTCGACCAGCAACACCCGGTCGCGCGGATCTCGGAAGAGGACCCCGGCGGCCATGCGCTTGCGGTTCAGTGTGGTGACGTACTGGTGTACCGGCAGGTTGTTGGGGTCGGATTCGCTCGACGTGGTCACGCGCGACACGGTAGCGACGTCCTGGGTGACTCGGACGGAGGCGGGTCGCGATTCGAATTCGGCTGTGCCGGTGGAGGACCGGACCGGGGTGGTCCGGTCCTCCTGTTTCTATGCCCAGGGGCCCACGCCGCCGATGCGGTCGATGGTGATGTGGGTCAGATATCCGGCGGGCGAACCGGGGGGTGGGAAGCCGGTGTTGGGGCCCAGGAGGGAGGTGGCGATTTCGTCCAGGAGTTCGGGGGCGCCGCCTTGCTCGATGTGGGCGGTGCCCTTGATCGAGAGGTAGGGGGTTTGGAGGGTGGTGCGGTTGGGGGAGACGAAGGTTATGGCTACTCGGGGGTCGTGGCGGATGTTGCGGACCTTTTGGTGTTCGGCCAGGTGGGCGGTGAGGAGTTCGTCGTCGCCGTTGGGGGTGGGGCGGACGACCATCCATACCAGGCTGATCTGGGGGCTGCCGTCGCGGTTGAGTGTGACGAGGGTGGCGGGGGTGGAGGCGATGAGTTCGCGGGCCTTGTCGTCGAGTTTCATGGTGTCCCTCTTGGCGATGGGGTGGGTCGAGGGCGGATGCCCTCGTTGATGCCGACGGGGTGGGGGTTGGAAACTCATCGCTGGCAATAGTTCGCTCTAGTGAGGGGGTTGGTCCCGTAAGATTGGGCCTGGTGAGCGTGGCGCGGAGGTGGTGTATGACCGACGAGGAGATCGTCGTCTTGTTCGCTCTGGCGCGGTTGGACCACGCGGACAGTGATCTCGATCTGGAGGATGTCGCAGCCCTGGTGGTGCGTCGGTTGAGTTCCGATCAGGTGCTCGACCTCGCCACCCGGAACCTCGCCGCGCGAGACGAGTTGCGGGGGGCGGTGTTCGAATCCGCGGTCGAGCATGTGCTTCGGACCGTCCTGACCGCGCGGGGGCCTGCCGACTGAGGGGGAGGTCGCGCCGGATTTCTTGAATGACAGTCAAGAAGTCGTTACCCTCTTGGTGATCAGTCAAGAAACCGAAAGGCGAGTTCCCTTGGGCGCCGAGAACGACGATGTGGCCGCCGAGCTGCGTCGATTGGATACCAGCGACCTGCTCGCCCGGTACCTGACCCTGGAAGCTCCGGCGATCAGCGAGATCGACGGCGAGTACAGGGCCACCCTGCTGGCCCAGCCGAATCTGTTCGCCGTGGTGACCGGAAAGGTGGCCGTGGCCAATCCGCTCGGGCCGTGGCTGTGCAAGGGGTTTCGGCCCGTCGACGACGAAAACGGCCGGGGCTACAACACTTTCGACGAACTCGGACGGATCCGGCAGCGCTACCCGATGCGCACGCTCGTGGCCCCGTCCCGTTACGACGGCGCCCCGGCCTACACGCTCATCTATCGCGCCTACCTCTCGGCGTGCGGGGCGATCCACATGGTGGACGAGGTGCGGCGTGCCGCGCCCGGCGTCTACCTGGGCATGGGGACCTGGGGATTCACCGACGCCCAGCGGCGTGTCCCGCGCCCCTTCCTGCTGACCGGCCCGGTCGGTCCGTACCGCGGCGACGTCGGGCGAGAGCGTCCCGCCTTCACGCCCGGCCGCCGCGAATTGCCCGGTCCGCCCGCCTGACACCACCCCGAACGAAGGAATCATGACCGCAACCCCCCGCACCGCGTTGATCACCGGCGCCTCGGCCGGCATCGGCGCGACGTTCGCCCGCCACCTCGCCGCACGCGGTTATCAACTGCTCCTGGTGGCCCGCCGCGGCGACCGCCTCCAGGAACTCGCCGCGCAGTTGACCGAACGACACGATGTGCGCTGCGAGGTGTTCGCCGCCGACCTCACCGACCCCGCCGCACCCGCCGCGATCCTGAACCACGCCGACCAGCAGGACCTGGACATCGACGTCCTGATCAACAACGCGGGCCTGTCGGGCAAGACCGCCTTCGCCGACTCCGAGTGGGACGCCCTGGCCGGGGAGATCCAGCTGATGGTGACCGCCCAGATCGAACTCGTCCACCGCGTCGTCCCCGGCATGAAGAAGCGCCAGTGGGGCCGCATCGTCAATCTGTCCTCGCTCGCCGCGTTCGCCCCACCGGCGGCCAGCCTGCTCTACACCGGCATCAAGTCGTTCACCCTCAACACCTCACAAGCCCTCGACATGGAACTCAAACCCCACGGCATCCACGTCACCGCGCTGTGCCCCGGCTTCACGCGCACCGAGTTCCACGATGTGATGGGCACTCGCGACCAGGCCGACCATCTGCCCCGAATCCTCTGGCAGCAGCCCGAATCCGTCGTCGCCGAAGGCTGGTCCGCCGTGATGAAGGGCAAGCCCGTGTGTGTGCCCGGCGCCGTCAACAAGATCTCCGCCGCCGCCATGAAACCCCTGCCCATCCACCTGGGCTATTTCCTGGGAAAGACCCTCAACCCTTTCAAGGACAGCTGAACCCGTCTGCCACCGACGGGTTCGCTTGTCCCGCGAGGTGTCTCGCGGTCGTGCATCGGGCGGGGGTCAGGTGATGTCGGCGAGGAAGATGAGGTTGTTGCCGGACATCAGGCGGGCGCCCAAGGGGAGGTCGGGGCCTGCTTCGGGGCGGGTGGCGAGGCGGGGGTTGGTGAGGTGGTAGCGGCGGAAGGTCATGCGGGCGTGGCCTTCTCCGGCGGCGATGATGTTCTTGGCCCAGTCGGTGTGGCCGTGACCGAGGACCACACAGAACTTGTTGCCGCCGTAGCGGAATCCGGTGACGGGGGTGGAGTAGGGGGTGCCGGATTTGCGGCCTCGGTGTTCGATGAGGGTCAGGCCGGGGAGGTAGGGGGCGAGGGGGCGGATGAGGGGGTTGAAGTACTTGCTCTGGAGGCGGTCGAGCCAGGGCGGGAACATGGAGTCGGCGGGCTTGGCCTCGGTCATGTCAGAGGGTCTCCTCGGTGAGAGTGGTTGTGGGAGTGCGCCATTCGGTGCCCGGCGAGATCAGGAGTGATCGAATCGGCCCGTGCTGAGACCTGTTGTGAAAGCGTCCCATTCGCTGGCGGAGAAGACCAGAGCGGGGCCGGTCGGATTCTTGGAGTCGCGGACGCCCACCTCGCCGGTCGGGAGGTGGGCGATCTCGACGCAGTCGCTGCCGCCAGCGCTGTGACTCGACTTGAACCAGGCTGCTGCCGACAGATCCGTGCTCATGATGACGAGTACTCCCTTATGGTCGCCAGGATCAGGTTCCTGGTTGCGTCTGTGTCCAACGCTACCTGCCGGAGGACCGGGATCGTATCTCGGTACTTGTCGATCTCTACTTGCCGCTCCAAGTACAGAGCGCCTACGTAGTTCTCCACATAGACGACCGGAGGTGGGGTCAGTTTAGTGTTCGGCAGTATAGGGAAAGTCATGTAGCTGAACGTCCCCGTGATGAAGCCGAGCGGATTTCGTGCGTTGTCGGGAACGATTCTGAGATTGACCGAGGGCAGGTCGACCACTTCGGCGAGATGGCGCAATTGGTCCTCCATGACGCCCGGGCCGCCGATCGGGCGTCGCAAGACCACCTCCGACACGAACGCCTCGAACTCGAAATCCGGGTCCAGCAGCCGTTCTTGGCGCTGGCGTACAAGATCAACCAGTGTCTCGAGCTCATCCGAAGGGCTTTGAGGGAACTCAGCCCACGCAAGTTGGCGTCGGTAGTCCAAAGTTTGGAGAAGCCCGGGGACGAGATTGAGATGGAGATGTGTGATCTTCTTGGCCGACTCCTCGAGCTGAAGAAAGTATTCGAAATTGTTCCTGAGGTTACCGAGCGCAGGTCGCCACCAACCGCCCTCCGATTTCCGATCTCTTCGGACCTCGTCCGCCAGTTCGAGCAGTTTCTGCCGCTCCTCGTTGCTCACCTTCAACTTGTCGCAAATGGCGTTCATCACGAGCGTCGTGGTGTTGTGCTTCTGCCCGTCCTCGAGACGGCCGTACGTCTGCGACGACGTTTCGGCGGCCCTTGCAACCGCGAACTTCGACAACCCCGCCCGCTCACGCAGCTTCTTCAACTGCCATCCCAGCGCCCTGCTCGCCAGCGTCGAACTCGCCATCGTTAGCCTCGCTTTCTATTTGCATGAAATTTGGAAGTTGAACCCTTGGAAGGTGATTCGAGCAGCGCCATCGATGCTCCCGAGAAACTCCCACCCTGCCGCGCGGAAGAGTAACACTACAACCGCAAGCCTCGCTTCCACTTTCGCTCGGAAGGACCGCCAGATTGTTTGTCTCCCATCATGTTCCCGTGACCGACCATTCCGCCGTCCCCGTGATGACCCTCGCCTACGCCCACCTGATCATGCAGATCCATATCGAATGTCCGACTTCGGTGTGCCCGTTGCGTTCCCAGGCGTTGCGCACGCTCGTGGAGGCGGGACGCATTGTTCCCGCATCAATTCCAAAAATGGGATTCTGAATGGCGGAGCAACCGATGGGGTTGTTTCACCGGCTCCCGGGTCATGCCATGTCGGCGCGGGCCATGCATTTGGAGCTGCGGCATGTTCGGCACGCGCGATGCACGTTCGATACGTGCGATATGAAGCGGTTCTGCTGGTCTCGGCTGCTCGCACTCGGGCATCCGCGACCGGGGGACTCGCCCTCGGAGTGTCCGCGCTGTCCGACTGTGCCGTAGGGGTGTTCGAACGACCCCCGCGCGGGTACCCGGCCAGGGTGAGGGCGTCGACATTCTTTGCGATTCTGGTGTGCGCGGTGCTGGCGTCGGGGGTGATGCCGGGCGTGGTCGCGGCGGAACCTCCGGGGGCTCGGATCGTCACCGCGGAACCCCTCGGGGACTCGACCGAGCGGATCGATGTGTACTCGCCCGCCATGGACACGGTGGTGAGCAACCGGGTGATCCGCGCGGCGGGCGGCGGCCCGGCCCCGACGTTGTACCTGCTCACCGGCATCGGCGGTGGGGTGGACAACATCTCGTGGTGGGACGACACCGATGTGCGGGAGTTCTTCGCGGACAAGCACGTCAATGTGGTGCTGCCGGTCGGCGGGGCCTCCAGCCTCTACACCGACTGGCTCGCCGACGATCCCGTGCTGGGCCGCAACCGCTGGCAGACCTACTTCACCCAGGAGTTGCCGGGTGTGCTCGACGCGCGGCTGAACACCAACGGGCGCAACGCGATCGCGGGGGTGTCGATGAGCGCGGGGTCGGCGATCGATCTGGCCATCCAGGCGCCGGACCGGTACGCGGCGGTGGCCGCCTACAGCGGGTGTCCGTGGACCGCGGATGCCTCGGGGACGGCGATGATCGCGGCGCAGGTGGTGCGCGGCGGCGGCAATCCGCTGAACATGTGGGGTGCGCCGGGCAGCGAAACCTGGCTCGCCCACGACGCTTTCGCGCGGGCGGGGGCGCTGGCCGGGAAGACCGTCTACCTGTCGGCGGGATCGGGGACGCCGGGGCCGACCGATCGGGGCGGTCTGCCCTTCCCGCCGGTGGAGGCGCTCGCGAACTCGTGCACCACCTCGTTCGCGACGCGGCTGAACCATCTCGGGATTCCCGCGACGCATGTGGTGCACTCCGACGGCTCGCACACCTGGGGTCTGTTCGAAACCGATCTGCACGAGTCGTGGCCCCGAATTGCGGCGGCTATCGGGGCGTAGTCGGGCGCAATAGAATTCGGTCGTGCGTTCCGGTCCCGAACCCGGCCGAACGTGCCATGATGCGGGGACTCGTCGGCTGGGACGGCCAGAGCCTGGGGGAAGGGTGAGATGACCGGTTTTCGCGGAGCGCCCGAACTTTACGATTTGATCCGAGAGTTGTGCAGGCGCCCGCGAGCGGGGGATCGGTGGCGTCGCGAAGGGCAGGGCAGACACCTCGTCGGTCGCCGAGGGTTGCCGCTGCTGTGCCTGGCGCGGGAGAAAAAGCGGCATCCCGATGTGGTGCCCGATATCGTCACGCATCTGAAACGGGCTATGCCGGGGGATATCCGGATCAGCAACCCCGAGCTTCCCGCGCCGCGCGGGGACGGGGAGGCGGCCGACGAGGTCGAGCGGATGCGGGATCTGCTGGACGCGGCCGCAACGGGATTCGTGCGCAACCACATTCGCGGGCGGCGGCTGCGATTCGAGCGATTCATGCTGGTGGTCTGGTTGATGCGGCAGAGCATCGACATCGGCGACCCCAATCCGGATCGCACGTTGCGGTTGCGGTTGCAGCAGCGGGGGTTGACCGATCGGCTCGGGGCGTTCGTCGAAAGTGGCGGGAACAGAATCAATTACGACAGCTGGTGGTGGCGGCTGCTGTTGTGGTGGTTGCGGCTGCTGACGGTCGGGGTGTTCCAGCTCGCGGTGACGGGGCGGGTTCCGGCGCTGTCCGGCCGATATCGGTGGTTCCTGCGGCAGCGGTATCTCGCGCCCGAACTGTCGGGGACATTCGTGCGATTCGCGAGCCGGTTGACGGCCGGGGAATGGGAGAAGGAGGAGCGGGAATCGCTGTGCCTGCTGCTGGTCCACGCCTTCCTCGAGGATTTGCGGCGGGCCTATCGGCTGCCGTTCTGGCAGGTGTGGCGGCGGCGCGAAATGGTCTATCCCCTGCTGTGTCTCGACGATATCGACGCCGGGAACGGAGGATTCGCGCTGCTGGCGTTGGTCAATGACGTCCGCAATCAGAGCGGGCTGTTCGATCCGCTGTTGGTGATCGGCGCGTGCGAGGAGCTGCCGCCGGACGTGGGGACCGACGCGGACCATCGGGCCGGGTACGACGCGACGCAGGCGTTCGCCGCCTATCACCATTGGCAGGACACGCTGCACGACGCGCAGCGCAAGCGCGGCGAGACGGCCTGGTACCTCCCGATCCGGATCGGCAGCGAGCAGTGGTCGACCGTGCCCGGCGGGCATCACTTCCCCGTGCGGCCGGGGCGGCCCGCGTGGTGGCTGAGCCGGTGGACCCGGATCGGGGTGCCGGTGGTCGTGCTCGCGCTGGTCGGCGGGGTGCTGGTGTGGCGCGGGGAGACGTATCTGCACGCGCATTGCGGGGTGCGGGACGAGGGGCTGGTGTGGACGGGCACCGAATGCGTGGGGTTGAGCGACGGATCGTTCGATCTGTTCCAGCCCTCCGACGAGCCGGTCCGGCAGGTGGAGGCGCTGTTGGCGAGGCAGAACCGGCAGGCCGAGGCGATGCAGCGCGCCCAACCGGAGCGGCCGTTCATCACCCTGGTCGTGCTCGAGGGGTTCACCTCCTCCACCGGCACCACCACCGGGCTCACCGAACCGCTCGAGTCCGTCGAGGGCGCGGCGGTCGCCCAAGCGCGCCAACTGAATACGAGCGACGCCTCGGCGCCGATCGTGCGGATCCTGCTCGCCAACGCGGGCCGCGATCTGCGGGAGGGGGCGCGTCTGGTCGAGCCGCTGCGCGCGCTGGTGCGGCGCGATCCGAGCGTGGTCGGGGTGATCGGATTCGACGAGAGCCGCCGGACGGTGATCGAGCTGATCCGGTCGATCACCACGATCGGGTTGCCGATGGTGGGGTCGACGCTGTCGGCCGATCAGCTCGTGGACGCGTCGCCGATGTATTTCCAAGTGGCGCCGCAGAATCGGCGGGAGGCGGAGGTGGCGGCCGCGTTCGCCGAGACCCTGCTCGCGGACAAGTCGACGCCGGTGCGGGGCAAGCGGATTCGGATCTACTACTCCAACGACGAGGACGACATCTACAGCGTGAACCTGCGCGACGACGCGCGGGACTCGTTCGCCCGGCGGGACTTCGATGTGTCCGCGGCGGCGTTCGGGGCGGGATCGGCGTCGCTGCGCAACAACGACCGCGTGTTCGCCAACGCGGCGGCGGCCGGGCGGGACATCTGCTCCTACGACGGGTTGGTGTTCTACGCCGCGCGCGGCTCCGACTTCGACGGATTCGCCTCCGCCGCGGCGCAGTGCGGGAGCAAGGCGGTCCTGATCGGCGACGACGACGTGTCGGCGCATGTGGCGGATCAGACCGCGCGCCAGCATGTTCGGTCGTTTCCGTACTACTACCTGAACTTCGCCAATGCCCCGATCGATCGGCCCACCCGGGCGGCGCGCGACTTCTACGACTCGTGGGCGGGGCTGTTCTCGGTCGAGCCGTCCGGGCGCGGGCGCGGGATCGACGGTTACGGCGCGCTCGCCTACGACGCGGCTCAGGTCATCATCGCCGCCGCGGGCTATCTGCACGACTCCCGGCCGTCGATTCCCTTGACGCCCGGCACGGTCTGGCGTCAGATCACCACCATCCACGCGACCGAGGACACCAACAGCAAACCGCTCGAGGGTGTCACCGGGCGCATCGACTACGGCGGCGACATCACTCGAAATGTGCCGTTGGACAAGCCGATCGCGGTGTTGCGGGTGGACGGGGGCGAGATCGATCTGGGGTTCCGGAAGTATTGCGGTGCGGCCACCGAGGAGTTGGCCCCCGAAAGCTGGTGTCCGCGAACGAATTAGGACGGGGGTTTGCCCAGGCCGTTGAGCGCCGTCGCGATGCGGTTGAAGCCGGTGGTGTTGTCGACGTCCATGCCGTGCAGGGTCTGGGCGGCGGAGACGATGCGTTCGCCCGCCGTCTCGAGTTCGGTGATGGTGTCCTCGATCTCGCCGCGCAGGGACGCGGCGTATTTGACGAGGACGGCGCCGGTGGCGAAGCCTTTGTTGCCGTCGGCGGCCGGTTGGGCGGAGTCGAACAGCGTATCGAGCGCCGTGCGGGCCGTCCCGGCCTCGGTGTGAATCATGGTGCCGGAGCCGCCGACTCGGTCCGGTTCGATATTGATCTCGTCCCCACTCATGAGAATCCCCCTCGTCGTGTTTTTCTAACCGCTGCCGCAGGGCAGGCCGCTGCCGTCCAAACCTCCGTAGGGATCGGTCGGTGCGGAGATCAGGAAGAACACCCCGGTCACGACGCCGCCGACCGCGAGCGCGCAGAGCACGGCGGCGAGGATCAGCAGCGGGCGGGGCGATCGGTTCGCCAGCACTCGGCAGGCGAGGGCGAAACAGGCCGCGGCCAGGGCCGCGGCGACGATCGCGAGCACGGTCACCGCGGTGACGTCCGGTAGCGGCGGCACGAGGCGGCAGTGGGTGCCGACGACCTCGTCGTGCCAGCGCGCGCGGCGGGCGGCGCGGGTCCAGAAGGCGAGTGCGGCGGCGGCGAGCGCGATCGGGCCGACGATGAGGGCCGGGCGTAGGCGCGGCAGGGTCACCAGGTTTCCTTCGGGCGCACGATCGTCACCGTCTGGCGGCCCTCGCGCTGCTCGCCGACGGGCAACCGGTCCTGGAGACTCTGGTTGGCCGCGCCGGGGGTGTGCTGGGTGTAGAGGACCTCGCCGTCGGGGAGGACGGCGGTGACGACGGCGGTGTGGTGGCTGACGCCGTCGGGGTGGTCGCCGGGGCCGTCGGCGTAGTTGAAGTACACGATGTCGCCCGGTTTCGCTTGGGCGACAGGCACTTCCGAGCCGCCGTGGTCGAGGAAGAACTTGCGTTGGGCGTCGGAGTTGTACCAGGACTCGGTGTGGGTCTTGCCCTGGATGAACGGGACGCCCAGATCGCCCGCGGCGGAGGTGCCCCAGTTGTCGCTGTCGAGGGTGCCCCAGCTCCAGAAGTCCATCTTGTCCTTCAGGCCGCCCTCGCGCAGGCTGTGCGAGGCGAAGTTGGCGCAGTTGTTGCCGAAGACGTCGATGCCGGTGTCGTTGGCGTGCGCGAGGGCCCAGGCGACGGTCTTGGTCGGGTCGTAGCCGCGGCCGTCGTCGCGCAGGGCGTTCTTCACGTCCTCGGGAATGCCACGCAGAGCGCACAATTCGACGGGGACCGCGCGCATGAGGGCCTGTTGCTGTTCGGGGGTCAGGCTCGCCCACCACTCCGCGACCTGGGTCTCGGTGAGGCCGTCGGGGAGCGCATCGCGCAGGGCCTCCAGGGCTTTCTGTACGGCGGTGGCCTGGCGAGCCTGCGCCTGGGCGGCGTCGATGGTGTCGGGGTCGACGGAGACCGCGTTGATGGCCTCCACGCACGCCTGATCGGCCTGGGTGGCGGCCTCGACGGCGTCGTCGATCGTGCGTTGGACCTCGATCAGCTCGAGGAAGGTCAGCCCGTCGGGGACGGTGCCCTCGGGGATGGTGACCCGGCCGGTGCCGTCGACGGACAGGCCGAGCTGACCGGCGCGTTGTATCGCGCCGGTCAGCTCGCGCTGGGCGATGCCGATCGCGTCCTGGAGGGTGTCCAACGCGGTCATCGCGCCGCGAGACAGGATGCTGGCGTTGACCATTCGGTTGGCGATCTTGACCAGGACCGCGCGCGCTCGCTCGCCGGTCCGGTCGGGCCAGCTCTCGGACAACTCCTTGATGCCGTTGGCGTGGATGTTGTCGGCGGTGCGCTCGGTCTGTTTGGAGATCGCCAGCATGTCGTCCGCGGCGGTCTGCCAGAGTTGCGGTTTCGCGTCGCGCAAATCGACAAAGGTGACCATCGAACCCCCCTCCCAAGTGTTCGCGGTTATCTTACCCGGGCGTCACCACGTCGAGAACCCATGCCACGCCGAAGCGGTCGCGCAACATGCCGTAGGTGTCGGCCCAGCCCGCCGGGCCGAGGGGGACCACGATGGTCGCGTCGGCGCTCAGGGCGTTCCAGTATTCGGTGATCTCCTCGACGGTGTCGCCGCGCACGGAGACGAAGGTCGGGTTCTCGCCGGGGTGGTAGGGCAGGGTGGCGGGGACGTCGTAGGCCATGACGTGAAAACCGTTGTCGGCGAGGACTTGTCCCCACAGGACGTGGTCGCCCTCGGCGGTGTTCCCGGTGTCGGCGTAGGTGACGACGGTGAGGTCGCCGCCGAAGACGGATCGGTAGAACTCGAGGGCGGTTCGGGCGTCGCCGCGGAAGTTCAGGTGGGTGGTGGTCGTGACTGACATGGGACCAGATTCGCAGCGGTAGAGGACAGGGTGTGTCCGCTTCTTCGGGCAGGATGGGATTCGTGCCGAAAACCTCCGCGCGGTTGCTCGCGCTGTTGTCGTTGTTGCAGGCGCGGCGGGATTGGCCGGGCGCGTCGCTGGCCGAGCGGCTCGAGGTCAGTCCGCGCACGGTGCGCCGGGATGTGGAACGGCTGCGGGAGCTGGGGTATCCGATCGTGACGGTGAAGGGGCCGGACGGCGGGTACCGGTTGGGTGCGGGAACGCGGTTGCCGCCGTTGCTGTTCGACGACGAACAGGCGGTGGCCGTGGCGGTGGCGTTGCGGACGGCCGCGGCCACCGGGGCGGGGATCGGGGAGGCGGCGTTGCGGGCGCTGACCGTCGTGCGGGAGGTGATGCCCGCGCGGCTGCGGCATCGGGTCGACGCCGTGCGGGTGACCGCCGTCGGGCGGCCGGGGCCGTCGGTGGACGGCGAGGTGCTGGCGGCGGTGAGCGCGGCGGTGCACGCGGGGGAGGTCCTACGGTTCGACTACGGGAGCGATACGCCGCGGCGGGTGGAACCGCATCACCTCGTGACGCGGGACGGGCGGTGGTATCTGGTGGCGTGGGATCTCGATCGGGGGGAGTGGCGGATCTTCCGGGCGGATCGGATCGCGCCGCGGACGCCGACGGGACCGCGGTTCGGCCCGCGCACGGTGCCGGGTGGGGACGTGGGGGCGTTCGTGGCCGGAAGGTTCAGCGGCACAGACGGTTCCGGGTTGTGGCCGTGCTGGGGGGAGGTGATCCTCGAGCGGTCCGCCGCCGAGGTGTCGCCGTTCGCCGAGGACGGGATCGTGGAGGAGCTCGGGCCGGGGCGGTGTCGGCTCACGGCGGGTTCGTGGTCGTGGGTGGCGTTGGCGGCGGCGCTGGCGCGGTTCGACGCCGATCTCGAGGTGGTGCGGCCGGACGAGTTGCGGGAAGCGTTCGGGCGGTTGGCTTCTCGTTGTGCGGCGGCGGGGCGGGTCAGCGGACGGTGATGACGCGGCTGTGCCAGCCGGTGGCGCCGTCGGGGAAGGGCGGGGCGCGGTGGTCGGTCTGGATGACGCCGTCGCGGTCGCGGGCGCGGACGCGGAGGGTGTGAGTGCCGGGGGATGCGTCCCAGCGCCAGAACCATTGGCGCCAGGTGTCTTTCGAGTACTCGGCGGCGAGGGTGGCGGGTTGCCAGGGGGCGTCGTCGACCTGGATTTCGACGGCGTCGATGCCGCGGTGCTGGGCCCAGGCGACGCCCGCGACGGTGACCACGCCCGCGGGGACGGTCGCGAAGGCGGCGGGGACGTCGATGCGGGAGGCGGTCTTGATCGGGGCGTCGGCGGCCCAGCCGCGTTGGGTCCAGTAGGCGCGGGCGCGGTCGAAGCGGGTGAGTTCCAGATCGACCACCCATTTGGTGGCCGAGACGTAGCCGTAGAGGCCGGGGACGATCAGGCGGGCCGGGTAGCCGTGCTCTACGGGCAGGGGGGCGCCGTTCATGCCGACGGCCAGGAGGGCGTCGCGGCCGTCGAGGATCGCCGAAAGCGGTGTGCTGGCGGTGAATCCGTCGATGCTGCGGGACAGCAGCATGTCCGCGTCGGGGTGCGGGCCCGCCTCGCGGAGCAGATCGGCCAAGGGGTAGCCGGTCCAGACGGCGGTTCCGGCGAGGTCGCCGCCGACCTCGTTGGAGACGCAGGTGAGGGTGATCGTGCGTTCGACCGCCTGGCGGGAGCGCAGCCGGTCGAAGTCGAATTCTATTGTGCGGTCGGCCATTCCGTGAATGCGCAGCCGCCACGCGGAGCTGGTGAGGGCGGGTAGTTGCAGGGCGGTGTCGACGCGGTAGAAGCGATCGGCGGGGGTGATGAACCCGGTGACGCCCGGCACCGGGACCCGGGCCGCGCCGGGGGCGGGCGCGGGCGAATCCGCGCGGGGCAGCCGGAACCGGGCGCGGTCGGCGGTCACGTCGCGCAGCCGGGTGCCGAGCCACTGCCCCGCCGTCGCCGCGCCCACGGCCAGCGTGGCCGCGCCCGCCGCGATCGTGAGGAATGCGCGGCGTGAGGGTTTCGTGGGCTCGGTGGACGCTGGGGCGGTGAGTGGCGGGCGGCGTGAGGGTTTCGTGGGCTCGGTGGACGCTGCGGTGGTGCGTGACGGCTTCGTGGGTTCGGTGTGTGCTGGGGTGGTGAGGGGCGCGGGCTTGGTGCGTGGCGATGTCGGGGTCAGGAGGTGTAGCGCGAGCGCTCCGGCGACTGTGCCGACGAGGGTGGGGATGGCGAAAAGGGGGGTGGCGGTGGGTCTTTGGAGGGCGGCTGTGGTGACGAGGAGGCCGAGGAGGGTCAGGAGGAGGGTGCCCCAGGGGCGGCGGTGTTCGAGGAGGCCGAGGACGGCCGCTCCGAGCAGCATGACCGCGGCCATGGTGGCGAACAGGGCGGTCTTGTCGTTGCTGCCGAACCATCGGATGGCGGCGTCCTTCAGCGTGTGCGGCGTGCGGTCGACCACGGCCGCGCCGAGGGCGAACAGTGGCGAGGCGGCCGGGTCGACGACCGCCGCGACGAGGTGGCCGACGCCGAGAACCGTTGCGGCCGAGACGATCCCGGCCGTGATGCGGCGGGCGACGGAGGCGGACACCGTGGATCAGGCCGGGGGCATGAGGACGGTGTCGATGAGGTAGACCGTCGCGTTCGCGGTCTTGACGCCGCCGCAGACGACCGACGCGTCGCCCACCTTCAACGCGTCGCCGGAGCCGGTGACGGTGACATCGGCGCCCTCGACCGTCTTGTGCGTCCCGGCGATCTTGTCGGGCGCGATCTGCCCCGGCACGACGTGATAGGTGAGGATCTTGGTCAGGGTCGCCGAATCGGTCTTCAGCGAGTCGACCGTGGCGGCCGGGATCTTCGCGAAAGCCGAGTCCACGGGCGCGAATACGGTGAACTGGCCGCCGTTGAGGGTGTCGACGAGATTCACCTGCGGGTTGAGCTGGCCCGAGACCGCGGCCGTCAGGGTGGTGAGCATGGGGTTGTGGGAGGCGGCGACGGCCACCGGGTCCTGCGCCATGCCGCTCACCGAACCGGGGCCAGTGGGGTTCTGCGCGGCGTAGGCGGAGCAGCCGGACCCGACCATTTTCGCCCCGGCGGCGTTCGCGGTGGTGGAGTTCGCGGTCGAACCGGACATCGTGGTGGTCGTCGAGCCGCCGGAATCGGACTTGTTGTCGGAGCAGGCGGTCATTCCGGCCGCGGCGGCACCCGCCACCAGCACCGCTACCACGCAACGTCGCATCTTCATCGGTATTCCTGCCTTCGTGATCGGCGGCCGGGGTGGCCGCGGCGATTTCGGTCGCAGGGGACTTCGGGAGGACCCCGGGCGCGGATCGGTGCGAATTTTTCCGGACGCGAACCAAACCGGCCGGGGTAGCGGTCCGAAGTTCTGCGAGACCGATGCGAAAGGGGATGGATGTGAAGACCACAACGTCGCTGTGCCGGGTGGCGGTGGGCGTGCTCGCCATGGCCTGTCTGGCCGGTACCGGTGCGACCGCGACGGCCGCGCCCGAGGTGCCCGGGGTCGTCTCGGTCGAGCCGATGGGCGACCGGTACGAGACCGTCACGGTGTTCTCCCGGGCCATGAACCGGCCGATTCCGGTGCAGGTCGTGCGCGCGGCGGGGCCGTCGCGGCCGACGCTGTACCTGCTCAACGGTTCCGGCGGCGGGCCGAACGAGAGCGGCTGGGACAAGCAGACCGACGCGGTGGACTACCTGCGCGGCAAGGACGTCAATGTGGTGACGCCCATCGGCGGCGCGAACTCCTACTACACCGACTGGATCCGCGACGACGCCGTGCTCGGGCACAACAAGTGGCAGACGTTCCTCAACGAGGAACTGCCGCCGGTCATCGAGTCCTATCTGGGCGCGAACGGGCAACGCACCCTCGCGGGCGTGTCCATGAGCGGCACCTCGGTGCTGAACCTGGCTATCGCCAAGCCCGGCTTCTGGAACGGCGTGGCCTCCTACAGCGGGTGCGCGCAGACCTCCGATCCCGTCGGGCACGAATTCGTGCGGCTCACCGTGGAGAACTGGGGCGGCGGGCAGAGCGTGGCGAATATGTGGGGGCCCGCCGACGATCCGTTGTGGCGCGCCAACGATCCGCTGCTCAATGCCGAAAAGCTCAGGGGCACAGCCGTTTACCTGAGTGCGGGCAGCGGAATTCCGGCCGCGCCACACGACACGCCCTCGGATCGGCGGGTGCAGGAGGGCCGGATCCCGTTGCCGGTGCAGATCGTGTTCGGCGGGCCGATCGAGGCGGCCATCCACTATTGCACGGTGAACCTCGTGGATCGGTTGCACGCGTTGGAGATTCCGGTGACCTTCGACGATCGGCCGGTGGGGACGCACTCGTGGGGGTACTGGGAGGACGATCTGCGGACGTCGTGGCCGTTCCTGGCGGGAACGCTGGGGGTGTGAGGGAGGGTTTTCGGAGCGGCGGACGGGGAACGTTCCGCGCATGGGCACCGTGCGCACGCAGATTCCGGCTCGGCTCGATCGACTGCCGTGGGCGCGGTGGCATTGGATGATCGTGGTCGGGCTGGGGTCGGTGTGGATCGTCGACGGGTTCGAGGTCACCGTGGTCGGCAGTGTGGCCGGGCGGCTGTCGGAGCCGGGGAGTGGGCTGGCGATCTCGTCGGCGCAGGTGTCGGGGCTGGCGGCGGCGATGTATGTGACGGGGGCGTGCGTGGGGGCGTTGCTGTTCGGGTGGCTGACCGATCGGTTCGGGCGCAAGCGGCTGTTCATCGTGACGCTGGTGGTGTATCTGGTGGCGACGGCGATGACGGCGTTCTCCTTCTCGCTGTGGTGGTTCGTGCTGTTCCGGTTCTGCACGGGGCTCGGCATCGGGGGCGAGTACGCGGCGATCAATTCGGCCATCGACGAACTGATTCCGAGCAAGTACCGCGGGCGCATCGATATCGTCATCAACGGGACCTACTGGCTGGGCGCGTCCGGTGGGGCGTTGCTGTCGGTGGCCGCGTTGAATCCGAACCTGTTCGCGCCGAATATCGGCTGGCGCTTGATGTTCGGGATCGGGGTGATCTTCGGGCTGCTGGTGCTGGTGGTGCGGCGGCATGTGCCGGAGAGTCCGCGGTGGATGTTCATCCACGGCCGCGACCGCGACGCCGAGCGGCTGGTGGACGGCGTGGAGGAGCGGGTGCGCGGGGAGACCGGGGCGGAGCTGTCGCCGGTCGAGGAGACCATCGAGGTGCGGCAGCGGCGGTCGACGGGATTCGGGGAGATCGCGAAAGTGATGATCCAGCAGTACCCGCGCCGTAGTGCGCTGGGGCTGGCGCTGTTCGTCGGGCAGGCGTTCCTCTACAACGCGGTGACGTTCAATTTCGCGGTCATCCTGCACGAGTCGTTCGACGTGCCGAGCGATCGGACCGGGTACTTCTACGCGGTCATGTGTCTGGGGAGCTTCTTCGGGCCGTTGCTGCTGGGCCGGTTCTTCGACACCGTGGGGCGCAAGCCGATGATCTCGGCGTCCTATCTCGGTTCGGGAATCCTGTTGTCGCTCACCGCATTACTGTTCGTGCGCGGTGACCTGACGGCGGTGACGCTGACGGCGTGCTGGGCGGTGGTGCTGTTCGTGGCGTCGTGCGGGGCCAGTTCGGCGTATCTGACGGTGAGCGAGATCTTCCCGATGGAGACGCGGGCGATGGCCATCGCGTTCTTCTACGCGGTGGGCACGGCCGCGGGCGGGATCGCGGGGCCGCTGGTGTTCGCGGACCTGACCTCCGGCGGGGACGCGGGGCGCACGGCGCTGGCGTTCCTGATCGGGGCGGTGGTGATGATGGTCGGGGGTGTGGTGGAGTTGATGTTGGGGGTGCGGGCGGAGGGGCGGTCGCTGGAAAGCATTGCGGCGCCGTTGAGTTCGCGGGGCGGTTAGGTCAGGACACCGGTGAGGTCGAGGTCCTTCAGGCGGGCCGGGTCGGCGAGGATCTCGATGCCGGTGATGTGGTCGCCGGTGAGGGTGAAGGCGATGATCGAGACCGGGGTGCCGTCGACGATGTTGATCAGGCCGGGGAGGCCGTTGACGAGGGCGCGGTGGGAGGTGGCGCGGACGGCGGCGGGGCGGAAGCTCAGGGCCTGGGTGGCGACCGGTTCGGCGCCCTGGATGACGCGGGTGAGCTGACCGGCGTCGGCGCGCAGCACCACGTCGGGGTCGAGGACGCGCAGGAGTTCGGCGAAGTCGCCGTCGCGGGCGGCGGTGAGGAAGGCGTCGACCACGCGGCGCTGCCGGGGGCGGTCGGGGGAGGGGACGGTGCCCTGGACGCGGCGGCGGGCCTGGCTGGCGAGTTTGCGGGCGGTCTGCGGGGTGCGGTCGACGATGGGGGCGATGCGGTCGTAGGGCAGGGCGAACATGTCGTGCAGGACGAAGGCGAGGCGTTCGGCGGGGCTGAGCGACTCCAGCACCATCAGCAGGCCCAGGCCGACCGAATCGGCAAGCAGCGCTTCGTGTTCCGGGGTGGTGTCGGGGGTGATCACCGGGTCGGGGAGATGGTCGTCGTCGAGGGGTTCCTCGTGTTTGCGGGACCGCAGCATGTCCAGGCAGATGCGGCCGACGACGGTGGTGAGCCAGCCGCCGAGGTTGTCGATGTCTGCGGTATCGGTGCGGGCCAGGCGCAGCCACGCCTCCTGCACCGCGTCGTCGGCCTCGCTGAGCGAGCCGAGCACGCGGGCGGCGACCGCGCGCAGATGGGCACGGTGCCGCTCGAACGCCTCGGCCAGGAACTCGGTGTCGTGCACGGGTGCCTCCTCTGATCGCGCCGTTCTATCCCTGACGGATCGGCGGCGGCGAATGTGACCGGTCACGTTTCGCGCGGCTCGTACGTCAGTGCGTCGAGACCATCCTCATCGAGAAGGAGCGACCCGCGATGACCACCACCCTCACCCCCTCGAAGACCCGTTCGCGCGCAATCCGACTGGCGAAGGCGCTGCCGGTCGTCACGATCCTGGCCGAGACCGCGATCGGGGCGAGCTGGGATCTCGCGCGCATCGGCATCGTGCGCGACACCCTCGTCCACCTCGGCTACCCGGTGTACTTCCTCACCCTCCTCGGCGTCGGCAAGGTCGCGGCACTGGCGGCCATCCTCACCCCCGGCCACCCCCGCACCCGCGAATGGGCGTACGCGGGCCTGTTCTTCATCTACGCCGGGGCGGCGATCTCGCATCTCACCGTCGGCGACGGACCCGACCGCTGGACCATGCCGATGGTCTTCGCCGCCTGCACCCTCGCCGCGCGGGCGTGGTTGCCGGTCCGATGAGCCTTCCTCCGCCGGGCTGTCGAGATACGGTCGGTCTGTTCGTCATCCTCTTGAACCGATCGTCCGACGGAGGAGTGGAGGACCTGTGCAGTACATGTTGTTGATCTACGGATGTGAGCGGCCCGAGGTGGGGGAGCCCGGGTTCGAGGAGGCGTTGGCTCGGGTGAACGGGTTCGCCGAGGAGTGCCGGCGGCGGGGGGCGTTCGTGTGGGGGCGGCCCTTGCAGGGGGAGCACACCGCCACGACGGTGAGTGTGCGGGAGGGGCGGACGTTGATCACGGACGGGCCGTTCGCCGAGACGCACGAACATCTCGGGGGCGCTTACGTTCTCGATTGCCGGGATCTGGACGAGGCGCTGGAGTTGGCGGCGCTGTGTCCGATGGCGGCGCGGGGGACGATCGAGGTGCGGCCCATCGCGCCCGTGCCGGGGCTGTACGAGCGGGCGGTGGATTCGGCGGCCGCCGGGGAATGACCGCCGCGCCGGTTCTGCGGGAGGTGTACCGGGAGCATCGGGCGCGGATGCTCGCGGCGCTGATCCGCGTCCTCGGCGATTTCGAACTCGCCGAGGACGCGTTGCAGGACGCGTGCGCGCTGGCGTTGCGGTCCTGGGCGGAGTCGGCGCCCGACGATCCGGTGGCATGGCTGCTGACCACCGCGCGGAATCGGGCGATCGACCGGATGCGCCGCGCGAAGGTGGGGCGGGAGAAGCTGGCCCAGCTCGGGCCGACGCCCGAGGCGGTGACGATGACGACCGGATTCGACGAGGAGGGCCTGCTCGGGATGGGGGACGAGCGGCTGAGTCTGATCTTCACCTGCTGTCACCCGGCGCTGGCCGAGGACGCGCGGGTGGCGCTGACCCTGCAAGCGGTGGCGGGACTGACCGCCGGGCAGATCGCGGCGATGTTCCTGGTGTCCGAATCGACGCTGGCGCAGCGGCTCGTGCGGGCCAAACGCAAGATCCGCGACGCGGGTATCGGCTTGCAGGTTCCGGCGGATTCGCAACTGCCCGAACGGCTTTCGGGTGTGCTCGCGGTGCTGTACCTGATCTTCACGCGGGGGTACACCGCCGCGCCCGATCGGCCCGAGCGGCGCGCGCTGCCGCGGGAGGCGATCAGGCTCGCCAAACTGGTCGCGACGCTCATGCCCGACGAACCCGAGGCGCTGGGGTTGGTCGCGCTGCTGCTGCTCCAGGATTCGCGCCGCGCCGCCCGCTACGACGAGACCGGGGAGCCGGTGTTGCTGGCCGATCAGGACCGGTCGCGCTGGGATCGGGACGAAATCGCCGAGGCCGTCGGCGTTCTCGACCGCGCCCTGCGGCTGGGCAGGCCGGGACCGTATCAGGTGCAGGCGGCCGTCGCCGCCCTGCACGCGCAGGCGCCCGACGCCGAGCACACCGACTGGGCGGGCATCGCCGCCCTGTACGAGCGGCTGCTTGCCCTGTCCCCGTCGCCGGTGATCGCGCTCAATCACGCGGTGGCGGTGGCCGAGGCGTCCACTCCCGCAACGGGTTTGGCGCTCATCGACGGTATCGATGGACTCGATCGCTATCACCTGCTGCACGCCGCCCGCGCCGATCTGCTGCGCCGCCTCGGCCGCACCGCCGAGGCCGCCGCCGCGTACCGGCGCGCCCACGAACTGGCCGCCAATCCCGCCGACCGCCGCTTCCTCGCCGGGCGGCTGCGCGACCTCGACCTTCCGGAGACCTCATGAGACTGACCATCCTCGACCACGGTCATCGCCGCCGCGCCAAGGTGTTCATGGCGCTGACCTCCGCGACCTCGCGGACCGACAGCCCGGACATCGTGAAGACGCTGCTGTATCGGCCCGGCTTCCTCACCTGCCCGCTGCTCGACCTGACGGCGGACGCGATGCGCGGGCCGTCGTACTGGACGGCGGGGGAGCGCGAGTACCTCGCGATGAGTACCGCTCGGCTGCACCGGTGCCCGTTCTGTATCGACTCCCACGCCGAACTCACCCGCATTGCTGGGGAGGGGGAGATCGATCCCGATGATCCGTCGTCCGCGCGGCCGGAGCTGCGGGCGGTGTGGGACTTTCTCGAGGTGCTCGGCCGGACGCCCGAGCGCGCGGATATCGGGATGGTCGAGGGGATTCCGCGCGCGGCGGTGCGAGAGGCGTTGCGCGTCAATCTGGTTTGGAACATCGTCAACCGGCTGGCCAACGCGTTCGGATTCGTTCTGCGGGAGGGGCAGTTGCACAGCGGCACGCGGGCGTTGCACCGGTTCGGCTATCGGTTCCCCGGGTTCCTGCTCGCGGGTGGTCCCGCCGCGAAACACGCCGATCCGGTGGACGAGCTGCGGGAGCTGGCGCTCACCGGGGCGGAGCTGCCCGAACCGTGGCCGTCCTATGTCGCGCTCGTGCGGGACGCCTCCTATCGGATCACCGATGCCGACATCGACCGGCTCACCGCTGCCGGGCATTCCGAGGACGAGATCTTCGAAGTGACGGTCGGGGCCGCCGTCGGCGCGGCACTGGAAACTTTCGACGCCGGGGTTGTCGAGAACGACCGCGGCCGTTCGTCCTCCGGTACGTCAACCGACGATCACTGAGAGGACCACATCATGCCCGGACAGATCAACTGGCTCGAGATCCCCGCCGCCGACACCGCCCAGGCCCGCGCCTTCTACGGCGGCCTGTTCGGTTGGGGCACAGACGAATTCGGCGACGACTACCACGTGATCGGCAACGGCCCGGCCGGGGCCATCGCGCCGCGCGCGGACGGGTTCACCCAGCCGCGGGTGTACTTCGCCACCGACGACATCGACGCGTCGATCAAGCGCCTGCACGAACTCGGCGGCAGCAGCGACGGCGCGCAGGCCGTACCGGGCGTCGGGCGGATCGCGCACTGCCGCGACGATCAGGGCACTCCGTTCAGTCTGTACGAACCGGCCGCCCAGGGCTGACCCGCGGGGCGCACGTGGCACGGGCCGCGCGGTCCACAAGGAATGGGCCACCGGCCGTGCCACGGGACGCCTGGTCTCGATACGGTCTCCCGGTGAACAACCTGCGTTTCGAGCGTCTGCTGGTGGCCAACCGGGGGGAGATCGCGTGTCGCGTGTTCCGGTCCGCGGCGTCGGCGGGGCTGACGACCCTCGGTGTCCGCTCCGCCGACGAGCGGGACGCGTTGCACATCCGGCGGTGCGATGAGGTCGTGGAGTTGCCCGGCGCGGGACCGGCGGCGTATCTGGATGTCGCGGCGCTCGTGTCGGCCGCGACGGCCGCGCGGGCGGACGCGGTGCATCCCGGGTACGGATTCCTTTCCGAGAGCGCGGAATTCGCGCGGGCGTGCGCGGCCGCGGGGATCACGTTCGTCGGGCCGTCGCCGGAGACGCTGGACCTGTTCGGCGACAAGGCGCGCGCCCGGGCGCTGGCGATCGAGGCCGGGGTGCCCGTGCTGCCGGGCACCGAGGGCGCGACCTCCCTCGCGCAGGCGCGGGCCTTCTGGGATCGGGAGGCCGCCGAACGCGATGCCGCGATCATGGTCAAGGCGATCTCCGGCGGCGGGGGCCGGGGCGTGCGGGTCGTGCGGGCCGCCGCGGAACTCGAACGGGCCGTGGCCGATTGCGCGGCCGAGGCGCGGGCCGCGTTCGGCGACGACTCGCTCTACGTGGAACGCTTCCTGCGCCGCGCCCGGCATGTCGAGGTGCAGGTGGCGGGCGACGCGTCCGGCGCGGTGACGCATCTGTGGGACCGCGATTGCAGTGTGCAGCGGCGGCATCAGAAGCTGATCGAGATCGCGCCGAGCGCGGTGCTGCCCGAACCGCGCCGGGCCGCACTGCTCGACGCCGCGGTGGCGATCGCCGAACGCGCCCGCCTGCGCGGGGTGGCGACCGTGGAATTCCTGGCCACGCCGGAGGGCGAGTTCTATTTCCTCGAGGTCAATCCGCGCATCCAGGTCGAGCACACCGTTACCGAGGAGGTGCTGGGAATCGACCTGGTGGACATCCAGTTCCGGCTCGCCGCGGGCGAGTCGCTGGCCGCGCTGGATCTCGCCGGGACGCGGCCGCGCGGGGTCGCCGTGCAGGTCCGGATCAATGCGGAAACGCTGCTCGACGACGGAACCGTGGCGGCGTCGGGCGGTGCGCTGACCGAATTCGACCTGGCCGCCGGGGCGGGGGTGCGCACGGAGGTGAGTGGGTATCGGGGGATGACGGTGAATCCGCGCTTCGATTCGTTGGTGGCCAAGGTGATCGTGCACGGCCGCGATCTCGACGCGGCGGCCCGGCTGGCCGGGCGGGTGCTCGCCGAGAGCCGGATCGGCGGTGTCGAGACCACGCTCGGATTGCAGCGTGCCGTCCTCGAGCATCCGGACTTCCGTGCGGGAGTGTGCGATACGGCCTGGTTCGAGCGGAACCTGCCCGAATTACGCGCGCGGGCAAAGGAATTCATCGATCCGACGACCGAAACCGTCCCGGATCTCGGCGACGACCTCGCGGGGGAGGTGGTGCGTTCGACCACCGGCGGGGCCGTGGTCGAGGTGCTGGTCGGGGTGGGCGACGTGGTGGCTCGCGGTCAGACGCTGCTGCTGATCGAGGCGATGAAGATGCGGCATCCGGTGGTCGCGACGGTGGCGGGGACCGTGCTCGCGATTCCGGTCGCGGTGGGCAGCGTGGTATCCGAGGGCACGGCGCTGGTCGCGCTGGAACCCGGTGCGGTGGAAGGGGATTCGGTGACCGACGCGCGGATCGATCCCGAGGAGATGCCGCCGGTGGTCGGGGAGCTGCTCGCGCGGCGGGCGCTCCGGTACGACGCGACGCGGCCGGACGCGGTCGCCAAGCGGCACCGGCTCGGGATGCGGACGGCGCGGGAGAACATCGCGGCGGTCACCGATTCCGGATTGGACGTCGAGTACGGCGGATTCGCGGTCGCGGCGCAGCGCGCGCACCGATCGCTGGCGGAGCTGGAGGCCAAGACGATCGCGGACGGCATCGTCACCGGGCTGGGCCGGATCAACGGCGACGTGTTCGACCGTGAGCGGTCGACCTGCGCCATCCTCGCCTACGACTACACGGTCATGGCGGGCACGCAGGGGTACTACAACCATCAGAAGACCGATCGGGTGCTCGACGTCGCGCGCGAAAGACGGTTCCCCGTCGTGCTTTTCGCCGAGGGCGGGGGCGGGCGGCCCAACGACACCGACGCGCCCATCGTGGCGGGGCTGCACTATCCGACCTTCGCCGCCATGGGCCGGCTCAGCGGCACCGTGCCGACGGTCGGGGTGGTGGCGGGCCGCTGCTTCGCGGGCAATGCCGCGCTGCTCGGGCTGTGCGATGTGGTGATCGCGACCGAGAACAGCAATATCGGCATGGCCGGGCCCGCCATGATCGAGGGCGGGGGGCTGGGGATGTTCGCGCCGGAGGACATCGGGCCGATCGGGGTGCAGCGCCGCAACGGCGTGGTCGATGTGGTGGTGGCCGACGAGACCGAGGGCGCGGGGGTGGCGCGGCGGTATCTGTCCTATTTCCAGGGGGATCTGCCCACGGGTGATGTCGCCGACCAACGGCTGTTGCGGCACGTCGTTCCGGCGGATCGCAAGCGCGCCTACGATATTCGCGCCGCGATCGACACCCTCTTCGATCTCGGGTCGGTGCTGGAGCTGCGGCGGGATTTCGCACCCGCGGCCATCACCGCGCTCGCGCGGCTCGACGGCAGACCGGTCGGGGTCGTCGCCAATCAGCCGAGTGTGAACGGCGGGGCGATCGACGCGCCCGCCGCCGACAAGCTGGCCCGGTTCCTGAACCTGTGCGACGCCTACGCGTTGCCGGTCGTATCGCTCTGTGACACACCGGGTTTCATGGTCGGTCCGGAGGCGGAGAAGGACGCGGGGGTGCGGCGGTTCGCGCGGCTGTTCGTGCTCGGCGGCAATATGACCGTGCCGACGGCGACCATCGTGCTGCGCAAGGGATACGGGCTCGGGGCACTCGCCATGGCGGCCGGGGGTTTCCACAACACCGCGCTCACGATCGCTTGGCCCACAGGGGAATTCGGCGGGATGGGACTCGAGGGCGCGGTGCGGTTGGGCGCCCGCGACCACCTCGCCTCGATCGAGGACGAGGCGGAACGGCGGCGGCGGTTCGACGCGCTGGTGGCCGCGGCCTACGAGCACGGCAGCGCGGTGAACGCGGCGCGGCATCTGGAGATCGACGAGGTCATCGATCCGGTCGAGACGCGGGACGTGCTCGCCGCGGCGCTGCTGTCGCGACCGGGACCGCCACGGGACGGGTGGATCAACGCGCGGCGGCGGGTGGGGGTGGACACGTGGTGACGGGGTCGGCGCGGCGGCGGCCGGTGTTCGCGATCGTCGTGGCCGTGCTGGCGTGGATCGCGACGGTGACGGGGGCGGTCGGGGTCGCGGCGCATTTCAGTGGATTGTCCTGGCGGCCAGCCGTTCTGGCGGCCTCGGTCGCGCCTTACGCGATGGCCGTCGCGGTGCTGGGGGCGGTGGCGTTCGCGGTGCAGCGGCGGTGGATCGGGGCGGGTGTCGCGCTGGCGGTGGTGGCCGCCGCACTGGCGACGCAGGCGCCGTTGTACGTGGGCGGGGCGGACGCGGGCGGCGGGCGGCAGGTGGTGGTGATGCAGGCCAATCTGCTGTTCGACGGGGCCGATCCGGCGGCGTTCGTCGAGTTGGTGCGCGCCCGGGAGGTGGAGGTGCTCACCGTGAACGAGGTCACGGTGGGGGCGGTCGAGGCGCTCGGGCGGGCGGGGCTGGATCGGCTGCTGCCGTATCGGTACGTCTCGCCCGCGCGCACGGCCGCCGGGACCGGGATCTGGAGTCGATATCCGTTGTCGGACACCGTCGAGTACGACGGGTATGTGCTCAATCAGCTCTCGGCGACGGCCGCGATACCGGATGTCGGACCGGTGTCGGTGTACGCGTTCCACCCGATTCCGCCGGTGCTCGACGCCGGGGTGTGGGCGGACGAATTGGCAAGGCTGCGTGCGGTTCTGGGGCGCGCGCCCGCGGATCGGCCCGTGCTCGTGGGCGGCGACTTCAACGCCACCTACGATCATCGGCAGTTCCGGACGCTGGCCTCCGGACGGTTCCGCGACGCCGCCGAACAGGCCGGGGCCGGGCATCTGGTCACCTACCCGACCGACAAGCGCTGGCCGCCGCTGGTCGGCATCGATCACATCCTGGTCGCCGGAGGGCACGCCGCGCGGGTGGAGACGGTGCCGCTGCCCGGCTCGGACCATCGGGGCCTCGCCGCGCACATCCGGCTCGTGCGGCCGGATCTCTAGGATGGGCGGATGGCTGTTGACTCGTTGGTGACCATCGCCGGGGATCTCGACGCGGTGACGACCGTCGGGCCCGAGGACGAGCCGGGCGCGGCGGGACTCACCGACGGGACGGTCGAGGCGGTGTGGGAGTCGGTGCGCGGGTGGTACCGGCTGGGGACCACGCCCGCCATCCAGGTGTGCCTGCGACGCAACGGGAAGATCGTGCTGAACCGGGCCATCGGGCACGGGCGGGGCAACGATCCCGGCGACGGACCGGACGCGCAGAAGGTGCTCGCCACGCCGGACACCCCGTTCTGCGGGTTCTCCACGGCCAAGGGGGTGGCGGCGACGGTGATGGCGATGCTCGTCGAGGACGGCGTGTTCGCGCTGGAAGATCCTGTGTGCCAGTACATTCCGGAGTTCGCGGCGAACGGGAAGGGCGCGATCACCATCGGGCACGTGCTGTCGCATTCGGCGGGAGTGCCGTTCCTGACCGGTCCGTATCGCGGGTTCGACACGGTGGTGGACGAGGAGTTGGCGGTGCGGGCGCTGACCGAGCTGCGGCCGAGCTGGCCGCCGGGACGGTTCCGGGTGTATCACGCGTTGACCAGCGGGTTGATCCAACGGTTGCTGGTGCGGCGGGCGACGGGTAAGCGGATGCGCGAGCATCTGCGCGAACGGGTGTTGCGGCCGTTGGGCTTCCGGTGGACCAATTTCGGGATCGCGCCCGCGGATGTGGACGCGGTGGTGGCGGGGGTGCGGGTCGGTCCCGGGCCGTCGCGGGTGTGGCGCGCGCTGGCGCGTAAGGCGCTCGGCGGCGGGATGGGTGGCATGTCGGAGGAGGCGACGCGGGCGTTCCTCACCGCGGAACTGCCGTCCGGGAATCTCGTGACGACCGCGTACGAGCTGTCGCGATTCTACGAAATCCTCGCGCGCGGAGGGGAATTGGACGGTGAGTGGATTCTGCGGCCGGACACGTTGCGGTGGGCGATCGCGCCCGCCGAGCGGATACCGGGGGTGGCGGGGCGGGTGAGCCGGGCGGGGTTCGAGTTGGGCGGGCGGCGGTCGAAATTCGGGCGGCACACCGAAAACCATTTCGGGAGGAGCGGTTTGACGACGCAGTACGGGTGGGCCGATCCGGCGCGGGGGTTGTCGGGGGCGATTTTGACCAGCGGTAAGGCTACTGGGGATATGAAGCGGCCGTGGGAGTTGTGCGCGTTGGTCTCTCGGCGGGTGGAGCGGCTCGCGCCGGGGGAGTGGGTGTTCGCGGTCTAGGGGCGGGCGCCGCGCAGGAACTGTGTGGCGGCGGTCGCGACGATCTCGTCGAGGGATTCCGGGGGGACCATGCCGCCGTTGACGAGCGAGGCGATGCCCTGCATGGTCGCGAACAGGACGACGCCGATCCGTTCGGGCGGGCCCGCCTCGAGGTCGCCCTGTCGCTGACCTTGCACGATCAGGTCGTTCATCAGGCCCATGGGCGCCTCGGCCGCGGCCACGAGGTGCGCGGCGTCGGGGCGGTGCTTACCGGCGTACATCAACTCCAGCAGGGCGGCATTGTCGACGGCGAAGCGGATGTAGGCCGTCATCGTGGCCAGCACGCGGGCGGGGAAGTCGTCGGCGGCCTCGGCCAGCGCCGCGCGCAGCGCGAAATCCATTCGGGCGAAACCGGATTCGGCGAGGGCGTCGAGCAATGCCTGGCGGTTGGGGAAATGACGGCGCGGGGCGGCGTGGCTGACGCCGATCTCGCGGGCCAGATCCCGCAGCGTCACCTGGTCCGCGCCGCGCTCGCGCAGGCCGCGTTCGGCCGCGTCGAGCAGGGCGGTGCGGAGGTTGCCGTGGTGATAGGGGCGGTCGTCGGGCACGAGACACATGCTAGCAAACATGTTTCCGTTGACGACATTGTTTCCAGTGACTACTTTGTAGCTCATGACAACATTCTCGGTTTCGGACATTCCCTCGCAGGCGGGGCGCACGATCGTGGTCACGGGGGCCAACAGCGGGATCGGCCGGGCGGCGGCCCGGGCGCTGGCCGCCAAGGACGCGCGGGTGGTGCTCGCCGTGCGCGATCCGGACAAGGGGCGGGCGGCGGCGGCCGAGATGGGCGGGCGCACCGAGGTGCGGCGGCTCGATCTGGCCGATCTCGACTCGGTGCGGGCGTTCGCCGCGGAGTTCACCGAGCCGGTCGACGTCCTGATCAACAACGCGGGCGTCATGTTCCCGCCGCTGACGCGGACCCGTGACGGCTTCGAATTGCAGTTCGGCACAAACCATCTCGGGCATTTCGCGCTGACCAATCTGCTGCTGCCGCGCATTCGGGGGCGGGTGGTGACGGTGTCGTCGAACGGGCATCGGGCGGGGTCGATCGACTTCGACGATCTGAACTGGGAGCGCCGGACCTATCGGTCGATGGGCGCGTACGCGCAGTCGAAATTGGCGAATCTGCTGTTCACCGCCGAATTGCAGCGGCGGCTCGAGGAGGCGGGGTCGCCGGTGATCGCCACCGCCGCGCATCCCGGGGTGGCGGCGACGAATCTGGTGCGGTTCGACGGGCGGCGGGTGCGCTACCTCGTGGGGAAGGCGATCGCCGGACTCCTGGCCCAGAGCGACGCGGACGGGGCGTTGCCGACCCTGTTCGCGGCGGTGGCGGAGGTCCCGGGCAACAGCTACGCGGGGCCGAGCGGGTTCCTCGAGGGGCGCGGCGCGCCGAAGCTCGTCGGTCGCTCGGACCGGGCGCGCGACGCCGAGACGGCCCGTCGGCTGTGGGAGGTGTCGGCGGAGTTGACCGGGGTCGGGTTCCCGCGCCTTGCGCCGCAAGGGGTTTGACGCCGGGATCGTGTCCCGGCCGGGGCCGTTCGCCGGGATGTGATTGAAGATCGGGCGCTCGGGTAATCGGCGGTCGAACACATGTTCAGCCGACTGTGAGGAGGGATCATGGTGCAGCCGAATCCGGAGAAGGATCCCGAGGAGTGGACCACCGGTGACGAGCCGATGACGGGGCCGCAGGAGTCCTACCTGCAAACGCTGGCGCAGGAGGCGGGCGAGGAGGTGCCGGAGGGGTTGACGAAGGCGCAGGCTTCGCAGCTCATCGATGATTTGCAGCAGCGGACCGGGCGGGGGGCTTGATGCGGGGGTGACACGGCCCTGTGGCGCACCGGGCGTGGGGCTCGGTGCGCCGCAACGGGTTTCGTGGTTGGTGCTCGCGTGGGATGGGTGAGGGGTGGGGGCTTCAGGATTGGGCGAGGCCGATGATGTTGCCCTGGGGGTCCTTGACGATGGCTACCTGCTTGCCGCCGCCTACGTCGTGGGGCTCCTCGGTGACGGTGGCGCCCGCTTCGACCAGGGATTTGACGTGGGCCTGGATGTCGTCGACGGACCAGAAGGGGGTGGCGCCGGTCATGCCGCGGTCGGCGCCGTTGGGGACCAGGCCGACCGCGAGGCCCGCGGCGGTCTCGAAGTGGACGTAGTAGGGCTGATCGATCGCCGGTTCGACGCCGAGCAGCGTCGTGAACTGGGCCTTGGCGGCGTCGATGTCGGTCACGGGGTAGAGGATCGCGTCCAGTGTGTTCGTCATGGGGGAAACGCTATGGCGGCGGGGCGCTCCCGGGCTTCTCGATTCCTGACCGGATTCGGCGAGGTTGTCTCGCGGCCCGCAGGCGTGGTAGCCACAGATGTGCTGATCTCGATGTGCGCGTCCCTGGCGGGGACCTCGCAGCTGGATTCCGCGGTGACGACGGCCCAGCAGGTGGGCGACCGGTTGGGCACCTTCGCGTTCGCGGTGTCGGGGGCGTTGCTGGCGGTGGAGAAGAAGTTCGACATCGTGGGGATCGTGACGCTCGCGGCGGCGACGGCGGTCGGCGGTGGCATCGTGCGCGATCTGGTGATCGGCGCGCATCCGCCGCTCGCGTTCACCGATCTGTCGTATCTGGGCATCGCGGTGGTGGCCGCGCTGTGCGTGTTCGTGTGGCATCCGCCCGAACGGCTCACCGGCCGCCCGCTCGATGTCGCCGACGCGATCGGTCTCGGGGTGTTCTGTGTGACAGGCACTTTGGTGGCCGCGCGCGCCGGACTGGGCGGGCCCTCGGCCGTGCTGCTCGGCGCGGCGACCGCGGTCGGCGGCGGCGCGCTGCGCGATGTGCTCGCCAACGAGATCCCGCGAATCCTGCGGCGGGACAGCGAGATCTACGCCATCCCCGCCCTGCTCGGCGCGACCGCCACCGCGGTACTGCTGCACTACGGGCGTTACTCGAGTTTGGCGGGGACGCTCGTGATCCTGGCGGTCGTCACCGTGCGCGTGCTCGCGTTGCGCTATCGGTGGCGAGCCCCGCGAGCGCGGCGCAGGTCGTGACGGTCCAATATTGAAGACGCAAGATTGCGTCCTGGGGTCGCGATATGGAATTGATTCGCGCGATAGTCGAAGGATATGACCGCGCGCCCGCGATGGCATTCTTACAGCGCTTGTCGCCCCCGCTGAACGGGTGGTACTGTGCGAATCCGGTATTGGGCCGTCTGCCATAGTGCGCGGCTATCACGTTGGAGTAAAAGTGAATTTGGACGATGCCCTCAGGGATGGCATGTCCGTGGACGGGGCGCTGGGTATCGCGCTGGTCGATCACACCAGTGGAATGATTCTCGGTAAGCAGGGGGGCAATTCTCTGCTCGATATGGATGTGGCGGGGGCCGTGCTCACCGAGGTATTCCGAGCCAAGGTCAATGCGATCGAGGCATTACAACTCGACGACGAGGTCGAGGATATTCTCGTCACGCTCGGGTCGCAATATCACATCATCATGCCGTTGGCGGATCGAGGCTCGTTGTTCCTGTATCTCGTGCTCGACCGGAAACGGGGAAATCTCGCCCTGGCCCGGCATCTGCTGCGCGGGATCGAACAGGCGGTTCAGGTGTGAGCCGGCGGCTGACCATCGCCCTGAGCGAACCGCGCAAGGTCGCCGACCTGCTGACCGCGGTGTGCGCCGACATCGACGACGCGGCGTACGCCTTCCTCGCGAGCCGGGACGGGCTGGTCATCGCGGCCAGTGGCGCGGCCGACGAGGCGTCGGAAAGCGAAGTGGCGCTGCGGGGTTCGGCGCTCGCGTCCGCGGCGATCGGCATCGGCGACCATTTCGCGGTGCTGTCGTCGCACGGACGGCTGCAATCCACGCTGTTCGAATCCGAGCGCGGCTGCGTCGGCATCTACCCGATGAGCAGCACCGTGCTGCTCGTGGTGGGGACCGCGCAGGCGGTGAACCTCGGTCGGCTGAGCGCGGCGGCGAAGAAGATCATCTCGGCCCTCCAGGAACCGAACGGATAAAGGGAATCAAGCACATGTCGAATATGGATGTCGCGCTGAAGGACATGATGTCGGTGGACGGCGCGCTCGGCGCGGCCGTGGTCGACTACCACAGCGGGATGGCACTGGGCACGCTCGGCGGCTCCAAGGACCTGGACCTCCAGGTCGCCGCCGCGGGCAATACCGAAGTGGTGCGGGCGAAGCTGCGCACCATCGAGCAGCTGGGGATGCAGGACGACATCGAGGACATCCTCATCAGCCTGTCCAGCCAGTACCACATCATCCGGCCGATGACCGATGCCCGCTCCAAGGGGCTGTTCCTCTACCTCGCCCTCGACCGCGCCCGTGGCAACCTCGCTTTGGCTCGGCATCGGTTGAAGACTATTGAGCAGGAGTTGGAGGTGTAGGGCTGGCTTCGTGGCCGTCGCGCGGGGTTCGAGGTCTAATGGCCCGGTGGGTGTGACGCGGCGGATTTCGGTGGTGGGGACCTCGGGGTCGGGGAAAAGCACGCTGGCGCGGCGGATTTCGGAGCGGCTCGGGGTCGCCTACGTGGAGCTGGATGCCATTCATCATCAGGCGGATTGGCAGCCGTTGTCGGAGAGCGAGTTTCGGGCCGTGGTGGCGGAGCGGCTCGCCGTCGGGGGGTGGGTCGCCGATGGGAACTATCGGGGGAAGCTGGGGGATCTGGTCTGGCGGCAGGCCGATACCGTGGTGTGGTTCGATCTGCCGCTGGCATTGGTGATGACGCAGGTCGTTCGGCGGACCCTGCTGCGCCTGGTGCTGCGGCGCGAGTTGTGGAACGGCAACCGGGAGCGCTGGCGCGACCTGCTCTCCCGCGACCCGCAGCGTTCGATCATCATGTGGGCGTACCGATCCCACGCGACCAATCGCGCCCGGTTCCTCGCCGCCGAGCGGGATCCGGCGTTCGCGCATTTGACGTTTGTGCGGGTGCGCTCGCATCGCGAGGCCGACGCGTTTGTGGCGTCGTTGCCCGTATCCAAGCCGTAGCCGACTGTCGATCACCCCGAACATCGAGTTGTCCACTCAGCGGGACAGATCCGTCGAATCGGTCATACACGTGTCTCGCGTACGTATGATTCGGTGGCGTCTGCCAGGCATGACGGGTAGTGAAGAGAAACGCGTTTCACGTTCGAGGAGAGCTCATGGCCATCGTTCGCTCGGTTCCCGAGACCGCCGACGGGCGCCGTCGGCTCGCTCTGGACAGTCCGGTCGACCGGCGGCCGATCGATGAGATCGAGGTCGCCACCGCCGCGGATGTGGCGAGCGCCGTGGCGAAAGCGCGTGCGGCGCAGGCGGAGTGGGGTGCGCGGTCGGTGAAGGATCGGGCGGCCGTGGTGCGGGCGGCGGTCGAGGTGCTCGTGGCGCGGCGGGACGAGGTCGTCGCCACCGTGTGCGCGGAGACCGGTAAGCCGCGGGTCGAGGCGCTGATGGTGGAGATCGTGCCGTCGTGCGACTTCATCAACTACTGGAGCGCGCACGCCGACAAGACGCTGCGGCCCCGGCGGCAGAGGCTGCACGGGTCGCTGCGGATGCTGAAGAAGCTCTACATCCAGCAACAGCCGCTCGGCGTGGTCGGGGTGATCACGCCGTGGAACGGGCCGTTCGTGCTCTCGCTCAACCCGGTGGTGCAGGCGCTGCTGGCCGGAAACGCGGTGCTGCTCAAGCCTTCCGAGGTGACGCCGCGCTCGGGCGAATGGGTCGCGCGCATCCTGCACGAGGCCGGGGTGCCCGAGGATGTGTTGCAGGTCCTGCACGGCGACGGCGAGACCGGGGCGGCGCTGGTCGGCGCGGACATCGACAAGGTGTGCTTCACCGGCAGCGTCGGCACCGGCCGCAAGATCGCCGCCGCGTGCGCCGAACGGTTGCTGCCCTACACGCTCGAACTGGGCGGCAAGGACGCCATGATCGTCTGCGCGGACGCCGATATCGAGCAGGCCGCGGCGGGCGCGGTGTATCTGTCGATGTTCAACACCGGGCAGGTGTGCATGAGCGTCGAGCGGATCTACGTGGTCGACAGCGTCGCCGACGAATTCGTCCGGCGCGTCACCGAGATCGCGCGCGCGGTCACCTACGGGCCCGGCGAGGCCGATATGGGTCCGTTGTTCTGGGATCGTCAGCTCGATGTCATCACCCGGCATCTGGACGACGCGAAGACCAAGGGGGCCGACATCATCGTCGGCGGCGCGCCCGCGACCGGGGAGGGGCTGTACTTCCAGCCGACCGTCGTCGTCGACGCCACGCACGAGATGCAGCTCATGACCGAGGAGACCTTCGGGCCGATCGTCACCATCACCCGGGTACGGGACGAGGACGAGGCGATCCGGCTGGCCAACGACTGCCGGTACGGGCTGAGCGGCTCGGTGTTCACCAAGGACGCCGCCAAGGCACGCCGCATCGCCGCCCGGCTGCACACCGGTTCGGTGGTGCACAACGACGCGTCGGTCGTGTACGGGGTGCCCGAGGCGCCGTTCGGCGGGCGCAAGGACAGCGGGGTCGGGCGGGTCAACGGGACCGACGGGCTGTTGGGGTTCACGCACGCCCAGCCCGTGCTCATCGATCGCGGTTTCGAGCAGGGCAGCATTCGATACCCGTACTCGGAGAAGGCGATTCGCAATCTGGAAAGCATGATTCGGTACGGGTTCGGTACCAAGTTGGGCCGTCGGCTCACCTCCTGACCCCGCCGAACCCGTAGACGATCGAGAGGTAACCCGTGCCCGAACTCCATCCGTGCGAACTCGTCGACGCGTCGTTCACCGCGACCGCGCGGCACCGCTTCGTCAACAGCGTCGAGCTGGCCGTCACGCCCGAGCAGGTGTTCGAGGTGCTGGCCGAGGCCGACACCTGGCCGAAGTGGGCGTCGGTGATCACCCATGTCGAGTGGACCAGTCCGGAACCGCGCGGGGTGGGCACGACGCGCACCGTGCGGATGCGGGCGGGGATGGTCGGCGACGAGGAGTTCCTGGTATGGGAACCGTTCCGGCGCATGGCTTTTCGGTTCAACGCCTCGACGGTCAAGGGGATCACGGCGTTCGCGGAGAACTACGATATCGTGCCGACCGCCGAGGGCTGCCGGTTGACCTGGACGCTCGCCATGAGCGGGGATCGGGCGACCGAGGTGTCGCTGCGGCTGTTCCGGCCGGTGATGAATCTGACGTTCCGCCGCTTCCTGCGGAATCTGCGCACGCTGACCGACCGGCGGTACGCGGCCGTATGAGGCGGGCGCCCTGGAACGGTTCGCCGCCACGGGATTCCGCCGAGGCGCGCGCCCGCATCATCGACGCGGCGATGCGCTGTATCGACCGGCACGGCGCGGGTAAGGCGCGGCTGTCGGACGTGGCGGCCGAACTCGGCGTGATCCGGCAGACGGTCTATCGCCATTTCCCCAGTACCGAGGACCTTTTCGCGGCGGTCGGCCACGCGGCCGCCGAGGAGTATCTCGAGCGCCTCCTCACCCACCTGCGCGGTATCACCGATCCCGCCGAGATGGCCGTGGAGGCCGTCGCCTACACCGTCGAGCGCCTGCCCCACGACCGCTACCTCGGCCTGCTGCTGTCCGCGGGCCAGCCCACGGTCTTCTCCCGCGCCGCCACCGGCGAGGTCGCCTTCGACATCTCCCGCCGCCTCTTCGAGCGCTCCGAGATCGATTGGGCGGCACACGGTTACACCGGCCCCACCCTGACCGAGGCCATCGAATACCTACTGCGCGTCCTGCTCTCGTTCGTGGTCGACCCCATGCCCACCACTCGAAACGGGGCCGAATTGCGCGCGTTCCTGCGCCGCTGGGTAGCGCCCGCGATCACGGCGGGAGCCGTGGTGCCGGTGCGCTGAGTCGGGGGCTTGTGGCCCGGCGAACCGGCGGACGCGACAGTGGGGCCTTGCGCCCCTGCTGAATCAGCAGGCGTGCGAGTCGATGGGCTCGCCCGGTGAATCAGCAGGCGTGGGAGGCGGGCCTTGCGCCTCCGCTTAATGGGCAGCGCGGGAGTCGGTGGGCTTGTGGCCCCGGCGAGTCAGCAGGCGCGGGAGTCGGGGCTTGTGGCCCCGCTGAATCAGCAGGCGTGGGAGTCGGATTCCGGGGTGAGGTGGGTGAGGGCTTCGTCGACTGTGGGGGTGAAGTTGAGGATGCGGTCCAAGCCGACGACCTCGAAGAGGTGGCGGAGGTCGGGGGTGGCGGCGGCCAGGAGGAGGGGGCAGTTCGCGGATTCGGCTCGCTGGTGGGCGGTGAGGAATACCGAGATGCCGGTGGAATCGCAGTAGAGCAGGGGGGAGAGGTCGAGGATCACGCCGCCGCCGGGGGTGAAGGGGAGGTCGTCGAGGACGGCGGTGAGTTGGGGGGAGGTGAAATGATCCAGTTCCCCGCTCACCGTCAGTACCTGGATGTCACTGCGGCGGACGTCGTGGGTGATGGTGAGAGTCGGTCTGGTCACGGTTCTCCTGGTAGTTCGGGGTCGGTGATCAGCATGCCCAGCTTCGTCGAAGTTATGCCATTGTGCCTACGCTTCGATAGCGGGAGTGGAACGATCATTCGCGCGAGGCCGGAAGAGAGGACAGCCGATGGCGGGCAGCCGGGGCGTCTTCGCCGCGGACGACGAAGTGGGACGCGATCTGGCGGCGGTGGATTGGGCCGCCACGCCGCTGGCCGATCCGCGGGGCTGGCCGCAGAGTCTGCGGACCGCGGTGAACATCCTGCTGTCGTCCCGGTTCTCGATGTGGATGGCGTGGGGGCCGGAGCTGACGTTCTTCTGCAACGCCGCCTACCGCCGCGACACGCTGGGCCGGAAGTATCCGTGGGCGCTGGGGCGTCCGGCGCGGCAGGTGTGGGCGGAGATCTGGCACGACATCGGCCCGCGCATCGAGAGCGTGCTGGCCACCGGCGAGGCGACCTGGGACGAGGCGCTGCTGCTGTTCCTGGAACGGTCGGAGTATCGGGAGGAGACCTATCACACCTTCTCCTACAGCCCGTTGCGCGACGACGCGGGCGCGGTGGTGGGGATGCTGTGCGTGGTCAGTGAGGAGACCGAACGGGTCATCGGGGCGCGGCGGATGGCGACGCTGCGCGATCTCGGCTCGGACCCGTCCGTGATCCGTACCGAAGGGGAGATGCTGGATTTCGTCGCGGCGCAACTGGCCCGCAACCCCCGCGATCTGCCCTTCACCCTGCTCTATCTGTTCGACGGCGACGGCCGGGCCCGGCTACGGGCGAGCAGCGGGATCGGTACGGGACATCCGGCGGCCCCGGCGGAGCTGACCGCGGACCCGACGGACCCGTGGCCGCTGGCGGCGGGCCCCGAGCCGATCCCGCTCGACGATCCGCGCTTCGGGGAGTTGCCGACCGGCGAATGGGCCGAACCGCCGACCCACGCCCTGGTGGTTCCGCTTCGGCGGCAAGGGGATTCGCCGCTGGGGCTGCTCGTGGCGGGGTTGAACAGGTATCGGCCGATAGACGCGGCGTACCGGGATTTCGTCCAGCTCGTCGCCGGGCATCTCGCGGCGGGGATCGCGGGGGCGCGGGGGTATGCCGAACAGCGCCGCCGCGCCGAGGAACTGGCCGAACTCGATCGGGCCAAGACCATCTTCTTCGCCAATATCAGTCATGAGTTCCGTACGCCGCTCACCCTGATCATGGATCCGGTACGGGAGTTGCGCGAGCGGCTGGGCGAGGCCGATCCGGCGGTGCGCGCGGATTTGGAACTGGTGCACCGCAACGGTTTACGGCTCGGCAAGCTGGTGAATTCGCTGTTGGACTTCTCGCGTATCGAGGCCGGGCGGATGCGGGCGCGTCACGAGCCGGTCGAGTTGGCCGGGCTCACCGCCGAATTGGCGAGCGTGTTCCGCTCGGCGGTGGAGAAGGCCGGGCTGCGGCTCGAGGTCGACTGCCCGCCGCTGCCGCGGCCGGTGTACGTCGATCGGGGGATGTGGGAGAAGGTGATCCTGAACCTGCTGTCGAACGCGTTGAAGTTCACCTTCGAGGGAACGATTCGGGTGGCGGTCCGGGAGGACGGCGGGGAGGCCGTGGTGACCGTCGCCGATACCGGGGTGGGGGTGCCCGCGGCGGAGATGCCGCGGCTGTTCGAGCGGTTCCATCGCGTCGAGAACGCCCGCGCCCGCTCGCACGAGGGCAGCGGCATCGGGTTGGCGTTGGTGCGGGAGTTGGTCGTGCTGCACGGCGGGAGCATCGACGCGGAATCGACCGAAGGGGTCGGGACCAGTTTCACGGTGCGGCTGCCCTTCGGGCGGGCGCATCTGGCCGACGACGCGATCGCCGCGCCCGGTGAGGCGCCCGTGGCGGACGACAGCGCCGAACCCTATGTGCAGGAGGCGTGGCGGTGGCTGCCGGACGCCGATCCGCATGCCGAAGTCGTTGCGGCGGTGAGTAATTCGCCCGACGCGCGGGTGCTGGTGGCCGATGACAACGCCGATATGCGGGATTACCTGACCCGGCTGCTGCGCGGCGCGGGCTATCGGGCCGAGGCGGTCGCCGACGGTCGGGAGGCCCTGAACGCGGTGCGCGCGGGGGTGCCGGATCTGGTCGTCGCCGATGTGATGATGCCCGGTCTGGACGGGTTGGCGCTGGTGAACGCGCTGCGCGCCGATCCGCGCACGGCGTCGGTGCCGGTGGTGCTGCTGTCGGCCCGCGCGGGGCAGGAGGCGTCCGCGGAGGGGCTGCGGGCCGGGGCGGACGACTACCTCGTGAAGCCGTTCGCCGCCGCCGATCTGCTGGCCCGGGTGCGCGCCACCATCGAGCTGGCCCGGCTGCGCGGGCACCATTCGCGGTGGCGTGCGGCGCTGATCGACTCGTTGCAGGAGGCGTTCTTCGTCTGCGACGCGACGGGCGCGGTCATCGAGATCAACGCGGCGTTCACCGACACCCTCGGCTACGGCCCCGAGGGCCTGCCGTACCGGCCGATCCACCCGTGGTGGCCGCGCGCCGAATCCGACCCCCAGGCCGTCGCCCTGATCGAGCGCGTCTTCGCCGGCGCCCGCCGCGAGAGCCGCGGCACCCACACCGTCCCCGCCGTCCACCGCGACGGCCGCCGCCTCTGGCTCCGCCTCGCCTGCAACGAGGTCCGCGACCCCGACACCGGCCGCCGCGCCTTGGTCGGCACCCTCCGCGACGTCACCGCCGAACGCTATGCCGCCCAACGCGAAACGGCCCTCGCCGCTTTGAGCACCCGCATCGCCGACGCCACCAATCCGAGCGCCGTGGTAGCCGTGGCTATCGATGAACTGAAACGCCTCTGGCATGCGGACGAGGTCATCGCCGCGCTGTTCACCGACGATGAGGCCCCCACGATCACGAGCACCGAGGACCAGCGGCCGCGAAGGTCGCCGACGGTCCGCGCCGAGGCGTCCGCACGTCCGGGGACGACCGGTGGCGAGGTGTCGCCGCGTCGGGAGCCGTTGTCGGAGCGGGAGATTGGGGCCGAGGGGGAGTCGTCATCCGATTCGCCGACCGGCGGCGAAGCGCTGTCGGGTCGGGAGTCTCTGGTCGAGCCTGAGGGGGTGTCGGGTTCAGAGGTGTTGTCCGAGTGGGGGAGTGGGGAGCGGTGGGAGGTGTTGGACGAGGCGGTTCGGGGGGTTTTGGAGCGGGTGGCGGGGGAGGCGCCTTTGCGGGTGGTGGGGGAGGGGAGTTGGGTGGGGGTGGGGGTGGGCCATCCGGAGGGGCGGTTGGCGGTGGTGGTGGAGTTGGGGAGGCGGGGTGCGTTCGGGCGGGAGGACGAGCAGTTGCTGGGGTTGCTGGCGGGGCATGTGGCGCAGGCGTTGACTCGGGCGCACGCTATCGATCAGCAGCGGGCTACGGCCATCGCGTTGCAGCGGGCGATTCTGGGGCCCGCGCGGTTGCCGGAGGGGTTCGCCGTGCGGTACGAACCCGCCACGCGGCCTTTGGAGGTCGGCGGGGACTGGTACGACGTGGTGCCGTTGCCGGACGAGCGGATCGGGATCGTGGTGGGCGACTGTGTGGGGCACGGGCTGGCGGCGGCCGCTGTGATGGGGCAGTTGCGCAGCGCGTGTCGCGCCCTGCTGCTCGAACAGACAAGTCCCGCACAGACTCTCGCGGCGCTCGACCAGTTCGCGGCGGGTGTGCCGGGGGCGCGGTTCACCACCGTGTTCTGCGGCATTCTCACGCCCGAGACGGGGGAGCTGAGTTACGCCAGCGCGGGGCATCCGCCGGGGATCCTCACCCGGCGCGACGGCACCGTGGCGCTGCTCGACGCGGGCCGCTCGCTCCCGCTGGCGGTGCGGCCGGGAAACGTTCGCCCGCAAGCGGATTGCCGTATTCCGCCGCGCGCCACGCTGATGCTCTACACCGACGGACTGGTCGAACGCCGCCGCCGCTCGCTGACCGTCGGCATCGAGCAGGCGGGCGACGCGCTGCGGGAGGGTCGCGGCCTGATCGTCGACGAACTGGCCACCCGGATCATGGCGCGCATGGCGCCCCGGGAGGGATTCGTCGACGACGTGGCGCTGCTGCTCTACCGGCATCCCGCGCCGCTGGACATCGTCTTCCCCGCGATCGCCGCGCAGATCCCGCCGGTGCGGCACGCGTTACGAGACTGGTTGCGGCGCAGCGATATTCCGCGCGCACTCGCCCAGAACATCCTCGTCGCCGCGGGGGAGGCGTGCGCCAACGCCATCGAACACGGTCACCGCGACGCGCCCGGTCAGGACATCCGGCTGCGGGCCGAGGTGTCGATGAATCGGCTCGAGCTCACCGTCTCCGACACGGGCCGCTGGAAGACGCCCGATCCGGTCCGCAACACCCACCGCGGCCGCGGAACGCATCTGATGCGCGCCCTCATGGAACACGTGGACATCACCTCCACGCCCACCGGAACGACCGTCGCCATGAAGACGAGGATCTCCTGATGCCCACGCCCCTCTCCTTCGCGCACGGCCGCCGCGCCGACGGGACGCCCGTGCTCACCGCGATCGGCGAGATCGACATGTCCAACGCGAAAACCTTTGCCGCCGAACTGGATCGGGACTCCGGTCCGCTGGTGGTCGATCTCGTCGGCGTCGAATACCTGGACAGCGCGGGGTTGAGTCTGCTGTTGCAGCACGCCGACCGGCTCGAGCTGATCGCGACCTCGTTGCTCGAACCGGTGCTCGAGCTGTCCGGTCTGGCGGAGTTGACGACGATTCACCGCGCCTGACGTTATCCCGCGACGGGGACGGGTAGCCGAATCACTGGTGCATCGTTGCGCCGCATCGAGAGTCGACGTCGAAGGACGAGATCCATGAGCACACACGACACCACCACCCTGCTGACCCAGTTACGCGCGATCCTCGAGCTCACCCACACCGAAACCCAAGTGGCCGAGACGCGGATCGCGCAGGCGCGCACCGAGGCCGTGCGCCGCGAGCTGACGGAGAACGCCGACAACGCGCGCGCCCGCGCGGCCGATATCGAGGCCGCGATCCGCGAGCTGGGCGGTGTTCCGGAGGTGGTCGGTCCCCTTCTCGGCCGGGCCGCCGCCACGGTCAAGGCGATCGCGGAGCAGGCCCAGCCGTTCGACGAGGCCCTGCTCGGGGACCTCGCGCTGGAACATCAGCTGCTCGACCGGGCGCGCTACGTCAAGGCGCTGGCCACCACCGCCGAACGGCCCGAGGTGGTCGAGTTGGCGGATCGGCTGGTCACCGCGCACGCGGCGACCGTCGACTGGCTGACCACGGTGCTGGCCGAGGACGCGCTCGGCGGCCCGGCGGCCTTGCGCCGCACGCCTTTCCAGGCGGCCACGGGGACGGTGGTGAAGCTGGTGGTCATCCCGGTCACCTGGTATACGCGTGGGCTGGACCGTGCGCTGGACGCGTTCCGCAATACGCCGCCCACGCTCAACGAGTTGTTCTCACGGGGGGCGCGCGCGGGCGAGGTGGCGGCCGAGACCGTCACGGCCTCCCGCGACGCCGCGCTCGAGGCGGCGGAGCGGGTCACCCGCCGCGAGGGGGCCGACGAGGCGGCCGACAGCCTGCACGCGACCCGCGCCGCGGTCGGCGTGCTCGAGCCCGGTGAGCTGCCGATTCCGGACTACGACAACCTGACCACCAATCAGGCCGTGGCGGCGATCAAGCAGCTGGACGATCCGGCCGATGTGCGGGTGGTGCTCGCCTATGAGGAGGCGCACAAGAAGCGGCAGGGTGTGGTCTCGGCCGCGCAGACGCGGGTGGCCGCGATCGCGCAGGAGGTGACGGGGCTGGACTGAGCCCGAATTCGATTGTCGGCCCGCCGGTATGCGACCGGCGGGCCGGTTCGGATTTCTCGAGGGGCGACCGCGCTTTCCGCCCGGTGCGTCGCCGCCCCGATTCCCCGCTGACCGACGCGGGTATTCGGCGGGGTACGGTTGTCGGAGGACACGCAGGTGTCCGTCGTCGCCCCCGACGGCTGGATTTGTCTCCACTGGTTCCACGCGATAGCTTCGAACGAGAACGACTTCGGCTGGTGTGCTCTCGGGTCGGTGAAGCAGCTCGCTGTCCCCCGCGGCAGATCACCAACGCCCAAGGGGGCTTTCGTGGAAGTCGAGACTGGTCTCGGTAATTCGTGGACCGCTCTTCCGTATCCGGTGCTCGTGGTCGATTCCGCGGGTGTCGTCGTGACGGTCAACGATCCCGTTCGAACGGTGTTACCCGGTGTTTCGCCGGGCGCGGCCCTGCGCGATGTGGGGCCGGAGTGGCTGTGCGGCGCGCACGAGGTGGACGAACCGGTGGCGGTGTCCGGCAGTGTGGCCGGACGTGATTTCGACGCCCACCCCGTGGCATTGCCCGGCGGTGAGGTGATGTGGTGGCTGGTGGAGGACACCGGCCGGTTGCTGCGGGAGGCCGAGGCGGCCCTGGCGCGCGAGCGGGAACGAGCCGCGCTGCTCGCCGAGGCGTCCACGGTGCTGATGTCGTCGCTGAACGTGGACCGGTGCATGGCCGCCGCGGTCCGGCTCGCGGCGCGGCATCTCGCGGACGCCGCGGTGCTCGTGGCTCCCGCACAGGGACAACGACTTCCGATCGTGCACGGCTGTGCCGACGGCAGCGTGCGGCAGCGGACGGTGATCGCCGATCCGGACGCGGTGGCGGGACTCACCGAGGCGCTGCGCGGATTTCCGCCGGTGCCGTCGCGGTGGATCGATCCGGCGAGTGTGCCGGAGTGGTTGATTCCCGATGATTTCGCCGGGCCGGTCGGGTCGGTGGTGATCACCCCGCTGCCCGGTCACGGGGTTCCGGCGGGGGCGCTGGTGTTGTTGCGGCACACCGATCAGATGGCGTTCAGCGAGGGCGAGGAGGTGTTCGCGCGGCTGTTCGCCGCGCGGGCGGGCGCCGCGCTGTCGGCCGCGCGGCTCTACGCCGAACAGGCCGCGATCACCGGTACGCTCATGCGAGATCTGTTGCCGCCCAAGCTGCAACGCGCGCACGGCGTCGAATTCGCCGGGGGCTACCGGGCTTCCGAGCACTACGAGGTGATCGGCGGGGACTTCTACGACGTCCATCCCGCCCGCGACGAGGACGGGGAGACGCTGGTCGCGCTCGGGGACGTGTGCGGCAAGGGGCTCGAGGCGGCGGTGCTGACCGGCAAGATCCGCAACACCCTGCACGCGTTGACGCCCATGGCTGTCGACCACGAGCGGGTGCTGCGGCTGCTCAACAGCGCGATGCTGTCCTCGCACCACACCCGGTTCGCCACGCTGGTGCTGGCGTCGGTGGCCCGCCGCGACGGTCAGGTCCGGTTGCGGCTGACCTGCGCCGGGCATCCGGCACCGCTGATCGTGCGCACCGACGGCCGCGTCGAAACCGCCGACACGCGAGGCACTCTCATCGGCGCGCTGCCGAAGATCTCCGCGCAGACCTTCCGCACGACCCTCGCGCCCGGGGAGACCTGCCTGCTCTACACCGACGGGGTCACCGAGGCCCGCGGCGGGCCGATGGGCGAGGACCTGTTCGGCGAGGAACGCCTCGCCGCCGGTCTCGCCGAATGCGCGGGCCTGCCCGCCGAGGCGGTGGTGGAACGGATCCAGATGCTCACCTCGCAATGGATCGGCAAACGCAAGCACGACGACATCGCGATGGTGGCGATCACCGCGCCGCATCGGACGTATCTGAGTGCGGTGGATGGGCGGACGGCGGGGAGGTATACGGCGTGAGCGTGCGTCGCGTGGGGGCGGCGGGTCGCGGTGGGACCCGGCGTGCGGTGTGTTGTCGGAGTGGGGGCTCGGAAAGGTGTGCGGGATGAGTACGGAACGGCTGTGGGAGGCCGTGGTCGCCCGGGACGAATACGCGGCGGTCGCGGCGGTTTTCGCGGCGTTGGACGCGGGGATGTCGGCGGAGGAGGTGTTGCTCGAGGTGATCGCGCCCGTACAGCATCGGGTCGGGACGGAGTGGGCGGCCGATCGGTTGACGGTCGCGCAGGAGCACGCGGCGACGGCGATCAATGATCGGGTGATCGCGGCGTTGGCGCATCGGAGCGCTGACAGCGTTGCGCCGCAACGGGATTCGGTGGGGCGGCGGGGGCGGGTGACGGTGGCGTGTGTGGATGGGGAGTGGCATGCGTTGCCGGCGCGGATTTTGGCGGAGGTGTTGCGGTTGCGGGGGTGGGAGGTGGATTTTCTCGGGGCGCATGTGCCTACGCCGCATCTGATCGCGCATCTGCATCAGCACGGGTCGGAGGCGGTGGCGTTGTCGTCGTCGATCGCGACGCGGCTGCCGACCGCGCACGCGGCGATCACCGCGTGCCAGGCGGCGGGGGTGCCGGTGCTGGTGGGTGGGGCGGCCTTCGGGCCGGACGGGCGGTACGCGCGGAAGCTGGGCGCCGACGGGTGGGCGGGGGACGCCCGCGCGGCGGCCGACCGTCTGGCGCAAGGGTTTTCGCGGGTGCACAGCTCGCCGACCCTGCAACCCATCGATGAGCTGCCGCATCTGGCCGATCAGGAGTACACGCTGGTCAGCCGGATCTCGGGGCAGTTGGTGCGGGCGACCATGGCCGGTCTGGCGGAACGGTTCCCGGCGCTGCGGGCCTATACGGCCCGGCAGACGCAGCACACCGCGGAGGACGTCGCGCACATCGTCGAGTTCCTGACGACCGCGCTCTACATCGATGACGAGGAGTTGTTCACCGGGTTCATCACCTGGACCGCGGGCATTCTCGGTGCGCGCGGGGTGCCGCCGGGCGCGCTGCCCCCGGCGCTGGAGGTGCTGGCGGGGCAGCTGACGGAGTTCCCGCGCGCGCTGGCCCTGCTCGCGGCCGCGCGCGCCGCGCTCGACAGCGACGCGCTGCCGGGCGCCGGACTGGGGACGCCCGCATGAGGCGCACGGTGCCGGTGGCCGGGAATCTCGACTACGAGAACGCCGACGCGTTCGTGGCGGAGGTGGAGCGGTTGCTCGCGGAGCGGCCGGAGACCACGCGATTGCATCTGGATTGCACCGAGTTGACGTTCTGCGACTCGACCGGGCTGTCCGCGCTGCTGTTGATCCGCCGGCTCACCGAGGCGGCGGGTATCGAGCTGTATCTGGACAACCGGCCGCCGGTGCTGGACCGAATGCTCGGTCTCACAGGCACTTTCGATCATCTGGTCGCCGCGGCGGGTACGCCGGAGTCGGCGGGCGGCGGGCGCGATGAATCGCTGAACTCCCCTCCACTTTCAACATATAGCCGACAGGGGGCCTTGCGGCAAGGCCCCGGGGGTGCCGCAGAATAACCCGCCTCAGCCGAAATCGACGGATAGGCGGTTCATGTTCGACGTCATCATTGCCGGGGCCGGACCGACGGGCGCGATGCTCGCCGCGGAGCTGCGGTTGCACGGGGTCGATGTGCTCGTGGTGGAGCGGGACGCCGAGCCGCCCGCGTTCGTGCGGGCGCTCGGCCTGCATGTGCGCAGCATCGAGGTGATGGATCAGCGTGGTCTGCTCGAGCGGTTTCTCGAACACGGCCGCCGCTTTCCGGTCGGCGGGTTCTTCGCCGCGCTCACCAAGCCCGCGCCCGAGGGGCTCGACACCGCGCACGCCTACACCCTCGGCATACCCCAGACGGTCACCGACCGGTTGCTGCTCGAGCACGCGGCGGAGGTCGGGGCGGAGATCCGGCGGGGCGCGGAGCTCGTCGGGCTGACCCAGGACGAGCAGGGCGTGACCGTCCGGCTGGCGGACGGGACCGAGGTGCGCTCGCGCTATCTGGTGGGTTGCGACGGCGGGCGCAGTACGGTGCGCAAACTGCTCGGGGTCGGGTTTCCGGGGGAGCCGACGCGGGTCGAGACACTGCTGGGGGAGATGGAGGTGGGCGTCTCGCCGGAGACGGTCACCGAGGTGGTGATCCGGGTGCGGGAGGTGCAGAAGCGGTTCGGGCTCGGGCCGGTGGGGGAGGGGCGGTACCGCGTCGTCGTGCCCGCCGACGGGGTGAGTGAAAACCCTTCGGAGCCACCGACTCTCGACGATTTCAAGCGGCAGTTGCGGGCGACCGCGGGGACCGATTTCGGGGTGCATTCGCCGCGGTGGCTGTCCCGGTTCGGCGACGCGACGCGGCTGGCCGAGCGGTATCGGGTCGGGCGGGTGCTGCTGGCGGGGGACGCGGCGCACGTGCATCCGCCCACCGGCGGGCAGGGGCTCAATCTCGGGGTGCAGGACGCGTTCAACCTCGGCTGGAAACTGGCAGCGGAGGTCGCGGGGTGGGCCCCGGCGGGACTGCTGGACAGCTATCACACCGAACGGCATCCGGTGGCCGCGGACGTGTTGAACAACACGCGCGCGCAGATGGAGTTGCTGGCCACCGAGCCGGGGCCGCAGGCGGTGCGAAAGCTGTTGGCGGAGTTGATGGATTTCGACGAGGTGAACCGGTATCTGATCGAGAAGGTGACCGCGATCGGGGTGCGCTACGACTTCGGTACGGGACATGAACTGCTCGGGCGGCGGTTGCGCGACGTGCCGTTGACGGGCGGGCGGCTGTACGAGTCGATGCGGGGCGGGCGAGGGCTGCTGCTGGATCGGACCGGGAAGCTGTCGGTCGACGGGTGGGCCGAACGGGTGGATCACCTGGTGGATGTCGATGCGGCACTCGATGTTCCGGCGGTGTTGTTGCGGCCCGATGGGCATGTGGCGTGGGTCGGGGAGGATCAGGACGGGTTGGTCGCGCAGGTGACGCGGTGGTTCGGGGCGGCGGGCTGATCGAGCCACGGTCTCACGGTCGGCGTTTGTATCCCGGGCCTCGGAAATCGGTTGTGGGCGTTCAGGTTCGGGCGGGGACGCTCAGGTCGAGGGCTTCGGCGCGGCCGCGGGCGTCGAAGGTGATCGTGCCGGTGAGGGTGGGGGAGTCGACGGTCAGCAGGGTGTAGTCCGGGGTGAAGGTCCAGTTCATGCCGCGCAGCACCAGATAGCGGGTGATCGCGCGGCGGTGGTCGCGCAGGGAGAGGGTGGTGAGGCCCTCGGTGAGGGTGCGCACGACGCGGGTCGGGTCGGGGGCGGGGAGGCGGAAGGCCGGGTGTTCGACGAGGAAGGCGACGGTGGTGCCGTCCGCGCCCGCACCCAGGTAGCTGGTCCACCGGCCCGTCACGGCCTTGGCCGCCTCGGTCTGGGCGGTCGCGACCTGGAGGGGGCGGGGGCCGGGGAACGCGTCGAACGGCAGTTCCGCCGTGGCCAATTCGGCGATCCGGTGCGCGATCCCGAAGTCCCGCACCGTCTCCGACAGCTTGGACACCGCGGGCGGGAACCCCGACGGGTTCGCCCACGCCCACATCCACGTCCCGGCCCCCACCGCCGCGGACCCGAGGAAATGGAACCGCGGGCACTCGATCGCCCCCCGCTCGGTGTCGAACGCGAACACCCCCGCCCGCATATCCACCCGCCAGGAATGCTCCCCCAACACCTCACCCAGGTACACCCGATGCTCGAACGACAACAGCGCGGCATCATCCAACAGATCCGGAAAGCGAGGTGATCGCGGCACGGAGGCACTCTAAAACGCCTGCGCCGCACGCGCACCGAGGACGGTCCCCCTCGCCCGATCAGGCACTGAACCCACCCCGGAATCACGGACGATTCGTATCACGCGGGGTGGGTTCAGTGGGGACGTGACGGTTGTCAGTCCGGGGGTTCGCCTGAGCCCTCGGTGGTGTCTGTGGCGGGTTCGGGGGTGGGGGTTTGGGCGGGGGTTTTGTCGTCGGGGGTGGGTGGGGTTTTGTCGCGGTCGGGTTTGATGGGGACCTCGTCGCTGTATTCGTCGCCTTGGTTGGGTTTCGTCACGGGGGCGGGGTTGCCGGGTGGGGGGTGGCTGAAACAAGGTCAGGGGTGGAGGGATTTGGTGGTGGGGGAGGCGGGGGTGGTGGTGGGGTCGGGGTGGGTGTGGAGGAGGCGGTCGGCGGTGCCGGAGGTGGTGACGGTGAACCAGTAGTGTTCGTTCTTGAAGTGGTGTAGGCGGTGGTTGCGGCGGACGGCCTGGAACAGGCGGGTGCGGGGCTGGTAGTCGGTGTGGATGAGGTAGTGGGTCCACTCGTAGTTGAGGCCCAGGACGCCGAGGACCACCAGGAAGGTCAGGCCGAGGCCGGGGTGTGGGAAGGCCAGCAGGGCGATCGCGATCAGGGCGGGGAGCAGCCACAGGAACGTCTGCCACGGGATGAAGACCAACGGGACGTCGCGGGGATCGGCGTGGTGCTCACGGTGTTTGCGGGCCAGCAGGGAATCGATGGTGAGGGGGCCGAGACGCCTTGGGCGCCAATGCAATACGCATACGTGGATCACCCACTCCGCGAACGGGAACACCGCCAGCATCACCAGCGGAACCACCGCGTCGCCGAGGCCCCAGCCGCCCACGATCAGCCGCGCGACGAGCGCCCCGGCGAGCATGGCGGCGATGATCCACGGCGAGGGTCGCCGCACGAACACCGCGAACGCCGCGCCGAGCGTGAACCGCCCGCGATCGGTCCTTGTCGTCATCCGTTCACTCCTGACTCGTCCAGGCCGCGCAGCACCGGCTCGAATTCCGCCGCCGCGGCCGACAACAGTTCCCCCGCCGCCCGCCGGGCCGCTGCCGCGTCTCCGGCGCGCACGGCCCCGGCCACCGCGCGATACCGCTCGATCCGGCTCACCTCGGCGACCATGACCTGCGCCAGGGCGGCCATGGTCGGCTCGTAGACCACCCGCAGGTTGTTGAACAGCAGCCGGAACACGACGGAATCGGCGGCGTCCACCAGCACCTCCCAGAACCGCAGCGCCGCCCACTGCTGCTCCACCGGATCCCCCTGGCGCGCAAGGGAATCCACCGCGTCGTCGAGGGCGTCGGCGCGGGTGGCGTCGGCCCGTTCGGCCGCGAGCGCGGCGACCTCGCGGCCCATCGCCGAGCGCGTCTCGAGGATGCTGCGGACGACCGCGGTGTCCAGCCGCCCCTTGCGCACGAGCAGCCGCGGCAGCATGTCCACCCCGGCGTGCCGCCGGAAATCGCGCACGGTCGTCGCCCCGCCCTGACGCACCTCGACCAGGCCGGTATGGGCCAGCCGCTGCAACGCCTCCCGCACCGTCGGCCGCGACACGCCCAGCGTCTCGGCCAGTTGCCGCTCGGCGGGCAGGGCCGCGCCGGGGGGCAGTTCGCCGTCGAGCACCTCGTCCACCAGCTGTTCGAAGACCGTGTCGGGCACGGTGCGACGGTCGATGCGCTGCAATGCCATTCGCCCACGCTAGCCCCGAGATTGGTAAGAGGTCAAGTGGTCAGACCAGTCGATAACCGGATGAGGCGGCCTGCCTGCATCGCCTACGATTCGACCAGCAACAATGTCCGTGGGGCAGAGCGCCCGCAGCACCCGGAGCAGCAGGGGAGAGACGAACCATCGTGGCCGACGACAACGCAGCCGAGCAGAACGAGGCACTGAGCGAGGAGTCGCTCTCCGCCGCGGCCGACGCGGCGGAAAAGGCGTTCGCCGCTGCCACCACCCTCGACGAGCTCGCCGCCGCCAAGACCGAGTACATGGGCGGCAAGTCGCCGATCTCGTTGGCGCAGCGCTCGCTCGGCTCGTTGCCCAAGGAGCAGAAGGCCGACGCGGGTAAGCGGGTGAACGTCGCGCGCGCCCGGGTCAGCGAGTCCTATCAGGCGCGCCACGCGCAGTTGCAGGCCGAGCGCGACGAGGCGGTGCTGGTCGCCGAGGCCATCGACGTCACCCTGCCCGCGCGACGGCAGCCCGTGGGCGCGCGGCATCCGATCACCACGCTGTCCGAGCGGGTCGCCGACGTGTTCGTGGCCATGGGCTGGGAGGTCGCCGAGGGGCCCGAGGTCGAGACCGAGCACTTCAACTTCGACGCGCTGAACTTCCTGCCCGACCACCCGGCGCGGACCATGCAGGACACCTTCCACGTCGCGCCCGAGGGGTCGCGGCAGGTGCTGCGCACGCACACCTCCCCGGTCCAGGTCCGCTCGCTGCTCGAGCGGGAGCTGCCGATCTATGTGGTGTGCCCGGGTCGCACATTCCGCACCGACGAGCTCGACGCCACCCACACCCCGGTGTTCTCGCAGGTCGAGGGGCTGGCGGTGGACAAGGGCCTGACCATGGCGCATCTGCGCGGCACCCTGGACGCGTTCGCGCGGGCGCTGTTCGGGCCCGACACGCGAACCCGGATGCGCCCCAGCTACTTCCCGTTCACCGAGCCGTCGGCGGAGGTGGACGTGTGGTTCCCGGACAAGAAGGGCGGCGCGGGCTGGGTCGAGTGGGGCGGCTGCGGGATGGTCAATCCGCGGGTGCTCATCGCCAGCGGCATCGACCCGGAGGTCTACAGCGGCTTCGCGTTCGGCATGGGCCTCGAGCGCACGCTCCAGTTCCGCAACGGGATTCCCGATATGCGCGACATGGTCGAAGGCGACGTGCGTTTCACGCTGCCGTTCGGTGTCCAGTCCTGACCGTCTTCCCACGAGAAAGCGAAACGTCAAGTGCGAGTAGCACAGTCCTGGCTGGCCGAAGTCCTGCAGCGCACCACGCCCGGGTGGTCGGTGACGCCGGAGGAGCTCGACGCCGGGTTCACCCGGGTCGGCCTCGAGGTCGAGGAGATCGAGACCCTCGCGCCGGTCACCGGTGACCTCGAGCGGCCGCTGGTGGTCGGGCGGGTCGCCGAGATCACCGAGTTGACCGAGTTCAAGAAGCCGATCCGGTTCTGCAAGGTCGACATCGGCAAGCCTGATCTCCAGGAGATCATCTGCGGCGCAACGAATTTCGCGGTCGGTGATCTGGTCGTGGTGGTGTTGCCGGGCGGTGTGCTGCCGGGCGGGTTCGCCATCTCGTCGCGCAAGACCTACGGGCACACCTCGCACGGGATGATCTGCTCGGTGGCCGAATTGGGCATCGGCAAGGATCATTCGGGGATCCTGGTGCTGGAGCCGGGGACCGCCGAGCCGGGGGCGGACGCCAACGAACTGCTCGGGCTCGGGGACACCGTGGTGGAGCTGGCGATCACGCCGGATCGGGGGTACGCGTTCTCGGTGCGCGGGTTGGCGCGGGAGCTGGCGTGCGGCTTCGATCTCGAGTACGCCGATCCGGCGGTGCGCACGCTGCCCGGCCCCGGCGAAGGGCATGCCGGGGCCCTGGAAGAGGGGCCCGCGTGGTCGGTCACGCTGGAGCCCGAATCCCTGTGCACGCGGTTCGCGGCGCGGCGGGTGAGCGGCATCGATCCGAAGGCCGTGAGCCCGTGGTGGTTGCAGCGGCGGCTGTTGCTGTCGGGGGTGCGGCCGATCTCGCCGGCCGTGGACGTCACCAACTACGTGATGCTCGAGCTCGGGCAGCCGCTGCACGCGTTCGACGCCGGGAAACTCAACGGCGGCTTGGTGGTTCGGCGCGCGCACAAGGGTGAGACGCTGCGCACGCTCGACGACGTGGAGCGCACGCTCGACGCCGAGGACGTGGTGATCGCCGACGAGTCCGGGGTGCAGTCGCTGGCGGGGGTGATGGGCGGCGCGGCCACCGAGGTGGCCGACGATTCCACCGACATCCTGCTCGAGGCCGCGACCTGGAATCCCGTGGCGATCGCGCGGACCGTGCGGCGGCACAAGCTGCCCTCCGAGGCCGCGAAACGCTATGAGCGCGTGGTCGATCCGGAGATCAATGTGGCCGCGCTGGATCGCGCCGCGACGCTGCTGGCCGAGATCGCCGGGGGCACGGTCGAATCCGCGCTCACCGATGTGCGGGTGCCGACGCCGGGACCGCGGCCGATCCGCATCGATATCGATCTCGCCGATCGGACCGCGGGCGTGGCGTATCCGACCGGGAGTTCGGCGCGGCGGCTCGCGCAGATCGGGTGCGCGGTCGAGGTCGGGGTCAGCGAGTCCGGGCACGGGCAGCTGGTGGTCACCCCGCCGAGCTGGCGGCCGGATCTGAGCCAGCCCGCCGACCTGGTCGAGGAGGTGCTGCGGCTCGAGGGGCTGGACAAGATTCCGTCGGTGTTGCCGAGCGCGCCCGCCGGACGGGGACTCACCGCGACGCAGCGGCGGCGGCGAGCGGTCAGCCGGGCGCTGGCGTTCGCGGGGACCGTGGAGGTGCCGGTGTCGCTGTTCATGCCGGGCGCCGCGTTCGACACGTGGGGGCTCGACGCCGACGATCCGCGGCGCAACGCCCTGCGGGTGCTCAATCCGCTCGACGTGGAGCGGGCGGAGCTGGCGACGACGCTGCTGCCCGGACTGCTGGAAGTGGCCGCGCGCAACATCTCTCGCGGCGAGCGGGATCTGGCCGTCTACGGGATCGCGCAGGTGGTGCTGCCGACGCCGCACACGGGTCCGGTGGAGCCCCTGCCGGTGGACCGGCGGCCGACCGACGAACAGATTGCGGCGCTGTTGAATTCGCTGCCCGAACAGCCGGTGCACGTCGCGGCCGTGCTGGCCGGGCGGCGCGAACCGCGCGGTCCGTGGGGGCCGGGGCGGGCCGCCGAGGCCGCCGACGCGTTCGCGCTCGTGGACGCCATCGGCGATGCGGCCGGGGTGCGGATCGAGCGGCGGGCGGCGGCGTATCTGCCGTGGCATCCGGGCCGGTGCGCGGAGCTGGTCGTCGAGGGCCGGGTGGTCGGCCACGCCGGGGAGTTGCATCCGGCGGTGCTCGAGCGGGCGGGTCTGCCGCCGCGCACCTGCGCCCTCGAACTGGATCTGGACGCGTTGCCGCTGCGCGAGATTCGCCCGGCGCCCGCGGTGTCGCCGTTCCCGGCGGTGTTGCAGGACGTCTCGGTGAGCGTGGACCGGGCGGTGCCCGCCGCCTCGGTCGAATCCGCGTTGCGGTCCGGGGCCGGGGAACTGCTCGAGGACATCGCCCTGTTCGACGTCTACGAGGGCGCGCAGGCCGGAGAAGGCCGCCGCTCCCTCACCTACGCCCTGCGCTTCCGCGCCCCCGACCGCACCCTCACCGAGGACGAGGCCAGCGCGGCCCGCGATGCCGCCGTGGCCGCGGCCGCCGATGCCGTGGGGGCCGCGCTGCGCTGACTCGCGGGCGAGGCTGGGCGGCACCGCGATTCGGTGCCGCCCGAGAGGGTGGTTGAGCAGCGGGGACTTTCCCGGGGCCATCGAGGAGGCTCGCGGGGCGGCGAGGTTCATAACGATTCGGCGGCGGGTTCGCCGGGGAGGTGATCTCGGGGGTCCGGTGGGGTACTAGTTCGAGAATCCCACTGGCACAGCGTGTTCGAGCGCTAGGGACCGAGGAGAACGCCATGAACGAGCCGGTTTGCATCGATTGCTGGCGCCGCGACAACCTCACCTTCGTACAACGACTCGATCCGGCCTTCGTCACCCCCGGCCCCGTCCACCGCTGCGTCCCGCACCGCACGGCCCACGAGGACCTGCGCGGCGGGCCCGCGCCACAGGCCGCTTGAGGGCGGTGACGTGCACGGCTGGGCCATAGGTGCGCGCCCGGGCTGTGGGGTGCGCGGAGTGCGTAGCCTGGAAGTATGTCTGAGATCGGGGATTTCGCGGCGCTGTTGGCGGCTCTGAAGGATGAGGATCTGCTGGCCGTTGTCGCTACCGCGACCACCGGTCGGCCCGCGTTGGATCGGCTGCATCTGGTGGCGGTCGAATTGGCCGGGCACACCGGTCATATCGAGGTGCGGGGGGATGTGACTTCGACCACGGGCGACCCGGGGCCGGGGGTGGCGGATGCCACGCCTGCGACATACGGGCAGGTCGCGCCTGTGAGTGGAACCGGGATGTCGCCCGGTGGGATCGGGGAAGTCGGGGGTTATTCTCCCGGGGGCGTACCTACTTTCGAGTCAGTTCGCGATAAGGTCGAGCAGCGCTTCGGTACCGCACAGGGGATGGGCGAACTCGATCGGCAGACACCGGCGGGCCGCAGTGCCGACGAACAGTGGCAAGCGCGGGAGAAGGCCGCGCGCGACCGTTTGGACGAGATTCGGAACTCGATGCGCCGCAACGACTCCGGCTAGTCCGGCGGTCCGGACGAATCGAGGGTACCGATGACCGAACCGCGGGAGATCGCCGAACGACTGCTCGACGCCCAGGTGGACTTCATCCTCTCGGAGGTGTCCGGCGACCGATTCGCCGAGGTCGTCGCCCGCGACGTGGCCACCGTGCTCGAGGTGGCCGACACCATCGTCTTCCGCGACGTCGTCGCCGTCGACCAGGCCAAGCTGACCGTGCGCAAGGTCGTCGACCACGGCGGCGACAGCCCGCTGCTGCGCGAACTGCTCGGCGTGCTGGCGAATTCGCTGTACGACCACATCGCGGGCAACGACGACTACACCCTCGGCGACGTCGTCGAGCGCGAACCGGTCGAGGCCCTGCTCGAGAAGATCCTCGGCATGTACGGCACCCAGGAACGCCTGCTCGACCGCCTCAGCGAGGCCCCGACCGCCGGACCGGTCGCCGCGAAGTTCTCCGACATGCTCATCGACGACATCCTCGAGGCGAACAAGAAGATCGCGGGCCGCGTGCCGGGCGCGGGTTCGCTGATGTCGCTGGGCCAGTCCGCGGTGAAGTCCGCGCGCAAGGCCGTGGAGAACAGCCGCGTCGGCGACCTCGCCGCCCGCGGCACCCTCTACGCGCTCAAGCGGGTCACCAACGCCATCCGCGAGACCCTGCGCGAGGCGCCCGTGCACGGCGCGGCCATGGAGTTCTGGGATCTGCACGCGGGCGAACCGGTCAGCGGCCTGCGCGACTACCTGAGCCAGGCCGATCTGCGCGAGCTGGTGCTGCTCGTGCACGAGATCGTGAAGACCAGCCGCAACAAGGAATACGTCGGCCTGCTGCTCGACGAGTCGGTGGAGGTCTTCTTCGCCCGGTACGGGGACCACACCCTCGCCGGGCTGCTGCCCGAACTCGGCCTCACCCCCGACGACATCAGCGAGGAGATCCTGCGCTACGGCCCCGCGGTGATCGAGGCCGCCAAGCGGGACGGCGTGCTGGCGGCCCGGATTCGCGAACGGCTCGAACCCTTCTACACCTCCGACCAGGTGCTGGGCATTCTCGATTTGACTAATCCCTGATCCCGTGCCATTCTAAAAATGGGAAGACACAGAAGCATTCAAGTGTCTCTTTCGTCGTGCTCTCGACATATCTCTTCTTTCCGTGTAGTTTGAGACCTCGCGCCGGGGCGCGTGCTGTCCAACTCTCGCCAGAATGAAACATCTCTACCCGTCGTTGTCGAGGCATGTTCGGGTGGCGTCCGGCACGGTGCGCAATCAATTCACCGCACCCAAACGCATACCGTGGGGAAGGACGCATCTTGGCAGTCTCGAGTCATACCGGGCGGGTCTCGTTCGCGAAAATCCGTGAGCCACTGGCGGTTCCGCAGTTGCTGTCGGTTCAGACCGATTCGTTCCGATGGCTGGTCGAAGAGGGTCTGGCCGAGGTTCTCGACGAGATCAGCCCCATCGAGGACTTCGGCGAGACGATGTCGCTGACGCTGTCGCAGCCTCGTTTCGAGGAGGTCAAGGCCTCGGTCGACGAGTGCAAGGACAAGGACATGACCTACGCGGCGCCGTTGTTCGTCACCGCGGAGTTCATCAACAACAACACCGGCGAGATCAAGTCGCAGACGGTCTTCATGGGCGATTTCCCGATGATGACCGATACCGGCACCTTCGTGGTGAACGGCACCGAGCGGGTCATCATCTCCCAGCTGGTCCGCTCCCCGGGCGTCTACTTCGACCGGACCATCGACAAGTCCACCGAGAAGACGCTGCACAGCGCGCGGATCATCCCCTCGCGCGGCGCCTGGCTCGAATTCGACATCGACAAGCGCGACACCGTCGGCGTGCGCATCGACCGCAAGCGTCGCCAGCCGGTGACCGTGCTGCTCAAGGCGCTCGGCTGGACCACCGAGCGGATCACCGAACGGTTCGGGTTCTCCGGCATCCTGCTGTCGTCGCTGGAGAAGGACAACACCCCGGGCCAGGACGAGGCGCTGCTCGACATCTACCGCAAGCTGCGGCCGGGCGAGCCGCCGACCAAGGAGTCCGCGCAGACGCTGCTGGAGAACCTGTTCTTCAGCGAGAAGCGCTACGACCTCGCGCGGGTGGGCCGCTACAAGATGAACAAGAAGCTCGGGATCCACACCGGCGAGGCGGTCGGCGCGCCGGTGCTCACCGAGGAGGATCTCGTCGCGATCATCGAGTACCTGCTGCGGCTGCACGCCGGGGAGACGACGATGACCGCGCCCGGGGGCATCGAGGTGCCCGTGGACGTGGACGATATCGACCACTTCGGCAACCGCCGACTACGCACGGTCGGCGAGCTGATCCAGAACCAGTTCCGGGTCGGCCTGTCGCGCATGGAACGCGTTGTGCGCGAACGTATGACGACCCAGGACGTGGAGGCGATCACCCCGCAGACGCTGATCAATATCCGGCCCGTGGTCGCGGGGCTGCGGGAGTTCTTCGGCACCTCGCAGCAGTCGCAGTTCATGGAGCAGCGCAATCCGCTGGCGAGCCTGACCCACAAGCGTCGCCTGTCGGCGCTGGGTCCGGGCGGCCTGAATCGGGAGCGGGCCAGCCTCGAGGTCCGCGACGTGCACTACAGCCACTACGGCCGGATGTGCCCGATCGAGACGCCGGAGGGCCCGAACATCGGGTTGATGGGGTATCTGTCGGTGTACGCGCGGGTCAATCCGTTCGGGTTCATCGAGACCCCGTACCGCAAGGTCGTCGACGGCCGGGTCACCGACGAGGTGGACTATCTGTCCGCCGATCAGGAGGACCTGCACGTGGTCGCGCAGGCGAACGAGCCGCTCGACGCCGACGGCCGTTTCGTCGCCGACCGAATCGCGGTGCGGCGCAAGAACTCCGAGGTCGAGCTGGTGCCCGCCGCCGCGATCGACTACATGGATGTGTCGCCGCGGCAGATGGTTTCGGTCGCCACGGCGATGATCCCGTTCCTCGAGCACGACGACGCCAACCGCGCGCTCATGGGCGCCAATATGCAGAAGCAGGCCGTCCCGCTGATCCGCTCGGAGGCCCCGATCGTCGGCACCGGGATGGAGGTGCGCGCCGCGATCGATTCCGGTGAGGTCGTGGTGAACGAGAAAGACGGTGTGGTGGAGGAGGTTTCGGCCGATTACATCACCGTCATGCACGACGACGGCACGCGGCGCAGCTACCGGTTGCGGAAGTTCGCGCGGTCGAACCAGGGCACCTGCGCGAATCAGCGTCCGATCGTGGACGAGGGTCAGCGGGTGGAGAAGGGCCAGGTTCTCGCCGACGGGCCGTGCACCGAGAACGGTGAGATGGCGCTGGGCAAGAACCTGCTCGTCGCGGTCATGCCGTGGGAGGGTCACAACTACGAGGACGCGATCATCCTGTCGCAGCGTCTCGTGGAGGAAGACGTGCTCACCTCGATCCACATCGAGGAGCACGAGATCGACGCCCGCGACACGAAGTTGGGTGCCGAGGAGATCACTCGCGATATCCCGAATGTGTCCGATGAGGTGCTCGCCGATCTGGACGAGCGCGGCATCGTGCGCATCGGCGCGGAGGTTCGTGACGGTGACATCCTGGTGGGCAAGGTGACCCCGAAGGGTGAGACCGAGCTGACTCCGGAGGAGCGGCTGCTGCGCGCGATCTTCGGTGAGAAGGCCCGCGAGGTCCGCGACACCTCGCTGAAGGTGCCGCACGGTGAGTCCGGCAAGGTGATCGGTATCCGCGTGTTCTCCCGCGAGGACGACGACGATCTGCCTCCGGGTGTGAACGAGCTGGTGCGGGTGTATGTGGCGCAGAAGCGCAAGATCCAGGACGGCGACAAGCTCGCGGGTCGGCACGGCAACAAGGGTGTGATCGGCAAGATCCTCGCGAAGGAGGATATGCCGTTCCTGCCCGACGGGACCCCGGTGGACATCATCTTGAACACCCATGGTGTGCCGCGTCGTATGAACATCGGCCAGATCCTGGAGACCCATCTGGGCTGGATCGGCAAGGCGGGCTGGGATGTTCGGCTCGCCGACGGGGCGCGACCGGATTGGGCGCGGCGGCTGTCGGAGGATCTGCTGGCGGCCGACCCCGACACCAAGGTGGCGACACCGGTGTTCGACGGGGTGCGCGAGGACGAACTCACCGGGCTGCTGTCGTCCACCCTGCCCAATCGCGACGGGGAGGTCATGGTCGGTGAGGACGGCAAGGCGACGCTGTTCGACGGCCGCACGGGCGAGCCGTTCCCGTACCCGATCGCCGTGGGCTACATGTACATCCTGAAGCTGCACCACCTGGTCGACGACAAGATCCACGCGCGTTCGACCGGTCCGTACTCGATGATCACCCAGCAGCCCCTCGGTGGTAAGGCGCAGTTCGGTGGTCAGCGCTTCGGCGAGATGGAGTGCTGGGCCATGCAGGCCTACGGCGCCGCCTACACGCTCCAGGAACTGCTCACCATCAAGTCCGACGACGTGGTCGGTCGCGTGAAGGTGTACGAGGCGATCGTCAAGGGCGACAACGTGCCCGAGGCCGGGGTGCCCGAATCGTTCAAGGTGCTGCTCAAGGAGCTCCAGTCGCTGTGCCTCAATGTCGAGGTGCTGTCGGCGGGTTCGGCCGTCGAGCTGAACACCGGCGACGACGACATCGACCGGACCGCGGCCAATCTCGGAATCACGCTGTCGCGCAACGAGTCCGCCGCGGTGAACGACCTGCCCGGCTGAGTCCGGTCAGTCCACGATCGCCAGCGCGTCGATCTCCACCAGCATCTCCGGGCGGGGCAGGCCGGTGAAGACCGTTGTGCGGCACGGGAGTACGTCACCCGTCGTGTGGTTCCCGACGAACGCGCCGTAGGCGTCGTTCATGAGCGGGAAATCCTCGCGGCGGGTGAGGTACACCCGCAACATCACCACGTCGTCGAAGCGCGCGCCCGCCGCCTCGACGATCGCCCGCACGTTCTCCAGGGTCCGGACGGTCTGGGCGGCCACGTCGCCGGGATGGACGTAGTCGCCGGTGGCCGGGTCGACCGGGCCCTGCCCGGACACCTGGACGAACGGGCCCTTGCGCACGCCCTGCGAGAAGGTGTGCGCCGGGGCGGGCGCGGCGGCGGTGCGGACGGCGAGTTTATCGGTCATGGACGGCCTTTCGGGGTTCGGGGCTCCAGCCGAGCCCGGCGGACACACTGTCGGCGGTGGCGCGCAGGCGGGGCAGCAGGCCCAGCACCTGGTCGTGATCGAGGAGCAGATCCGGCACCGACACCGACAGCGCGGCGGTCACCGCGCCCGTGCCGTCGCGGATCGGGACCGCCACGCAGTTGACGAAGCTCTCGTGCTCCTCGCGGTCCTCGGCGAAGCCTTGCGCGGCAACGGTTTCCAGCTCCGCGAGGTAGCTGTCCGGGTCGCCGAGGGTGTGTTCGGTGAAGCGGCGGTAGTCGATCCGCTCCGCGATCTCGCGCCACCGCGCCCGCGGTTGCCCCGCCACCAGCACCTTGCCCACGGCCGTGCAGTGCAGCGGCGCGGGGCGGCCCACCCGCGAGTACATGCGCACGCTCTGGGTGGCGTCGAGTTTGTCGATGTAGACGGCCTCGCCGGATTCGTAGGTGGCCAGATGCACGGTCTGACCGGTGGCGGCGTTGAGCGCCTCCAGATGCGGGCGGGCCACCGTGCGCACGTCGCGGCGCTCCAGCGAGCGGTTGGCCAGCTCGAACAGCCGCGCCCCCAACGTGTATCGATGATCGCTGCCGTGGGTGACGAACCGCTGCGCCTCCATGGTCTGCAACAGGCGCAGCACCGTCGACTTGTGCACGCCCAGCGCGGCGGCCAGCTGGTCCAGGCTGCGGGCGTCCTCGCCGAGTTCGGTGAGGATCGTCAGCGCTCGGCGCAGGCTCTGGCTCACGACGTTCCCTCCACCCGTATCCGCGCCCACTCCGAACACGGTGCGGCGGCGTGCCTTTCGAGTCGCTGCCGGGGCGGCAGTTCGGCCACGTCGCCGGTCCCGGTGAGCGCCGCCGCCGCGCACAGGTGACCGAAGCGCAGCAGCTGTTCGTGCGGGCGGCCGTGCAGCAGGGCCGCCAGATAGCCGCCCGCGAAGGCGTCGCCCGCGCCGATCGCCTCGGTCACCTCCAGCCGCAGGGCCGGGACCTCGATCCAGCGTTCGCCGAGGAAACCGGTGACCGAGTGCCCGCTGTTCTTGACCACCAGATGCCGTGGGCGCGGGAACATCTCGCGCAGCCGCGCCGGATCGCCGGTGCCGAAGACCTCCTCGGCCTCGTCCGCGCCCACGAACACCACGTCGGCGCGGCGGACGTGCGCGGCCAGCACGTCGGCCGCCGACTCCGGACGCCGAATCCACAGGGCGGGACGGTAATTCACGTCGAAGCCGATCAGGCGATCGCCACGCTGGCGGTCCAGCAGCGCCTCGGTGAGCGCGGTGGCCGACGGGGAGAGCGCGGTGGTGACGCCGGTGAAGTGGACGAGCGCGGCGCGGTCGAGCAGGGGTGCGGCGGCGGTGAGGTCGGCGGGGGACAGCGCGCTGGCCGCCGACCCGGTGCGGTAGTACAGCATCCGGCTGGCGCCCGCCGCGAGATCGGTGGGCCGGTCCGAGCCGCCGCCGCGCTCCTTGACGTACACGCCGGTCGGGCGGGCCGGGTCCACGTGGACCGCGCTGGTGTCCACGCCCCGGGAGGCCAGATGCCGCATCAGGTAGCGGCCGAAACCGTCGTCGCCGACCCGGGATATCCACGCGGTCGGCACGCCGAGCTGGGCGAGCACGGTCGCGACATTCACCTCCGCCCCGCCCGCGGTGCGGTCGAAGACGGGGGAATCCTCCAACGGCCCCGGGCGGGCGACCAGCACGGCCAATCCCTCGCCCACGGTGACGGCGCGCGGCGGGGTCGGCGTGGGGCGGGTCACGGAAACTCCTCGGAACGCTTGCGGGTCGCGATGTCGCTGTGCAGAATAACCACGGAAAACAAGATACGCAATGCGAGTTGCAAAATATGCAATAGCGAGAAAGTATTTTGGCCCGATCGGAAGGAGCGCCGTGTCCATCGAGAGCGGGAGAAGCGTGGAACGGTCGGGTCGCATCGATACCGCCGCGGTCGCGACGCTCGCCGATCTGGTGATCGGCCCGGAGCACAAGGCGCTGCCGCCGCGCGCCTGGGGGACGACGGTGCGCGAATTCCTCGACACCGCACCGCGTCTGGACGATCTCCAGACGCCGGTGCTCACCCTGGACCGGGGCGCGCTCGACGGCAATATCGCCGTCATGGCCGAGTGGGCCGCCGCGGCCGGGGTGCGGCTGGCCCCGCACGGCAAGACCACCATGGCCCCGCGGCTGTGGGCCGAGCAGCTGGCCGCGGGCGCGTGGGGGATCACGGTGGCCACCCCGTGGCAGGCGCAGGTGGCGCGGGCGTTCGGGGTGGATCGGGTGCTGCTGGCCAACCCGTTGCTCGATCCGGTCGGATTGCGGTGGGCGGCGGCGGAATCCGCGCTGGAACCGCCGTTCGAGCTGGTCAGCTGGGCCGACAGCGTCGAGACCGTGGCGGCGATGGATCGGGTGCTCACCGAGGCGGGCGCGCGGGTGCGGCTGCCGGTGCTGGTGGAACTCGGTGGGCCGCACGGGCGGACGGGGGCGCGCGGACTGGACGCGGCGCGGACGGTGGCCGAGGCCGTGCGGGCGTCGGAGCGGTTGGAGCTGGCCGGGATCGGCGGGTACGAGGGCGCGCTGGCGCACGACCGGGCGGCGGAATCGGTTGCGGCGCTGCGGGATTACCTGGATACCTTCGTGCGGCTGCATTGGGAGCTGGCCGGTGCGTACGAGCGGCCCGCGATCGTGTCCGCGGGCGGCAGCGCGTATCCCGATCTGGTGGTGGAGCGGCTGGCGTCGCTCGCGGACGGGGGCGACACCACGGTGTTGCTGCGGTCGGGGGCGTATGTGATCCACGACGACGGGTTCTACGCGGGGATCACACCGATCTCCGGGTTGCGGTCGGCCATGCACATGTGGGCGCGGGTGCTGTCGCGGCCGGAGCCGGGGCTGGCGTTGCTGGACGCGGGGAAGCGCGATCAGCCGTTCGATGAGGGATTGCCGGTGCCGCAACGGATTTCGGGGTCGGCGCGGGTCACCAAGTTGGCCGATCAGCACACGTTTCTGGAGCTGTCGGAGGGCGGGGAGCTCGCGGTCGGTGAGGTAGTGCGGTTGGGGTTGTCGCATCCGTGCACGGCCATGGACAAGTGGCGGCTGGTGCCGGTCGTCGACGATGCCGACGCCGAGCGACCTCGCGTGATCGATTTCGTGCACACCTTCTTCTGATTCGGCGAGAACGTATGAGCTACTTGTTGTTCCGGGATATCGCCGTTGTCGACGGCACCGGTGATCCGCGCTATCGCGGGGATGTCGTGGTGGAGGACGGGCGGATCGCCGATATCGCGGCCCCGGGCGCGATCGAGGGCGCCGGGCGGGTGATCGACGGCGAGAAGCTCGTGCTGACACCGGGTTTCATCGATATGCACGCGCATTCGGATCTGCATCTGCTGACCGAGCCGGGGCATTTCGCGAAGATCAGCCAGGGCGTCACCACCGAGGTGATCGGGCAGGACGGGCTGTCGTACGCGCCGGTCGACGATGTCACCCTCGCGATGGTGCGGCGGCAGATCGCCGGGTGGAACGGTGATCCCGCCGGGTTGGACTTCTCCTGGCGGACGGTCGGGGAGTATCTGGAGCGGCTGGATCGGGGGATTACGCCCAATGCGGCGTATCTGGTGCCGCAGGGGACGCTGCGGTTGCTGGTCGTGGGCGCCGAGCGGCGCGCGGCCACGACCGCGGAGATCGACCGGATGTGCGCGCTGCTGGCCCAAGGGCTGGCGGAGGGCGCGGTGGGGATGTCGAGCGGGTTGACCTATCCTCCCGGAATGTACGCCGACACAGCGGAATTGGCGGCGCTGTGCGCGGTGGTGGCGGAGGCGGGCGGGTTCTACGCGCCGCACACCCGCTCCTACGGGGCCGGGGCGCTCGACGCGTACGCGGAGATGATCGGGCTGGCGCGCCGGACCGGGTGCGCGCTGCATCTGACGCACGCCACCATGAACTTCGCCGAGAATCGCGGGCGGGCGGGGGAATTGCTCGCGCTGGTGGACGCGGCGCTGGCGGAGGGGTGCGATATCAGTCTCGACACCTACCCGTATCTGCCCGGCGCGACGACCTTGTCGGCGCTGCTGCCGAGCTGGGCCATGTCGGGTGGGCCGGACGCGGCGCTGGCGCGGCTCGCGGATCCCGTTGCGCGGGAACGGATCACGTTCGATGTGAGTGTGCTTGGCTCCGACGGGTGTCACGGGGTGACCGTGGCGTGGGAGACGATCCAGATCAGCGGGGTCGGCGACGCGGCATTGAGCGGGTACGTGGGGCGGACGGTCGCCGAGATCGCGGCGGACGAGGGACGTGAACCGGTGGCGGTGTTCTTCGATCTGCTCGTGCGCGACGAGCTGGCGACGACGATCCTGCAACACGTCGGGCACGAGGAGAACGTGCGCGCGATCATGCGGCACGCCCGGCACATGGGCGGCAGTGACGCGCTGCTGGTGGGGGAGCGGCCGCATCCGCGGGCGTGGGGGACGTTCCCGCGCTACCTCGGGTATTACGCGCGCGAACTCGGGGTGTTCGGGCTCGAGGAGTGTGTGCATCACCTCACCGGGCGGCCCGCGCGGCGGCTGCGGCTGCGGGAACGAGGGTTGGTGCGGGTGGGGTACGCGGCGGATCTGGTGGTGTTCGATCCCGAAACCGTCCGGGACACAGCGACTTTCGAGGATCCGAAGCGGCAGGCGCGGGGGATCGAACAGGTGTTGGTGAACGGGGAGTTCGCGATCGAGGACGGGAAGGCCACGGGGCGGTTGGCCGGGCGGGCGTTGCGGATGGATTCGGTGCGGAAGGAGACGCGATGACCTCGGCGTTGGACGTCGTGCTGGCCGATCGGGTGCTGACGGTGGTGCGTGCGCCGCGGATTCCCGATCCCCGAGCGCTCGCCGACGCGCTTGCCGGTGCCGGAATCCGTTGTGTCGAACTGACTTTCACGACGCCGGACGTGCTCGCGGCGGTGCGGGCGGCGGCGGGGTCGGAGCGGGCCGTGTGCGGGGTGGGGACGGTGCTGACCGGGGACCAGGCGGCCGCCGCGATCGACGCGGGGGCGCGGTTCCTGGTGACGCCGGGGATTCGGGCCGAGGTGGCGGGGGTGGCCGCGCGGCACGGAATACCGGTCGTGATGGGGGCTTTCACGCCCAGTGAGGTGCTGGCCGCACTGGATCTCGGGGCGGCGGCGGTGAAGATCTTTCCCGCTCGCGCGCTCGGGCCCGGATACCTGAGGGATCTGCGCGGGCCCTTTCCCGATACGGCGTTCATTCCCTCCGGCGGTGTCAATGCCGGGAATGCCGCCGACTTTCTCGCACACGGCGCGGCCGCGGTCACCGCGGGCACCGATGTCGTGGCACCCGATGACGTCGCCGCGGGCCGATGGTCCGTCATCGCCTCGCGCGCGGCGTCTTTCGTTCGATCCATGAATTGAGGTACATCATGGGGTCCGCCGTCGACTGGCTGCGCACCACCACACCGGGACTGCTGGTGCTGTGCGGCCTGGCCATCGCCGTCCTGCTCGTGGCCATCATCCGCGTCAAGCTGGAACCGTTCATCGCGCTGCTGCTCACCGGGCTCGCGCTGGCGCTGGCGGCCGGGCTGCCGGTCGAGAAGATCGTGGGCACCGCGCTCAAATCCGGTGACTCCCTGCTGGAAACGGGATTCGGGTCGATCCTCGGGCATATCGCGGTGATCATCGGACTGGGGACCGTGCTCGGCGCGATCCTCGAACGATCCGGCGGCGCGGACGTGCTCACCGAACGGCTGCTGACGCTGTTCGGGCCCAAGGGCGCTCCGGTCGCCATGGGGCTGGTCGGGTTGATCTTCGGTATCCCGGTGTTCTTCGATATCGGCATCTTCGTGCTGGCGCCGCTGATCTACGTGGCGGCCAAGCGCGGTGGACGGTCGCTGGTGCTGTACGCCCTGCCGATGGTGGCCGGGTTGTCCATGACGCACGCGTTCCTGCCGCCGCATCCGGGGCCGGTGGCGTTGGGCGGGCTGCTCGGGGTGAGTCTGGGGTGGCTGATCCTGATGGGGTTGGTGTGCGGGCTGCCGGGGTTCGTGGCGGCGGGCATCGTGTGGGGGTCGTTCATCGGCAAGCGCGTGCAGGTGGAGGTGCCGGAGGAGTTCCTGGTGCGGCCCGAACCCGTGGAAGACGTTGCGGCGGAGCGGAAACCGCCGTCGGCGGCGTTGATCGGGGTGATCATCGCGATCCCGCTGGTGCTGATTCTCGGCGCGACGTTCGGAACACAGTTGCTGCACAAGGGATCTCGGCCGTTGCAGGTGCTGACGTTCCTGGGGACGCCCGCGGTGGCGTTGCTGATCGCGGTGCTGGTGGCGTTCTATGTGCTCGGGGTGCGGCGCGGGTCGTCGGTGGCGGAGTTGAACGCGCTCACCGCGGATTCGCTGCGGCCGGTGGGGATGTTGTTGCTGGTGGTCGGGGCGGGGGCGTTCTTCGGGAAGGTGATCTCGGCGACCGGGATCGGGGACGCGTTGGCGCACACCATGTCCGAGGCCGGGCTGCCGGTGATCGTGCTGGCGTATCTGATCAGTTGCGGATTGCGGATCGCGCAGGGGTCGGCGACGGTCGCGATCGTCACCACGGGTGGGATCGTCGCGCCGCTGCTGCCGGGGCACGACTATTCGCAGGTGTCGCTGGCGTTGATCGCCATGGCCATCGCGGCGGGGTCGATCATTTTGAGTCACGTCAATGACGGTGGGTTCTGGATCATTTCGAAGTTCTTCAATATGACGGTGAAGCAGACGTTGATGACGTGGTCGGTGTTGGAGACGATTCTGTCGGTGGTGAGTTTCGCGGTGGCGGCGGTGTTGTTCGCTGTGGTCAGTTGACGAGGTTTTGGATGCGGGCGTAGGTGGGGATGTTCGGTGGGGTGGGCAGGTTGTCGCGGATGGCTCGGGCCGTGTCGACCGTGGCGGCGACGGCGGCGCGGAACAGCAAGCCGCCGGTGCTGATTCGGGCTACGCCTTGCGCGGCCAGTTCGCGGACCGAGGGGCCGCCGGGGAGGTAGAGGACGTTGAGGGGCAGGGCGGTGGTTTTCACGAGGCGCGCGATCTCGGCGGGGTCGCGGACGCCGGGGACGAAAAGGCCGTCCGCTCCGGCCTTTTCGTAGCGGCGCATTCGATCGATGGTGGAATCGTGGTGGAGGCCGAGCCAGTGGGTGTCGACGCGGGCGTTGACGAACAGGGGCGGGGTGCGTGACTTGATCGCGGCGATGAGTTCGGCCTGGGTGTTCGGATCGGCGAGTTCCGATCCTCGGCCGTCCTCGACGTTCACGCCCGCGATACCGGCCTCGGCCAGCTCGTGGGCCACCTCGGGGGCGTCGCCGAAGCCCGCTTCGATGTCGACGGTGATCGGGACCGGGAGGCGGGCCAGTTTGCGGGCCAGGTCGATGGTCTCCGCGCGGGTGGCTCCGGCCGCGTCGGGCACTCCCGCCGCCGCCGAGACGCCGAGGCTGGTGGTGCCGATGGCGGGGAAGCCTTCGGCGACAAGGGCGGCGGCGGAGCAGTAGTCCCAGGCGTTGGGGAGGATCAGGGGGCGGCCGGGCTGATGGAGTTCGCGGAACCGCTCGGAGATGCTCATGGGGTGACGGTACGCCGTTACTGGTGGCCCTCCAGCATGGCTTTGGTGAGGACCATGTCGCCGATGCCCCAGCCGCCGTCGGCGACCTCCTCGACGAGGACCATGGTGTTGGGGCGGGCTCGGTCGCCGTAGATCTCGGCGTAGAGGGCGGTGGTGCGGTGGACGATGAGTTCCTTCTGTTCGGGGGTGAGGGTTCCGGCGGGGACCTTGAAGTTGGCGAACGGCATGGGGTTTCTCCTTCGAATTGTGGTGGGGGTCAGATGATTCCGCCGTTGGCGCGGAGTATTTGGCCGTCGACCCAGTGGCCTTCGGGGGAGGCGAGGAAGGCGGCGACGTGGGCGATGTCCTCGGGGGTGCCGAGGCGTTGGAGTGGGGGTTGGGCGGCGAGGCGGGCGATGGTCTGCTCGTCCTTGCCGTCGAGGAACAGGTCGGTGGCGGTGGGGCCGGGGGCGATGGTGTTGACCGTGACGTCGTGGCCGCGGAGTTCGCGGGCCAGGATGAGGGTGAGTGCCTCGACCGCGCCCTTGGTGGCGGTGTAGGCGCCGTACTCGGGGAAGGCCAGGCCGACGACCGAGGTGGAGAACATGATGAGGGAGCCGCCGGGGCGCAGGCGGCGGGCGGCTTGTTGGGCTACGGCGAAGGTGCCGCGAATGTTGGTGTGGTACAGGGTGTCCAGGTCTGTGAGGGCGAGGTCGGCCACGGGGGTGAGGATCATCTTTCCGGCCGCGTGGGCGACTACGTCGATGCCGCCGAAGGTTGTTTCGGCCGCGTCGAACAAGGCCGAGACGGCGTGTTCGTCGCCGACGTCGGCCTGGACGGCCACGGCTTGCCCGCCTTCGGCTTCGACGGCGGCGACCGCCTCGTCGGCGCGATCCTTACGCCCGGCGTAGCCGACGACGACGGCGAAACCGTCGGCGGCCAGGCGGGTGACGATCGCGCGGCCTATGCCTCGGGAGCCGCCGGTGACTATGGCGACTTTGGGGGTCATGAGGTGCTCCCTTCCGATCGGTGACTGTGTCTACTCTGCGGGTAGGGGCGTGGGTGGACCAGTGGTTGTGTACCCGGGGGTTGGTAGCCCCTGGCTCGTTCTGTTCGTGGGGGCGGAGACTGGTTGTGGGTGAACCTGGCCGAACTCGGGGTGTTTTTGAAGTCGCGGCGGGACCGGATTCGGCCCCGCTGATGTGGGGTTGCCCAGTGGGCCGAGGCGGCGGGTGCTGGGGTTGCGGCGGGATGAGGTGGCTCAGCTGGCGGGGGTCACATGTCGGTAACGCACTCCTCAACGGCCACAGACACACCTTTGAACTAGCAAACAGCGCGACACGCCACATGTAGTGGTCCTCAGATTTGCTGGCACAAGGTGTAGTATCCCTCACCGAGAGGGGCGCACATATGTTCGACTCTGGTCCTACTGTGGGCTACCTCGCCGCGACCGCGCCAAAACTGGTGCCAAGTTCAGGAAGTGAGGTTGGTTAGATGACGAACGACCCCAGCTCCGCCGAACGGAACATACATGGTCGAGATCTCTCGCAATCGAGTCGAGGGACTCTCATCGTACGGTCTAAGAATGGATATCAACAACCCGGCCGCATTTTGGATATTATTCCTATAGTCACCGACCCCCAGGGGGTCTGGTTGACCAAGATCGAATGGGCGGAAACGCCAGCGACTGATGCATATGTCGAGAATGTCAAAATTACATTTGACGCAGAACTTACGATCACTGAAGATGCCACAACGAAAGCAGCACCGGATACTGCTGCTGCTGAACTTATCGCCGATCCGAGCAAGTATGCATCGCTTCCGGAAGGAAGGCGGACGGAGACATTTGAAATCGACCTGACCCAGAGCGGCCCTTACACTCGGGGAAAGGTTGAACTGACACCTGTTCGGGCAGATGAACTCAGCCCAGCGGATATTGGCCGCTATTTCCAGAATGGTGATGAAGCTACCGGTGCGAACTATCAGGTTAAGTTGTTGAACTATCGAGTAGTCCGAGAGGGAAAGGCACCTGGAGTCACCCTATGGCTCCGTCATGGAGAAGTTGATGGACGACCTGCGTATGAGAATCATTGGCACGTGCCCATGGATCGCGTGTTCAATTTCGTGGTGTTGACACCTCTGAGCTAGTGTCTGACGACCGCGGACGGACAAACGGCCTCCGGCCGAACGTCCGCGAGGGTTTCGGTGGCAAGCCCCGGAGGGGCGCGGCAGTACCCCCGCATCTCTTCACGGGCATGTAAGTGCCGTCGCAGCGGTTCAGGTACTTACTCTGGGTTTGCGCCAGGGCGCCCGCCCGGGAGCGGAGCGGTAGGGCGGACGCCCCGGGCGGCGCGCTTGCGCGCCGCTCTTGATTCTGTAGAGGGGAAATTCGGCAAATTCTTTCGTTGGGCTTTCCCGCTTCTTTTTTCTTTCTTCTGCCGGGGGTCTCTCACTTCTTCGCATCTCTACACAGGAACCAACAAGACTGCGGCACAACGGATTTCGCGGGATGGATCGGTTCTCCCGCCTGATCAGCGACGCGAGCGGGCGGCATCCCCGGGTGCAGGGACCCGGGTATGGAGGCCGCCGAATCCGGCACCGGTGGTCGTCGCGGCGGCTGGGACTGTTCGAGCGGGGGCTAGCGCAGTCCGCGGGGGTCCAAGCCTTGTTGCTTGGCCAGTTCGAGGGCGTGTTGTTTGGCTCGGCCGTCGCGGGTGACCTCGGGGGCCTCGGCTGGTGCGCCGGGCAGGGCGACGCCGGGGGCGGGTCGGCCTTGGTTCATCAATTCCATGATGGCTTGCAGTTCGGGGGCGTAGCCGCGTTGTTTCGCCAGCTCCATTTGTTGGCGCTGCCAGGCGAGGGCGGCTTCGCGGGCGGCTTGGGCCTGCGCCTCCCGGGCGGCGGCGTGGCCAATGGCCTCGATACCTTGGACGATCTCCTGGCGCTGGTTCTCCCGGCCCTGGGCAAGGATCTGTTCCATAGCGCGGGCGTGTTCGCCCTGAACGCCGATCTCTCGCAGCATGTCTTTGGTTTGGCCGCGCTCGGCCTTGCGGACCGACCGAAGCTGATCCTTCGCCGACTGGTGCGCTTCGGCGACGGTCGCGGCATCGACGGACAAACTTTGCTCCTGAGCAACGGCGAGCTGCTGTGTTGTTTGCTGGACAGTGCGGGTGAGAGCTTCTTTCTGCTTGGCAAGCTCTTTTGCCTTCTCGGCCTGCCTGCGGCGGTTCTCCTGCGCCTTCTCGAGTTGTCGCGCTTCCTTCTCTTTCGCCTTCTGCTTCTTTTCCAGATTCTTGGCAACAGTGAGCGCTATGCGGAGTTGTTCGCGTGTTACTTCCCGGACGACGAATTGTCCGGGGTATCGGGTTTGAAGTTCCCTAATGCGTTCCTGGACTTCTTTGTCGATTCGCGCGCCTTCAACTATTGTCCAAGTTGAACTCCAGCCGAACTGGATAAGTTCTTCATCTTTGGCTAATTGCGCCAAGGCTGTCGATTTCTCCATTCCCCCGGATTTGTACTCGATGGTTCTCGCACTGTCCGGGTTGGCGATATCAGCGACCCTGACGCCGAGCGACGTCTGGAGGCGAACCTCTTTCTTGTAGCCGTTTTGGGGCGTTTGCCCATTCAGGGCGGCCATGCCGTCACGGAAGCGATTGCCCACCTCACGCGCCCTGATCCATTGACTTCTCGCTTTGAGCCAGTTCTCACGGCTCCGGGCGGGCAATCCTTGCATCCACTTGTTCCCGCCGTAGCGGCGGTATTGCTGTTCCAGATTGTCGTTCCATTCGGGCATCATTTCCCCGAAACGTCGGGCGCGGCGCTACCGTGCCTGTTTGAGCGCTTGCCATTCCGAAAGGGGAAGACGTCCGCTGTTCTTCCAGTCGTCATAGTTCTTCTGCTGCTGCGCATAAATCCACGCCCATTGTTTTCCGGTGTGTCTGTCGATGACAGTTGTCAGCTGCTGTATTACCGTGAAGTAGAATTCCGCGAACGGAAGTTTGATGACAGGACCGAAGCCGTGGGTACCTTGGCTGTCATCGAATGAAGGGACGTTGTACCAACTTCCTTCGAAATTTCGACGGAATACCTCACCGATGAATCTGTGGAATTGATCGGCAACGTCGCGGTTTTCGGGCGATCTGGTCGCTTGCATCGTCGGGAACAGTTCCAAAGCGACGCATTCGGCCTGTGCCAGTCCTTCGGCGGTCCAAGGATCGTCGGGCATGTCGGGCACGGTGTCGGTGAGGAACTTGCGGAGCTGGGTTTCCATCAGTTCGGGTGCGACCCATGCGAGCCATTTCGGGTCGTGTTGGTCCTGCTCCATGCGCGCAAGTTCAGCTGCGGTGTGGGGACGGTATTCGCCCATAGTCCTGCCTCTCGTGCGATGCGGTCGATCTCTTCCGGGGTCCATTCTCGGGTACTGGGGCCGTCACGGTCGGTCGGGGACGGGGGCCGTGGTTGGGGTGTCCAGTCGTGCAGGGCTGCGGCGAGGCGGCGGCAGAGGTCTTCTGGTGGTGGCGGTAGCGGCGCGGTGAGGTCGGGGAAGTCTCGGCGGGGTTGGCGTCGCGGGAGGTTCATAGGGTCCGTCCTGCGGTTTGGCGAGTGCTTTGCGTTTTCTGTCGCTGAGGGGTTGGCCGGGGTTGCCGAGGTCGTGTCCGCCCCAGATTCCGGCCCGCATTTCGTGGACCAAGGCGAAATCGGCGCACTGTCGCAGCACGGGGCAGGTCCGGCAGATGGCGATGGCTCGGGCGGCGTCGGCGTTGCGCTGGGCTCCGGTCGAGTTGGGAAACCACGGGTCCGGCGGGTGGGTGTGACAGATGGCGTCGGCCTCCCAGGCTTGCATTCAGCTCGTCCGTTCGTCGCGGCTGGTGTCGGTGGCGCGGTGTTCGGCCCGGACGGCTTCCCACAGCGTCGCCTCGTACTCGGGGAGAAGCGCGATGGCGGTCGCGAGGGTGGGGTAGGTGTCGGGGCCGAACGAGATGTGCCCGCTGGGGTATCCGCGCAGGGGGGTGCCCGGCCAGCGGTAGGCGGGGCGGCCGGTGGTGTGGTCGTGGAGGAACAGAATCCGCGGTACGCCGCTGCCATCGACTTCCCACACGGCGATCTTGTCTCCGAGGTCGGTTCTGTGGGTGGCGTGGCCCATGGTTTCGTACAAGAGCATCGGAGGTTCTCCGCTCGCTCGGATAAGGGTGTTGTCGTCGGGGTCGGGTGAAATCTGTTGCGAGACAGCAGCGTTCGTGTCGGTTGTGTGAAGGGCTGCACAAGGAATGTGGTGGCCCGGCACGAACGCCGCTGGAATGTGCCTGTCCCGTAGTACAGGTCTGCGGCGGCTACTTGCCGCTGGTCGATTCGGCTATACCTCCACCTCCTTCCGGTCGTTTCGGGTAAGGCTGGGTGGTGGTCAGTCGTTTTTCGCCGCGTCGGATGTCGTCGACGGCGCGGTTGAGGAATTCGGTTTGGTCGGTGATCATGGTCTGGATTTTGTCGAGGGTTTCGCCGCTTTTCTCGGTCAAGGCCAGCAGCACGACGAGCCGGGTGAGGTCGGAAATCTCGTCGCCGTAGCGGATTCCGGATGTGGGGGCGTCGGGTTCGGGTGTGGGGCCGTCCGCGAGCACGGCGCGGACTTCGGCGGCGAGGTAATCGCTGAACAACCGCACTTGCCGCAACTGGGCCGGGTCCCACACGCCGGTTCGGGTGTAGGCGTCGATGGTGAGCGTCCAGTGCTCGCGCATCGCGACGGCCAGAGCGAATATCGGCGTGTCGGGCTGCCGGTGCCCGTTCAACACGGCAAGGAAGTCGCTGGCGTTCGGGAGCGGTCCGGGCTGGGACTGCGTTACCGGGGTCATGTGGACGATCTGGGTGCCGATCCATTGGCACGGACCGAACACGACCTGGAATTCGGCGCTGTTGCCATGGTGGTTGCCGATCCGGTTGCCGACGACCGGGGCCGTGCCTTGACAGTTCCATGCCGGACACACCACCTGCAGCAACACTTTGGTCTCGGCGTCGGCGATGGCGAACTGACACAGGTCGCTGGTTATCCACGGCTCGCTGGTGTCGATGATCTTCGGAAGGTCCGAAATCGTTGCGGCAGTGTGCAAAACAGTGTCCTTCTCGTGAGATACGGGCTTCTGCGGTGGTGGTTGGTGTCAGGTGTCCAGCCACGCCTCGACGTGCGCGAGCACGCAGGCCGAAAGCACGTGTGCCCCGGTCGATTTCGTCCGCAACAGCCACCAATGCGGGGCGCGGCGGTCGCGGGTGAGCCGATATCCGGCGGCGCGGGCGCGGGCGGCGAGCGCTTTCACCTCGCCGCCGGTCGGGTCGCTGGCAACAACCGCCAGGGTCTCGGCGTCGACGAGAGCGGGACCGGTAACGGGTGCGGGGGCACGCGCGGGGCTCACGCTCGTTTCCTGCTGTTTCCGCGTTGCCGCCGCTCGACGATGCGGTCGAACAGGACGCGCCCGTCGTTGGTCAGTACCCATTCGGTGACGGGTGCGGTGCTGTCGGGATGCGGTTGGACAAAGCCGTGGGTGACCAACCAATTCACCGTCTTGCGGACTCCGCGCGGCTGCCGGTTCCCGGCCAGCTGCTTCAGCGTGAGCGGACCCCCGGCGTCCCCCAACGCCGCGATCACGGTCATCTGCGGTCGGGAATAGTCCCCCATCCTCGCCTCACCGGTGACGATGCCCGGGTACGAAACATTCACTGTCACAGGTCCTTTCGCTCGGTTGTGGTTACCGGCACCGATCGAATCCGAAGCAAGGGCAACGAACCCTGATGCCGGGTTTTCATCGCTGATGGCCTCGCCTGCGGGCGGCCTGAGCGGGCAGATACGCGCCGAGGGTGCGGAACAGGCTGTGCCCGGAGGCGGTGAGCATCCATCGTTCGGGGTCGGTCCCCACCCCCGGCCCCGAACGAAACCACCGCTCCACCAACCCGCGCGCCACCAACCAATTGACCGTGCTCCGCACCGCGTGCGTGCGCTGGTTGCCCACCTTGGCCAACTGCTCGATCGTCTGAGGCTTGCCCGCCCGACCCAACGCAACCACCGCGTTCACCTGCGACGGCGTGAAATCGCGCGGGTCGTATTCGCGAAGTGAATTACCCACTGCTACAACATCTTTCGCATAGACAGGGCTATAGGTTCGGCGGCCTACCCCCGCAGCGGAGGAACGGCCGAGAACGTATGTCGGTGGACGAAATCCGCGGCGTCGCGATCGCCTTGGGCGGCCCGGTGGCGGTAGTAAGCCAGTGCACCGAAAAGGCCGTCTCGAGGTTCGGCGGGCGGTGGCCCGGCTGTCCGCAATTTGGCGGCCCGCTGATGATCACCCCGCCGTTCGGAGCACTGCAACGCCGCGAAGTAGCGGTGTTGGGGTGTCAACGCCTCGGGAACGGTGTCCAAAACGGACGGCGGCGTGGTTGCCGCATTGGCGTTGGTCGTTCGATCCATCGTTGGCCCCTGTCTGAATCCCCTGCGAAGTGGTGGCACCCGACGCCGCGTAGGGCGTCACATGGCGTCGGGGCCATGTTCAGAGCATCACGCCCAACACCTGCTCGGAAGCACTACGCTGTTTCCATATCGGCCATATGTGGACTGAAAACACGGGGGCGTGAACCGGTGGTCTCAGCAAAGGCAGCATTGCCAGGGATGGACGCGAAACGCACTGGGAAGATGCTTCGGCAACTACGTGAAGCGCGCGGCCTGAGCCTGCGGGAGCTGGCCGCTGTTCTCTTCGCGGACTACTCGTGGTTGTGCAACATCGAAGCGGGACGTCGTTGGCCGAAGGATCGGGGTTGGGTCGAGCAGGCGGACCTCCATCTAGGCGGCGGCGGTGCTCTGGTAGCTGCGTGGGATGCTGACCAGCGAGAGCGAGCCCGCGCGGCCGACACGGTGCGCATGTTGGAACAGGCACGCCGCGACTCCGAATCGCTCTTGGTCGCGCCTGACGGTGTGGATCTGGACGAACTCCAAGACGGCCTTATCGATGTCGCGAGGAATGCCCGGTTCGAGCCCTACGACCAAACGCTTTCTCGAGCGCAGCTACTTCGTTCGGAACTGATGCGGCGGATACGGGACGGTGCCCATCGTCCCGAGGAGATTCGCGAGTTGTACGTTGCTCTTGGTCGAGTGTGCGGCGTGCTGGCGTACCTGACGTTGGATCTCGGCCAAGCCGACACGGCTCGAGTACACGCGCAAGCTGCCTTTCAGCTCGGCGATCGGGCGAATCATGATCAGTTGCGCGCATGGTCGCGGGGGACACAGGCCCTGGCGTTCCGGTTCACCAAGGACTTCGAGAGAGCCCGGGACGCTGCGATCGACGGTCTGAATTACGTCACTGGTTCGACCGGCACGGCGGAGCCGCGATTGCTGTGCGGTCTTGCTGCGTCGGTGGCGAACCTGGGGGATTCGCAAGGCGCGCTCGAGCTGCTGGAGCAAGCCGACCGTGCGCGGGACGGAGCCGGTAAGGATGAGATTCCGGGGCTGTTCAGCTTCAGTCCGGCGAAACAGATCTACTACCACGGCTTCTCTCTGATGTGGGCAGAGGACAAGCGCATCCTCAGGAAGTCGGTCAAGGCATCCAACGACGCTATCGCTGCGTGGCAAGTCCAGCGCTCGCCTGGGGATGAGATGCTGAGCCAGATCTACCTGGCGTCGGCGTACGCGCGTCTGAGCAATCTGGACGGCAGCCTCGAGGCTGTTCAACCGGTACTGGCTCAGCCGCTGTCGGCCCATTTCTCCTGGGTGCGGAAACGTCTCAACCAGCTGGACGGGCTTCTCGAGAAACACTTTCCGGGATCGGGACGAGCAAATGATATGCGTGAGACGCTTCAGGCATATGTGCATGCCGCCTGAATGGTCGCTGGTGCGGAGTTCTAATGGAAATCAATGCGCCACAATCTTTATATGTGAACTCGCCAGGATCTTGACGGTCTCTACTCTCAGAGCGCGGGCGCGGTGGACCGGTGGTTGTGTACCCGGGGGTTGGTAGCCCCTGGCTCGTTCTGTTCGTGGGGGCGCAGACTGATCAGGTGAACCTGGCCGAACTCGGGGCGTTTCTGAAGTCGCGGCGGGACCGGATTCGGCCCGCTGATGTGGGGTTGCCGGGTGGGCCGCGGCGGCGGGTGCCGGGGTTGCGGCGGGATGAGGTGGCTCAGTTGGCGGGGGCCTCGGTGGACTATTACATCGAGCTCGAACGTGGGAGTGGGGCGCAGCCTTCCGAGCAGATGGTGGCCGCGCTGGCTCGGGCGCTGCGGTTGACGCGGGATGAACGGGATCACCTCTATCACCTCGCGGGGCGTCCGGTGCCGCCCGCGGGCAGTGCCGCGGCGCATGTGCATCCGGGGATGCTCGATCTGCTGGATCGGCTGACGACGACGCCGGCGCAGGTGATCACGGATCTGCATGTGACGCTCGTGCAGAATCGGCTGGCCGTCGCGCTGCTTGGTCCCGCACCGGTCGCGAGTGGGTTCCGGGCGAGTTTCGTCTACCGCTGGTTCACCGATCCGGCGGCTCGGGGGCTCTATCCGGAGGCCGATCACTCGTATCATTCGCGCTCGTTCGTGGCCGATCTGACGGCGGCGGTCGCTCGGCGGGGCGGGGCGGATGGGGAGGCCGAGGGGATGGTCGCGGAATTGCGTTCGCGCAGTGGCGAATTCGCCGAGTTGTGGGAGCGGCGGGAGGTCGCGGTTCGGCGGAACGATCGCAAGCGCATCGTGCATCCCGTGCTCGGGGTGCTCGAGGTCAACTGTCTCAATCTGTTCAGTGAGGACGGGCGTCAGCGGCTGTTGTGGTTCACCCAGGCGGTGGGGACGGACTCGGTGGAACAGCTCGAGTTGCTCGGTGTGCTCGGGACGCAGGATCTCGCGCCCGGGAGCCGGTGACCCCGACCCGCCTATGCATGAGCTTGCACACTCGTGCATAATCATCACATGGAGAGCGGGAGTGGGCCTGTCTTACGGGTCGCGGTGGCCGGTGCCAGTGGGTACGCGGGTGGGGAGGTGCTGCGGGTGTTGTTGCAGCATCCGGCGTACCGATCCGGGCGGCTCGAGATCGGGGCGTTGACCGCGGGCTCGAGTGCGGGTACCCCGCTCGGGCAGTCGCAACCGCATTTGCTGCCGCTGGCCGAGCGGGTGTTGGAGGAGACCACTCCGGAGACCCTTTCCGGGCATGACGTGGTGTTCCTCGGGTTGCCGCACGGGCAGCCGGCGGCCATCGCGCGGGAGTTGCCGGAGTCGACGGTGATTCTCGATTGCGGGGCGGACTTCCGGCTGACCGATGGCGCGGCGTGGGAGAAGTACTACAAGAGCCCGCACGCGGGGAGTTGGCCCTACGGGCTGCCGGAACTGCCGGGGGCGCGGGAGCGGTTGCGGGGGGCGACGCGTATCGCGGTGCCGGGGTGTTATCCGACCGTGGCGAGTCTGGCGATGGCCCCGGCGGTGGCGGCGGGGATCGTGGAGCCGCGGGTGAATGTGGTCGCGGTGAGCGGGACATCGGGGGCGGGGCGCAAGCTCGATGTGGGGCTGCTCGGGTCGGAGGTGATGGGGTCGGCCCGCGCCTACAATATCGCGGGCGCGCACCGGCACACGCCGGAGATCATCCAAAACCTCAGTGCCGTCAGCGATTCCGAGGTGAGCGTGGCGTTCACCCCGGTGCTCGCGCCCATGCCGCGCGGCATCCTGGCGACCTGCTCGGCCCCGACGACGGTGGACGCGGCGCAGGCGCGCGCGGTCTACGAGAAAGCCTACGCCGATGAACCTTTCGTGCATCTGCTGCCGGAAGGCGTTCTGCCGCAGACGGGTTCGGTGCTCGGCTCCAATGCCGTCACCCTTCAGGTCGCCGTGGACGCCGACGCCGGACTGCTCGTGGTGATCGGTGCGATCGACAACCTCACCAAGGGCACCGCGGGCGGCGCGGTGCAGTCCATGAACCTGGCGCTCGGATTCGACGAGACCGCCGGACTTTCCACCGTAGGAGTGGCACCGTGACCGACGTCAGCGGCGGGAAACTGGTTCGCAACCAGGGCGTGACCGCACCCCTGGGTTTCCGCGCGGCCGGGATCGCCGCCGGGATCAAGGCCACCGGAAAGCCCGATCTGGCACTGGTTTTCAGTGAGGGGCCGGAGTACTCGGCGGCGGGGGTGTTCACCCGCAACAAGGTCAAGGCCGCGCCCGTGCTGTGGTCGCAGCAGGTGCTGAGCGGCGGGCAGGTGCGCGCGGTGATCCTCAATTCCGGTGGGGCGAACGCGTGTACGGGGCCGGGCGGGTTCCAGGACACCCACGCCACCGCCGAGGAACTGGCGAAGGCGTTGAGCAACTGGGGAACCGAGACCGGCGCCGGTGAGATCGCCGTCTGCTCAACGGGTTTGATCGGCGACCGGCTGCCGATGGACAAACTGCTGCCCGCGGTCACCGAGATCGTGCGCGAGATGGGCGGCGGGCTGTCCGGCGGCACCGACGCCGCGCACGCCATCATGACCACCGACACCGTGCCCAAGGAGGTGGCGTTCCACCACCGCGACAAGTGGAACGTCGGCGGTATGGCCAAGGGCGCGGGCATGCTGGCCCCGTCGCTGGCGACCATGCTCGTGGTGCTCACCACCGACGCGGCCGCCACCCCGGAGCAATTGGACCGGGCGCTGCGCAAGGCCACCGCCCGCACCTTCGACCGCCTCGATGTCGACGGCTCCTGCTCCACCAACGACACCGTGCTGCTGCTGGCCAACGGCGCCAGTTCGGTCGCTCCCACCCAGGACGATCTCGACGCCGCGGTGCTCGCGGTCTGCGACGATCTCGCCGAACAGCTCATGGCCGACGCCGAGGGCGTCACCAAACGGGTGCGGGTCACCGTCACCGGCGCGGTCGGCGAGGACGAGGCGCTCGTCGCGGCCCGCACGGTCGCGCGCGACTCGCTGGTCAAGACCGCGTTCTTCGGCTCGGACCCGAACTGGGGACGGGTGCTGGCCGCGGTCGGCATGGCCCCGATCACCCTGGAGGCGGATCGAATCTCGGTGTCGTTCAACGGAAGTCCGGTCTGCGTGAACGGCACGGGCGCGCCCGGTGCGCGGGAGGTCGATCTGTCCGGGCCCGATATCGAGGTCGTCGTGGATCTGGGCCTGGGCGAGGGCACGGCCACCATCCGAACCACGGACCTGTCGCACGGGTACGTGGAAGAGAACTCGGCCTACAGCTCATGACCGCGTTCGAGCTGTCCGCGCTCGACAAGGCGCGGGTGCTGGCCGACGCGCTGCCGTGGTTGCAGCGCTTCCGCGACAAGATCGTCGTCGTCAAATACGGTGGCAACGCCATGGTCGACGACGAACTCAAACGGGCCTTCGCCGCGGATATGGCGTTCCTGCGCACGGTCGGGGTGCATCCGGTGGTCGTGCACGGCGGCGGGCCGCAGATCTCGGCCATGCTCGCGAAACTCGGTCTGCGCGGGGAGTTCCGGGGCGGGTTCCGGGTCACCACGCCCGAGGTGATGGATGTCGTGCGCATGGTGCTGTTCGGTCAGGTCGGGCGCGAACTGGTGGGCCTGATCAACGCGCACGGACCGTACGCGGTCGGCATCTCCGGTGAGGACGCGCACCTGTTCACCGCCACCCGCCGCAGCGTCGTGGTGGACGGCGAACCGCTCGACATCGGCCTGGTCGGCGACGTCACCACCGTGAATCCCGAAGCGGTGCACGATCTCATCGCCGCGGGCCGCATCCCGGTGGTGTCGACCATCGCGCCCGACGCCGACGGCGTGGTGCACAACATCAACGCCGACACCGCCGCCGCCGCGCTCGCCGAGGGCATCGGCGCGGAGAAACTGGTGGTGCTCACCGATGTCGAGGGCCTGTACACCGAATGGCCCGACCGCAATTCGCTGACCACCCACATCGACGCGGCCGCGCTGGCCGCCCTGCTGCCCTCCCTCGACGCGGGCATGGTGCCCAAGATGGAGGCGTGCCTGCGCGCGGTCGAGGGCGGCGTGCCCTCCGCGCACGTGATCGACGGGCGGGTGCCGCACGCGGTCCTGCTGGAACTGTTCACCGGGGAAGGCATCGGAACGATGGTGACCCCCGCCGAGTCAGGAACCACACCATGAGTACCGAGCAACTACGGCAGCGGTGGTCGGCCGCGCTGATGAACAACTACGGCACCCCGCAGGTGGCGCTCGTGCGCGGCGCGGGCGCGGTGGTCGAGGACGCGGACGGCAAGAGCTACGTCGATCTCCTCGGCGGCATCGCCGTCAACATCCTCGGCCACGCCCACCCGGCGGTCGTCGAGGCGGTCACCCGGCAGCTGGGCACGCTCGGCCACGTGTCGAATCTGTATGCCAGCGAACCGGTCGTGGAACTGGCCGAACGGCTGCTCGCGCACTTCGGCGACGGGCACGGGCGGGCGTTCTTCTGCAACTCCGGCACCGAGGCCAACGAGGCGGCGTTCAAGATCTCGCGGCTCACCGGGCGCACCAAGATCATCGCGTGTGAGGAGGCGTTCCACGGACGCACGATGGGCGCGCTCGCGCTGACCGGACAGCCGTCCAAGCGGGCCCCGTTCGAGCCGATGCCGCCGCAGGTCGTGCACGTGCCCTACGGCGACGCCGACGCGCTGGCCGCGGCGGTGGACGACGAGACGGCCGCGGTGTTCCTCGAACCGATCCTCGGGGAGAGCGGGGTCGTGGTGCCGCCCGCGGACTACCTGGCCCGCGCCCGCGCGCTCACCGCCGAGCACGACGCGCTGCTGATCCTGGACGAGGTGCAGACCGGTATGGGGCGCACCGGGCACTTCTACGCCCATCAGGCCGCGGGGATCGTGCCCGATGTCATCACCCTGGCCAAGGGGCTCGGCGGCGGGCTGCCGATCGGGGCCGTGCTGGCGCAGGGCCGGGCCGCCGACCTGCTCACCCCCGGCCTGCACGGGACCACCTTCGGCGGGAATCCGGTGTGCGCGGCGGCGGCGCTGGCGGTGCTGCGCACCCTCGACGAGGAGGCGTTGCTGCCGCACGTACAGGCGCTGGGCAAGACGCTCGTCGACGGCATCGCCGATCTCGGGCATCCGCTCATCGACCATGTGCGCGGCGCGGGGTTGCTCATCGGAATCCAACTGACACAACAGGTTTCGTCTCGGGTGGAGGCTTCCGCGCGGGCGGCGGGGTACCTGGTGAATCCCGCCAAACCCGATGTCATCCGGCTCGCCCCGCCGCTGATCCTCACCGAGACCCAGGCCGAGAACTTCGTGGCCGATCTACCCGGCATCCTGGATGCCGCGCTGGCGGAGGGAGCCCAGTGACCATTCGGCATTTCCTGCGCGACGACGATCTCTCGCCCGCCGAGCAGCTCGAAGTCCTCACGCTCGCAGCGGAATTGAAGGCGGAGCCGTTCTCGCGCAGGCCCCTCGACGGGCCGCGCGGGGTCGGGGTGATCTTCGAGAAGAACTCCACCCGCACCCGGTTCTCCTTCGAGATGGGCATCGCGCAGCTGGGCGGGCACGCGGTCGTGGTGGACGGGCGCGACACCCAGCTCGGGCGCGAGGAGACCCTCGCCGACACCGGGCGGGTGCTGTCGCGCTACGTCGAGGCGGTGGTGTGGCGGACCTTCGAACAGCGGCGGCTCGACGAGATGGCCTCGGCCGCAACGGTTCCCGTGGTCAACGCGCTGTCCAACGAGTTCCATCCGTGCCAGGTGCTGGCCGATCTCCAGACGTTGCGCGAACGCAAGGGTGAGCTGCGCGGGTTGCGGCTGACCTATCTCGGCGACGGGGCGAACAATATGGCGCATTCGCTGTTGCTGGGCGGGGTGACGGCCGGAATCGACGTGACCGTCGCCGCCCCAACGGGTTTCGTGCCCGAGGAGTGGGTGCTCGAGGCCGCGCGCAAGCGGGCCGCCGAGACCGGGGCGAGCGTGCGGGTGACCGACGATCCGATCGCCGCCGCGGCGGGGGCGGACGCGCTGGTGACCGACTGCTGGACGTCGATGGGGCAGGAGAACGACGGCCGCGACCGCGTCGGCCCGTTCCGGCCGTTCCAGCTCAATGCCGAGCTGCTGGCCCGCGCCGACGCCGATGCCGTTGTGCTGCACTGTCTTCCGGCGCACCGTGGCGAGGAGATCACCGACGAGGTCATCGACGGCCCGCACAGCGCGGTGTGGGACGAGGCCGAGAACCGCCTGCACGCGCAGAAGGCGCTGCTGGTGTGGTTACTGGCCAAGCGAGGGGAGCCGGCGTGAGCGGACCGGTCATCGCCCGGACGCGAGCCGGGCGGCAGCAGCGCATCGTCGAACTGCTGACCGCGCACGCCGTGCGCAGCCAGACCGAACTCGCCGCGCTGCTGGCCGCCGAGGGCATCGAGACCACCCAGGCGACGTTGTCGCGCGATCTGGATGAACTGGGCGCGGTGAAGCTGCGCGCGGCCGACGGGGGTGCGGGGATCTATGTCGTGCCCGAGGACGGGAGTCCCGTGCGGGGGGTCACCGGTGGCACGGCTCGGCTGTCGAAACTGCTCGGGGATCTGCTGGTCTCCACCGATCACAGCGGCAATATCGCCGTGCTGCGCACTCCGCCGGGCGCGGCGCACTTCCTCGCCAGCGCTTTGGACCGCGCGGCGCTGCCCGAGATCGTGGGGACCATCGCGGGTGACGACACGATCGCGGTTATCGCGCGCGAGCCGCTGACGGGAGCCGAGCTAGCGGCGAAGATCGAGGAATTGGCCTGAGGGGTCAGGCCAGGGGGTACTGCCCGGGCGGGTAGGCGCCGCCCGGCCCGGTGCCGACCGCCCCGAGCAGGTCGGCGATGAGTTGCACGACCGACGTGGCCACCCCCAGCACGTCCGAGCCGATCTCCGAGAAGTAGCTGGCCAGACTCGTCATCATGGTCTCAGCGTGGCATATGGTCGGCGCTATCGTGCGGATATCGTCGTGTCCCGCAACGGGATCCGGGACGAATGCGGCAATTGCCACTGGATTGCCTCACCCCGATTATGAATGAGCTTGCATGGTGATGCATAATCATTTGCAGCTTGGCACCACGAACCCTGAGGAGCTCATCGACATGGCCGATCGCGTCGTACTCGCCTATTCCGGCGGGTTGGACACCTCCGTCGCCATCAGCTGGATCGGCAAGGAGACCGGGGCCGAGGTCGTCGCCGTGGCGATCGACCTGGGGCAGGGCGGCGAGGATATGGACGTGGTGCGGCAGCGCGCGCTGGACTGCGGGGCGGTCGAGGCGATCGTGGTGGACGCGCGCGAGGAGTTCGCCGATCAGTACTGCCTGCCGACGATTCAGGCCAACGCGCTGTACATGGGCCGGTATCCGTTGGTGTCGGCCATCAGCCGGCCGCTGATCGTCAAGCATCTCGTGGACGCCGCGGAGTATCACGGCGCGTCGACCGTCGCGCACGGCTGCACCGGCAAGGGCAACGATCAGGTGCGGTTCGAGGTCGGGATCGGGGCGCTCGCACCGGATCTGAACGTCATCGCGCCGGTGCGCGACTACGCGTGGACGCGGGAGAAGGCCATCGCCTTCGCCGAGGAGAACAAGCTCCCGATCACCGTCACCAAGAAGTCGCCGTTCTCCATCGACCAGAACCTGTGGGGTCGGGCCGTCGAGACCGGTTTCCTCGAGGATCTGTGGAACGCGCCGACCAAGGACGTCTACGACTACACCGTGGACCCCACGATCAACTTCGAGGCGCCCGACGAGCTGATCGTCACCTTCGACAAGGGTGTGCCGGTCGCCATCGACGGCCGCCCGGTCAGCGTGTACGAGGCCATCACCGAACTCAATACCCGCGCGGGCCGCCAGGGCGTGGGCCGCCTGGACATGGTCGAGGACCGGCTCGTGGGCATCAAGAGCCGCGAGATCTACGAGGCGCCGGGCGCGATCGCGCTGATCACCGCGCATCAGGAGCTCGAGGCCGTCACCATCGAGCGCGAGCTGGGTCGCTACAAGCGCCAGGTCGAACAGCGGTGGGGCGAGCTGGTTTACGACGGCCTGTGGTTCTCCCCGCTCAAGCGCGCCCTCGACGCGTTCGTGGGCGACACCCAGCAGCACGTCTCCGGCGAGGTGCGGATGGTGCTGCACGGCGGCACCGTCGTGGTCAACGGGCGGCGCAGCGAGGAGTCGCTCTACGACTTCAACCTGGCCACCTACGACGAGGGCGACAGCTTCGACCAGTCGCTTGCCAAGGGCTTCGTGCAGATCCACGGCCTGTCGTCCAAGGTCGCGGCGCGCCGGGATCTCGGCAAGAAGTAGTAGCCTGCGCCCGTGCGCACCGACGACGACAGCTGGGACATCACCGAGAGCGTGGGGGTGACCGCGCTCGGCATCGCGGCACTGCGCGCGGCCGAGACGCGGCGGCCGGACGCGCTGTTCCGCGATCCGTACGCGGAACGGCTCGTCACCGGCGTGGGTGAGGGCGGCTGGCAGGGGATCGTGCGGGGACAGGTGGACTCCGGCGACGACCGGGCCGGGCGGCTCTACCGGACGATCGGCAACTTCGCCATCGCGCGGACCTGTTACTTCGACGCGTACTTCGAAAGCGCTGCGGCACAGGGCATTCGGCAGGTCGTGATCCTGGCGTCGGGGCTGGACGCGCGGGCCTATCGCCTGGCGTGGCCGCCGGGGACGGTGGTGTTCGAGCTGGATCAGCCGAAGGTGCTGGCGTATAAGGCGGCCACGCTCGCGGACATGGCCCCGGCGGCGGAGCGGCGCGAGGTCGCGGTGGATCTGCGGCAGGATTGGCCGGAAGCGTTGCGGCGCAACGGTTTCGACGCGTCCGCGCCGACCGCGTGGCTGGCCGAGGGGCTGTTGCGGTATCTGCCCGCCGCGGCGCAGGACCGGCTGTTCGAGGCGGTGGCGGCGCTGAGTGCGCCCGGTAGTCGGATGGCGCTCAATATCGGACGGGGTGAGCCGGGGAGCGAACAGGCGCGCCGCCAGCGCGCCGAGGCGGTGCAGCAGCTGGATCCGGGGCTGGTGTTGAACTCGCTGTGGTACTCCGACGAGGGTCGCAGCGATCCGCGGGACTGGTTCGCTGCCGCCGGATGGGTTGTGGCACAGGCGGATCCGGTGGCCGTGCTGACCGAGCGCGGCCGCGCGGTGCCCGACGAGGTGGCCGAGGACATGCGCAGACAGATTCTGATGACCGCGATTTCACCGACAGGAGAGCGATGAGCGAGGGCGGCAGCACCAATCAGGGGGCGCTGTGGGGTGGGCGCTTCGCGTCCGGCCCGGCGGCGGCGATGGCGGCGTTGAGCAAGTCGACCCATTTCGATTGGGCGTTGGCCCCCTACGATATTCGCGCCTCCAAGGCGCACGCGCGGGTGCTGCACAAGGCCGGGCTGCTGTCGGAGAGCGATCTCGCCGAGATGCTGGCGGGGCTGGATCGCCTTGCGGCGGATGTGGATTCGGGCGCGTTCGGTCCGGCCGAATCCGATGAGGACGTGCACGGGGCGCTCGAGCGCGGGCTGATCGAACGGGTCGGCGCGGAGCTGGGCGGGCGGTTGCGGGCGGGGCGCTCGCGCAATGATCAGGTGGCGACGCTGTTCCGGATGTGGCTGCGCGACGGGGTGCGACGGGTCGCGGCCGGGGTGTTGGATGTGGTGGACGCGCTGGTCGAGCAGGCGCGGGCGCATCCGGACGCGGTGATGCCCGGCAAGACGCATCTCCAGGCCGCCCAGCCGGTGTTGCTGGCGCATCATCTGCTCGCGCACGCGCATCCGTTGTTGCGGGATGTGGATCGGTTGCGCGACTTCGACAAGCGGGCGGCGGTGTCGCCGTACGGGTCCGGCGCGCTGGCCGGGTCCTCGCTCGGGCTGGATCCGGAGGCGATCGCCGCCGAACTGGATTTCGATGCGGCGGCGGCCAATTCGATCGACGCGACCTCCGCGCGGGACTTCGCCGCCGAGGCCGCGTTCGTGCTGGCGATGATCGCGGTCGACCTGTCGCGGATGGCGGAGGAGGTGATCCTGTGGAGCACACCGGAATTCGGGTACATCACCCTCGCGGACGCCTGGTCCACGGGCTCGTCGATCATGCCGCAGAAGAAGAATCCGGACGTGTCGGAGTTGACCCGGGGTAAGGCGGGGCGGTTGATCGGCAATCTCACCGGGCTGCTCGCGACGCTGAAGGCGCAGCCGTTGGCCTACAACCGGGATCTTCAGGAGGACAAGGAGCCGCTGTTCGATTCGGTGGCTCAGCTGGAATTGTTGTTGCCCGCCATCGCGGGGCTGGTCTCGACGCTGACGTTTCACACCGACCGGATGGCGGAGCTCGCGCCCGCCGGGTTTACGCTTGCCACGGATATCGCGGAATGGCTTGTGCGGCAGGGTGTTCCGTTCCGGGTGGCGCATGAGGCGGCGGGTGCGTGCGTGCGGGCCGCCGAGGGGCGTGGGGTGGGGTTGAACGATCTCACCGATGCCGAATTCGCGGGCATCGATCCGGCGTTGACGCCCGAGGTTCGCTCGGTGCTGACCGTGGAGGGGTCGATCGCTTCCCGTGACGCGCGCGGGGGCACGGCTGGTCCGCAGGTGGTCCGGCAGCTCGAGGAGATCGGCGAGGCGACCGCCGGTGCTCGCGCTTGGTTGCGCTGAGCCCTCTGGATAGCGTGGGCCACCCTCGGGGTACGGCAGTACAGCCGCACCCTTTATTCGGATTCGCACCCCTTGTGTAGCCCTGGAACGGGTGCGGATTCGAATAAAGGGTGCGGCTGGGTTGCGTTAAGGGGTGGTTCGGAAGCGGTGGCGGTAGGCGGTGGGGGTGGTGTTGAGGGTGCGGCGGAAGGCTCGGGTGAGGGTGTCGGGGGTGTGGAAGCCGCAGGTGGTGGCTATGCGGTCGAGGGTGTCGTCGGTGGTTTCGAGGCCGTGGCGGGCCAGTTCGACGCGGGCGGCCTCGACGTAGGCGGCGGGGGTGGTGTCGAGGTCGGTTTTGAAGACTCGGGTGAGTTGGCGCTCGCTGAGGTGGGCTTGGGCGGCGAGGTCGGCGACGGTGAGGGGGGCGGTGATGTTGCGGGAGATGTAGTGGCGCAAGGCTTCTATGCGGCGGGTCGTGGACACGGGGTCGAGTAGGACGCTGAATTGGCTTTGGCCGCTCGGGCGTTTGAGGTACATCACGAGTTGGCGGGCCACGCGCAGGGCCCACTGGTCGCCGAAGTCCTCGGCGATCAGGGCGAGGGTGAGGTCCAGGCAGGCGGTGATGCCCGCGCCCGTCCACACGTGGTCGTCGCGGATGAAGATCGGGTCGGCGTCCACCTCGATCGCGGGATGGTCGGCGGCGAGCTGGCGGGCGGTCGACCAGTGGGTGGTCGCGCGGCGGCCGTCGAGGAGTCCGGCCGCGGCGAGCACGTGCGCGCCGACGCACACCGACGCCACCCGGCGCGCGACGGGGGCCAGCGTCCGGACCCGTTGCACCACAGCGGGTTCGGTGATCGCGCGGACGCGGCGCTCGGCGTCGAGTTCGACCGCGCCGGGCACGAGCAGGGTGTCGATGCGGCGGTCGGCGATATCGGCGAAGGTCACGTCGGGCAGCACCCGGACCCCGGCGGCCGTGGTGACGGGGTCGAGGGATTCGGCGGCGAGGACGACGCGGTAGCCGCTCGGCTCGTCCATCTCGCGGGCCAGCAGGGCGAAGACCTCGGGTGGGCCGGTGACGTCGAGCAGGTCGACGCCCTCGAACAGGACGACGACGATCAACCGTTCGATACCGCTCATCGCTCCTCGCCGTGCCGTGTCCGAATCTGCACCTTACATGACATTTCCGACACGGCCGTCGGGCCATAGCGTCGATCGGTATGAGCACCATGACACTTCGCGAACTCAACGGCCTCGATCGCACCGCGCCCGCGCTGGCCGATTCGACGCTGATCCTGATCGACTACCAGAACACCTACACCCGGGGCGTGCTCGAACTCACCGGGTGGCGGCCCGCGCTCGAGGCCGGGGCCGAGCTGCTGGCGCGCGCTCGCGCGGCCGGGGCGGCGGTCGTGCACGTGATCAACGACGGCGGGCCGGGGACGCTCTACGACGTGCGCGCCGATGTCGGGCGGCCGCATCCGCTGGTCGCGCCGCGCGACGGGGAGGCGGTCGTGGTGAAGTCCGTGCCCGACGGGTTCGTGGGCACCGACCTCGGGGCGCACGTCGATGCCGCGGGTCACGAGAACGTGGTGATCGCGGGTTTCATGACGCACATGTGCGTGAGTTACACCGCGGCCGGGGCGTTCCTGCGCGGCAATCGGCCGACCGTCGTGGCGGACGCGTGCGCGACGCGGCCGGTCGCCGGGGTGGAGGCCGAGACGCTGCATCGGGCCGCGCTCGCCACCGTCGCCGACCTGTACGGCGTTGTCGTGGGGTCGGCCGCCGAGTTGGCCCGGTGACCGGTTTGGCTATTGTGCGGAAATGACCTTCCTGCTGCTGGGCCTGGCCATCGTGTCCGAGGTGACCGCGACGGTGTCGCTGAAGATCTCCGAGGGATTCAGCAAACTCGTGCCGTCGGTGGTGGTGGTGATCGGGTATGTCGCCGCGTTCTTCTTCCTGTCCCAGGCCCTGAAGCGGGGCATGGCGATCGGGGTCGCCTACGGGATCTGGTCGGCCATCGGGGTGGCCGCGGTCGCCGCCATCGGCGCGCTGTTCCTGAACGAGTCCCTGACCGCCGTCCAACTCGGCGGGATCGCGCTGGTGATCCTCGGGGTGCTCGCCCTCGAACTCGGTGGGGCGCATCAATCCTGAAGGGGCGCTTGGTCAATCCTGGACGCGCACAGCGTATCCCGCGTCGGTGAGGGTGGACAGGACGTCGTCTCGGTGGGTGGGGCCGCGGGTTTCGAGGGTGAGGAGGACTTCGACCTCGTCGATGCCGAGCCAGGCGCCGGTGCGGGAGTGGACGACGTCGACGACGCTGGCTCGGGTCGCGCCGACGGTGGCCAGGAGGCGGCCGAGGCTGCCGGGGTGGTCGGAGATGGTGACGCGGACGGCGAGGTAGCGGCCGGCGGCGCTGAGGCCGTGGCCGATGAGGCGGGTCAGGAGGAGGGGGTCCACGTTGCCGCCGGACAGGACCGCGCAGACCGGGCCCGTGAGGTCGAGTTCGGCGGGGTCGAGGGACATGAGGGCGGCGACGGCGGCGGCGCCCGCTGGTTCGACGATGAGTTTGGCGCGTTCCATGCACAGCAGCAGGGCGCCGGACAGGGCGTCCTCGTCGACGGTGACGATCGTGGGGGCGTACTCGGTGACGTGCGCGAACGGGACCACGCCGGGTAGGCCGACCGCGATGCCGTCGGCCATGGTCGACATGCGTTCCAGCGCAACGGGTTCGCCCGCCGCCAGGGAGGCGGGCCAGGCCGCGGCGCGGGCGGCCTGCACGCCGACCACCCGGACGCCGGGGGCGAGGTGACGCAGGGCGATCGCGATGCCCGCCAGCAGGCCGCCCCCGCCGGTGGGCACCAGGACCGTGCCGACGTCGGGAAACTGATCCAGCAGTTCCAGGGCGACGGTCGCCTGCCCGGCCACGATATCGGCGTGGTCGAACGGGTGGATGAGCGTGGCGCCGGTCTGATCGGCGAATTCCCGTGCGGCCATGAGGGATCGATCGATGGTCTCGCCGACCTGGTGGACGGTCGCGCCGTAGGCCCGGGTGGCGACGAGTTTGGGTAGGGACGCGCCCTCGGGCATGAACACCGTGGCGTCGATGCCGAGGGTCGTCGCCGACCAGGCCACGCCCTGGGCGTGATTGCCCGCGCTGGCCGCGACCACCCCGCGCGCCCGCTCGGGGGCGGGCAGATTCGCGATTCGGTTGTAGGCCCCGCGCGGTTTGAACGATCCGGTGCGTTGCAGGTTCTCGCACTTGAGCCGCACCTCGTGCCCGGTCCGCTCGGACAGCACCCGGGAGGCGACCACCGGGGTGCGCCGAATGACCGGCGCCAGCAGCTTCGCCGCCGCTTCGATGCGCTCCACTCCGATCAGCTCCATAGGGGGTCATGCTGCCAGACGGAACTGGTGCCTTCGTGTTGCCTGATCGTCACATCCGCGAACATCGGCGCAAACATCGGGGTTCTACCTTTGGGTTCATGCCCCCACGACGACGATCGGCGCTGTTGGCGAAACTGGTGGTCGATGAGCCTGGTCGGCCGCAGATCATTCTCGGTGAGTTGCGCCGGGTGATCTTGGATGGGGCGGTGCCGCCGGGGACGGCGATTCCGTTGCGGGAGATCGCGGAGTTGTTCGATGTCAGTCATATTCCGGTGCGGGAGGCGTTGAAGACGCTGATCGGGGAGGGGCTGGTGGCGCATCAGCCGAACGCGGGATATGCGGTGGCACAACTGACCTCGGCGGAGCTGCGCGAAATGTATGTGGCGCGGGAGGCTTTGGAGGAGGCTGCGTTGGCGGCGGCGGCCGCGTGCGCGACCGCGGCGGACCGCGACGCGCTGCGGGAGGTGAACGCGCTGCTGGAGCAGGCGATTCGGGACGATGATCCGGCCGCCTATCATCGGCGCTCGCGGGAGTTCCATCTCGCGCTGACCCGGCCCTCGCGCATGTTCCGGCTGCTGCACATGCTCGAATCCGCTTGGAACGTCACCGAACCCGTGCAGTCGATGGTGCATGTGACCCGCGCCGATCGGGTGCGGCTGCACACCGATCACGCGCTGTTGCTGGACGCGTTCCTGGCCCGCGATGTGGATCGGCTGCTCGCGGTCGCGCGGCGGCACCACCGCCGCCTCGAAACCGTGATCGCCACGCTCCCAACGGATCTGGGCCTGCTCGCGCAGCCCGGCGAGATGTCGGTCGCGCCCGGGGTCAGGCGTTCGAGTGGTCGATGATCATGGGACCCCGCCGGGTCAGGGGTGTGGATCTCGGCTTGGGCGTTCGACCGTTCGATGACCATGAGCACCCGGCCGAGTCGGGGGGTGTAGGTCTCGGGTCAGGCGTTCGACCGTTCGATGACCATGAGCACCCGGCCGAGTCGGGGGGTGTAGGTCTCGGGTCAGGCGTTCGAGCGGTCGATGACCATGAGCACCCCGCCGAGCCACGGGGTGTAGATCTCGGGTCGGGTGTCGAGGGCGTCGGTGAGGGTTTCCGGGCGCACCCAGGCGTAGTCGGCGATCTCGGCCGGATCGGGGCGGGGCGGTTCGCCGTCGAAGCGGCCAATCAGGACGTGGTCGAACTCGAATTCGACGCGGCCGGTGGTGGGGTCGTCGGCGTGGTAGCGGAAGGTGCCGATCTCGTGGACGGCGGCGTCGATGCCCAGCTCCTCGTGCAGGCGTTTGACCGCGGCCTCGGCGACCGATTCGCCGGGGGCGGGGTGGCCGCAGCAGGTGTTGGCCCAGCGCAGGGCGAAGCGGGTCTTGGTGGCGGCCCGCTGTTGCAGCAGGACGCGGCCCGACTCGTCGAACAGCAGCACCGAGAACGCTCGGTGCAGGCGGCCGGGGGCGGCGTGGGCGGCGGCGACCGGGCACGCGCCGGTCGCGCGGCCCTGCTCGTCCACGAGCTCGACGAGCAGGGCCTCGCGATCGGTCGTCTCGGCGGTGGAGGTCACCGTCCCACCTTATCCGCGGCGATCAGCAGGTATTGAAAACTCCCCTCGCGATAGGCGGTGAGGAACGGCTTCTCCACGCCCGTGGCCAGCTCGGAGTGCGTGCGCAGATCCCAGTAGGGGATGGTGGCCGCGGTGAGATCGACCACGTTCACCGGTACCAGGTTGTTGGCCGCCAGCGCCCGGAAGTACTCGCCGCGCGGGTGGATCATGCAGCCGTAGTGGGCGTCGATCCAGCTCACCGCCGCCGAGCGGCCGCCGGTGACGTCGTTGGAACAGCCGGTGATGCACACGTAGCGCCCGCCGGGCCGCAGCAGCCGCGCGAATTCGGCGAACAGATCCGTCAGATCCACGTACATGGTGGTCTCGTTGGTCCAGATGCCGCGCATCACCGCGGAGTCGAAACCGGTGTCGACCATATTGCGCAGATGGAACCGCACCCGGTCGGACACCCCGCGCGCGGCGGCCTGCTCGTTGGCGAAGCCGACCTGGTATTCGGAGATGGTGACCCCGTCGACCTGGCAGCCGAACCGCTGATTGGCCATGAAACTGGTGCCGCCGCGCCCGGATCCGGCGTCCATCAGCCGATCATCGGGCCGCACATCGCCGAGGTGGTCGAGCAGCAGATCGGCCTGCGCGGTCTCGAGCCGGTGCAGTTCGCGCACGAGGCGCTCCTGCCGGGTGTCCTCGGGGCCCTCGAGCACGGACAGATCGGGTTCGCCGATGCCGTAGTGGTGGTGGTAGAGGCCGTCGACCTCACCGAGTTTGGTGTTCACGCGGTCGTCGTTGGGATTGTTGTTCCAGTATTCGGCGACCGACCGCTGATACGGGGTGAGCGGGACCGGGCCGGCCTGGGGTTCGAGCATGGTCATGGCGGAACATCCTCTCGATGGGTACAACGCTGGCGCTCAATCGATGTCGTGATAGCGGCGGCTGTCGGCGTGCCAGGCGCGGTTGCCGCCCATCCACGCCCACAGCCCGGTGAGGAAGCGATGCAGCGGCGGGGACGCGGTCGCCGCGAGCGCCCGCGCCTCGGTCTCGAAGCGGTGCGCGAGTTCGTCGTGCACCTCGGCGGTGCGCTGCACCGCCTCCTGCCGGGAACAGCCCTCCTCGGCGGCGAGGACCGTGGGCAGGTTGAACTCCCGCCCGTTCGAAAGATCCTCGCGCGCCATCGAATACAGGTCGTTGACCATCTGCGCGGCCAGCGCCGCGGTGGTGGTCACCCGGCGCACGGCCGGATGACTGTATTCGGCGGGATCGAGCTCGTACCCGCCCACGGCGTCGATCGGCGCCATACAGGGCAGGAAGCTGTGCGGCTGCCGGTTGGTCAGGTACTCCCACACCGGCGGCATCCGGTGCGCCCCACGCCAGCCGGCCTCCGCGCCGAGCGCGATGAACCAGCCCGCGATCTCGGTGCGCAGGCGGGCCAGCTGCGCCGGGCTCGCGTAGCGGGCCAGATGTTCGAACGAGGTGCGGAAGGCCCGCAGGATCGGGTCGGCCTCGAGCGCGCGGTCCAGCTGCGCCTGATAGCCGCGCGGCAGGGCCACCGGATCGAGGGCGGCCATGGCCAATTCGAGCCGGGGCCCGAGTTCGGCCTCCGCGCTGGAGGGGGTGCCGTCCGGCGCGCGGTCGTCGGCGTCCTCCTCGCAGTAGTAGTCGTCGACCGACCACTCCGACACCGCGCATTTGGCCGCGGCCAGCAGCGGATCCGGATCGTCGCAGTCGGGATGGCAGAGCATGACCAGCCGCCCGAAGTCGGCGCGGTGCAGCTCGTCCATCTTGCCCTCGTACAGCCCGATCGACTCCGCCCAGGCGAGGATGCCCGCGTTGACCGCCTCGGCCAGCGCCGGATCGTCGCGGACCGGCGGCGGGCAGTAGAGCGGGGGGATCGCGCGTCGCCCGGGCGCGGCCGGGCGGACCACCCCGGCCGTGGTGCCGATTCCGGTGGGCCCCAACGGTATTCGGGGCGCCGCCCGGTCCGGCGACGGGATCCGCGCGGGAGCGCGCGGCGGGGACAGCAGACCCGACGCGCCCACCCCGGACGGACCGAGCAGCCGACGCGGCGCGCCGCCGGCCAGCATGGCCGCGAGGGCGGGGGAAAGCGCCTCGCCCCCATCGGAATTCGGCAGCAGCACCGCGGGCGGCGCGTGCTCGAGATCGGTCAGCAGCGCGGTCACCGTCGCGGCCACCTCGTGGGTGGCGGGCGGCGCCGCGATGCGCGACAACACCGACACGGTCGCTCACCTCACTCGGCCGCGTGGCGGGCGACCAGGACGTTGTCGAGAATGCCCAGCGCGTCGGGCACCAGCACCGCGGCCGAGTAGTAGCAGCTGATCAGGTAGGAGATGATCGACTGGTCGTCGATGCCCTTGAACCGTACGTTCAGGCTCGGGGCGTATTCGTCGGGGATGCCGGTCTGGTGCAGCCCGATCACGCCCTGCTCCTTCTCGCCGGTGCGCAGGGCGAGGATCGAGGTGGTCTGGGCCTCGCTGACCGGGATCTTGCCGCACGGGAAGATCGGCACCCCGCGCCAGGCCGGGACGCGGTGGCCGTCGACCTCCACCGGATCGGGGTAGAGCCCGCGCTTGTTGCATTCGCGGCCGAACGCGGCGATCGCCTTGGGGTGGGCCAGGAACAGTTTGGTGCTGCGCCGCATGGACAGCAGTTCGTCCATGTCGTCGGGGGTGGGCCCGCCGGACTCGCTGTAGATGCGCTGCTTGAGATCGCAGTTGTGCAGCAGGCCGAAGTCGGGATTGTTGACCAGGTCGTTCTCGCGGCGTTCGTACAGCGCCTCGATGGTCAGGCGCAGTTGCTGCTCGATCTGATTGTGCGGCTCGTTGAACAGATCCGCGACGCGGGTGTGCACGCGCAGCACGGTCTGGGCGAGGCTGAGCTCGTATTCGCGCGGGGAGGCGTCGTAGTCGACGAAGGTGCCCTCGAGCAGGGGTTCGCCGGAGTGCCCGGAGGCGATCTCGATATTCGCCTCGCCGTGCTTGTTCTGCGGGCGTTGCGATCGCGCCGACACCCGCGACAATTGCTCGCGCAATGCGGGCGCCTCGTCGGCGATGCGCTCGAAATCCGCGCGCGCCAATGTGAGCACGGTCGTGGGGGTGAGCGTTTTCACCGTGGCGGGCCAGATCGCGTCGTTGTCCAGCAGCATGGAATCGCCGAAATAATCGCCGTCGGAGAGAATGCCCAGCCGGGTCACCTCGCCGAATTTACCGGTGCCCATCTTGCTGAGTTTTCCGTGCACGACCAGAATGATCTGATCCATCGGATTGCCGAATTCGGCGACGACCGTATCGGGATCGAGATCGCTTTGTTCGAAACGGCGGGCGAGGGCGGCCAGCACCTCCTCGTCCTCGAATTCCCGCAGGGCGGCCATTTCCCGCAGTTCCTCCGGGATGACGGTGGCGCGCGGGCCGTCGACGTCGAATTCGATCTCGCCGTTGCCCAGCGTGTGGGTCAGGCGGCGGTTGACCCGGTAGACGCCGCCGTGCACCTGGACCCAGGGCAGCGCGCGGGTCAGCCAGCGCGAGGAGATGCCCTGCATCTGCGGTTCGGATTTGGTGGAGTGCGCCAGCACTTGGGCGGCGCCCGTCGACAGACTCTTGCGTGCGTGATTCTCGGTTTCGATCGGCAATTCGATGGTCATGCCTCAGTCCTCACATCGAGGTGGCCGTCCGGCGGCACCGAACGGTTACTTGCAGGGCGAGCAGGCAGGCGGAGACACACCTGCGAAGTAGGTGGCGCGAACGAATATTTATGTGCGACAGCGCGTTCCGGAGCAGTGTGACATCGCGATCCGGCCCCTCGATGGTAGGACGCCAGCGGTCCGGTTCGCGGCGAAATCGCTCGAACGGCCGCGAATTTCATTGGGCGGTAACGAAACGGCAAGGCGCCTCGATTTCCAGACCGACCGGTAGCCGATCGGGGTCCGGGGCTGGGTGGGTACGGATAGGCTGGGAGCCATGGTGAGATTGACGCGGAGGTCGGTCGTCGAGTCGGTGCAGCGGTTGATGGCCACCGCGCAGAACGGGCTCGAGGTGATCCGCTTCGGCGGGCTGACCCACGACGTCGAGTCGTCGCCGTACGAGGTGACCGAGCGCAAGCGCATGTACCGGCTGCGGCACTACTTCCCCGACGACACCACCCCGGGCCGCCCGGTCGCGGTGCTCGTCCCCCCGCTCATGGTCAACGCCGACGTCTACGACGTGAACGTCGAGGGCGGCGCGGTCGGCATCCTGCACCGCGCCGGAATCGATTGCTGGGTGGTCGATTTCGGCTCGCCCGCCACCGAGGAGGGCGGCTGGAAGCGCGACCTGGCCGACCACGTGCTGGCGCTGTCCAGCGCGATCGACACCGTCAACGAGCTGACCGGGCACAACGTGCACCTGATGGGCTACTCGCAGGGCGGCATGTTCACCTATCAGACCGCCGCCTACCGCTACGGCAAGGGCGTGGAGAGCATCGTCACCTTCGGCAGCCCCGTCGACGTGGTGGCCGGGCTGCCGTTCGGCCTGCCCTACGGTCTCGTCTCCGAGGTCGCCGATTTCGTCGCCGACCACGTGCTGACCCGGTTGCCGATCACCGACGCCATGGTCCGGGTCGGCTTCCAGATGCTGGACCCGGTCAAGACCGCCAAGGCCCGGCTGGACTTCCTGCGCCAGCTGCACGACCGCGAGGCGCTGCTGCCCAAGGAGCGGCAGCGGCGTTTCCTCGAGCGCGAGGGCTGGGTCGGGTACGCCGGTCCCGCCGCCGCCGACCTGCTCAAGCAGTTCGTGGTGCACAACCGGATGATGTTGGGCGGGTTCGTGATTCGCGACCATCCGGTGTCGCTGGCGGAACTGAGGTGCCCGATCCTGGCGTTCGTCGGGGAGGTCGACGACATCGGCCAGCCCGCCGCCGTGCGCGGCATCCTGCGCGCCGCGCCGCACGCCGACGTCTACGAGGCCACGCTGGTGGCCGGGCACTTCGGCCTGGTCGCCGGGTCCACCGCCACGAACCACACCTGGCCGCTGGTGCGCGACTGGGTGAAGTGGCTCGACGGCACCGGCGAGCTGCCCGAGCAGATCGCCCCGATGACCGAGCACGAACCGGCCAACCCGCAGCGCACCGCCGCCACCCGCGTGGTGCACACCGCGGCCTCGCTGGCCGAGACCGGCGCCGGACTCGGCTCGGCGCTCGGCGGCATCGCCGGCAACGCGGTGCGCGGCTCGCTGGAACTCGGCGGCGAGGCGGCGCGGGCGCTGCCGCGCCTGACCCGGTTGGGCATGATCCAGCCGCACACGCGAATCTCGTTGGGGCGCTTGCTGTCCGAACAGGCCCGCCGCGCGCCGCTGCGCGACCTGTTCCTGTTCGACGACCGGGTGCACACCAACGCCGCGGTGAACCGGCGCATCGACAACGTGGTGCGCGGGCTGGTGTCGGCGGGGGTGCGGCCCGCCGCGCGGATCGGCGTGCTCATGGAGACCCGCCCGAGCGCGCTGGCCGCGGTCGCGGCGCTGTCGCGGCTCGGTGCGGTCGCGGTGCTGCTGCCGCCCGGCGGCGAACTGGACCGCGCGGTGGAGTTGACCGGGGCGAGCACGATCATCGCCGATCCGGAGAATTTGCGCGACGCGTGCGCCACGGGCGCGCGGGTGCTGGTGCTCGGCGGCGGCGACACGCGCGAACTGGATGTGCCGCTGGACGGGGACGTGCTCGACCTCGAGCAGATCGATCCGTCGAAGGTGGTGCTGCCCGGCTGGTTCCGGCCCGATCCCGGGCTCGCGCGGGAGCTGGCGTTCGTGCTGGTGACCGGCACCGGCGACAAGCTGGAGACCAAGTACATCACCAACCACCGCTGGGCGCTGTCGGCGTTCGGCACCGCCACCTCGGCCGATCTGGACCGCCGCGACACCGTGTACTGCCTGGCGCCGCTGCATCATTCGTCGGGGCTGCTGGTGAGCCTGGGCGGCGCGGTCGCGGGCGGCAGCCGGATCGCGCTGGCCCGCTCGCTGGATCCGGCCCGCTTCGCCGAGGAGGTGCACCGCTACGGGGTCACCGTGGTGACCTACACGTGGACGATGATGCGCGACATCCTCGACGCCGATCCGTTCCCGGACGGGCATTCGCATCCGATCCGGTTGTTCATCGGGTCGGGCATGCCCGCCGGGCTGTGGCGGCGCACCCTCGAAAGGTTCGCGCCCGCAAAGGTTCTGGAGTTCTACGCCTCCATCGAGGGCGATGTGGTGCTGGCGAACGTGGCGGGGGTGAAGATCGGCTGCAAGGGCCGTCCGGTGCCGGGCACCGCGCGGGTGGAACTCATCTCCTACGATCCGCACAGCGGCCGGATCGTCACCGACGCACAGGGTTTCGCGCGCCGCGCCGCCGACAACGAGGTGGGGCTGCTGATCGGCAAGGCGGGCGAGACGGTCGACATCTCCCAGGGCGGTCTGCGCGGGGTGTTCACCCCCGGCGACTCCTGGATGCCGACGGAGAACCTGTTCCGCCGCGACGGCGACGGCGACTACTGGCTGATGGACCGCCGCGACAGCGTGGTGCTCACCGACCGCGGCCCGGTGTACAACCAGCCGATCGTGGACGCGCTCAACGACATCACCGCGGTCGACACCGAGGTGGCCTTCGCCCTGCACGCCGCGGGCCGCACGCTGCCGGTCGCCGCGATCAGCGTCCGCGCGGGACACGAGCTGCGGCCCAAGGACGTCAGCGAATGCCTGCGCACGCTGGAGTCGAGCCAGCGGCCGGACCTGATCTTCGTCGTCGACGAGATCCCGCGCAGTTCCACCTACCGGCCCTCCACCCGCGCGGTGCAGGCGGCGGTGCGGCTGGAGCCGGACGAGAACACCTGGTGGTACAACCGCGACACCGAGACCTACGAGGTCCTCACCCGCGAGGCGCTCGACGCGCTGCTGGACTGAGCGCCCGGACGGAGAGCGTCCGGCGGGCGCGCGGGGCCCCGACCGGGTACGGTCACAGGCGGTGAGAACGAGCCTGGTCTACCGCAACCGGCGCATCTACGAGCTGTTGATGCGCGGGCTCTACCGGACCCACTACGCGGCCCGGTTCACCGCGATCGACGAGCTGATCCCCGACGGCGTGCGCGTGCTCGACGTCTGTTGCGGCCCCGCGACCCTCTACACCCGCTGCCTGCGCGACCGGTCGATCGACTACACCGGACTCGACCGGAACGCCGGATTCGTCGCGGACCTGATCGCGGCGGGCGGGCACGGGCGGGTGTGGGACGTGCGCGACGAAACCCCCTTGCCCGCAGCGGATTTCGTGGTCATGCAGGCCAGCCTGTACCACTTCCTGCCCGACGCGGCCCCGGTGGTGGACCGGATGCGCGCCGCGGCGGGGACGGCGGTGATCGTGACGGAACCGATCCGCAATCTCGCCACCAGCGAGCACCGCGTGGTCGCCGCGCTGGCCCGCCGCTGCACCGACGCCGGGGACGGCGCGCAGGCGCACCGGTTCACCGAGACCACCCTCGACGCGCTGTTCGACCGCTATGGCTCCCGGGTCACGCGCCGGGCGCGCATCGCGGGCGGCCGGGAGAAGCTCTACGTCCTCACACCGTGAACGCGGTGACCGCCTCGATCACCCGCGTCACCTGCGCGTCGGTGAGGTCGGGCCACAGCGGCAGGCGCACGACGGTCTCGGAGAACTCGGCGCTGCGCACGCACGGCCGGGGCGTGCGGCCCAGCTTGCCACCCGCCGGGCTGGTGTCCAGCGGCACGTAGTGGAACGGGGCCGAGATGCCTTGCGCGGCAAGATATCCGATGAAGTCGTCGCGGCGCTGCTCGGTGGGCAGTCGCAGATAGAACAGGTGCGCGGTGTGCTCGCGGTCGGCGGGGACCCGCATGAGCCGAACGTCGTTGCGCGCGGCCCAGTCGGGTAGCGCGGCCGCGTAGGCGTTCCAGACCCGGTGCCGCCCGGCCTGAATCGTCTCGAACTCGTCGAGCTGCGCGTCGAGCACGGCGGCGTTGAGTTCGCTGGGCAGATAACTGGATCCGATGTCCTGCCAGGAGTACTTGTCCACCGCGCCGCGCAGGAAGCGGGCCCGGTCGGTGCCCTTCTCGCGGATGATCTCCGCGCGGCCCATCAGGATCTCGTCGGTGAGCAGCAGCGCGCCGCCCTCGCCGCAGTGCACGTTCTTGGTGTCGTGGAAGCTGAGCGCGCCCAGGGTGCCGAGGGTGCCCAGCGGCCTGCCGCGCCAGCGTCCGCCCAGCCCGTGCGCGTTGTCCTCGACGACGGCGATGCCGTGCGCGTTGGCCAGGGCGAGCAGGCCCGCCATGTCGGCGGCGACGCCGCCGTAGTGGATGACCATGATCGCCTTGGTGCGCGGGGTGAGCACCGCGGCGACGGCCTCGGGGTCGAGATTGCCTGTGGCGCTGTCGATGTCGGCGAACACGCAGGTCGCCCCGCGTAGCGCCATGGCGGTCGCGGTGGAGGTGAAGGCGAAGCTGGGGACGATCACCTCGTCGTCGGGGCCCAGCTCCAGCAGCAGGCCCGCCATCTCCATGGCCGAGGTGCAGGAGGTGGTCAGCAGCGCGTGCGGCGCCTCGGTGATGGCCTTGAGCTTCTCGGTCGCCGACCGAGTGAAGGGACCGTCGCCGTGGCTCTGATCCGACGACAGCACGGCCTCGAGGTTGGGCAGCTCCCGCCGGGCCCGGTAGGGACGGCTGAAGATGATGCGGTCAGTGGTGGTCAACCCGATCGTTCCCCTCGGTGATCGTCGCGGATGTCTCCCGATTCTCTACCACGTCCGGGGTGGGGTTCGCGGGTCGCGGGGTCGGGGAGGCGACCGTGAGATAGAGCGGCTTGCCCACCAGCACGTGCAGGGCGACACCGAGATATTCGGCGATCAGGCCGAGCGAGAACAGGATCGCGCCCGAGCAGAGCAGCAGCACCACGATGGTCGAGGTCCAGCCCTCCGGCGCCCAGTCCGAGCGGGTGAGGGCCTCGAAGACGATGAGCCCGGCCATCACCGCCCCGCCCAGCGCGAGGGTCACCCCCAACATGCTGACCAGGCGCAGGCCGCGAGTTCCGCTGCACAGCACCATCTTCCAGAACAGCGAGAACAGCCGCCGGTAGTTGTAGCCGGACTCCTCGCGGCCCTCGGCGCGCAGCGCGACCGGAACCTGGGCGACGGTGTCGACCACCCAGGTGAGCGCGACGTCGAGATACACGCCGTTGGAGGCCACCTCGGCGAGCTGGCGGGCGATGTCGCCGCGGATGAGCCGGTAGCTCTCGAACCGGGTGGAGTCGGGGAAGGCGAACAGGGTGGCCAGCACGAGTTTCGCGCCGCGCGAGGTGAGGTTGCGCAGGAAGCCGTGTGGGCGGGTGTTGATCGGCTTGGAGTAGACCAGGTCCGCGCGCTGCGCGAGGGCCGCGTCCAGGAAGGCGCCGATGAAGGCGGGGTCGTGCTGGCCGTCCTCGTCCATGGTGACGGTCCAGTCGCCGCGTGCGGCCGACATGCCCGCGATGGTGGCCGCGTCCTGACCGAAGTTGCGCGACAGCCAGATCGGGCGCACGTTGTCGTGGCGGGCGGCCAGCTCCTGCAGGACGACGTCGGAGCGGTCGGGGCCGTGGTCGTGGACGAGGATGATCTCGCCGACGACGAAGGTGGCGCCGCCGGGGGTGGTCGTCGGCCGCGCGTAGGTCGCGAGTTCGGCGACGAGTCCGGCGATGGTCTGCTCGCCGCGGTACACCGGGACCACCACGGAGACGGTGTGCGTCCGGGCGGACCCGCGGTGTCCGTTGGATTCGGGGGGAATCGGCATCAGCTGGATCAACTTTCGATGACGGTGCGTGCCGGTACTCCTCGCTGGTCACCAGAGCCCGAGCCGCTGAGAACTCTAGCACGGTGGTGTCGGGCCGCCGCGGGTGTAGAAGCCGGGCGCCGAACCCGCTGTAAGGTCTGGAACCTGTGAGCGAAGGTGACGACTCCGAGACTCTTTCGCGGCGACGGGTTCACCGCTGGGGAGCGGTGACGGCGCTCGGGGTCGTCGTGGGGTACGGGGCCGTGCTGCTGGGCAATGTGCGTCATTTCTTCACCGACGACACCGAATCCCAGTACACCGGGCTGTGGCTCGCGCTGGGGCGCGCGTTGCGCGCGGGCCGGTTCCCGGTGATGTGGCCGGACCAGTGGATGACCGGCGACAACACGATGGACGACGCGGGGCTGTTCAATCCGCCGCAGCTGCTGGTGGATCTGATCGCGCCCTCGGTGGACAACGTCGCGCTGTACGCGACGCTCGTGAAGCTGATCTTCTCGATCATCGCCGCGCTCGGGGTGTACCGGGTGTGCCTGGCCTACGGGGGTCGCCCGGCCTGGTCGGCGGTCGCGGGGGTGGCGTTCCCGTTCAGCGGCTGGTTCCTGTTCTTCGACGAGGCCAGTTGGATGACCGCGCTGACGGGGACCGCGTGGATGCTGCACGCGTGGGCCGCCTCGGTGCGCTACACGCGCGGAAGGGGCGGGCCGCTACCGGTTTTCGTGTACCTCTATCTCACCATCTCCACGGCCTACATCTTCCCGGCGGTGGAGGCGATGATCATGCTGGCCGCGGTCGCGGTGGGGGAGATCCTGTACCAGCGGGCCTGGCGGCCGGTGGCCCGGCTGACCGCGGCGGCCGCGTGCGCGGGGGCCGCGGGACTGCTGACGTTCCTGCCGAGCATGCTCTCGGCGAAGGTCACCTGGCGCGGCACCTCGCAGATCATCAACGATCAGTTCCTCACCGTGCCGTGGTCGGAGTCGCTCAACGCCAGCCTGCCCAGCACGATGCCCGCGTTCAGCGCGTGGTGGGGGTACATCCAGCCGCTGCCGGTCACCTATATCGCGTGGTTCCTGATCCCGATCCTCGCGTTCGTCGACTGGCGTGCGGCACGGGCGGAGTGGCGGCAGCTGAGCGGGGTCGCGCTGTTCTCGGTCGTGATGCTGATGTGGACCGCGGGCCCCGGCACCATCGGGCCGCTGCGCTGGCCCGCGCGGGTGCTGCCGATGCTGGCCGTCGGGCTGCTGGTGCTGGTGTGCGTGCTCGTCGGCCGGTACGGCGCGACGCGGGATTGGAAACCTCGGGCGGTCGCGGCGGCGGTGCTCATCCTCGCGCTGTGGGTGCGCTCGTTCTCCGCCGACCCGCACGACGTGCTGTGGCATGTGCTGGCCGCGGTGGCCGTCGGCGCGCTGCTGGCCGGGGTGCTGTGGCTGGGCCGGGCGCGGGGCACGGCCGCGGCGTGCGCGCTGGCCCTCGTCGCGATGTTCCCCATCGCGTACGCCCAGGTGGCCTCGGTGCAGCCGACGCCGATGTCGTGGCAGCTGCCCGCGTCGCGGTCCGAGGCGAAGGCCGCCTTCCCGGACTTCGGCGGCAAGACGCTGCAACTGGGCGAGCGCGGGCTGCTGCAACCGGGCGACAAGAGCGTCGAAAAAGCCTATGGCTCATTGGTTTTCGGAAACTACGCCAAGAATCTGGAGCTGAACTACGTCAACGGCTACACCCCGACCGGCTACTACTACTTCGGCGAGCTGCTGTGCATGCGGTGGGATTCCAGCGTCTGCCCCGACGCCTACCGCCGCGTGTTCGCCCCGGAACCGACGACGGGCCGCCCGCTGGTCGATCTGATGAAGGTGGATCGAGTCGTCTTGCAGCGCGCGCTGTTCCCGGACGCGGCGAAGCAGGAACCCCCGCCCGGCTGGAAGTGGGTGGACTATCCGGGCCACGAGCGCTGGATCGCGGTGCTCGAACGCGTGGACGGGCCGGTGTCGACGGTCGGCGGCCGGGTCGCTGCGACCGAGGACGTCACGGCGGCGTCGCTGTCGGAATCGGACACCGAGAGCCGCGTGCGGGTCACCTCGCCGGGCGGCGGCCGGGTGGTGTTCGCGCGGCTGGGCTGGCCCGGGTATCGGGTCACCTTGAACGGCAAGCGGATTCCGTTCACCACGGTCGCGAAGTCCTTCGTCGCCGTGGACGTCCCGGCGGGCACGAACGACGCCGAGCTGCGCGTGAGCTGGCGGCCGCCGGGCTGGAAGATCGGCATCGCGACGTTCGTGGCGGGCCTCGCCGGAATCGCGGTGTTGCAGTGGATGTTCGTGCGGTCCCGGCGGCGCGGGGAGCCCGCCGCCCTGTAGGGTCTGGTCCTCGTGGTGGAAAGTGCTGCTGGGTCGATCGCGCAGGCGGACGATCGCAAGAACATCTACAGGTGGGGGGCGCTCACCGCACTCGGTGTGGTGCTCGGCTACGCCGCGGTCCTGCTCGCCAACGCCCGCCATTTCTATACCGACGACACCGAATCCCAGTACGCCCCGCTGTGGGTGATGCTCGGCCATCGGCTGCGCGACGGGCACCTGCCGCTGCTGGCGCCCGACCAGTGGATGACCGGCAACTACACCATGGAGGAGGCGGGGCTGTTCAACCCGCCGCAGCTGCTGATCGATCTGATCGCGCCCTCGGTGGACAATATCGCCCTCTACGCCACGATCGTGAAGTTGATCTTCTCGATCATCGCCGCGCTCGGCGTGTACCGGGTGTGCCTGGCCTACGGCGGGCGCGCGGCGTGGTCGGCGGTGGCGGGCATCGCCTTTCCGCTCACCGGCTGGTTCCTGTTCTTCGACGAGGCCAGCTGGACGACCTCGCTGACGGGGACCGCGTGGATGTTGCACGCGTGGGCGGCGTCGGTGCGCTACACCCGGGGCAGGGGCGGGCCGATCCCGGTGTTCGTCTACCTCTATCTGGCGATCTCGGTCGAATACGTCTTCCCGGCCGTCGAGTCGGCGCTCATGCTGCTCGCGGTGGCCGTGGGAGAGCTTGTGTACCAACGCAAGTGGCGGCCGGTGGCGCGGCTGGCGCTGGTGGCCGGGTGCGCGGGCCTGGCCGGGCTGATGACGTATCTGCCCAGCATGCTCTCGGCGAAGGTGAGCTGGCGGGGGACCTCGCAGATCAACAACGACCAGTTCCTCACCGTGCCGTGGTCGGAATCGCTGAACGCGAGCCTGCCGTCCACGCTGCCCGCGTTCAACTCGTGGTGGGGCTACATCCAGCCGATGCCGGTCACCTATATCGCGTGGTTCCTGATTCCCGCGCTGGCCTTCGTGGACTGGGGCCGGGCCCGCGCGGCGTGGCGGGAGCTGACCGCGGTCGCGCTGTTCGCGATCATGTTCCTGATGTGGACCGCCGGGCCCGGTACGGTCGGGCCGCTGCGCTGGCCCTCACGCGTGCTGCCCATGCTGGCGGTCGGGCTGCTGGTGCTGGTGTGCGTGCTGATCGGCCGCTTCGGCACGGTGTCCGGCTGGCGAGGGCGCGCGGTCGCGGCGGCGGTGCTGATCGGATTGCTGTGGGTGCGAACGTTTTCCGCCGATCCGCACGACGCGTTGTGGCATGTGCTCTCGGCGCTGGCGGTGGCGGCGGTGGGCGCTGGGGCGGTGTGGCTGGGCCGCAGCCGGGGCGCGGGCGCGGCGGCGGCGCTGGCCATCGTGGCCATGTTCCCCATCGCCTACGGGCAGGTCGCGGCCGCGCAGCCGACGCCGATGGGGTGGAATCTGCCGGTGTCGCGGTCCGAGGCCAAGGCCGCGTTCCCCGACTTTCCCGGCGTCACCCTGCAATTGGGTGATCGGGGGCTGTTGCAACCCGGCGACCGTACCGTGCAAGCGGCCTACGGTTCGCTGGTCTTCGGCAATTACGCCAAGGATCTCGAGCTGAACTACGTCAACGGTTACACCCCCAACGGGCACTACTGGTTCGGTGATCTGCTGTGCATGCGCTGGGATTCCAGCGTGTGCCCGGACGCGTTCCGGCGCGTGTTCACCCCCGAGCCGAGCACCGGCCGTACCCTGGTGGATCTGATGAAGGTCGATCGAGTCGTGTTGCAGCGGGCCATGTTCCCCGACGCCGACGCGCGGCCCGCGCCGGAGGGCTGGAAGTGGGTCGAGTACCCGGGTCACGAGCGCTGGATCAGCGTGCTCGAGCGCGAGGGCGGGCCGGTCGCCACGGTCAACGGCCGCGTCGCCGACGCGCACGACGTGACCGCGACCTCGATCGGCGAATCCGACACCGCCAGCACGGTCCGGGTCAGCTCGCCCGCCGGGGGCCGGGTGGTGTTCGCGCGGCTGGGCTGGCCCGGGTATCGGGTCACGTTGAACGGCAAGCGGATTCCGTTCACGACCGTCGCGAAATCGTTCGTGGCCGTGGACATTCCGGCGGGAACCACGGACGCGGAACTGACGGTGGCCTGGCGGCCGCCGGGCTGGAAGATCGGCGTCGCGGCGGCCGTCGCCGGGCTGATCGGGCTCGGGGTGTTGCAGTGGGCGCACGTGCGCTCGCGCCGTCCCGAGGACGACGAGCCCGCCGCGGCGGCGCCCGATCCGGAGCCGGAACGCGTTCCCGCGGAGGCGCTTTCGTGAACGACGCGGCCGTGACCGGGACGGGCGAACTCGCCCGGCCGGGTCCGCTGCTGCGGCTGATCCGGCGGCAGGAGGTCGCCTTCGCCGCCGTCGGGGTGGGCAATACCGCGCTCGGCATGGCGATGACCGTGTTGTGGCTGAAGGTGCTGGGACCGGCCTGGCCGCCCGCGGTGGCGGTGGTGCTGGCCTACGCCGTCAGCATCGTGTTCGCCTTCCTCGCCCATCGCACGCTGGTGTTCCGGGTGCGGGGGCATGTGCTGCGCGACTTCGTCCGGTTCGTGCTGGTGAACTCCGGCGGGCTGGTGCTCAATACGGTGGGCGTGCAGGTGGCGGTCGGGGTGTGGCGGCTGCCGGAGACGCCGGCGACGCTGGTCGTGATGGGTCTGGTCGCGGTCGGCAGCTTCTTCGGGCACCGGCACTTCTCGTTCCGGCGAGCGCCGCGTCGGCCCGTTCCCGAGGACCGGTAAGTTATCGATCATGGCGGAGCAAACCTTGGATTCCACGTTGTTGAGCCTGCTGGCCTGCCCGCAGGACAAGGGCCCGCTGTCGCTGGTCCACGACGGTGACGGCGCGAGCCTGCTGTACAACCCGCGCCTGCGCCGCGCCTACCGCATCGACAACGGCATCCCGGTGCTGCTCGTCGACGAGGCCCGCGAGGTGTCCGACGCCGAGCAGGAGAGGTTCAGCGCCCAGGGTTGAGGGACCTGGGCACCACTGGGACTCAGAGCCCGATGTCGCCGGTCAGGTAGCGCTGTAGGGTCGGCCCGACGATGCGGGCGAGTTGGTCGACAGGCATGGAGGCCAGGGGTTCGATGCCGACTATCTTGCGGCCGACCAGGACGCCGATCATTTGTGAGGCGGCCAGCACCACCCGGGTCGCGCCGCTGCCGGGGGGCGAATCCACCCGGGAGCGAACGTCTTTGAGCACGACCTCGAGCAGGAACTGGCGGGCCAGTGTGGCGTCCCCGCCCAGGACGGTGCGGAAGAACGCCACGGCCTGGAGGCCGAGGGGGGAGTCCCACACGCCGACCACGGCGCGGACGATGGTCTCGCCGAGCGCGTCGACGGGGACGGCGGCGATCTGGTCGGTGATGAGAGTCGGGTCGATCGGGAGATCCAGTGCGGCCGTGAGCAATTCGGCCTTGGTGCCGAAATAGTGGTGCACCAGCGCCGGATCGACCCCGGCCACCCCGGCGATCGAACGGATCGACGCCTTGTCGAAACCGACCTCGGCGAAGCGTGCGCGGGCGGCGTCGAGAATCGCTTCGCGCGTGCCGGACTGCCCGGGGCGGCGACCGCTGCGCCCGGGCCCGCCGTTGCCGGTGTCGGTCATGCCGTGCGCCTGCGGAGGGTGGCCGCCCCGGAACCCAGTGCGACGGCGGCGAATCCGGCCACCACGAGCAGATCCCACCACATCCGCGCGGTCGCGCCCGGAGACCGGGAGACCTGTTGCAGGGCGTCGACGGCGTAGCTCAACGGCAGCACGTCGCTGATGATCTCCAACCAGCGCGGCAGCTGATCGCGCGGCACGAGCAGCCCACACAGGAAGAATTGCGGTCCGACGATCATCGGCATGAACTGTACCGCCTGAAACTCCGTGCGCGCGAAGGCACTTGCGAGCAGACCCAGCGCCACCCCGAGCACCGCGTCGAGCACGGCGATCAGCAGTACCAGCCACACGCTGCCTTGCGAGGTCAGCCCGAGCAGGCCGAACGCCACCAGACAGGCCAGCCCCGCCTGGGCGGCCGCGGCCACCGAGAACGCGGTCCCGTATCCGGCCAGCAGATCGGGTTTGGACAGCGGGGTGGTCATCAGCCGTTCGAGCGTGCCCGAGCTGCGTTCGCGCTGCATGGCGATCGCGGTGATCAGGAACATCACGATGAACGGCAGGATGCCCAGCATGCTGATGCCGACCCGGTCGAACAACCGCGGCATGCCCGGCACGGCCGGGGTGTCGTGATAGACGAAGTACAGCAATGTGATCAGCAGCGCGGGCACCAGCAGCAGCATCGCCACCGTGCGATGGTCGGCGCGCAGCTGTTTGAGAATGCGGACGGTGGTCGCGGTGTAGCAGCGGGTGGTGCGGGTCAGGGCGGTGGTCATCGCGGCTGCTCCATTCTGATCAGGGCGAGAAACGCGTTCTCCAAACTGGTTTCGCCGGTGCGTTCGCGCAGTTCGTCGGGGCTGAGTTCGGCGAGCAGGGAGCCGTCGCGCAGGAGCAGCAGATCGCCGCAGTGCTCGGCCTCGTCCATGACGTGACTCGACACGATCAGGGTGCGGCCCTGCGCGGCGAGGTCGTGGAACTGCCGCCACAGCTCGGCGCGCAGCACCGGATCCAGGCCCACGGTCGGCTCGTCGAGGACCAGCAGTTCGGGATCGGCGACCAGCGCGCACGCCAGCGACACGCGGGTGCGCTGCCCGCCGGAGAGCTGGTTGCCGCGCTGGCGGGCGTGCTCGCCGAGCCCGACCGACTCGATCGCCGCGTGGACGGCGTCGTCGGTGCGGTCGTAGAGCGCGGCGAAGTAGGAGACGTTGTCGGTGACGGTCAGATCGTCGTAGATGCTCGGCGCCTGCGTCACGTAGCCCACGCGCGAGCGCAGCCGCGGACTGCCCGCGGGCTCGCCCAGCACCCGCACGCTGCCCGCCTGGACGAGCTGGGTGCCGACGATGCTGCGCATGAGCGTGGTCTTGCCGCAGCCCGAGGGGCCGAGCAGACCGGTGATGCGGCCGCGCGGGACGGTCAGCGAAATGTCGTGCAGCACTTCGCGTCCGCCGCGCCGCACCCGCAGGTGCGTGATCTCGATCGCGAGTTCCGGCGCCGCCATGGGCCACCTCTATTCATCGTGTGTTGAATTCATTGCTCGTTGAATTCTGCGCCCCCATCCCGCCGTCCGCAAGTCCCGATTAGTCTTCGCCCGTGAGCAGTGCTGTTTCCGACGAGGCCGAGGGCGGGCAGACCCGGGCGTCCACCCTGGAGTTGTTCTTCGACCTCGTGTTCGTCTTCGCCCTGACCCAGCTGACCCACGCCTTCGGCGCGCATCCCGGCTGGCCCGCGCTGGGCCGGGTGGCCCTGGTCTTCGCCATCATGTGGTGGATGTACAGCGGGTACGTCTGGCTGACCAACGAGGTCGCGCCGAATTCGACCGTGCGCCGGACCGCGCTGATGCTGGGCATGTTCGGGTTCTTCGTCATCGCGCTGGCGATCCCGGGCGCGTTCGCCGGGTCGGGCATCGCCTTCGGGCTGGGCTACCTGCTGGTGAATGTCGTTCACTCCGCGCTGTTCTGGGTCAACGGCGGGACGCAGGCGTCGGCGGCGGCGCTGCGAATCGTGCCGCCCAACGCGGTCTCGGCGATTCTGGTGCTGGTCGGCGGCTGTGTGCACGGGTGGCCGCGCTACGGGTGCTGGATCGTCGCGCTGGTCGTGCAGATCGCCACCCCGTATCTGAGCGATCCGGGCGGATTCGTCATCCGCACCGCGCACTTCTGCGAACGGCACGGGCTGGTGCTGCTGGTCGCGCTCGGCGAATCGGTCGTCGCGGTCGGCGCGAGCCTGCACGCCGACACCGTGACCGTGCCGCTGGTGGCCATGGTCGGGCTCGGCCTCACGCTCAGTTACGTGCTGTGGTGGGCGTACTTCGGGCTCGACGATGAACGCGGCGAGCACGCCCTCGCCGCGCTCGCGGGTCCCCGGCGCGGCCGACCGGCCGTGCTGGCCTACGGCTACGCCCTGTACCCCATGCTGCTCGGCGTCATCCTGACCGCGGCGGGCATCGGAACCGTTCTGGCGCACGGCAATTCGCCGGTGCCCGTGGCCCAGGCGCTGGCGCTGTCGGGGGGTGTGGCGCTGTACTTCTTCGGACAGAGTTGTTTCCGGCTGGTGCTGGGCATTCCGCGCGCCTGGATCCGGCTGGTGGTCGCGCTCGCCGTGCTGGCGACCGCGCCGATCGGCGTGGCGTGGGTGGCGTGGGGGCAGCTGGTCGCGCTGCTTGTCGTGGGGTACGGGCTGGTGATCGCGGACGACAATCTGGGCATCCGGGCGGGGGATCACAGCGCCTACGTGTGACGGGGAACGTCCGGGAACCGGTCCGTATGGTTCCCACAACCCCCCAATTGTCCGGATCCGAGTGTGGCGGCTCGGCGCGATGGGTAACTTGATCCCTCCGTACCGAGACCGGTGCGCACGAAAGACGTACTGCTGTAGGGAGTTTCACAGATGAACACCGATCGGCGAGCTCGGCTCGCGTCCTGGGCCTGCGCCGTCGGGGTGGCCGTCGCCGCGGTCCTCACCCCCACCGCTGCGGCCGTCGCCGCGCCGCCCGCCTTCGTCGCCTGCCCCGCGGGCGAGTACCAGAATGTCGACAACGCCTGCGTCCCGCGCCCACAGCAGTCCGACACCCAGCCCGACGGGGCGACGGCCCAGTGCAAGGACGGCACCTACAGCTTCAGCCAGCACCGCAGTGGCACGTGTTCCGGGCATGGCGGGGTGTCGCGCTGGTTGTAGTGGACTGCCCCGGGCACGGCGGCGTGTGGCGCTTTTTGTAGGCGGCTCCGCCCACCACCCCGGGCAGGGCGGGCGATGGCGGAATGGACAATGGTCCGTTGTGTCTGCCGAAGAACTCGCCGTCGAACCCGTTGCCGCCGCCCGCCGACTGCTGGGCGCGACCCTCTGGTCGGGTGCGGTCGGCGCACGGATCGTGGAGGTGGAGGCGTACGGGGGCGATCCGGCCGGGCCGTGGCACGATCCGGCCGCGCACTCCGGGCGGGGGCGGACCCCGCGCAATGCGGTCATGTTCGGCCCGCCCGGCCACCTGTACGTGTACTTCAGTTACGGGATGCACACCTGTGTGAACGTGACGAGCGGGCCGGACGGCGTCGCCAGCGCGGTGCTCATCCGGGCGGCGGAGATCATCGCCGGGCACGAGACGGTGCGCGAACGCCGTCCCGCCGCCCGGACCGACGCGGCACTGGCCCGGGGGCCGGGGAACGTCGGAAGCGCCCTCGGAATCTCGTTGCGGGACTACGGAATCGATCTGTTCGACCCGCGGGCGCCCATCCGGCTCGAATTGGGAACGCCGATCACCGACCCGAGCGCCATCGGGATCGGGCCCCGGGTCGGGGTCAGCCTGGCCGCGGATCGGCCGTGGCGACTGTGGCTGATCGACTCGCCCGCGGTGTCGGCGTATCGCCGCAGTCCGCGCGCGCCGCGAGCCGAGAAGTCGGCGTGAGTTCCCGGCCCGCGGCTCCGGCGATTCAGGAAGCCGTGACCGCCACGGTCGACGCCGCGCGGTGCGCGGCGGACAGCACGGCCCGGCACGCCGCCTCGGTCGCGGTGCGGCCGAATCCGATTGCCCAGGAGGCGGTTCCGGCCGATCGGTATTCCAGGTAGGCGACCGTGGCGTCGTCTACCCGGTGGTCGGTGACGGACAGGACCTCGACCCGGGGGCCGTGCTCGGCGATCAGTTCGGCCGCGGCCGCCGCGTCGGCCGGGTGCCCGACGTCGTGGCCGTCGATGTCGAGGCCGGTGTCCGCCCAGCGGATTCGCGGATTCTCCGGGGCGTAGACGGCCAGCAGCAATTCGTACAGTTGCGCCGCGGTCGCCTCGCCGCCGGTGCCGTCGGTGTGGCGCTGTACGTGCCGGGCGAAGTCGATCTGCACCCGGCGCGGCAGCCGCAGCCCGTACTCCGTCTCCAGCAGATACGCGATGCCGCCCTTGCCGGACTGGGAGTTCACCCGGATCACGGCGTCGTAGGAGCGGCCCACATCGGCCGGATCGATGGGCAGATACGGTACCCGCCAATCGATTTCGCGCTCGGCGACGCCTTCCCTCGCCGCCCGCGCCCGATGTTCGGCGAAGCCCTTCTTGATCGCGTCCTGATGGGTGCCGGAGAAGGCGGTGTAGACGAGATCGCCCACGTACGGGTGGCGCGGCGGGATCGGCAACCGCGTGCAGTACTCGACCGTGCGGCGGATCTCGTCGATATCGGAGAAGTCGATCATCGGATCCAGGCCCTGGGCATGCAAATTCAGCGCCAGCGTCGCCAGATCCACATTGCCGGTGCGCTCGCCGTTGCCGAATACGCAGCCCTCCACGCGCTGCGCCCCGGCCAGCACCGCGAGTTCGGCGCACGCCACGCCGGTGCCGCGATCGTTGTGCGGATGCACCGACAGCACGACACCGTCGCGGCGGGCCAGGTTGCGGTGCATGTACTCGATCTGGTCGGCGTAGACATTGGGCGTGGCGACCTCCACGGTCGCGGGCAGATTCACGATCACCGGCCGCTGCGGGGTGGCGTCCCACAGCGCGGTCATCCGATCGCACAGCTCCAGCGCGTAATCGGGCTCGGTGAGCATGAAGACCTCGGGGGAGAACTGGAACCGGATGTTGGCCCGGTCCCCGGCGCCCGCCGCGACGGCCCGCCCGCCCGCGAGGATCATCTCGGTCGTCTCCGCCCGCGACATGCCGAGCACGACCTCGCGCCACACCGGCGCGGTCGCCGCGTACATGTGGACGACGACATCGTTGGCGATGCCGCGCACCGACTCCAGCGTGCGGTCGATGAGATCGCGCCGCGCCGGGGTGAACACCACGATCGTCACGTCCGCGGGGGCGAGATCGGTCTCGGCGAGCAGGCGGACGAAGTCGTAATCGGTCTGCGAGGCGCTCGGATAGCCGACCTCGATCTCCTTGTAGCCCATGGCCACCAGCAGTTCGAAGAAGCGGCGCTTGCGCTGCGGATCCATCGGCTCGGCCAGGGCCTGATTGCCGTCGCGCAGATCGACCGGCACCCACAGCGGCGCCGCGGTGATCCGGTTCGACGGCCAGCGACGCTCGGTGAGCGGCACCGAAACCCGTTGGTACACATCGCGATACCGGTGCGACGGCATGACGGAGGGCTGTTGGCGATTCCAGGACATGGGGGATGAGTGCTTTCGCGTCGGAGGGGACGACCGGCGCGGCGAAGCAACCCGCGGGCAGGGTGCCGGTCGAATCAGACCCCGCCGCGGCGGCGAAGGAGAAGCAGACCGGATCCCATGTGGCCTACACTAGCGAGGAGAAAGTCCTCAGACAAGTAGAGAGGTACGGGAACTTTGGCGCACGTACAGCGGCATCCGCTCGCCGCCCAGGCGGCCGAACTTCTGTTGCGGCGGATCCGTGCGGGCGAATGGGCGCTGGGCCACAAGCTGCCCGGCGAGACCACGCTGGCCGCGCAACTGGGCGTGGGCCGTTCGACGCTGCGCGAGGCGATCCGGGAACTGTCGGGCAAGGGCGTCCTCGAAAGTCGCCAGGGCGCAGGCGTTTTCGTGACCGCGCTGGACGTCGCCGAGGATTGGGACGCCATCCTGCGCCGCGCCGACATCGTCGCCGTCATCGAGGCGCGGCTGGCGATCGAGGCCGAATCCGCGGCCCTGGCGGCTGCGCGCCGCACCCCCGCCGACCTGCGCGCGCTGTGGCGGGCCCTGGCCGTCCGCGCCGAGGCCACCGGATCGGTCGAGGAACTCGTCGACGCCGACACCGCCTTCCACCGCGCGGTCGTCACCGCCGCGCACAACGACATCCTCACCGGCATGTTCGACGCCTTCATCCCGCGTTCGCGGCACGCGATGGTCGACATGCTGCGGATCCGCCCGCTGACCGACGCCCGCGCCGACCACCACGCGCACGAGGTCCTGCTCGACGCCGTCCGCCGCCGCGACGCCGCCGCCGCGGCCTCGGCGAGCCGGGTCCACCTGACGTCCTTGCGGGACGCCTTCGCCTGATAATCGCTGGACCGCCCGACCGTCGCCGATCAGACTCGGCGGTGGACCTGTGCACGGGCGACCGGAGCCGTGCGGAAAGATAGGGCGACGTGAGCGTCGACATCATCGAGGAACTGACCTGGCGGGGGCTGATCGCCCAGTCCACCGATCTGGACGAGCTGCGCTCGGAGCTGGCGAAGGGTCCGATCACGCTCTATGCCGGATTCGATCCGACCGCCCCGAGCCTGCACGCCGGGCATCTGGTTCCGCTGTTGGCGCTCAAGCGTTTTCAGCAGGCGGGCCATCGGCCGATCGTCCTCGCGGGCGGGGCCACCGGGCTGATCGGCGACCCGCGCGATGTCGGCGAGCGGACGATGAACTCGACCGACACGGTCGCGGCCTGGGCCGAACGCATCCGCGGGCAGCTGTCCCGCTTCGTCGACCTCGGCGATACCGGCAACGGCGCGATCATCGTCGACAACATGCAGTGGACCGGGCCGTTGAGCACGGTCGACTTCCTGCGGGATGTGGGCAAGCACTTCTCGATCAACGTCATGCTCGCCCGCGAGACCGTCAAGCGGCGGCTCGAGACCGACGGCATGTCCTACACCGAGTTCAGCTACATGCTGTTGCAGGCCCACGACTACCTCCAGCTGCGCCGTCAGCACGGGTGCCGCTTGCAGGTCGGCGGCTCGGACCAGTGGGGCAACATCATCGCGGGCGTCGAGCTGAACCGCCGCGTCGACGGCGAGCACGTGCACGCGCTGACCGTTCCGCTGGTGACCTCGGCCGACGGCAAGAAGTTCGGCAAGTCCACCGGCGGCGGCAGCCTGTGGCTGGATCCGGAGATGACCAGCCCCTACGCCTGGTACCAGTACTTCGTGAACACCGCCGACGCCGATGTCGTGCGCTACCTGCGCTGGTTCACCTTCCTCGACCGCGCGGAACTCGACGAGTTGCAGAAGGCCACCGAGGAGCGCCCGCACGCCCGCGAGGCCCAGCGCCGGCTGGCCGCGGAGATGACGAATCTGGTGCACGGCGAGGCGAATACGCGGGCGGTGCAGCTGGCGAGTCAGGCGCTGTTCGGGCGGGGTGACCTGCACGAACTCGACGAGGGCACATTGTCGGCCGCGTTGTCCGAGGCGGCGGGCGAGGGGGGCGTCGCGGTCGCTGGCACGGACGCCACGATCGTGGACCTGCTCGTGGCGTCCGGGCTCTCGGAGAGCCGGGGCGCGGCTCGCCGGGCGGTGAACGAAGGCGGCGCGTCGGTGAACAACACGCGCGTGTCCGACCCAGAGTGGACGCCCGGAGACTCGGACTTCCTGCACGGAAGCTGGCTCGTCCTGCGTCGCGGCAAGAAGAACTTCGCGGGCGTGCGGCGGACACCGAACCGATAGACATGACCTGGGTCACATCCGGTGGCCCGGGCCGGTCGGAGGCCGGATCGGCGTCGCTCTGACCAGCGTTGATGATCTTCATCTTGGGGATTTGACGTTGCGTTATCCGACACGTAACTTGGTTCGAGTCAGAGCGACACGGACACCGACCGGGCCGAGAGGCCGGGACACGAGGTTGGACGGTGAGCGCCGGACAGCCAGCACGAAACCGACACGAACTTGGGACTTGACTCCCCGGCTTCGAGTGGTTAGGCTGGAAAAGTTGCCTCTTCAGAAGGTCGGATTACCGGCCCGATGGGGTGTGCGCCTGTTCTTTGAGAACTCAATAGTGTGTCGATGAATGTCAGTGCCAAATATTTTGGTTTCGGCGCTCATACCCCCGTGTGGGTGTCGAACATTTTTGTCAGCTAATTTCCGGCTGGCGTTTATAGTTAGGTTTTCGGACTCTGGTTCGAGATACTTCCGATTGGTCCTTCGGGGCTGGTTGAGAGTCTTCAACGGAGAGTTTGATCCTGGCTCAGGACGAACGCTGGCGGCGTGCTTAACACATGCAAGTCGAGCGGTAAGGCCCTTCGGGGTACACGAGCGGCGAACGGGTGAGTAACACGTGGGTGATCTGCCTCGTACTCTGGGATAAGCCTGGGAAACTGGGTCTAATACCGGATATGACCACATGCTGCATGGTGTGTGGTGGAAAGATTTATCGGTGCGAGATGGGCCCGCGGCCTATCAGCTTGTTGGTGGGGTAATGGCCTACCAAGGCGACGACGGGTAGCCGACCTG
>NZ_JBIAMW010000007.1:0-463499 GCF_042874315.1 Nocardia sp. NPDC004068
GTGTCACACACAAACACGACATGATCACGCGGTGGCCGCTCCACGTCCAGCCCACTGACCAGCAACACCATCGATCACGAAGTCCGGCTGGAGTACTAGCCAACCGCTAACCCCCAACCCCACACGCTCGGCAACCCAGCCGCACCCCTTATTCAAATCCGCACCCCTTGTAGATCCCTGAAACCGGTGCGGATCCAAATAAAGGGTGCGGCTGTACTGCCGTACCTGGGGTCAGTCCAGCTTTGGAGGTGGTGGGGAAGGAGGAGCCGTATCCTCCACGGAGACAAGGCGCATCCGATGGGCGAGGAGATCCCATGACCTGCTGCGGCCCCAACCGTCGCCGCTTCCTGAACGCTCTGGCCATAGCGGCCACCGCACCCCTACTCGCCCCCGGAACCGCCCGCGCCCAAACCGACCCAGAAGCCACCGATCTCGAACTGGTCACCCTCACCGACACCGCCGCCATCCTCACCTGGACCACCCTCGACCCCCACGACCACACCCCGGTCCCCGCGAACACCGAAGTCCGCCTGGCCCCGGCGAATTCACTCACAACACCCAAAACCGTCTTCGAAGACCAAACCCCCACCCCCTACCACTACGCCGAGATCACCAACCTGGACCCCAACCGCCCCTACCGCTTCGAGGCCCTCTCCAACGGCGTAACCGCAACCCCCGCAAAGAATCTCGCCACCAGACTCCCCGGCTCCCCCGAAACCACCGGCACCTTCACCACCCTCACACCCCCACCCGGCCGCCTCCTGCGCACCCTCGCCCTCTGCAACGACATCCACTTCGGCGAGGAGATCAGCGGACTCATCGCCGCCGGACTCCCCCCGGGCGTCCGCCAGGACCCGGGCCTCCCGCCCTACCCGGAGGTCATGCTCACCGCCCTGCTCGACGACCTCCGCCGCCCCGACCGCACAGCCGATCACCTGCTCCTCGCCGGTGACCTCACCGCCGAGGCCACCCCGGACCAGACCCGCGCCGTCCGCCGCCTCCTCGACGCCTGGGGCACCGAGAACAAGGACTGGTTCGCCACCCGAGGCAACCACGACCGCCCCCACGTCGGCCCCGATTACGCCGCCTGCCCGGCGACAGCCGAAGACCACCACGACTGCTGGGCCGAATCCTTCACTCCCCGAGGCGAACTCACCGACCACGACCTCGGCGGCCTCCACCTGATCGGCCTCGACACCACCGCCCTCGACACCTCCGGCGGCACCATCGACGACGACCAGTTCGACCGCCTCCACACCACCCTGAAGGCCGACCCCGACCGCCCCACCCTCGTCTTCGGCCACCACCCCGTCACCTTCGAATCCGGCGTAACCAACCTCGCCGGACCGGATTTCGTCCTCAACCGCCCGGACGCCGCCCGCCTGCACGCCCTCTACCGCGACACCCCCGGCGTCTTCCTGCACCACAGCGGACACACCCACCGCAACCGCCGCACCCGCCCCGACATCCCGCTGAACGTCGAATTCCTCGAGGTCGCCGCCGTCAAGGAGTACCCGGGCGGCTACACCCTGCTCCGCATCCACGAGGGCGGCTACCAGGCCAACTTCTACAAAACCCGTACCCCGGCCGCACGCCGCTGGAGCACGCGCACCCGCTCGGAGTACTTCGGCCTGCTCCCCGAATACACCCTCGGCACGGTCACCGACCGCAACCACGTTGTGACCAGGGACTTCTCGGGCCTCGCCGGAATCCCCTAGATACAGCGGAGAACACAACAAATAGACTCGGCCCATGGCAACGCCCCGCCCGCTTCCCCTGGATCCCATCGAGGAGGCCCACCGGCAGTGGGCCGCGCACGGTTGGGGCGAGGTCGCCGACGGGATGGCGGCGGTGACCTCCCTGGTGCGGGCGCAGCAGATCGTGATGGCCCGGGTGGACGAGGCGCTGCGCCCGTCCGGATTGACGTTCTCCCGATACGAACTGCTGACCCTGCTCAGTTTCAGCAAGACCGGCGCACTGCCCATGGCCGTCGCCAGCGCCCGTCTCCAGGTGCATCCCACCAGCGTGACCAACACCGTGGACCGCCTCGAAGCCGCGCAGCTGGTCAAGCGCGTACCCCATCCCAGCGACCGCCGGGCAACCTTGATCGAGATCACCGACGCCGGACGCGAATTGGCGACTCGCGCGAGCGCTGCCCTGAACGCGAAGGTTTTCGCGCATCCGGGGCTGCCGCCCGAACGTTTGCAGCTCCTGCTGCGACTTCTCGCCGAATTCCGCCGGGCGGCGGGCGACTTCGACACGGGCGACACGCCGACCCGCTGGGCCTGACCGCATAACCGTTCAGCATCCGCCCAGCGACATTACTGACCCGTCGTCTTCCCATCGCGCCCCAAAAGGTTCACCATGGAAGCCATGGTGCTGGTCCTGGGGGTGTCGGCGGGCGCTGGTGGCGCACGCGCGATGCTCACGCACTCCGACCAGCCGCACCTGCCCCCCATCGATCGGTGCACGGTTCCCCGGCGGGCGGGCGGCGGCGTGGAGGAGCCTGTCTTCCAGGCGATCACGCTCATGCGCGAGGCGGCCACCGAGCGCGACGAATTCATCACCGGGATCGCGGTCACCTGCCGCTGCCCCCGGCACGCCGAGGCGATTCGCGCCGCGGCGGGCCGCAGCCGCCTCACGATCGTCGACGAACCGGTCGCCCAGCTGCGGTATCTCCGCTTCACCGGCCGACTTCCGGACGAGGGCGCGGTCGTGCTCTACGATCTGGGCGCCTCCGGCCTGACCATCACCGAGGCCGACTGCCGCACCGACGCCATCCTGTCGACGCGGCACAGCACCGTGCTCGGCGGCGACAGCCACGACGAGTTGCTGCGCTGGCGGCTCGCGCACGGCGGCGTCGAGGTCGACAAGACGATCGCCCGCGGCTACAAGGAGGCCCTCACCGCCTCCCCGGTGGTGACGACGACCGATCCGGTGACCGGATCGCGAATGGTGTTGACCCGCAGCGATTTCAACGATCTGGTGGCCGCGGGCATCCACCATTCGGTGTCCTACGTCCGCCAGATGATCGATGAGGCCGGGGTGGCGCCGCAGGTGCTGGCCCTGCTCGGCGGCTGCACCCGCAATCCGGGTATCCGCGAGACCCTGAGCCAACTGCTCGATCTGCCCCAAATGTACGATCCGGAACCGGAATTCGTCTCCGCCCGCGGCGCGGTCCTGATGGCCACGCAGCTGCCCGCCGCCCGGCGCGTGCGCGGCGTGCGCTTCGCGAGCATGCCGACCCTGCGCCCCGCGAACGCCGCGCCGGTGTCCAGGCGCAAGGTGGTGGCCGCCCTCGCGGTCACCGCGACCCTCGGCGCCACCGTCGCCGGACTTCTCATGACCGACAAGCAGTCTCCCGCCCCGACCACCACCGGCGGCACCCCGGCGTCCCCGATGGAGATCGCGGGCACGCCGGGAAATACCGTGCCGCACAAGTGATTTCAGCGATTGCTGAAGTTCGGCGCGCGCTTCTCGACGAAGGCGGCCATGCCCTCGGACTGATCCTCGGTCGCGAACAGTGAGTGGAACACCCGCCGCTCGAACCGCAGCCCCTCCGACAGCGTGGTCTCGTCGGCCCGGCCCACCGCCTCCTTGGCGAGCATCACCGCGGGCAGCGACATGTTCGCGATGGTCCCGGCGACCTCGAGCGCGGTCGAGACCAGCTCGGCCGCGGGCACGATCCGGGCCACCAGCCCCGCCCGCTCGGCCTCCTCGGCGTCCATGTTCCGGCCGGTGAGGATCAGATCCATGGCCTTGGCCTTGCCGACGGCCCGAATGAGCCGCTGCGAACCGCCCATCCCCGGAATGATGCCCAACTTGATCTCGGGCTGACCGAACTTCGCCGTATCGGCCGCGATCAGGATGTCGCACATCATCGCCAGCTCACAGCCGCCGCCGAGCGCGTAACCCGCGACCGCCGCGATGATCGGCTTGCGGAACGCGGCGAGCCGATCCCAGCCGCCGAAGTGATCGGTCAGGTACATGTCCATATAGGACTTGCTCTGCATCTCCTTGATGTCGGCCCCGGCCGCGAACGCCTTCTCCGAGCCGGTCAGCACGACCGCGCCGATGCCCGCGTCGCCCTCGAGCTCGTCGAGCGCGGCCGTGATGTCCACGAGCACTTGCGAATTGAGCGCGTTGAGCGCCTTCGGCCGGTTCAGCGTGATCAGGGCCACCCGGTCCCTGCGCTCCAGCAGAATGGTCTCGAAATCGGTCACTGTCCCTCTCCCGATCGGTGGCGGATTACCGGTGACGATAGCCCAGGCGCGGCGCGGCGAGATTCAGCTCGAACTCGCCCAGCCCCGCGAAGTAGGCGTCCACCTGCGCGGCCGTCACCTCGGCCGAGGTAGCGGGCGCCCAGCGCGGATTCCGATCCTTGTCGATCACCTGCGCGCGAATGCCCTCGACCAGATCGTGGGCGGCCAGCGCGGCGACCGTCGCCCGGTACTCGGCGTTCAGCGCCTCCTCGAGGCTGTCCAGCGTGCGGGCCTGCCGCAGCAACCGCAGGGTGGCCTGCACCGCGGTCGGCGATTTCGCCGATATGTCCTCGGCCGCGCGGCGTGCCGCGGGTGATTCGTGCGCGCGCAGCCGGGCCACGATCTCCGCCACGGTGTCGGCCGCGTAGCACGCATCGATCCAATCCCGTTGCGCCACAAGCTCGGAGGCGGGCGCGGGCCGGGCGAATTTCGCGATGGCGATCTCCGGATCGGCGGTGCGCAGCGCGTCCAGCAGCGCCGGAATGTCCTGTGCCGGAACGTAATAGTCGGCGAAGTCGGCCGCGATGGCGTCGCCCGCGGCCATCCGCGCTGTGGTCAGCGCGAGATGCGTGCCGATCTCCCCGGGCGCGTGCGCGAGCAGGTACGTCCCGCCCACATCGGGCACGAAACCGATTCCGGTCTCGGGCATTCCGACCGCGGACCGCTCGGTGACGATGCGATGACTGCCGTGCGCCGACAGCCCCACGCCGCCGCCCATCACGATCCCGTCCATCACCACGACATACGGTTTCGGATAGCGCCCGATGTAGGCGTTGAGCGTGTACTCGTCGCGCCAGAACCGCCCCGACGGCGAATCCGGCTCGCCCGCACCGGTTTTCGCGTCCTGGTAGATGGCCACGAGGTCGCCGCCCGCGCACAGACCGCGCTCCCCCGCACCGGTCACCACGACCGCGCGCACCGCGTCGTCGGACTCCCACTCCCGCAGCGCGTCCAGCACGGTCAGCGTCATCGCGTGCGTCAGCGCGTTGATGACCTTGGGCCGGTTCAGCGTGATCAGCCCGAGCCCGTCCCGCCGCTCGATCAGCACCTCGTCGCTCACACCGCTCCCTTCGCTCGCCGCCCGGCAGGATAGTTGGACGTCCAACCGAACCTAGCCCGACCTGGTCCGCTGGCGCTGTGACTCCACTCACCCTAGAATTAGTTTGACGTCCTAGTATCTGGCGCCCAAGGACTTGCCGGAGGATTCCATGGCCGACCGCCCCGCACTGCACACACCCGTCCACCCCGTCCGCTTCGTGACGTCGGCCGCCCTGTTCGACGGGCACGACGCCGCGATCAACATCATGCGGCGGATTCTGCAATCGCAGGGCGCCGAGGTCATCCACCTGGGCCACAACCGCGCGGTGAGCGAGGTCGTCGACGCCGTGCTGACCGAGGACGTGCAGGGCGTCGCGGTCAGCTCATACCAGGGCGGGCACGTCGAGTACTTCGAGTACCTCGCCCAGGCGCTGCGCGAGGCGGGGGCCGGGCACGTGCGCATCTTCGGCGGCGGGGGCGGGGTGATCGTGCCCGAGGAGATCGCGCGGCTGGCCGACGCGGGCGTGACGATCTTCTCGCCCGAGGACGGGCAGCGGCTCGGCCTGCCGGGCATGATCAACAAACTCATCGAGACCTGCGATGTGGACCTGTCGCTCGAGCCCGCGCCCGTGGACGCCGTGCTGGCCGGGGAGCGCACCGCCCTCGCGCGCACCCTCACGTGCCTGCAACAGGACACGCTGCCCGAATCGGATCTGGCCGCGCTGACCGCCGCGGCCGCCGCGCGCTCGGTGCCGGTGCTCGGCATCACGGGTACGGGCGGTTCCGGAAAGTCCTCGCTGACAGACGAACTCGTGCGCCGCCTGCGGTCGGACCAGCAGGACAAGCTGCGGGTGGCGATCCTGGCCGTCGATCCGACCCGGCGACGCGGCGGCGGCGCGCTGCTCGGCGACCGGATCCGGATGAACTCCCTCGACTCCGAGCACGTCTACTTCCGCTCGCTGGCCACCCGCGGCGCGCACGAACTGCCCACGAACATCGACGCGATGATCCTCGCGTGCAAGGCGGCGGGCTACGACCTGGTCATCCTGGAGACCCCCGGCATCGGCCAGGGCGACGCGGGCATCATCGACCACGTCGACGTGTCGCTGTACGTCATGACGCCTGAGTTCGGCGCGGCCTCCCAGCTCGAGAAGATCGACATGCTCGATTACGCGGATGTGGTGGCCATCAACAAGTTCGAGCGCCGCGGCGCCGCCGACGCGCTGCGCGACGTGTCGCGGCAGCTGGTGCGCAACCGGGAGGCGTTCGGCAGCTCGCCCGAGGACATGCCCGTGTTCGGCACCAGCGCGGCCACTTTCAACGACGACGGCGTCACCGCGCTGTACCAGCATCTGGCCACCGCCTTGGCCGCGCACGGCCTGCCCCTCGAACAGGGCGTGCTGCCCCGCGTCGACACCAAGGTCTCCACCCGCTTCGCCCAGCTCATCCCGCCCGCGCGGGTGCGCTACCTCGCCGAGATCGCCGACACCGTGCGCGGCTATCACGCCGAGACCGCGCGGCAAGCCCTTGCGGCGCAACGGGTTCAGCGGTTCGAGCAGGTGCTGGGCGAACTCACCGCCGCCGCGGCCGAGGAGTCGAACGAGTCCGCGGCCACCGCCGTCGCCGACCTTCTCGACAGGGCCCGCAAGGAGCTGGCTCCCGCCGACGCCGACCTGCTGGCCCAGTGGCCGTCGATCGCCGAATCCTATCGGGGCGACGAGCAGGTCGTGCGCGTGCGGGACAAGGAATTGCGCACCACCCTGCGGCGAAACTCGTTGTCCGGCAGCTCGATTCCGCGCGTGGCCCTGCCGCGGTTCACCGATCACGGCGAACTGCTGCGCTTCCTGCGCGCCGAGAACCTGCCCGGCCGCTTCCCGTTCACCGCGGGCGTGTTCCCGTTCAAGCGGGACAACGAGGATCCGGCGCGCATGTTCGCCGGGGAGGGCGACCCGTTCCGCACCAACCGCCGGTTCAAGGTGCTCTCCGAACATTCCGAGGCCAAACGGCTTTCGACGGCCTTCGACTCGGTGACCCTCTACGGCCACGATCCGGCCGAACGCCCCGACATCTACGGCAAGGTCGGCACCTCCGGCGTCTCCATCGCCACGCTCGACGATATGAAGGCGCTCTACGACGGTTTCGACCTCACCGCGCCGACCACCTCGGTGTCGATGACCATCAACGGGCCCGCGCCCACCATCCTGGCGTTCTTCCTCAACACCGCGATCGACCAAGCGCTGCAACGCTTCTCCGACGCCGAGGGCCGCGAACCGAGCGCCGAGGAGGCCGCCGCGATCCGCGCGGACACCCTCGCCACCGTGCGCGGCACCGTGCAGGCCGACATCCTCAAGGAGGATCAGGGCCAGAACACCTGCATCTTCTCCACCGAGTTCAGCCTGCGCATGATGGCCGACATCCAGGAATGGTTCGTGCGCAACGGGGTTCGCAACTTCTACTCGGTGTCGATCTCCGGCTACCACATCGCCGAGGCGGGGGCCAATCCGATCAGCCAGCTGGCGTTCACGCTGGCCAACGGATTCACCTACGTGGAGGCGTATCTCGCGCGCGGCATGCACATCGACGAGTTCGCGCCGAACCTGTCGTTCTTCTTCTCCAACGGCATGGATCCGGAGTACTCGGTCATCGGTCGGGTCGCGCGGCGCATCTGGGCGATCGCCATGCGGGACAAGTACGGGGCGAACGAGCGTTCGCAGAAACTCAAGTACCACGTCCAGACCTCGGGCCGCTCGCTGCACGCGCAGGAGATGAGCTTCAACGACATTCGCACCACGTTGCAGGCGCTGATCGCGATCTACGACAACTGCAACAGCCTGCACACCAACGCCTACGACGAGGCGGTGACGACCCCGACCGAGGATTCGGTGCGCCGCGCCCTGGCCATCCAGTTGATCATCAACAAGGAGTGGGGCCTGGCGATGAACGAGAACCCGCTCCAGGGCAGCTTCATCATCGACGAGCTCACCGATCTGGTCGAGGAGGCGGTGCTCGTCGAGTTCGAGCGGATCTCCGAGCGCGGCGGCGTGCTCGGCGCGATGGAGACCGGGTACCAGCGCGGCCGCATCCAGGACGAGTCGATGCTCTACGAACAGCGCAAACACGACGGCACGCTGCCCATCATCGGCGTCAACACCTTCCGCAATCCGCACGGCGACCCGCGACTCGAACTCGAACTGGCCCGCGCCACCGAAGCCGAGAAGCAGTCCCAGCTCGACCGCACCCGCGACTACCGGACCCGCCACCGCGACGAGGCGCACGCCGCGCTGGCCCGGCTGGAGGCGGCCGCCCGCACCGACGACAATGTCTTCGAGGTGCTCATGGACGCCGCCCGGGTGTGCACGTTGCAGCAGGTCACCGACACCTTCTTCACCGTCGGCGGGCAGTATCGCCGCAACGTGTGAGGTTGACATCGCCGGGGTCCGCGGGTCTGATGGGGGAGATCCGGTCTCCGGCGACGGGAGGGCATATGCGGTTCGATCCGTTCCGTCGTCCGGGTCGCACCGACCGCGCCGACGCGGTGATCACCGGGGCCGGTAGCGGCATCGGGCGCGCGTTGGCGCTGGAGTTGAGCAGGCGCGGCGGGCGCGTCGTCTGCGCCGATATCGATGAGGACCGCGCCCGCGCGACCGCGGCGGCGGCCCCGGGCGAGGCGCTCGGCGTGGCCTGCGACGTCACCGACTGCGATCGGGTCGTCGCCCTGGCCGACACCGCCCGCGACTGGTTCGGCGGGGAGCCCGACATCGTCGTCAACAACGCGGGCATCGCCCAGGCCGGTTCGGTGGTCGGCGTGGTCCCGCTGCCGGAGTGGCATCGGGTGCTCGACGTGAACCTGTGGGGTGTCGTGCACGGCTGTCAGGTCTTCGCGCCCCGGCTGCGCGCGGCCGGGCGCGGCGCGATCGTCAACACCGCCTCGGCCGCCGCGTTCGGCACCGCGCCGCGCATGGCCGCCTACAACGTGAGCAAGGCCGGGGTGCTGGCGCTGTCGGAGACGCTGGCCGCCGAACTGTCCGGCACCGGCGTGACCGTGACGGCGGTGTGCCCGACGGCGGTGAAAACCAATATCCTGCACAGTGTTTCGTTTCCGGACGCGAGCTCCGAGCGGCTCGGCGAACGCCTGGTCCGCTGGACCGGCCGCTCCCCCGACGCCATCGCGCGCAATGTCCTCGACGCGGTCGATCGCGGCACGCTGTACGCCGTGCCGCAGCTCGAGGCCAAGGCGATCTGGCACCTCAAACGCCTGCTGCCCGCCCCCTACACCCGGATGGCCGGATTGCTGGAGCGGCTGATGCGTTGAGCGGCCCTCAGGACACGAAGGCGCCCGCCAGCTGATCGGTCAGCGTGGCGCGCGCGGTGACCAGCGAGGGGCCGTACCAGGTGAGGCTGCGACCCTCCACCAGCGCGACCGGGATGCCGGGGAAGGCGTCGGGGCCGTCGTCGGCGGTGAAGACGTACGGCTCGTCGGGCAGGACCGCCAACTCCACTCCGGCGCGCACTTCGTCCTCCGACAGTTGGGGATACCGTTCGGGCCGGTCGGCGTGCACGAGCCGCAGACCCAGTCGGCCCGCCAGATCGGCGGTGAAGGTGTCGGCCCCCACGACCATCCACGGATTGCGCCAGATCGGGATCACGGCGTCCCGCAACGGTTTCGGAGCCGGGACGCGCCACGCCCGCTCGGCCTCGTCCAGCCAGGCAGGGCGGCCGACGCCGAGCGCGATCTCGAAAAGCCTTGCTAGCGAATCGAATGCCTCGTCGAGGGTCCGAATCCTGGTGACCCACACGGGTATTCCGGCGGCGCGCAGCCGATCCACGTCGATGCGCCGGTTCTCCTCCTGATTGCACACCACCAGATCGGGCGCGAGTTCCACGATCCGCCGCACATTCGGATTCTTCGTCCCCCGCACCCGCTCGACCTCGAGATCCGCTGGGTGCGTACACCATTCGGTCACCGCGACGAGCGATCCCGGGCAGCTGCGCGCGATGGCCTCGGTCAGTGACGGGACCAGCGAGACCACGCGGCCCACGGGCCGGGACAGCCGCACCTCCGCACCGAGATCATCGCGCATGACTTCACGATAGCCCGCCCCAGCGCCCCCTCGGGCCGAGTCCCCGCGCCCCTGGCTGATCGCGGCCGAGACCAGGCGCGGGCGCGGCGGATCGCGGCCCACACCAGGCGCGGGCGCGGCCGACCCCAGCCCACACCAGGCGCGGGCGCGGCCGACCCCAGCCCACACCAGGCGCGGGCGCGGCCGACCCCAGCCCACACCAGGCGCGGGTGCTGCCGATCGCGGCCCGGCCAGGCGCGGGTGCGGCGGCGCAACCCAACGCGACACGGCGTCACGGCAACCCGCGATAGAGCTCCCGCAGATCGCGCAGGCCCGCCTCCGCGGTGCGCTCGTCCTCGGCGGTCATGCGCAGCGCCTGCCGTAGCGGGACGGGATCGAGATCCTCGTACGCCGGGCGGAATTCGGGTACGGGCAGGGCGGGCAGGTCGGTGTTCTCGCCGTAGAGGTCGTCGGAGACGGTGGGACCGTTGTCGGACTGCACCCCGCCGATGAGGGTGTCCAGATCCAGTCCGCGCAGCACGAGCATGACCGAGGGCTGCTCGTCGAGCCTCTCGGCGATGATGTAGCAGAGCGCGGCGACGTGTTTGCACGGCCAGCCCGAATCCGGGCAGGTGCAGGCGAAGTCGAGTTCGGCGGCGGTGGTGGGCAGCAGCAGCGGGCCCAGTTCCTTCGGCAGCGCGCCCGAGGCCAGTTGGGCGAGCATGCCGGGCGTGCCGCGCACCAGCTCGATCAGTTCGTCGAGCCGCTCCTCGCGGAGCTTGCGCATGGTCAGCGCGGCCGCGAACGGACGCGGCTGGCTGCCCTGCACCTCCGCGGTCACCGCGCCCGGCTCGAGGTGATACGTCACCACCTGCCCCGAACGCGCGTAGGACCGGCCGCGCGCGAGCCGCCCCGAATCGGCGACATCCTCGATCGCCTCGATGAACGACCGCCCCCACCAGGTGCGCGCGAACGAGCCGCGGCGGCTGCGCGGTTCCACCCCGCCGCGCACCGGCAGGCGTTTGCCGTATTTGCTGTAGTCCTCGAAGGAGGTCATTCGCCCACCGCCTCGGGGCCGAGCGCGAACAGCTCGCGCAGCTCGTCGGAACTCAACTCGGTGATCCAGTTCTCACCGGTGCCGACGGTCAGGTTCGCCAATTCCTGTTTGCCGCCGATCATGTCGTCGATGCGCTCCTCGATGGTGTCGACGCAGACCAGCTTGCGCACCTGTACGTCGCGGCGCTGGCCGATGCGGAACGCGCGATCGGTGGCCTGGTTCTCCACCGCCGGATTCCACCAACGGTCCAGGTGCACAACGTGATTGGCGGCGGTGAGGTTCAGCCCGGTGCCACCGGCCTTGAGCGACAACAACATCAGCGGCGGACCGTCGTCGTGCTGGAACCGATCGACCATGGCATCGCGGGCCTTCTTCGCCACACCACCGTGCAGGAACGGGACCGTCGTGCCGAACCGCTCCGCGAGGTAGGGCGCGATCAGCTCGCCGAACTCCCGGAACTGGGTGAACAGCAGGGCCTTTTCGCCATCGGCGACCACGGACTCGAGCACGTCCTCGATCAGCGCCAGCTTCCCGGAGCGGTGCTGCCCGCGCCGCAGCACGCCCGACCCGTCGCCGAGATAGTGGGCGGGATGGTTGCAGACCTGTTTGAGCCGGGTCAGCGCGCCGAGCACCGCGCCCTTGCGGGCCATGCCCTCCGATCCGCGCAGCTTGGCGACCATATCGTCGACGACGGCCTGATACAGCGCCGCCTGCTCGACGGTGAGATTGGCGCGCACGGTCATCTCGATCTTGTCGGGCAGATCCGAGATCACCGCCGGATCGGTCTTGACCCGCCGCAGCACGAACGGCGCGGTGATCGCGCGCAGCCGGGTGACCGCGTTCTCGTCGCGTTCGCGTTCGATCGGCACCGCGAAGCGGGAGTGGAACTCCGACGCCTTGCCGAGCAGTTTCGGCGCGGCGAAATCGAGGATCGACCGCAGTTCCTCGAGCCGGTTCTCCACCGGAGTTCCGGTGAGCGCCAAGCGATGTCGGGCCGGGACACGACGGGCGGCGCGCGCCTGCCGAGTGGCGGCGTTCTTGATGTGCTGGGCCTCGTCGAGCACGATCCGCTCCCAGGGCTGGCGTTCCAGCTCCTCGGTGTCGCGGGCGAGCAGGGCGTAGGTGGTGATCATCAGATCCGAATCCGCCACGGCCGCATCGAGTTCCGCGCCGCGCCGACGCCCCGCGCCGTGATGGACGAGCACGCGCAGGCCGGGCACGAAGCGTTCGGCCTCGCGCTGCCAGTTGCCGACCACCGACATCGGGCACACCAGCAGCGTCGGGCCGGGAACCGTTGCGGCGGTTTCCCTTTCGTGTGCCAGCAGCGCCAGCACCTGCACGGTCTTGCCCAGGCCCATATCGTCGGCGAGGATCGCGCCGCAGTTGAGCCGGTTCATGGTCGCCAACCAGGACAGGCCGCGCAACTGGTACGGGCGCAGCTGGGCCTTCAGACCGGCCGGGGGATCGACGTCGCGCACGGACTTGGTCGAGTCGAACAGCTCCGCGGCCCATCCGGTCGCGCCCGCCCGCTCGACGGGCACCTGCGGGATTCCCGCCGCGCCGACCTCGCCGAGGAACTGGGTCAGGGTGCCCACGGTCTCGTCGGTGCGGCCCTCGAGGTAGGCCGCGGCGGCGGCGAGCGTGCGGTGATCGGCCTGCACCCACTGCCCGCGCAGGCGGACCAGATCGGATTTCGCCTGGACCAGACGGCTCATCTCGGCCGGGGTGAGGACCATATCGCCGAGCGCCAGCTCCCAGCGGTAGGACACCAACCCGCTCAGACCCACCGCGGTCTCGGTCGCGGCAGGGCTCTGCACGTGGACGCGCATACTCGGCGCGACGATCCGCCAGGCGCGCGGCAGCAGCAGCTGCACACCGGCCTCGCGCAGCACGGTCGCCCCGTGCGCGACGAGATCCCGCACGACCTCGGTGGGCAGCAGGAAGTCCATGCCGCGCGGATCGCGGGGCAGCTCGCGCAGCAGTGGGTACGCCCGCACGGCGGCGGTCACCTTCTCCCCGGCCAGGCGGACCAGGCTCGGATCGCCGTGCAGCGGAACCGCTTGCGGCGCTTCGCCTTCCGCGCGCAGGCAGACCTCCAGCCGCCACAGCGCGTCGAGGCTGTCGTCCGCGGCGTCGTCGTCGGGTTCGAGCAGGCGCAGGACCAGTTCGGGTTCGCCCGCGGTGAGGCTGGTCCGCCAGTGCTCGAGAGCCGTCGCCACGCGATGCGATCCGGCGGGCAGCGGTACGTCCGCGAGCAGCGCCGACAGCAACGGGTGCGCGGAGTCGAGGCGCGGCGCGTGCAGCCGCGCGATCGGGTCGGTCAGTTCCTCGACCAGATCCTCGAGGATGGTGGCGGGGCGGCCGGGCAGGCGCAGCGCGGGCGGCATGGCCACCGCGAGTTCGGCGAGCCACGCGCGTTGCCGACGGCCGCCGACCAGCCGCCAGCGCACCCACCACTCCCCGTCCTCGCGCCGCAGTTCGGGCACGATCCGGCCCGCGCGCACCCACCGCTCGACGCCGAGCGCGACGTGGGCGAGGAAGCGCAGATCGGCGGCGACGGTGGCGGCCGGAAGGGATTGCAGCAGAACGCGAGCGGCGGCGTCCGGGGCGAGGGCGTGCGCGGGCACCTCGGTCTCCACCGGCCCGTTCGGACCCGCGACGAGTACGGTCGCGCGATGCCGGAAGCGGGCCGTCTGCACGATCGACGCCAACGGGACGGGCGGGACGGCGCTGTCGTCACCGGCATCGGGCCGCCGCCACAGCAGCAGCCCCGAGCCCGGTGTCCACAACCCGTGCAGCATGGGTCCATCCAAGCAGCCGGCACCGACACGATGCGCCGCGACCGTGGCCTTTCCTTCTGCGATGGCACGGCACATACTGAGATATCCGCTGGTCACAGCCGATGAAACACCTGTGCGACCGAGAGGGCGGCACGATGACCATCCTGCTCCAGGTTCTCGAACAGAGTTTCACGCCGACCACCCCGTGGGAGCGGCGCAAATTCACCTTCGTCGACGCGGCCAAGATCGTCGGCATGCGACTCGACGGCCAGTGCGGCGTCTGGCTGGATCTGTCGCGACCGGGCGAATCCCAGCGCCTGGCCTGCACCCGCGACCCCCGCGACGCCATCACCTTCCTGCTCACGACCTTCGCCAAGATCGCCGAATGCGAGGACCGCGGCGGCTCGTGGGTCATCGGGCACGACGGCGAACGCGTCGAAACCCTCGCGGCCACCCGGTTCCCGCCCACCGCCGTCGACCTGGCCTCCGATCAACTCCTGGCCCGCGCCTGGATGTGAACCTGTCGGTGCCCCCGTGTACAACCTGACGGGTGCGCTGGGGGAAGTACGGCTTCGGACTCGCGACGGTTCTGGCGACGGCACTGACCGCCGCCTGCTCGATCCTGGGCACCGACCCACCGGCCCCCGGCAGCCCGCCCCGAGCCGAACTCGAACGCCTCCTCGGCGTCGTCCGCCTCCTCGACACCCGCCCACCGCTGCGCGGCTACGAGCGCGGCTGCCAGGCCGCCCAGGCCTGCGTCTTCGGCCCCGCCTGGTCCGACGACCACGACGGCCCCGGCGGCCACGACGGCTGCGACGCCCGAAACACGGTGCTGGCCAACCAATTACACGAGGTCCACTACCGTCCCAACACCCACGACTGCGTCGTCCAATCCGGCACCCTGAACGACCCCTACACCGGCCGCCGAATCCCCTTCACCCGAACCAACCCCCGCACCATCCAAATAGACCACGTCTACCCCCTAGCCGCCGCCTGGGCCATGGGCGCCGCCACCTGGCCCCTCCCCCACCGCCTCCGCTTCGCCAACGACATAACCTTCAACCTCCTGGCCGTAGACGGCGAAACCAACGAATCCAAGGGCGCCCGCACGCCTTCCGACTGGCTCCCCCCATCCCCCGCCTACCACTGCTTCTACGCAGGCAAGTTCCTGACCGTCGCGATCCACTACGACCTACCGATCACCAAGGCCGACCATCGAGCGCTCACAAAGGTCGCCTCCAGGTGCCCGTAAACCGTTCCGCCGCAGAGCTTTCCGGCCCCAGCCGCCTCCGTCCCCGACGGCTCTCCGGCCCCACGCACCCCAGGTCCTTCGGCCCTTCAGCCGACGGGCCTGCCAGCCTCGAGCGCCTTCAATCCACAAGTACCTTGCCCCACAGGCCCTTTCGGCCGTATAGATCTTCCGCTCGCGCCGCCCCGTGTTCCCCGCTCGGTCCGGCCGCACCGCCCTTGCTCCCCCCGGTCCGACCGCACCGCCTTTGTTCCCGCCCGCGCCGCGCGTGCTCCCGCCCGGTCTGCCCGCGCCGCGCTTGCTCCCGCCCGGTCTGCCCGCGCCGCGCTTGCTCCCGCCCGGTCTGCCCGCGCCGGGCTTGCTTTCGCCCGGTCTGCCCGCGCCGCCCTTGTTCCCCGCCGGTCTGCCCGCGCCGCGCTTGCTCCCGCCGGCCTGCCTGCACCACGCTTGCTCCCCGCCCGGATTGCCCGCGCCCCCTTGTTCCCCGCCCGGTCCGGCCTGCGGGCCGGGCGGGGATCTCACACGGTAGCCACAGGCCGGTCGGGATCACTGGACCATTGCGACCATGACCCCGGATAGAGCGCGGCCTCGATCCCCGCGACGGCGAGGGCAGCGATCTGGTGGGAGGCGGTGATCCCGGACCCGCAGTAGACCGCCACCGGACCCGTACCGAGGGTGACGAAGCGGTCCCGGAGCTCATCGGCAGGCTTGAAAGTCCCCTCCGGCGTGAGGTTTTCGGCCGTCGGGGCGCTCAACGCGCCCGGGATGTGCCCCGCACGGGGATCGATCGGCTCGGACTCGCCCCGATACCGGTCCCCGGCCCGGGCGTCGAGCAGCAGCCCGGACCAACTCGCCGCCCCGTCGGCGTCGATCGTCGGCATATGTCCCGAGGTCAGCACGATGTTCCCGGGCTCGGGCGCGGGCTCGTCCCCGCGCGCGAGTTCGCCACCGGCCCGCTCCCACGCGGGCAGGCCCCCGTCCAGAATCCGTACGTCTCCCACACCACCCCAGCGCAACAACCACCAGGCCCGAGCCGCCGCCATCCCACCCGTCGCGTCGTAGACCACCACCGGCTCCCCGGCCCGCAAACCCCAACTGCGCGCGCACTTCTGCAGATGAGCCGGATCGGGCAGCGGATGACGGCCGCGGCCGGGCGAGGGCGGTGCCGACAGCTCGGTCTCGAGATCGACGAAGACGGCCCCGGGAATGTGCCCGTCCAGATAATGCTGCGGCCCGTCCGGATCCCCCAGCGCCCAGCGCACATCCAGCAGATGCGGCCGGGAACCGTTGTCGGACAGCGCTTTCCGAAGGTCGTCGGCCGAGATCAATACCGCGGTCAAGCCAGCTCCTGTTCTCCAGATCTGTACCCTGTCGCGAAACACCCTCACCCTACGCCCGAACCCAGCGCCCAGCGCACCGCCAACCCCACGACCAGCGCCCAGAACGCGGCCCCGATCCCGAAGATCGCGACCCCGGACGCCGCCACCAGAAACGTGGCCACCCCCGCGATCCGATGCTCCGCCGCGCTCAGCGTCGCCGTCAGCGCGGCCCCCAGCGTGGCGATCAGGGCAAGTCCCGCAACGGTTTCCAGCACACCCTTCGGCGCCGCCGCCACCAGCGTCACGAAGGCCCCGGACGCCAATGCCACCACCAGATACGTGCTCCCCGCCGCCATGACCGCGATCCACCGCCGCCGCGGGTCCGGATGCGCCCCGGGCCCCGCCGTCAACGCGGCGCTCAACGCCGCCAGATTGATCGCGTGCCCGCCCGCGGGCGCCCCGATCATCGTGCCGATCCCGGTCGTCGCCATGGCCGCCCGCCACGGCACCGGATACCCGAACGAACTCATGATCGCGGTCCCCGGAATGTTCTGCGCCGCCATGGTCACGATGTACAGCGGCACCGCAACCCCGATCACGGCCTGCCAATTGAAATGCGGCGCAACGAGTTCCACCCGGGGAGCCATCTCCGACCACGCCACCGACCGATGCGTGACGGCGATATCGATCCCCGCCCCCACCGCCGCGACCAGGAACGCCGCCAGCACCGCCCACCGAGCCGCGAACCGCTGCAACACCAGCCACGTCACCACCACCGGAATCACCACGGCCGGACTGACCACCACCGCGTGCACCGGCGCCAGACACAACGGCATCAACACCCCCGCCAACATCGCCTGCGCGATCTCCGCCGGAATCGCCGCGATCAATTTCCCCAACCGCTCCCAGAACCCGGTCACCGCGATCAACACACCCGTCACCACGAACGCCCCCACCGCCGCGGGCCACCCACCCGCCACCGCCCCCGTACTCGCCAACAGCGCCGCCCCCGGCGTGGACCAAGCCAACGAAATCGGCATCCGATACCGCCAACTCAACACCATCATCCCCACGGCCTGCGTCACACACACCGCCGCCAACCCCGACGCCGCCTGCCCCGGCGACGCCCCCACCTTCGTCAACCCCGCCAAAACCACCGCGAACGAACTGGTCAACCCCACCAGCGCCGCGACAACCCCCGCACCGATCGGCTGCCCCACCCCCACAGCCCGCTCCCCCACGGCCGCACTCTCCACACCACTACTCACCGAGCCATCCTCACCAATCCCCCACCCCCAGTCACCATCCACTCCCCCAAAACTGGCCTGATTTCCCCAACGCCCGGCAACCCAGCCGCACCCCTTATCCGAATCCGCACCCCTTCCAGGGCTATACAACGGGTGCGGATCCGAACAAGGGGTGCGGCTGGGTTGCCGTACAGGGGGTGGGTCAGCGCTTTCGGGCTGTGCCGACGACCAGGGGGACGATGGTGGACATCATTGTCGGCATTCGGCGGTGGTCGATGCTTTCGATCTCGAAATCTGTTGCGGCCAGGTAAGATTCGAAGTCGCGGTTGGCGTGGCAGCCGTCCGCGAGGCGCCGTTGCATCGGCGTCAGCAGGTCCTGGAAGAACGCTCGGACGCCGGTGCCTCGGACGTGCTCGTGGAAGAGGAACCGTCCGCCCGGGCGCAGCACCCGGTGCACCTCGCGCAGGGCGCGGGCGGGGTCGCGGACCGAACAGAACACCAGCGACGCGGTGACCGTGTCGAAACTGCCCTCGGGGAACTCCAGATTGTGCGCGTCACCATCGACGATCGTGACCGCGGCCGGGGTATCGGTCCGCTCCGCGAGCCGCGCCCGCAGCGCCGCGTTCGGTTCCAGCAGGACCAGCGCGTCGAGATCGCCGGGGTAGTGCGGTACGGAAAGCCCGTTCCCCGCACCGATTTCGAGGGTGCGGCCCCGCGCGTGCGCGAGTTGCTCTCGGCGCATATCGGCCTGCCCGGCCCGGTCGACGCGGGACATGAAATTCAGGTACCAGCTGGCGAAGACGCGCTGACCGAACGTTGTGGTGGTCATGGGAATCGAGTGTGGCGGGCCAGGGCGATCGGTGTCATGGCCGTTTCGGGCCATCATCGATGGCGGGAACGGGTGATGCACCCGCCGTGCCCGGGACGATGTTCTCCTGTCGCGAGAATCCGCACGACCGGTGAGAGGTGGCTCATGTTGCGCGTCGAGGATCAGGTCGTCCGTCATGTGCGAACGGTCGGCGGCGACGTCGCCTATTCCGCGGTCGGCAGCGGCCCCGCCCTGCTGATCGGCGGATGGTGGTGCAGCCACCTGGCCCTCAACTGGGAGGATCCGCTGTTCCGCGGCTATCTGTCCCGGCTCGCCGACCGATTCACCGTCATCCGCTACGACCAGCCCGGCCGCGGCCTGTCCGGTGGCGGCGGCGCTCCCCTCGAACTCGACGCCGAGATCGCCGTCACCACCGACCTTCTCGACGCCCTCGGCGTGGAGCGCGTCGCGATTCTCGGCGCGTCCTCCGGCGGGGCCGTCGCCGCCGGACTCGCGGCCCGCCTCCCCCGCCGAGTCCACCGCCTCGTGCTCTACGGCGCCTTCGCCCGCGGCACGGACCTCGCCCCCGAGGCCGCGCGCCGAGCCATGGTCGACACCATCGCCACCCACTGGGGCCTCGGCTCCCGCCTCCTCGCCGACGTCTTCGTCCCCGGCGCCGACAACGCCGAGCGCAAACGCTTCGCCCAATTCCAACGCCTGTCCGCCACCGCCGACCAGGCCGCCCGCTCCCTGGCCGCCACCTACGCCCTCGACGCCACGAATCACCTTGCGGCAGTGCGAATCCCGACCACCGTCCTGCATCGGAGAGACGACCGAGCCGTCCCCTTCCCCCTCGGCCTCGACGTGGCCCGCCGCCTCCCCCGCGCCACCTTCGTCGAACTCCCCGGCGAGGACCACTTCCCCTGGCGCGGCAACGCCACCGCCGTAGCCGACGAAACCCTCCGAGCCCTCGGCCACCCCCTCCCACCCCGCCTTACCCCACCCGGCCCCCAAGCCCTCACCCCCCGTGAACGCGAAATCCTCCACCTCGTCTCCCAGGGCCTGACCGACACCCAAATAGCCACCCACCTGACCCTCAGCCCCCACACCATCCACCGCCACATAGCCAACGCCCGCACCAAACTAGGCGTCCGCTCCCGAGCCGCCGCCGCAGCAGCCCTCCACCCCTAACCCCCACCCCAGCCGCACCCCTTATCCGAATCCGCACCCGTTCCAGGGCTCTACAGAGGGTGCGGATTCGAATAAAGGGTGCGGATTCGAATAAAGGGTGCGGCTGGGTTGCCGGGCCCCGAGATCGTGCACGGGGGGTCAGTCGCGGGGGGCGGCTTCGTGGTAGCCGTGAAACAGGCGGCCGCCGAAGGGTTTCAAGGACCGCTCGACGGCGTCTGTCATCGGCTCGATCGAGCCCATGGCGACGGAGCGCATTCCGGTAGCCAGCGCTTGTGCGAAGTCCGGGTCGACGGTGGACAGCTCGCGGTGCAGCCATTTGCCGCCGCCGGTCCAGTGGCCGTGACCGGTGAGCAGCAGATCGGCCGTGGCCTGCCACAGGGCGGCCGCGATCATCAGGCGTTCGTTCTCGTCGCGCGAACCCGCGAGATCGTCCAGCAGGTCGGTGATCCGGTAGCGGGCGGCGCGTAGTTCCTTGTCCGTCAACGGTTCCGGTCCTGCCGCCAGGAGGCTCGCGCAGTGGTCCCGCAGGCGCGCTCCGCTGCCGTCGGTGTCGAGGAGAATATGTGCCTGCCCGATCAGGCGCAGCGTGCTGGGCCGCCGGACCGCGCACTCCCGCGTGCGGAAATACTCGATCGATGCCTGGGTCTGCACGAACAGCTCGACGGGCCATCGCTCGAATCGCAACGATTCCCGATACGGCGCGGGGGGACCGTCGAGCAGGACCGTGATGTCCAGATCCGAAGTGGCCGTGGCGATCCCGAGCGCGACGCTGCCGCCCAGCCAGGCCGCCCGTGCCCGCGGAAACATCTCCCGCACCAGTCGCCGAGCGACCTCGACTCCATCGAGGCTCATCCCCCGATCCGACATCACCGGAACCCGGACGGCAACGGGATTTCGCGAGCGGTCAGCGCGGGGTGCGAACGGTGGAGAGGCGTTGGAGCAGAGGCGAAGTTCGCGGCCCCACAAGCTGGCGCATGACCAACGCCATGTTGGTCCGTTCCACCCCCGGAATCTTCAAAATCTGCCCAGCGATCCGATACAGATCATCCGCATCCCGCGCCACCACCCGAACAGTGAGATCCGTAGGCCCCGTCATACCGCAGACCTCCGTCACCTCCGGAACCTCCGCCAACTCGTCCACCACCGAATCCAGCTTGTGCTGATCCACCACTACCGCCACGAACGCCGACAGCGGATAGCCCAACGCTCGCGGGTCCACCCGCCGTTCGAAGCTGCCCAGCACCCCGCCCGCCTCCCAGCGCGCCAGCCGGGCCTGAACCGTGTTGCGCGACAACCCCAGTCGCGTGGCCAGCTCCACCCCCGTCGCCCGGGGGTTGGCGACCAGTTCGAGCAACAACCGGGCATCGGTCGCGTCGACCACCGCGTTGACAGGTTCTGCACTGGACATGCGATGCAGTATGACAGCAATCAGCGGCCGGACGACGAGCATTCTGCACAGTTGCCGTGTGGTGACTTGCGCAAATCGCCCAGGCGTGGATGCTGTGAGTTACAGCACATCGATATGTCGCGATACCCGGAGACCCCGGCAGCGCGATGAACAGGAGGCGATGGGCATGGCCGACAGAGCCACCTACCCGGTGCAGTTGGTTCAACCGGACGGACGACGGGTGTTCGATCGGGAGCACGCGGCGTCGGTCGCCGATGTGGGACCCACGGAGCTGCGCGAACTCTACGAGGACATGGTGGTCGCCCGCCGGATCGACACCGAGGCGACCGCGCTGCAACGGCAGGGGCAGCTCGGGCTGTGGGCGCCGCTGTTCGGGCAGGAGGCGGCTCAGGTCGGTTCGGCCCACGCCCTGCACCGGGACGACTACGTGTTCTGTAGCTATCGCGAGGCGGCCGTGGCCTACTGCCGCGGCGTCGATCCGGCGAAGATCACCCGGCTGTGGCGGGGGGTCGCGCACCACTGCTGGGATCCGGCCGAGATCAATATGACCAATCCGGCGATCGTGGTCGGCGCCCAGGGTTTGCACGCCACCGGCTACGCCTACGCCGCGCATCTCGAGGGCGCGGAGATCGCGGTGGTCGCCTACTTCGGCGACGGCGCGACCAGTCAGGGCGATATCGCCGAGGCCCTCGGTTTCGCCGCCTCGTGGAGCGCCCCGGTGGTCTTCTTCTGCCAGAACAACCAGTGGGCGATCAGCGAACCGGTCCGCGTCCAGAGCCCCACCCCGATCGTGCGGCGCGCCTACGGCTACGGCATCCCGGGCGTGCAGGTCGACGGCAACGACGTGCTCGGCGTCCTCGCGGTGACCCGGCAGGCGATCGCCCGCGCCCGGTCCGGCGGCGGCCCGTCCTTCATCGAGGCCATCACCTACCGCATGGGCCCGCACACCACCGCCGACGACCCGACCCGCTACCGCACCGCGGCCGAGACCGAGGTGTGGCAGCGCCGCGACCCCATCGATCGAATGCGCCGCCTGCTGGAACGACAAGGCTTGTGGGACAACGCGTTCGAGCAACGCGTCAAGGACCGGTCCGACGAGGTCGGCGCCCGTGTCCGCACCGCCACCCTCGAACTCCCCGACCCCGATCCGAGCGAGCTGTTCGACCACGTCTACGCCGCGCCGCATCCCCTGATCGACGAGCAGCGCGCGGCCTACCTGGAGGGAGTCCGCTCGTGATCACCACCTTCGCCAACGCGCTCAACACCGGCCTGCGCCGAGCCCTTGAGGACGACCCGAGCGTCGTGCTGATGGGCGAGGACATCGGCCGCCTCGGCGGCGTCTTCCGCGTCACCGACAGCCTCCAGAAGGACTTCGGCAACAATCGCGTCATCGACACCCCACTGGCCGAATCCGGCATCGTCGGAACGGCTTTCGGCATGGCGCTGCGCGGCCTGCGTCCGGTCTGCGAGATCCAGTTCGACGGCTTCGTCTACCCGGCCTTCGATCAGATCGTCTCGCAGGTCGCCAAGATTCACTACCGCACCCAAGGAAAAGTCAACGCCCCCTTGACGATTCGCATCCCGTTCGGCGGCGGCATCGGCTCGGTGGAGCATCACTCCGAATCGCCCGAGGCGTACTTCGCGCACACCGCGGGTCTGCGCGTGGTCGCGCCGAGCAACCCCGCCGACGCGTATCTCATGCTCCGCCAGGCGATTTCGGCGGACGATCCGGTGATCTTCTTCGAACCCAAACGCCGCTACTGGGACAAGGCCGAGGTCGATTTCGCCGCCCTCGACGACGACCCCTTCCCGCTGCACCGCGCCCGCGTGCTGCGCCCGGGCGCCGACGCGACGATCGTCGCCTACGGCGGCACGGTCCGCACCGCGCTCACCGCCGCCGAGATCGCCGCGGGCGAGGGCCGCGAACTCGAGGTGATCGACCTGCGCAGCCTGTCGCCGATCGACTTCGACACCATCGAGGAATCGGTGCGCCGCACGGGCCGATTGATCGTGACACACGAGGCCCCGGTCTTCGCCGGGCTCGGCGCGGAGATCGCCGCACGCACGGCCGAACGGTGTTTCTACCACCTCGAGGCCCCGGTCTTGCGGGTCGGCGGCTTCGACATCCCCTATCCCCCGGCTAAGCTCGAACGGCACCACCTGCCCGACCCCGACCGCATCCTCGACGCGGTCGACCGCACGCTCGCCGCCTGATCCGCTCGTTCAGACAGAGGTGCCCGTTGGAAGACTCGGTTGAACCGGACCGGAACGTTCTCGAATTTCGCCTGCCCGACCTGGGCGAGGGCCTGACCGAGGCCGAACTGGTCGCGTGGTCGGTCGCCGTGGGCGACACCGTGGAGTTGAACCAGACCATCGCCGAGGTCGAGACGGCCAAGGCCCAGGTGGCCCTGCCCAGCCCGTTCGCCGGGACGGTCGCGGAGCTGCTCGCCACCCCGGGCGAGACCGTGCCCGTCGGCGCGCCCCTGATCCGTGTCCGGGTCGACGCCGCCCCCGAGGGTCGACAGTCGGTACTGGTCGGCTACGGTCCCGAAGCGGAAGCCACATCCCGCCGCGGCCGCACGAGTCCTGCGGTGGCACACGCCGATTCCGCCTCGACCCAGAACGGGAAAGACGAAACACCCCAACAGGTTTCGCCACCCACCCGCCCGGATCCCCAGGGCTACCCCGAGATTCCCGGCCGCCCACCGGCCACCCCCGCGGCGCGCAAGCTGGCCCGCGAACTCGGCATCGATATCGCCTTCGTCGCCGGTTCGGGTCCGGGCGGCGCGGTCACCGTGGAGGATGTGCGCCACGCCGTCCCGGTTTCCCAGCCGCCCAACCGGATTCGCCGCGAGGACGAGTCGGAGGACGCGCCGCGCCCGGTCCCGCACCGGGTGCCGCTCATGCGCCCGGACAGCGGCGTCGTGCGGCCCGCACCCACGGCGCGCGAATCCCGTACCCCGGTCGGCGGGGTCCGCAAGCGCACCGCCGCGGCCATGGTCGCCAGCGCCCGCGGCATCCCGCAGGCCAGCGCCTTCGTGGCCGCCGACTTCACCGCGTCGATGGAACTGCTCGATCATCTGCGGGCCACCGAATCCTTCGCCGGACTCTCGCTGACGCCGCTGGCGCTGGTGGCCAAGGCGACCCTCGCGGCGATGGCCGAGTTCCCGGGCATCAACACGTTCTGGGACGAGGACAAGCACGAGATCGTCACCAAGCACTATGTGAACCTGGGCATCGCCGTCGCCACCGAGCGCGGGCTGCTGGTCCCCAACATCAAGGAGGCGCACGCGCTCAGCCTGCGCGATCTGTGCCGGGAGATCGGCTGGCTGGCCGATGTGTGCCGCGCGGGCACGGCCACCCCGGCCGACCTGCGCGGCGGCACGTTCACCATCAGCAATGTGGGCGTATTCGGCGTGGACACCGGTGTGCCGCTGGTGAATCCGGGCGAGGCCGCGATCCTGTGCCTGGGCTCGATCCGCAAGCGGCCGTGGGTCTATCGCGACGAACTGGCGGTGCGCTGGGTCACCGAACTGGGGTTGAGCTTCGACCATCGGATGATCGACGGCGAGCTGGCTGCCCGATTCCTCGCGACGGTGTCCTCGCTGCTGGAGGATCCGCTCACGCTGCTGGGTCGGGTATGACCAGTTCCTCGGCGACCGCGCGGATCACCGCGGGGATCTCGACCGGTTGCCGGGTGACGTCGTCGACGTAGACGTGTACGAACGTCCCCGTCGCGGCCAGTTCGAGCGCGTCCCCGTCCGCGCGGAAGATGGCCAGGTCGTAGGTGATGCTGGAGTTGCCGAGCCGGGCCACCCGCAGGCCCACCCGCAGTTCGTCGGGGAAGCTGAGCGAGCCCAGGAACCGGCAGGAGGTCTGGGCGACGACGCCGATCGCCGGTAGATCACGAATGTCGGTGCCGGTGGCGTGGATCAGCCACGCGTTGACGGCGGTGTCGAAGTACGAGTAGTAGGTCACGTTGTTGACGTGGCCGTAGTGATCGTTGTCCGCCCACCTGGTCGGCATGGGCCAGAGCACCGGGTAGTCCTGCTGCGTGGTCGTCACCCGCTCGACCTTAGCCAGGGCCGTGATCATGTCGTAACGGAACCGCCCGAGTGGTCACCGGCCGCCGGACGCGCGGGCGACGCCGGAGGGTTCGCGCTCGATCGAGGCGGACCCCGAGCGGTGATCGCGCGGGCTCACCCCGTAGTGCCGCTTGAAGGCGGTGCTCAGGGCGAACGCGCTGCTGTATCCGACTCGGCGCGCGATGGATTCGACCGTGGCGTCGGATTCGTGCAGCAGATCGGCCGCCAGCGCCAGCCGCCACTCGGTGAGGAACGCCATGGGCGGCTCGCCGACCAGATCGGTGAAGCGCCGGGCCAGCGCCGCCCGGGACGCGCCGACCTCGGCGGCGAGCGCGGCGACCGTCCAGGGATGGGCGGGATTGTGTTGCAGGAGCCGTAATGCCTTGCCCACCAACGGATCCGCGTAGGCGTGGTACCAGGCGGGCGCGTCGGCGCGGGCGAACCAGGCGCGCAGCACCGCGATCAGCAGCAGATCGAGCAGCCGGTCCAGCATCGCGCCCTGCGCGGGTCGGTCGCGGGCGCTCTCCTCGACGAGCAGATCGAGGATCGGGGAGTCCAACTCCGCGCGCCGCAGCACCACGACCGGCGGCAGCGCCCGCAGCAGGCGACGGCTCGCCGCGCTCTCCTGTTCGTAGGTGCCGGTGACCAACATGGTCGCGGCGTTCGGATCGGTGCCCCAGCCGCGCACGCCCAAACTCCATGTCTCGCAGAGCACTTCGCCCTCGGGCGTGGTGGTGACATTGCCCGGTTCGATGTACACCTGCGGGGCGGTCGCCGGATCGTCGGCGACCGTGTAATGGTCCGGCCCCCGGAACACCGCCACATCGCCCGCGTGCAAGGGCCGCGGCGCGGCGCTCCCCGTCGCCGGATGCGGGATGATCCACCCGTCCCCGCGCACCATCGCCGCCACCGTCAACGGCGCCTCGTCCCGCACCAACAGCGACCACGGCGGATCCAGCAACGACCGCACCACGAACGCCCCCCGCGCCCGCGGCCCCTCGAGCAGGCTCTCCAGCGGATCCACCCCCTGACCCTGACAGACCGGTACGAGGTTCTCAACCCTGATTCGACAGGACCACGAATCCACCGACCCCGAAACGGTTCCGAACGGTACCGTCGAATCGGTGGACGCTACGACGCTTGCCCCTCCGGTCCGGATCGCGCGCGCCGCCGTGTTCGGGGTGTTCGGGCTCAACGGGTTTCTCGGGGCCATGTGGGTCGTGCACATTCCGGCCGTGACCGAGCGGACCGAGGTCTCCAATGCCACGCTGGGCATGTTGATCCTGTTGATGGCCGGTGTGGCCATTGTCGGCATGCGGGTCGCGGGGCCGCTGGCCGACCGGTTCGGCAGCCGGGTCCTGGTCGCCGCGGCGGCCGGGATGCTCTCGGTGGCGGTCGTCGGGCCCGGGCTCGCGACGGGGCCGGTCTCGCTGGCGATCGCGCTGATGCTGTTCGGGTTCGGCAACGGCGCGCTCGACGTGTCGATGAACGCGCAGGCCGTGCACGTCGAACGCGCCTACCCCCGGCCGATCATGGGCGCCTTCCACGCGCTGTTCTCCTGCGGCGGCCTCGTCGGTTCGCTGGCGGGCGCGGCGGCGCTGCGGGCGGGCTGGGACATCCGGCTGACGCTCACCATCGCGGCGGTCCTCGGGCTGGCGGCCGTGGCGGTGTGCGTGCCGAAGATGCTGGCGCGCACCGGAACGACCGAGGATCCCGCGACCTCGTTCCCGCCCACGCCCGCCGACGGCCCGGACGTCTCCGCGGCCGCGGTCGCGCGGCCACCCCGGCCCGCAGCTCCCGCGGCGTCCCGAGGCACGGGTGATTCGGCGCGGAAAACCGTGCGCCGCAAGGTGTTCGCCCTGGCGGCCATCGCGTTCGCGTTGCTCATGACCGAGGGCGTCGCCAACGACTGGAGCGCACTGCAACTGCGCGAACACCTCGGGGCGAACGAGGCGACCGCCGCGCTCGCCTTCGCCGCCTTCTCCACGACCATGACCCTCGGCCGATTCGGCTCCGACCGGGTGAGCGGACGCTTCGGCCCGGTCGCGGTGGTGCGCTGGGGCGCGCTGCTCGCGGCGGCCGGGCTGATCGCGATCGTCGCCTCGTCGTGGATTCCGCTGACCCTCGTCGGCTGGGGCTTGATGGGACTGGGCCTGTCCGGCGGCATCCCCCAGATCTTCACCGCCGCGGGCAATCTCGGCACCGAGACCGCCGCCACCGATATGTCCCGCGTGTTCAGCCTCGGCTACCTGGGCCTGCTGGCCGGACCGTCGATCATCGGCTGGCTGTCGAAACCGACCTCGCTCACCGCCGCGCTGCTGGTCCCGCTGGCGGCCGTCCTGCTGTGCGCGTGGGGAGCGCGGGTCGTACGGCCAAGTTCTTGACCCAGAGGTCTAAAAGGTTGTAGGTTCGAGACATGGGCAGACCACGCAACTTCGAGGCCGACGCGGTGGTGGAGCGGGCCATGGAGGTGTTCTGGACCCACGGCTACGCCAACACCTCACCGGCCCAGCTGGCCGAGGCCACCGGCGTCGGAAAGGGCAGTCTCTACAACGCCTTCGGCAGCAAACGCGAACTGTTCGATCGGGCCCTCGATCGCTACGATGTCGCGGGAACCGAACTGGCGCAAGCGATTCTGTCCGAACCGGGTAGCACCCGCGAGCGGATCGGCGCGTTCCTGCGCTTCCTCGTCGACACCGACCTGTCCCATCCCGATCGGCGCGGCTGTCTGGCCGTCAACACCGCCACCGAACTGGCCGGGCACGATCCCGAGATCAGACGCGTCGTGCGCCGCATGGCCGAGCACACCCTCGGCGCCCTGCGCACCCGCCTCGAACAGGGCGTGCGCGACGGCGATGTGCGCGCCGACCTCGACCCGCGAGCCACCGCGGAATTCCTGCTCACCACCATCAGCGGCCTGCGTGTCATGGCCCGCAGCTACGACGCGCCGACCCTGCACCGGGTCATCGACACCGCCCTGACCGTCCTCTGACCACCCGGTCCGCATCCCGCGGCCTTCGTCATACCCGAATTTTTGACCCGTAGTTCAAGAAAGGAAATCCCCATGGATCTCGAACTGACCGGCAAGACCGCGCTCGTCACCGGCGCCAGCAAGGGCATCGGCCTGGCCGTGGCCGAGGCGCTCACCGCCGAGGGCGTGCGGGTCGTCGGCGCGGCCCGCACCATCACCCCCGAACTCGAAAAGGCTTCGGTCGCGGCGATTTCCGTCGACCTGGGCACCGCCGAGGGCGCGCGCTCGGTCGTCGACGCCGCCCTGACCGAACTCGGCGGCCTCGACATCCTCGTCAACAATGTCGGCGGCGGCGACGCGGACAAACTGCGGCTGGGCACCCTGCTCGACATCGACGACGACCAGATCCAGAAGATGTTCGACCTCAACCTGTTCAGCGCGATCCGCACCGCCCGCGCGGCCCTGCCCTCGCTGATCGAGCGGCGCGGCGCCATCGTGAACATCTCCTCGATCAACGCCCGCTGGCCCAGCGGCGGCCCGGTCGGCTACAGCGAGGCCAAGGCCGCGCTGACCGCGTTCGGCAAGCGGCTGGCCGAGGAGTTCGGCCCGCGCGGCGTGCGCGTCAACACCGTCTCCCCCGGCGTGGTCGGCACCCCGCTCTGGCGCGATCCGGCCGGATTCGGCTCGAAAGTGGCCGAGGCGAACGGTGTTTCGCTGGACCAGCTGCTCCAGGCGATCCCCCAGCAGTTCGGCATCACCTCCGGCCGCATCACCGAACCCGAGGAGGTCGCCGCCCTGGTGTCCTTCCTCGTCTCGGCCCGCGCCACCAACATCATCGGCGCGGACCACGTCATCGACGGCGGATCGGTCAAGATCCTCTGAGCCGCCGGCGGTCCCCCGCCCCCGGGCAGGGGACCCGGCCCTACTCCCGAACGTGCTTGTGCCGCAACCCGTTCCCGAGCGCCACCGCCGCCGCGGCGAACGAACCCACGCTCAGGATGGCGAAGCTGACGACATAGGCGCGCAGCGACGGAATCCCGGTGTCCCCGATGGTGATCGCGCTCAGCACCGAGGCGGTGATGGCCCCGGCGATACTGCCGCCCGCCACACGGACCAGCGAGTTGATCCCGCTGGCGATACCGCTCTCGCTCATCGGGACGTGCTGCACGGCCAGCGTGCCCAGCGCCGCGTACCCGATGCCGAAACCGATGCCCTGCAACACATTCGAGACGATCATGTCGTAGCCGTGGCTGTGGAAGATCGCCAGCCAGCCGGTCGCCAGCCCGCCGAACACCGCGCCGATGGCCAGCGTCTTGGCCGCGCCGATGCGGGCCACGATGCGGCCCGTACGGAACGAGAAGAACGTCATCAGAACCGAACTCGGAATGCCGTACAACCCCACCGCCAGCACCGAACCCGACAACCCGTAGCCCAGCTTGTCGTGCGGCGCCTGCACGAAATTCGAGATGAGCGTGAAGGATCCGAACATCGCGAAGCCCAGCAGCGCCGAGGCCAGATTCGCCGACGACGACATGGGCCCGACCAGCAGCGGCAACCGAACCAGCGGCTGGGCCACCTTCAGCTCCACCAGCACCCACACCACCGCCAGCACCGCCGAGGCGGCGAACAGCCCGATCACGCTGGCCGCACCCCACCCCCAGCGCGGCCCCTCGCTGATCGCGAGCAGCAGGCACACCAGCAGCCCGGCCAACAGGATCGCGCCGAGGAAGTCCGGCCGCCCGCCGTGCCGCGCGCCGATGTCCTTGGCGCTCATTTGGATCAGCGCGGTCGCGAGCACCGCGCAGCCGGTGACCATCCAGAACACCGGATGCGGATCGGTCGTCCGGTCCGCGATCACGCCCGTGACGAGCATGCCGATCGTGCCGCCCACCCCCATGGTCCCGCTGACCACGCCGATGGCCGTGGTGAGCCGCTCGCGCGGGAAGGTGTCGCGAATGATCCCGATCGCCAGCGGGATCATCGCCGAGGAGGTGCCCTGCAACGCGCGGCCGACGATGTAGACGCCGAGCGAGGTCGCCAGCGCGCACACCACCGATCCGACGATCAGCAGACCCATGCACAGCAGCACCATGCGCTTCTTGCCGTACATGTCGCCGAATCGCGAAAGCAGCGGCGTCGCAACGGCTCCGGTGAGCAGCGCGGCGGTGAACAGCCACGTCACGCCCGCGACATCGGTGTGCAGCTCCACGAGCAGGCGGGGCAGCAGCGGGATCACGACCGTCTGCTGGAGGGAGACCACCAGTCCGGCCGAGCACAACGCGAGCAGGGTCATCCCGAGATGGGCCGGAGCGCCGGTCCCGGCGGCGGTGCCGCTGGACCGTCCGGCGACGGTCGACGTCATCTTTTCGTCCTCATCTATTACTTAACAAACATAAGTAAGTTACCCGTACAATAACCGCATGCCGCGTCCGGAAGCAATCTCCCCGCCCGAAATCGACGCTGATGCAGGGCATGTCGCGGAACTGGAACGCGCCATCACGCGGCTGGCGCATCTGCTCACCCGGGCGCGGCGGCACGATCAGACGGTGGCGGCGGCCGGGGTGAACATCGACCGCGCGAACGTGCCGCTGCTGCGGATGCTCGCCGACGCCGGAAAGCCGTTGCGCCTGGGCGAATTGGCGTGCCGACTCGATGTGGAGGCGCCGCACGTGACCCGGCAGGTGCAGCGGCTCGAACGCGCGGGCATGGTGTCGCGGGTGCTCGATCCCGACGATCGCCGCGCCCAGCAGGTGTGCCTGACCACGGCCGGGCACGACGCGGTGGACGCGATCTCGGCGGTCATCCGCCGATCGATCCGAGACGCGTTGGCGCAGTGGACATCCGAGGACCTGTCGCTGCTCGCGAGCCTGAACCACCGGATGCTCGACGATTTCGAGATCGCCGCGAGCCGCACTCGGGCCCGCTAGGGGGTCACCGCCTCAGGTCCGGCCACGACGGGCGGCGCAGCGTAGTTACCGCCCGGACAGATCCGGCCACGGCGGGCGGCGCAGGACCGCGAGGGTGCCGATGACGGCGGCGAGCAGTCCGGTGAGCACGCCCACGAAGGCGATCCGCTCGCCATCGTAAACCGGTGCCCAGGAGACCTTTTCGCCGTGCACGACGAAGATCCCGAGCGGCCGCGGGCCCGGCCGGAACAGGCCGCCCGACCCCGTCACCGTGATGACCGTGGCCCCGTCGGCCGTCTCGTGCGGAGCGCCGTAGCCCACGGCGTCCCCGGCGGCGGGCAGGCCGAACCGTTCACGAAGCGTCACAGGGGCAGCTTAGAGGAATGGCCCCGGTCCTCGAAGCGGACCGGGGCCATCGCGCGAATCGCCTAGAGCGCCTTGAGCTCCTCGGTGACCGCGTTGACCGACTTCTTGGCGTCGCCGAACAGCATGGAGGTGTGGTCGGCGTAGAACAGCGGATTGTCGATACCGGCGAAACCGGAGTTCATCGACCGCTTGAGCACGATCACCGACTTGGCCTGGTCGACATTGAGCACCGGCATGCCGTAGATGGGGCTCGAGGAGTCCTCGCGGGCGGCCGGGTTGGTGACGTCGTTGGCGCCGATCACCAAAGCGACGTCGGTGCGGGCGAATTCGCCGTTGATGTCGTCCATCTCCTTGAGCGCGTCATAGGAGACCTCGGCCTCGGCCAGCAGCACGTTCATGTGTCCGGGCATCCGGCCCGCCACGGGATGGATGGCGTATTTGACCTCCACGCCCTTGCCCTCCAGCAGCGACGCCATCTCCTTGACCGCGTGCTGGGCCTGGGCGACGGCCATGCCGTAGCCGGGCACCACGATGACCTGGTTGGCGTAGGCCATCTGGATCGCGGCGTCGGCGGCGGAGGTGGCCTTGGCCTGCTTCTGCTCCCCGCCCGCCCCGCTCGGCGCGGCGCCGCCGCCACCGAATCCGCCCGCGACGATCGCGGGGATGGACCGGTTCATGGCCTTGGCCATGAGGTTGGTGAGGATGGTGCCCGACGCGCCGACGATCATGCCCGCCACGATCATCGCGGTGTTGTTCAACGCCAAACCCGCTGCGGCGGCGGACAATCCGGTCAGCGCGTTGAGCAGCGAGATGACCACCGGCATGTCCGCGCCGCCGATCGGCAGCACGACCATCAGCCCGAGCACGGCCGCGGCCACGAGCACCAGCACCATCCACCAGGTGGACACGCCGTCCTTCGACGCCCCGACGCCGATCACCACGGCGGCGGCGACGGCGGCCACGAACAGCAGAATGTTCAACGGCTGCTGCAACTTCCCGATCCCGATGGGCTTACCGGGCAGGATCTCCTGCAACTTGCCGAACGCGATCAGCGAACCCCAGAACGACACCGAACCGATGATCGCCGCGAACAGCGACGCCACCACGATGTGCACGCTGGGCTGCTCCGGAATCCGCGAAAACCCTTGCGTATTCAGGAATTCCGACAGGGCGATCAACGCGACCGTGCCGCCGCCGACGCCGTTGAACGCCGCCACCAGCTGCGGCATGGCGGTCATCTTGGTGAACCGCGCCGGCGGCACGCCCAGCACCACACCGACGACCAGACCGGCGACGATGATGATCCAGTTGGTGGTGTCGCGGATCGCGATGAACGTCGCGACGACCGCGATGCCCATGCCGATCGCGGCGATCCAGTTGCCGCGCACCGCGGTCTTGGGTCCGGTCAGACCCATCAGACCGTAGATGAACAGCGCGAACGCGAGGATATAGAGAATATTGACGAGATTGTCCATGGCCTACTTGCCCGCCTTCTCGCTCGCCGCGGGCTTCTTGCCCTTGAACATTCCCAGCATGCGATCGGTCACCACGAACCCGCCGATCACGTTCAAGGTGCCGAACACGACGGCGATGAACAGGATGATCTGGGTGGCGATCGAGGGATGCTCGATGCGGCCGAGCACCACCAGCGCGCCGAGCACGACGATGCCGTGAATGGCGTTGGTGCCGGACATGAGTGGGGTGTGCAGGGTGTTGGGGACCTTGGAGATGACCGCGAATCCGACGAATCCCGACAACACCAGGATCGCGATATTGGCCAGCAGTTCGGTATACATCAGCTCTGGGCTTCCTTCTCGCGGGTCACGCACGAATCCGCCAGCACCTGATCGGAGAAGTCCGGCGCCAGACGGCCCTCGGTCAGCATCAACTCCAGCAGGGCGGCGATGTTCTTCGAATACAACTCCGACGCGTGCTCCGGCATGGTCGCGGGCAGATTCAGCGGCGAGGTGATCGTGACGTCATGGCGCACAACGGTTTTCCCGGGTTCGGTCAACTCGCAGTTGCCGCCGGTCTCCCCCGCCAGGTCCACGATCACGCTGCCGGGCTTCATACCCTCCACGGCGGCGGCGGTCACCAGCCGCGGCGCGGGACGGCCCGGCACCAGCGCGGTCGTGATCACCACGTCGAAGCCCTTGATGGCGTCCTCGAGGGCCTGCTGCTGCCGGGCCTTCTCCTCGTCGGTGAGCTCGCGGGCGTACCCGCCCTCACCGGCCGCGTCGATGCCCAGATCCAGCCACTGCGCACCCACCGAACGCACCTGATCGGCCACCTCGGGCCGCACGTCGTAGCCGGTGGTGCGGGCCCCGAGCCGTTTGGCGGTGGCCAGCGCCTGCAAACCGGCCACACCCACGCCGAGCACCAGCACGGTCGCGGGCTTCACCGTGCCCGCGGCGGTGGTGAGCATGGGGAAGAACCGGGTCGATTCCGAGGCGGCCAACAGGACCGCCTTGTACCCGGCGACATTGGCCTGCGAGGACAGCGCGTCCATCACCTGGGCGCGCGAGATGCGCGGGATCGACTCCACGGCGAACGCCTGCACGCCCGCGGCCTTCAGCGCGCCGATCTTGTTGTCGGCGTTGCGCGGTGCGAGGAATCCGATCAACGTCTGTCCCGACGACAGCTTGGCGATCTCGGTGTCGCTGGGCGGGGCGACCTTCACGACCACCTCCGCCGACCACGGATCACCGATGGTGGCCCCGGCCTCGACGTATGCTTCGTCCGGGATGAGAGCTCCGGCTCCGGCCCCGGCCTCCACGATCACCTCCACGCCCTGTTTCACCAGGGACGGAACGATCTTGGGCACCAAGGCCACCCGACGCTCGTCGGCGTTGGATTCACGTACGACTCCGACACGCGTCCCGCGCGGCGCGTCCGCGTCTGCGCTTTGCGTTGTCTCCACTGGTCATCTTCCTAACTCGAGCGGCGAGCGAGTAACTTACTTGCTGGTAGGTTCGTGCGAGGATACCTGGTCGCAGGGAAGCCTAACCGAGATCAACATCACAACGAAGGGTGAGGTTCCACGCATTTACCCCGAACCGAACATCGTCGGGCACTCCCGATTCCGTCTCGTACGCCGTAATGTCGGCGGGGTGAGTGGCTGCATCTTCTGCCGCATCGTCGCGGGCTCGGCACCGTCCACCCGCGTGTACGAGGACGACACGCTGCTGGCGTTCCTCGACATCCGGCCCATCACCCGCGGCCACACCCTCGTCGTACCCAAGCAGCACGCGACCGATCTGGACGAGCTGGATCACGCGCTGGGCGCGCGGGTCTTCACCCTCGGCCACCGCATCGCCAAGGCCGTGCGGCGCAGCGACCTGAACGCCGACGGGGCGAATCTCGTGCTCAACGACGGCCGCGCGGCTTTCCAGACCGTCGGCCACGTCCACCTGCACGTGGTGCCCCGAAAGCACGGCGACCGTTGGGGTTTCGCCACGGGCTTCGTGTTGCGGCGACCGCACGACACCGAGAGCACGGCCGCGGCCATCCGCGCCGGGCTGGACCGGCTCGAGACCGAGGAGAGGGAGACCCGCGCATGAGTGGCAGCCTGGATCGCGCCGAGATCGTCGCCGCGCTCTCCGACCAGTGGGACGCGCTGGCCCGCTTGGTCGACGGCATCGACGAGAACCGTTGGCGCACACCGTCTCCGCTGCCCGGCTGGACGGTGTTCGACGTGCTGGCGCACGTGGTCGGCACCGAATCGATGCTGCTGGGCGAGTCGATACCGCGGCCGGACACCGACCTGCGCGCCTTCGCGCATGTGCGCAACGACACCGGGGCGCTGAACGAGGCGTGGCTGGAGTCGCTGCGGCCGTTGTCCGGGGCGGGGCTGCTGGAAGGCTTCACCGAGGTCACCGACCGCCGCCGGAAAGCGTTGCGCGACACCGACGACGCGGCCTGGCAGGCCGATATCCAGTCGCCGGTCGGGTTGGTCAGCTACGGGCGGTTCATGCGGGTGCGGTTGTTCGACTGCTGGATGCACGAACTCGACATCGCCGACGCGCTGGGAGTTCGCGTGGACGAGGGCGGTGCGCGGGCCGAGTTCGCGGTGGACGAGATCGAGCCGTTCCTCGGCCGCACGGTGGTCAAGCGGGGTAAGGCGCCGGACGGCGCCCGGGTGAGTTTCGCGCTGACCGGTCCGGTCCGGCGCGAGCTGCACGTGCGGGTGGACGGGCGCGCGGAACTCGTTGCGGCGCTGGACCGTCCGGCCGATGTGGTGATCGAGCTGGGCTCGGGGTTGTTCGCGCGATTGTGCGGCGGGCGGGTGTCCGCGCGGGAGCACGCCGAGGAGATCACGCTGGCGGGCGATCGGGAGCTCGGGCAGCGGATCGTGGACAATCTGGGTTTCACGATCTGATGCGGCTGTTCCTGTCGAGTTATCGATTCGGGGCGCACTACGACCGGTTCGCGGCGCTGGCCGGTGAGCCGGGGCCGATCGCGTTCGTTCCCAACGCCTGTGACGCGTGGCCCGCGGCGTGGAAGGGTGCGATCACGAGTGACGCGGCGCCCTTGCGGCGGTTGGGATTTCGGCCCGAGGTGGTCGATCTGCGGGAATATGTCGGTCGCACAGGGGAATTGGAGCGAACGCTGCGACGCTTCCCCGTGCTGTGGGTGCGCGGCGGGAACACCTTCGTGTTGCGCGCCCAATTCGCCCGTAGCGGAGCGGATCTCGTGCTGCCCGCGCTGCTGGGGGAGGACGCGCTCGCTTACGCGGGATACAGCGCGGGGGCGTGTCTGCTCGGGCCGGATCTGCACGGTATCGAGATCGCCGACGATCCGGCGGAGGTCCGTCCGGCGTGCGGTATCGATGTGCTCTGGGACGGTTTGGGTTTGGTCGATCGGCGCATCGTTCCCCATGTCGACTCGCCGGGCACCGATCCCGACGGGGTGTGCACCGAGCTGGCCCGCCGCTTCCGTGCGGAGGGTGTGGCGCACTGGGCGCTGACCGATGACGATGCGGTGGTGGTCGACGGGGATCGGATCGAGGTCCTCAGCGGATCCTGAGGCCGTCCCGAACCTCGACGCGAATCGCCACGGTATGCGCGGTGAAAGGTTCGGCGCGGGAAAGGGTTTAGTGTGCGGCGCTGTCCTGCTTCATTTCGTGCGAGAGGAGCTTCACGACAGTGATCGGCACATTCCGCGCGGCGGGGGTCGCGATGACCGTCGGCGCGGTGCTCTGCGTCCCGGCCGTGAACGCCGGGACGGCGTCGGCGGCCCCCGCCAAGAGCACCACGGTGAGCATCGACCCCATCGGCAAGGCCGATCGCGCCGCGGTCGAGGTCAGCGGGTCCGGCACCTGCAAGGGCGGCGGGATCGATCTGCGTGTGGCCGTCAGCCAGGACGGTCTGCAAGGCGGCGTGACCAAGCACAGCCTGTTCCGCTGCGACGGTAAGCCGCACGCGTGGACGGTTCAGGTCGTGGGGAGTTCCGCCACCCCCTTCGGCGACAGCGGCCCGAGCGAATGGCAGATCGGAAAGACCGCCGGTGCCACCGCCATCCTGTACAAGGCCGAAACGGAGGACGTCCGGGCCCGGATCGACACGTCGATCACCATCGAGCGGAAGTAGGCGGTCAACACGCCCTGGGCAACAGCCGAAAACGGCTCGGCCGTGCCACTGTGGTGATCGAGCCGTAGTCCGACGAGACAGGGGCGCAGGATGCGAGTCGCGATCGCTACCGAACCGACCGGGATCGGCAATGTCGAACTGGTGGATCGGCCGGATCCGGTCCCCGGACCGGGGCAGGTCCTGGTGCGCGTGCACTGCGCGGGCGTCGGACCGTGGGACGTCGGAATGCTCAGCGGCGGATTCCCGGGGATGGCCACGCCTTTCGTTCCGGGACAAGAGATTTCGGGCGTGGTCGAAACGGCGGGCGAAGGGACCGATGCCCGCCCCGGTCAGCGCGTCTTCGCGACCACGTTCCCCACCGGTGGCGGGTTCGGCGAACTGGCCCTGGTCGACGCGGCTCGCATGGCCCCCATGCCCGAGAAGGCCGACTTTCCGGAGGCGGCCGCATTGGTGATCGCCGCCGGAACCGCGCACGAGGGCCTCATCGATCGCGGCCACCTGCGACCGGACCAGACCGTGCTCGTCACGGCCGCCGCGGGCGGGGTGGGCAGTGCGGCGGTGCAGATCGCGGCGGCGACGGACGCCCGCGTCTTCGGCGTGGCGAGCCCCCGCAACCACGATTACCTGCGAAATCTGGGCGCGAGCGAGACTTTCGACTACCACGATCCCGACTGGGTTCGACAGGTGCTTGCCGCCTGTCCCGGCGGAGTCGACCTGCTCATGGACTGCGCGGGCGGCGAGACCCGCGACCGGGCGCTCGAAGCGGTCCGCGACAACGGGCGGGCGAGCCTCATCGTCATCCAGGACCCCACCCCGCCGCTGTCTCGCGGCATCACGGCCGAATCCTTCGCCGCGCACGTCGACCGCGAGCGGCTGGGCGCGCTGGCCGAACTCGTCGACAGCGACCGGCTGCGGCCGCACATCGAGGCGGTCCTGCCGCTGGACCAGGTTCGGGAAGCCCTCTCGCGGGTAGCGGGCAAACACACGCGAGGTAAGGTCGTGGTGCGAATTACGGAGTAGCGCAACGCATTTCGCGATCGCCACTCCACCTTCGTAACACTTCCAGATGGAAAACGATGGTCAAGGGACAGTAAAAGACGTGTGGGAGATGGGATTCATATGAGAAGAACAACCGCAATCGCCGCGCGAACCGCCCTTGCCGCCGCGGCCGTCTCGGGCTTCGCCACCGTCCTCGGCGCCGGGACCGCGCAGGCCGCGCCCGAGGACTGCACGATCACCCGAGACCTGACCAGCGCGACGGCGACCTGCCACGACGACGGCCCCGCCGGACGGGAATACGCGTTGATCGTCGACTGCGTCGGCCTGCACGTCGACCCGAATGCCTTCCCGTTCATAGCCTTCGGCCCGTACCAGGGTTCGTGGAGCGGTTCGTTCCCCCCGTCCGGCCAGGGCACCGCCTCATGCCTCGGCCCGACGAGCGTCGGCACCGCCACCGGCGCGCATGTGCGGATCTACCGGGACTGAGTTCCCCGCTGGCCGTAGGCAGCACGACCGCTGCCTACGCCCCGCTCACTACCTCATTGGCACCACGCCGGCCCCTGATTCATCAACATCAGCCGCAACACGGTGCACATGATCGACTGCGTGGACGACCCCGTCCCCGCATCGGCCACCGCCGCAGGCCGCGCAACGACCTCGGCCTGCGCGGGCGCCATCGGCAACAGCGCGGCCCCGAAGACGAGCGCGCCGACGGTGACCCGGGAAACTCGATTCATTGGAACATGCCTTCCCTCAACAGGTTTGGCCCGCTTGGGTGCGGACTCGCATGGTGATCGATGGGGGCGGAGGGTCTGTTACACAGGCGTTTCACATCTTCTCTTGCGTACTACTGCGCGGACGCGGCGGGGCCGAACCATGCGTTCAGATCCACGACCTGACCGCAGTACTCGTCCGCCGCGCCCTCGACTCGATACAGGTCGAGGTCACCGATGCGTACGAGCGGCGCGAGCTCGCGTGCCAGGTACGCATACCCCTCGAACGGAGCGCCATCGGCTCGGGTGAGGGGCAGATCGATCCCGTAGGTGAGCCGCGTCTGTGCGCTACGAATGTAGATCCGGCACGTGTTCGAGCCGACGAACATGAACCCGAAGAATGCGAAGTCCTCTTCGAAGAAGGGAATACTCGCACCCAGGAACGTGGTGAACAGCGAGAAGATGTTCTGGTCCCATCGGGTCAGCTCCGCGCTGTTGTCGAAATCCAATTCATCGGCGGGAACGATCGTATTGCCATAGCTATCGCGATCGGGAACCGCCGAGCGGTCCAGGAGCGCAGACACCTGCGGCCCGACCGCGAACCTGACATGATCCAGAACCGCCGCCACATTCAATCCCTGGGCAGCATCGAGGGGGTAATCGACCGCGAGCCCCGGCGCATGGCGCTCGTCCGGACTGAGGACGATGCGCGCGCTGCCGGGCGCAGGCCGCACAACGCCGCGCAGCCAGGGCGAAATCTGAGGCTCGGGACCGGGCGGGCTCATCAGAATTCCGATTGCACGCCACAAGAGGAACGAGAATCGGCCATCGCCGCTGGTTGCACTCATCGAATATCCTCGATACCCAGTTGTTTTGGTGTGCAACGATTCTGGCACGGTCTGTCGATCGATGGTCTGTGCGATACCTTCGGTCCGGAGGCCGGGCTGCCGAGATCGACGGAGTCGAAAGGCTATCTCCTCGTTGAGGTCAGAGAGCCCCAAATCAAGGCCACGGGGAACAGGACGCAGCAGAGGCCACCGGCGAACGAACCGAGGAGGTGTACGCCATGGTTGCTGGCGGTACTGCCGATCGCGATCGCGAGGGGAACCGTGATCAGCAAGCTCACACCGGCCAGGACCCAGAACTTGATGCGCGTCGTTTCCTGATCGGCCCTCTTGTCGATGCCGCAGTATGGGCACACGCGCCCCACGTACGGTATGACCATCCCACAGTTCGAGCAGTTCAAAAGCGTTCCCGTCGATCACATTGAGCGATGCTGCGAGCGTAACGTAGCGCACGGGTGTCGAAATCGCTTGTGCGACACGGAGTCACCGGGCAGTCCCAGCCCTGCGAGCCGGAGCCGACAGGCAGCGGGCGCCGGTGAGGCTTCGGCCGTACGGGGTGGGTGTGTCGCGTCTGGAAGGGACGGTGCCGCTATGAAACCCGTGCTGCCACCATGCCCAAGTATTCACGCACTTCGGGCACACTCGCGTGCGGACGGACATCCTGGGTGATGCTGTCGAGCGTGGCGCACAGGCGGGACGATGTCGTGCTGGTGATCTGGTCGAAGTGGTCGATCAGGATCTGACAGCCGTCCGCGAGTTCACCCGCTTGAATGTGATTCTCAGCCAGCTTGATTCGCCAGCCGATGTTCTCCCTCGGCCACCAGGCGGTGCCGTCGATCGCTTCTTGGAGGTAGGCCGTGGCCGTTTTGTGGTCGCCGATGCGCATGTGCGCCCACCCGGTCATACCTGCCAGGGCCGCTGGCGGCAGGTACACCCACTCCGGGTCGTGGCCGCGCGTCGATTCGAAGGCGCGGTGCGCACGACTGATGGCGTTCGTCATGGCGCTGCTGTCCCCCGCCGTACTGTGCGCGCCCGCTTCGTAGATCACGGCCCGCGCCCGCAGCCTCGGGCCGCCACTGCCTCGCGCCGTCGTTTGCGCGGCTTCGGCGAGATTGACCGCATCCCGGGGACGCAGCTGCTTCGACGGTTTGGACGGGCCGAACCCGCCCTGGAAGCTGACAAGGCTGGCGTTGAGCAGCGCGTGCGACTCCGCGATGACATTGCCTGCGGCAGAAGCCGTTTGCCGGGCCTTGGCATAGTACTGCCGAGCCCGATCCGGTCGGCCCGCGTCCCAGTGCACCCAACCGGCGGCCGTCATCGCTTCGGCGGCGGCGCTGGTCAGATCACGGCCGACCGCGTCGGTATAGCTGCCGTGTTCCAGTAGCCGTTCGATGAACCGGACCTGGCCGGCCGCCACGCGGCACAGCCTGTCCCCGCCCACCAACAGGTCGAGTTCATGAATTTCACTGGTACTGGCGATTATTTCAGCGACATCGGCGGTACCAATGTGAAGGCCGTCCGTCGACGCCGCGGCTCCCTGTCCCGCCGCAACGGCGGCACCGGTGCCGAATGCGCTGGCTCGTAGGAAATTACGACGGTTCACATCCGCCTCCTCGTTCGACTCCACTACCAGTATGGCAAGCGGAACGCCGAGCGCCTTGGCGATACGGCGGAGCACCCTTACGTCGTTGATGGCACCTCCGTCGTGTTCGAGCTGCGAGATCACCGGTTGGGTGTAGCCCAGAATGGCGCCCAACTCGGTTTGGGTCATCCCGAGCGACTTGCGGATCCGCCGGATGACCTCCCCTGTGGTCATATGCATACTGCCCCCGCTTCCTGATGAACGTGCTGCTGCAAGATCGGTCCGACCGCTCGGAACATGGTGCCAGGCAACGACTTTCACCCGTGGTGATACTGTATCTCATTCTCCGGATATTCCAGGGGCTTCACCTATTTGCGCCGGTCGCCGCCGGATGCGCGGCATACGGTCGGTCCCGATGGTGTCTCCTCACACGGAAAGCGGGGTATCGAAATGGTTGCCGAAGGTTCCACGATCGCACGCCGGGCACTGGGACGGCAGTTGCAGAAGTTGCGCAAGAAAGCGGATATGAGCCAGAATCGCGCGGCGAAGGTTTTGGGTATCTCGCCGCAGACGATGGCGCGGCTCGAGGACGGGCTGTCGGTGCCGTCCACGAACGATTTGTACATGAACGCCCTCTGCGATCATTACGGCGTCTCCGATGAGAAGCGGCGCGCGATTCTCGCGATGGCACGGGAGGCGCGGGTGTCGGCGAAGAACGGAGGCGGTTGGTGGCGGCCCCATATCGACCGCCCGGCAAACGATTTCGAGCCGCGAGCGTTCCTCGATCACGCGGCTCGCCGCTTGACGGCCTGGCACGTCATTCTCCTGCCCGAAATCGTGCAGACCCCCGACTATCGCCGCGCGGTCGCCTGGACCACATGGCCCCACCTCCCCACCGACGAGCTCGATAATCGCATCGAGCGCGTCGCCGAACGGCAACGGCGACTGGACGATTCGACCTTCACCGTCGAAATCCTCCTGTCCGAGGCGGCGATTCGGGAGGAATGGGGCGGCCCGTCGGTCATGGCCGAACAACGCCGATTCCTGGTCGAAATCGGCCACCGCCCGAATGTCTCGATCCGCGTCGTCCCGTTCCGCACCCGCGGCCACCTCGGAGCCCTCGTCGGTTCCTTCTCCCTGCTCGAATTCCCGCTACTGCCACACACCCGCTTCGTGGAACGCCCGATCGTCCACGTCGAGGAATACACCGGCGACCTCTACCTCGAACGCTCCGCCGAGGTCGACCGTTACAAAGCGGCGATCAGCGAACTGCGGCGGGTGGCCTTGAGCGAAAGCGATTCCAGCGCGCGGATTTTGGCGATATCGGACGAATACGAGAACTGACCATCCCTGAATTCCCTCGACCCCGAATCGACTCGGCCGGGCTCGGCGTATCACCGCCGAGCTCGGCCCGCACCCATCGCCGTCAACCAGGCATCGACGGCATTACCCTCCGGAGACGAACTCGCCACCAGGCAGATCGTCGCCGAGTTCCTCACCGGAGGCGTCAATTCCGCGCGTGCCGCCGCCCACCCGTGGGCCTTCGGGCCAGAGTGATTCGAGATCTGTTGGAGTCAGTGGCGCCCGGTACGCGGCGCGTACGACCGCGGAGATCGTTCCGGGGTCGGCGGCGGCAAGGTGAGTGAACCAATCGATCCCGGCCGCGTAGGCCCACATGTAGCTCCGCAGTAGCGGATCCGTACTTCGGTCGGCGAGTATGCCCGCCAGATCGTTGTTGTTCCACCAGGGCACGCGGGATTGCGCGTGTTCCACACAGCTTTCGATGGGCGAACCCGCGTTGAGGGCCAGCTGCAGTTCAGCCCGTACCAAGTGGGTGTAATGGGCAAGTCGGGTGCGCGCGATCAACTGGTCGTCGTCCGGTGCGAGGAACAACGGCATGGCCTGCGCCCACCCCTCGAGCAGGACCTGCTGCGGGCCATGGACGGACAACAGACGGACCCACGCAACGTCCTCGACCGCGCACCTGGCCGCCATGCTGGCGCTCTGTAGACCGTGGCCGAGGACTTCGTGCAACGCCATCTGACGGGCACGAACCTTGGTGAAGCTGGCGTTGCGCGTGTTCATTCTCAGCCGTACCCGACTCCCGGCACCGTCGAGCCAGTAGGCCCAATAGGCGTCCGCGTCGGCTTCTTCGATGGTCAAGTCGAAAACTGCGTCGGTTCCGGCGAGCCGTCGTACGGCAGGCTCGTATTCCGCGGTGGCCTGGCGGATGGCGTCGGCTACCTCGCTCGCGCTGAGCGGGCCTTCGGACTCGGTCAGCTCGGAGCCGGTGGTGGCGCTCCAGCTGACGCCGAGGTCACCGAGACATCGCCGGGCGGTTTCGCCGACGGCAGCCACGTAGTCGGCGGGCCACCCGGCCGCCGGGCAACCCTGTGTCGCCCGGACATACTCGTCCAGGGCCGGTCGTTCGCCCATGAGTGCCCGCAGATAGGCAAGGTCAGCGCCGATGCGTTGCCGCACAACGGGTTCCGTGCACTGCTCGTTCAACTCGCGGAGGCGGAGAAACGTGGTGAGCAAGTCGTTGGGCTCCGACGGCCCACTCCGTACGGGATGGAGGTCGAAGTCGATCACAGCGGCGGCACCGCGAATCGTCTGATGTCGATGCCACGCTCTGATGACGTCTTCGACAGCGTCACGAATACTCATTGGCCACTTCCCACCGCAAGGTTATCGATTGATTCGGACGCAGATATTCTCGACTGAGTTCGATGATGACGTCACTGTCGTCGTAATCCCAGAGCAGATCTTCGGTCACCGAATGCTCAGCGCCTTCTTGATGCTCCTCGATCGCGGAACAGCTGATCACGTCTCCAGCATTGGCGTGGCGCAGGCTGATGGTCAGCTGCCGGGTGTAACGGTAGATGGAGCGACGCCAATAGTGCGCGTCGACAAATTTCCCTACCTCGCAGACGTATCCGGCGACGGCGCTCGGCCGGGTGCGGCGTGTTACCGCCGGGCCCGGTCCGTTCGAGAGCCCGGCGGCCCCACCATCGCGTCCGCCAACGCGCTCCGCGCGAGGTCACGCAGCCAGATATGCGCCGGGTCGGTGTCATAACGCTGATGCCAGGACAGGTAGACCTCGGCCGGAGGCAGGTCGAGCGGAATCGGGAGCAGCACCAGCCCGAGGTCCGAAAAAGCCTCCCGCGCAGTGGATTCCGGGGCCGTCACGACGAGGTCGCTCTCCCGCACGAACTCGAACGCCGCGCGTTCGGTGGGTGCGGTAGCCACCACCCGACGAGTCAGGTCGAGGCGGGCGAGCGCGTCGTCGATAAGGTTGGTCAGCCGTCCTCGCCGCGACACGGTGAGATGCTCAGCCCCCGCATACGCTGCGGCAGTGACGATTTCGCCTTCGGCGAGCGAATGTCCTTGCCGCACAACGATTACCTGCCGCGTCTCGGCAACCCGCTCGGCACGGAGCTCGCGCGCGGCCGGGCGGTCCGCGTTGGCGGCGAGATCGACCTCGCCACGGCGCAATTCGGGTGTGTCGATGCTCGACTCCGCGATGAACCGCAGCCGCACGCCGGGCGCCTGCGCGCGCACGGCGTTGAACAGGGCCGGGCCGCTCAGCGCGACGAGCGCGTCGTGCCAGCGCAAGGTGAACGTGCGGTCGAGGGTCGCGAGGTCGAGGGCGCGACTGGGCGCCAGCACGCCCCGGACCTGCTGCAACAGGTCGTGTACCTGTTCGCGGACGGCGAGCGCGTAGGGCGTGGGGGTCATCGTGCGACCCGTGCGCACCAGGATCTGGTCGCCCGTCGTGCGCCGGAGCCGACCCAGGCTGCGGCTCATCGCGGGCGCCGTGACGTGCAACCGGTCCGCCGCGCCCGCCACGCTGCCCTCCTCCAGCAGCGCGTCGAGCGCCGCGAGCAGATTCAAATCCAATTGCATGTCAGTCATCTTATGCGTGCTTTACATGCACTTGTTGTTAATGATTGCCGCCCCTAACGTCGAGGACGGAAAGCCGATCCGGCACTCCAGGGAGAAGGAGCACCGTCATGCCCGAACCGATTGTCGCACGCAGTGCGGCCACCGACGCCGAGCTGCTCACCGAGCTCGAAAAAGCCGTTCGCACAGCGGGTTCCGCGCTGCGCGAGCGTTTCGGTGGGGTCGTCACCGCCCGGACGCGTGCGGAACTCATGCGCGCCCTCGCCGCCAACGACGCCGCCGCGGCCGCCTCGCTACGCCCTCGCCTGCAAGCGCTGCGGCCCGGCGCGAACTGGGTCGAGGAGGAACTGGACGGCGGGGTCCTGCCCGGCGGGGAATGGTGGGTCGTGGATCCGGCCGAAGGCAACGTCAACCATGTGCGCGGCCTGCCGGAGTGGGGATTGACCGCTACCCTCGTGCGCGACAACCAGCCGGTGCTCACCGTGGTTCACCTGCCCCTGACCGGCGAGACCTACACCGCGCGGATCGGCGGCGGCGCCCATCTCGACGGCCGCCCGCTGATCGTCTCCGCCACAACCGATCTCGGCCTCGGCATCGTGGCCACGAGCCAGGCGCGACCGGACGAGGACGAGAAGGTGGTGCGCCGCGTCGGCGCCTCGATCACCGAGATGTTCCTCGACGCGCTCGTCGTGCGCGTCACCGTGCCCGCCAGCCTGCATCTGGTGAACGTGGCCGCCGGGCGCATCGACGCGTTCTGGCAATTCGCCGGTGCCCGAGCCGATCTACTCCCCGGCGCCCTGCTGGTCACCGAGGCCGGCGGCCGGATCTCCACCACCGACGGGCGTCCGTGGGCGCCCCACAGCGACAGCTTCCTCGCCACGGCGCCCGGCGTGCACGCCGCAGCTGTCAGCACCCTAACTCGTTGAGCGACTTACGATTTCAGGAGAACGAACCATGAGCACGATCACCATCCTCGGCAGCGGTCGCGTCGGCGGCGGTCTGGCCAGGGCGCTCACGGAGGCGGGCCACGAGGTCCGTGTCCCCGACCGCTCCCCCGGTGCCGCCGCCGAGGCCGCGCGCTCGGCGGGGATCGTCATCAACGCCACCCCCGGCGCGGGTTCGCTCGAGCGGCTGACCGCCCTGCGCGACACGCTGCGCGACACCATTCTCATCGACGTCTCCAACGCCACCATCGACGGCCCCGACGGCCTGCCCGCCGCCCTGCTCTACCCCGGCTCGAGCCTCGCCGAACAACTCCAGCACGCCCTGCCCGACACACGAATCGTCAAGACGCTCAACACAATGTTGTTTCCGGTGATGACCGCGCCGAGCATCCTCGAGCAGCCGCCGACGGCATTCCTCTCCGGCGACGACCCGGCGGCCAAGCGAATCGTCGCCGGGCTCCTCACCGATCTCGGCTGGCGGCGGGAGTGGATCACCGATCTGGGTGGCGTGGAGACCGCGCGGGCCACGGAGGCGGCAATTCTGTTCGTGCCGTACGTGATTCGGGCCAACGGGTTCGCGCCGTTCGCGATTTCGATCGCTCGGTGACGACGCGTCATCGGCGTCACTCCCCCGGAGCGACCATCCGTCGCACCGCGTCCTTCACCCACTCCCGCATCGACTCCGGATCGAAGCCCTCCCCGAACAGGAACCGCTGCATCTGCGGCACCGCGCGCGGGTAGTTGATCATGCTCAGCATCAGCAGCAGGACAGCGGCGGGCGGCATGTCGGCGCGAATCAGGTTGCGGGACTGGGCATCTGCGACCTTGGCCTGTTTGGCGGCGTAGCGGCCGATGCGGGCCTCGCCGCCGGACGCGCCGTCCGCGCCCAATTCCAGTGCCTCCCAGAGCATCAGGCGCAGGAATTCGGGATGGTCGCGGTGGTAGTCGATGTGCTGGTCGACCCAGTGGTCGACGTCGTCGATGTCGATGGTCACCGCGGCGGCGGCGTCGACCATGGCGCGCTCGAGGACCTGGTGGAACAGCTGCTCCTTGTCGCCGAAGTAGGCGTAGATCAGCTGCTTGTTGGCCTGGGCGCTGCGGGCGATGCGGTCGACGCGGGCACCGGCGATCCCGTAGGCGGCGAACTCCCGGGTGGCCGCGGCGAAGATGCGGGCCTTGGTCGCCTCGGGGTCTCTGGGTGCCATGGGTCGATAGTAACCAACTAATTGGTTGACAAGGTGGGGGTCGGGTGGGAATAGTGACAACCAACCGGTTAGTTACAGCTCTTGTGCGGCCACCGCCGCACATCCGTCCGGCGCAACGGCGCGTCGTTCACCGTCCCACGATTCTCGGAGCTTGCCGTGTCCATGCTCGAAACTCGTTCCGTCCCAACGATTTCTCTCGAACCCGATGCGTTTCCCACGCGCTGGCGGGTACTGCCGGTCGTGCTGAGCGCCATGTTCATGGCGATGTTCGACTGGTTCGTGGTCAATGTCGCGGCCTCGTCGTTGCAGCACGACCTGCACGCCGGGGAGGCGGCGCTGGAACTGATCGTCGGCGGCTACGGGTTCGCCTACGCTTCGGGACTGATCACCGGCGGCAGACTGGGTGACCTGCACGGGCACCGACGTTTGTTCGTCATCGGGATGCTCGCCTTCACGGTGGCGTCCCTGCTGTGCGGGCTCGCGCCGAACGCCTGGGCGCTGGTCGCGTTCCGCGTGCTCCAGGGCGCGACGGCGGCGCTGATGGTGCCGCAGATGCTCGCCCTCATCAACACCATGTTCCCGGTACGGGAGCGAGCACGGGCCATGGCAGCCTTCGGTGCGACCATCGGCATCGGCGCGGTGTCCGGTCAGGTGCTGGGCGGGGTGCTGCTGGACCTGGATCTGTTCGGGTGGGGGTGGCGGACCATCTTCTACATCAATGTGCCGATCGGATTGGCCGCCGCGGCGCTGGCGGCGCGCTGGTTGCCGACGCACGAGGCCGGGCGGCGACCGCGACTGGATCCCGTTGGCGCGCTGGGCATCTCGGCCGCGTTGGCGTTGCTGTTGGTGCCGATCACGCTGGGGCGGCCGGAGGGCTGGCCGGTGTGGACGTGGATCTCGATGCTCGCCTCGGTGCCGGTGCTGGCGCTCACGCTGCGCTACGAGAACCGGCTGGCGCGGCGGGGCGGTGAGCCCGTGCTCGATACGGGGATGGTACGGGAACGTGGGTTCAGCCTCGGGCTGGTCATCGCCGGAGGCTACCTGACGTTCTTCGCCGGATTCATGCTGTGCCTGACGCTGATGTTGCAGAACGGGCTCGGATTGTCGCCGCTGCGTGCGGGTTTGGCATTCGCTCCGCTCGGAGTGTGCTTCGCGGCGAGCTCGTTCTTCCTCGCACCGCGGGTGGCCAACCGGATCGGGAACCGGGTGATGGTCGTCGGGACGTTGACCAGTCTCACGGGCCTGCTCATCACCCTCGGCGTGCTGGCCTTCGCGGGCCCGCAGGTAGCCGTGCTCGCCCTCGTCCCCGGCATGATGATCGTCGGCACGGGCAACGGGCTGACCATCCCGTCGGTCGTCGGCGCGGTCCTGTCCTCCGGCATCCCGCCCCAGCAGGCCGGTATGGCCGCAGGCGTCCTCACGACCTCGCAGCAGTTCGGAAACGCCATTGGCGCAACGGTTCTCGGAGTGATCTTCTTCTCGGCACTGGGCTCGAGCGCGGATTACATCCGTGCGATGGAGGCTGCGGCTTTGGGTGGGATTGTGGTCCTGGCAGTGGTCCTCGCCGCGGCTCTGTCCCTCCCCCGCAAAGCAGCCGCCTAACCCGACGGCATCTCCACCACGCCACCTACCACTCGCCGACGCAACACAGCCGCACCCTTTGTTCGGATCCGCACCCTTTGTAGAGCTATATAGAGGGTGCGGATTCGAATAAGGAGTGCGGCTGTGCTGCCGAGGTTGGGGATGAAGGGCGGTGTAGCGCGGCGGGGCCTGGACAGCCGAGGCCCCGCCGCGGCCTACGGTTACGACCGTTCGTCGTAGGAGGCGTCGATCTCCTCTTCGGAGGCCGGGGCGACGTTGAGGGCCGCGGCGACTCGGCTGAGGGTGATCTCCAGCCCTACCACGTTCCGATCGGTTCGATAGATGGCCTCCCCGTAACCGTCGTCGAGTTCACCGACTCTGGCTGCCAGTCGGCTCATGCCCTCCTCCAGCATTTCGACGCGCCGTTCGATCGTCTGCCTTGCCATGCTTCCCCCAATCATGTTGCGGCCCCGACAAACTGGGTCGATACGAAGCCCCCAGCGTACCCCCAAGGCCCCGGTCCCCCAGGTACGCCAACCCAGCCGCACCCTTTGTTCGGATCCGCACCCCTTGTAGAGCTATGTAGAGGGTGCGGATACGAATAAAGGGCGCGGCTGTACTGCTGTACCTGGGGGTGGTGGTCAGAGGTAGAGGCCGGTGCCGTGTTCTATGCGTTCGTTGGCTACGGCGTGGAGGTCGCGTTCGCGGAGGACGAGGTAGGCGTGGCCTTGGACTTCTACCTCGTATTGGTCGTCGGCGCTGAAGAGGACTCGGTCGCCTACGCTGACGGCGCGGACGTGGGAGCCTACGCCGCAGACCTCGCCCCAGGAGAGGCGCTTGGCGACCTGGGCGTTGGCCGGGATGAGGATGCCGCCGCTGCTGCGTCGTTCACCGGATTCCTGGGACACGCGCACCATGACCCGGTCGTGCAACATCTGGATCTCTAGCTTGGCATCGGACACCTGCGGCAGTTTACCTTGGTCGGGAAATGACGCTGCGAGTTGGGAATCCCCGTGCTCTTCGGCCGGAAGCGAGGCCATGCGGGGGGACCACGCACGACCCGCCCCACTAGTCCGTACCCCGCAAATCCTCGCCGCCCCGTTATCTAGAAGTGGCCCTGGACTGAAGGCACACGCCCCTCCCTGAGCAATAAGGACCGCGAAAGTGAGGTCGTGGACAGGAACCCGACGACCCACAGCGAACAAGGGCCGTGAGCCCGAGAGTCGAAATCCACCCTTCACCCGGTACTAAACGACTGTCCAAGCTGGTCGGGCACTGCGAGTCCAGCGAGGATCCGGACTCCGAGCCTGGCCGCTGAGCAGGTCCTCGGCGATCTCGTCGGCGGAGGCGTCCTTTGACGCGGCATCGCGTGTGCACAACCGAGACAAGGTGACCGCCGTCTGCTCAGACGCCGGGGCCACATCGGCGATGATCAACCGAGAGGTGACGGGAAGTCGAGGTGGGCACATCGAACTGAGGCAAAATTCCCGTTCGACCCAGGCCCATTGGAGACCCTGGATTGCGCCTCAGGTTCGGGCGAAGGTCGTGCCTTTTGCCAACTCACGATAGTAGGCGTTGGATTCCATCAATTCCTTGTGGGTTCCGATTGCCTCGACATGACCATTCTCGAGCACAATTATGCTGTCAGCCGCTTGAATGGTCGAGTACCTGTGCGCAGCAACGATAACCGTGCACCTTCCCCGTAGATTCTGCAACGTCTGCGAGATGGCCGCTTCGCTGATCGGGTCCAGATTCGAGGTCGGCTCATCCAGAAGGAGCAGGTCCGGTTCTGTCAGCAATGCGCGGGCGATCGCCAACCGCTGTCGCTCACCTCCAGACAACGACTGGCCATGTTCTCCAACTTGTGTGTGGACACCTGCATCGAGCCGCTCGAGGACGGTAGTGAATCCGGCGAGTTCGACCGCACGCGTGATGTCTTGTTCGGAGGCGTCCGGATGGGCATAGGTGAGGTTGTCGAGTACGGAACCATGTAGGACCGGCGCTCCTTGCTCGACGAAGGCAATGCGCCGTCGATAAGAGGGCAGATCAATGAGAGAGGCGTCAGTTCCGTCAACGAGAATCGAGCCGCTGTCAGGTGAGTAGAAGCGTTCGATCAACGCCAACAAAGTGCTTTTCCCGCTACCGGAGCGTCCGACAATCGCCACCTGTCCCCCAGCAACGGCAGTAAACGAAACATTCTCGAGAACACGCCGTGACGGTTCGTAGGAAAATCCGAGACCGTGAATCTCGACTCTGGCTGAACGTTCCCTTTTCAGGCGGCCAGATTCTCGCCCAACGTTTCCGATCGCCGTCGCACGGACAGAGTCGCCTTCGATGTCGACCTGGAGCGCTTCGACGACACGTTGAAACGCACCCATCCCACGCTGCATCGACCCCAGCAAAGCAATGGTCTCGGAGACCGGTGTGGCCAGAAACGTGGCATACAACAGGAATCCGACCAGCTCGCTGACGCTCATATGACCGCCTGCCACGCGAATGCCGCCAACCAGGAGCAAAGCCAGGAACGACCCGTTCACTGCTGCCAGCGCAGTCGAACGAATGATCGACTCCATGCGGGCGGCGCGAACACCACCCTGAAAAGCTTCGGATGCTCGAGCGGTCAGCCTGGCCGCCTCCCTTTCCTCGGCCAGGCTGGCACGCACCGTTCGCAGCGCGCCCAGGGCGCGGTCGGCGTCGGCGGTGAGTTCGCCGATGCTGGCCTGGACGTCTTCAGAAGCGGTCCTGATTCCCGATAATGCTCCCGTTACCAGCAGTCCGGCAGTGACAGTTGTCATCAACGCCGCCACAGTCATGAACGGACTGAGCCAAATCATGACTGCCAGCGCACCCGCAGCGGAAACCGTCGAAAGGCCGAGCTGCACCGCGCTGGTCACCACGTCCTCTCGTAGCACGGAGGTATCGGTGCCGAGGCGGGCGGTGAGGTCTCCGACCCGCATCCGGTCCAAGACAGGCAGGCGCACCCGCAACAAACAATCAATCAACCGCTTGCGGAGATCGAAGACAACGCGCTCGCCGGTACGCGCTACGAGATACGTGCCGAGGCTGTCGAATAGCGCCTGAGCGAGAACGATCCCGACAAGCAACGTAACCAGACCTGTTATTGCGTCCCCCCCGGACACCGCATCGATAATCCGCATTGTCACCAACGGCTGCACGACACCCAAACCGGAGCCGGCCAACAACAACAAGACACCCACACTGATCTCCCGAGCGTGTCTCCGCAGCAACGCGATCAGATCGCGGTATCGAGCTCGATGGTTGTGCGCTCTCGCTGGCACCTTCACCCCTTGGTTCCGCTCGGTGGAACAGATATCAATCGACTGAGATAGTCGTATGGCACCTTCTCGCCCACAAGCTCATTCTCAACTTCGATCCAAGCATGAGCGCCGAAGGGTGCGTGCGTCTTGACTCCGATACACCATGTCGGCCAACTACCGAACGCACGGCACGTCAGCGCTATGGCAATCGAACGAATGAGGCACCCCTCTCTGCTGGCGCATTGCAACGAGACCGCGATCGTCGCATTTCGGGCCACGGTCGCTTCATCGTAGGTGGCGGGCCGCGCCCCACGCCGGAGGTATTCGAACAATACGAGGATGCGTTGCGGGGGCAGTTGCTTCACCACCATCGCGACGGCTACAGCAAATCGGGCGGCAATCCGGTGCAGAAAGGAAGTATTTCCTTCCGGGCGTTCGAGAACGATTTGATAGGTCATTTCTCTATCAGCCCCTCGGCCACGAGCTGCGTCAAGACAGCATGAAGGTCCGCTTCAGCGCGCTCGCTATCGACATCGAATTCAGCAGCGATCCGACCAGGCAACTCGTCCAATTGTCCCGATCGACGGATCGCTTCGATCAGCATGCGCCCGGTCTGATTTATTTCCCAATAAGTACCCGTTTGGCCGTGTAGGAGAACAAGACCAGTGTTTGTTTCGGCAATGTTGATGTGATCAGGTATGCGCATGGTCGATCGCCTCCCCTCGCCGCGCAGGTCGGTGGGTTTGTGATCTCAGCCACAGTTCGCAGGCGAGCGTAGTATCCAGTAACGCCACTTGATCAATCCCGAAATCCGGACCTCCTGGCTGGTTCAACCGGTCGGCGAGTTGAACGTTTTCTATCAATCCGCGACGCGCTAGTTCAGACGAAGTCCACAATGCGGCGACGTTTTCGCTATAAGTTCGGAGACCGCCGATCTTGTCGGAGTCACCGTTGCCCTTGGTTTGGCGTGTGAGCAGTGACGGCTCGACGATATCGCGCATCGCTTCTTTAATGATGGTTTTAAATTCCCACGGACTCGCTCGTTCAAGAGGTTTGACAGCCAAACTGGCCTCGATGACTCTGTCGTCGAAGTAGGGTGACTGCATCGGCAGCCCGTTCGCCTCACTGAGTTGGTGCAGGATGCGTGCTGTTCTCGTGCCGAATTGGATCATGGCCACGTCCGCATGGACACCTCGACGTCGCGACAGCGCGGGTAGATGACGCGACGCTTCGCGCAACCCGACAGCAGCAATCTCGCGAGCATCGTCACTGGCCCACGGCGGCATCTGAGGCGCAATGTCCCAGCCGAGCAGCTGATGGGTCGAAAAAGACGTTTTCCGGCGTACTCCTCTTGCCGCCCTTGCCAACCACTTTGCATATGACTCGTTACGCAGGAGCTCGACAATCGCTGTTCGAATCGGCCACTTTTCCTGGATCCGGTGCGCTCTGAGATGCCGGATAGCCACAAACGGGTGCCTCTTCAGTTCATCTCGGCAGTGCGCCAGCGGAGGAGTGAACAAATGATCCCCCCCGTTGCCAGTTATGTGAACCACAGCGCCAGACAGACGGTCGAAACCGACGAACTGCCTGCTGAGGTCGAGCAGGGTGGGGGCCGGCTCATCGACCGGAACCGCGGGAACCACGACGCCGGAATACGACAACGGTAGTTCGTCTGGCGAAATGATCACGTGATCGATGCCATCCATTGACGCGGCTGCCCGCAACGCCCAGGCCATGTCATCATCCGCAGGGTCCCGACTGGCAATCGTACGGGCCACAAAACCTCGGGTCGCGGCCGCTATCAGATAGCACAACGGCGTTGAGTCCAAACCACCGGAAAGATCACAACTCACCGTTCCCTGACCAACCCGGGCAGCGATGGCGTCTTGCAAAGCGCGCCGCAGGTCAGCGGCGCCTTCGCTGATTGACACCACAGGGTCCGGAGGCGACCACCAGCAATGGATCGTGGCGGATCGGCCATTGGGGCGCACGTCGAGGTAGCTGCCCGGTGGTACCGCCTCGATACCATGCCACATCGGCACCGTGTCGAGTGGGTATGGGACATAATCCATGAGCCGCAGAGCGAGTTGCTCGTCATTCAAAGACGCGCCGCACAGGGAAGCCAACACGTCAGCGCGGTTACAGGCGACAACAACGCCGTCCGTAATCCCGTAGTACATCCTGCGCATCCCGGACGCCGTGCCCTGCACCCGCAGCCGGCGGCCGTCCCAGGAAACGAGGTGATAGCTACCGGCTACGGAGAGAGCAAGTTCGTCGGCCGACTGAAGGCCCAAGGCTGTCCGCTCCACCGCATCGACAGTCGCCGATGACCTGGTGTGCGCGCCGATGAGTGCGACAATGCCGTCCCGTGTTTTTGTCAAACTAAGCTCGTGGTCGTCCCATAAACCGAGAACAAACGTGTTCCCAGACGGGTAGGAAATCCGTTTCAACTCGCTCGCCGACAAACGTGACGCCACGGCGAACGAATCGATAAGGTCTGGCAAGACGATGAAGAAACCTTCGCCGTGACGCACGCTCAATCCTTCCGGAAGATACTAGACCTCAGAAATTTCAGAGGCCCCGCGGCAGCACGATCGACGGTTCGAAGGTGCCGCGCTTGAGATTCCCGGTGTCCTTGCGGAACTCTCCGGCCTTGACCAACTTCGGAGCGACGTACTTCTGCTTACGGACCATTTCGATACCTCCTGTGAGAACTTCATGACCGGGATAACTTCCCCGCCAGTACCCTGATTGGGCATTCCTACTGTGGCACAACCATATCTCTTTTATCAACGTGTTCGAGTCGGAGACCTTGTCGGAGCAAGAGAGCGAATCGGGGCATGTTCAACATCGGAATTTCCTTGGTCGAACACCGCCCTTCACCCAGCACTCACCCTTCCACGGTGTTCCAGTTCGACGGAAAAATTCTGCCAAGCACGGGCGCACTCGCGCGCCAGCTCAGCGACGGTTTCAGCGCAATGGGCGGGAACGCTGTCGAGCAACAGCTCCCACCCTTCGTGCGATATGCCCTGGATCTCCATCCAACGAATGAGGGCACGTCCGGCCTGAGTGAACCGTAGTGAGGGATCTCTTTGTAGTCGCTCGAGCAGAACTCGAGGATCGGGTTTGCCCCCGACACTCGAAGTGATACGCCCCGTGGAAATCGGACCGGCCTTCTCCGTATCGGCGGCAACGTCTCGTTGCCGATTGGAGACCCTCCGGCCGCCTGGGACCGGGTTCATGCCCGCCTGCATCCTTCGCCTGACGTCGGATACCGTACCGAGGGAAACGCCGGCAGCCCGGGCAATCCGCCGCAGAGGAGCGTCGGGGTGGTTCGCCAGCAATTCAGCCGCTCTCTTACGTCCTTCGGTAGCGTCTACTGGCCGCGTCCGACCGTCTCGTCCGATCCTCACCGCCACTTGTGGGATATCTTCGTCAGATCGACGCAACGCCGCGACTGTTTTGGCGTCCAACCCGGTGACTTTTCCGATGGCTCCATCGGACCACAGAGGGTGAGATCTCATGATCCGGCGTGCGGCAGCGCTACGATCCTTGAGAGACAGCGGGAGGCCGTGCGCGATATTGGTTTCGACCGCCAGCAGAAATGCGTCTTTGTCATCCCCGTCGAAGAACAATACATCGATGTCCGATTCCCCGCGCAACCGAGCAGCATGCAACCGGTGCATACCGTCGATGACGCGCATGTTCGAACGCTGCACAATAATTGCCGGGAGAGGACCCCCTACATCCGCCAGAAGACGGGTATGCTCGACATTCTCCCCCGAAATGCGAGGCGAGTCAGCCAAGGACAAAGAGCTGATTGGTACTCGTGTCGGCTCCTGTCCCAATGCGAGATCGTGGCCCTCTTCCGCGTCCCCACGCCCGCCACGTCCTCGACTCGAGCGCGCATCACCCTTATTTGTCATTTTTTCTTCCCCCTAAAACCATCAGCACTGGTTCAGCATGCGTTGCAGACGCAGTTAGACGCTCCTGAAACCCCTCCCTGTTTTCGTATCAACCACTCGCCGCCCACCAGAAGCATCGACATCCAGGGCGCAGCAAAAGGTTCCGAAGCGCGAAAAGGGATAACTTCAACTCGCAAACACACTGCATATGCCCCCGTCGGCAGATCACGCCAGATAGATAGATACACAGAAGCCTTCTGGCCACCCCCATATCGGTACGCTACTCTACCTATGGAACATTCTCTTTTCAAGAAAGATATCTCGGCTGGAATAGCTAGAAACTAACTACCCCGGTACTTCCGGTGTCCTGCGCGGGTTGCTGCAGACAACGTCGCAATCTTCGACAACGGCTGACACTTGCGGTTCAGCCTCCGGACTCCGCCGGGAGAGGATCGACGCCGTGGCGTACTGCGCGACAAGACCAACACATGGGCTTTGACGTACGTTCGGGCCAGCGGGTTCCATTCCATCGATCCTTGTCTCAACCGCGTCACCGACTCACCTGGAACCTCGGACATTCGACTCTCGCAATTCGAACGATGGCTTGAACCGGCATGAAATCGCTCGCTTGGTAGGGCACCTGGGTTCTCGCTCGACAGGCAGGGGGTGGAGCCGGTGTAGTGAACGTACCGAAGCGATCGGGCGGACGGTCGTCTCAACCCCACGGGTTGAGCTGCACGGCCGGAGCAATCACGAGATGAGGCGGGCCGGGAAGTCCGTATCCCACACGGTCAACCACTGATGCCGCGTGATGTCGTCCGCTCGGATCAGCAGGGTTTCGACCAGGGCCCTGGGGTGCTCGCGCCAATAGTGTTGTGCGGCTTGGGCTATCTCGCGGCCGAACAGGCCGGAGCGGTCGAGCGTCTCGGCCCAGTAGTCGACGGCCCCCGCGTGGATGCGGGCGAGGGTGGCGTGGTCGAGGGGCTCGTCGGTGAACAGCGAGGCCACCAGGTCACGGAAATCGGGGGAATCCAAGCGCATGGACATGCTTCCTCGAGGTCGTCGGGGCGCCGCCGCTCGCCCGACTCGAGGCGGCTGGCCTTCGAGAATTCTGACGCTTTCGCCGTACCGACGCCAACCCGAGGCCCGGGAAGCGGCCGCGACCACGTACTTTCGATATGTGGACGTGCATACGCTTGCCAGCCAACTGCCCGACGGGACCGTCGTCACCGACGTGGACATCCTCGCGGGATATCGGCAGGACCGGGCGCTGGACCCCGATGCGGGGACGCCGCTGGCGCTGGTCCGGCCGAGCACCACCGCGCAGGTCGCCACGGTGCTGAAATGGGCGCACGAGAACCGGGTCCCGGTGGTGCCGCGCGGCGCGGGCACCGGGCTGTCGGGCGGGGCGACCGCGCAGGACGGGGCGCTGCTGTTGAGTACGGAGCGGATGCGGGAGATCACCGTGGATCCGGTGACCCGGACGGCCGTGGTGCAACCGGGGCTGCTCAACGCGGAGGTCAAGCGGGCCGTCGCGGCGCACGGGCTGTGGTATCCGCCGGACCCTTCGTCGTTCGAGATCTGCTCGATCGGCGGGAACGCCGCCACCAACGCGGGCGGGCTGTGCTGCGTGAAGTACGGGGTCACAACGGATTACGTACTGGGCATGGAGGTGGTACTGGCCGACGGCACCGTGGTGCGGCTGGGCGGGCCGCGGCTGAAGGACACCGCGGGGCTGTCGCTGACCAAACTGTTCGTGGGCAGTGAGGGGACGCTCGGGGTCATCACCGAACTCACCCTGCGCCTGCTGCCCGCGCAGCCGCCCCAAAGTACCGTCGTGGCAACGTTTTCCACGCTGACGTCCGCCACCGACGCCATCCTCGAGATCACCGGCCGGCTGCGGCCCTCGATGCTCGAGTTCATGGACTCCGTCGCGGTCAACGCCGTCGAGGACGAGCTGCGCATGGGTCTGGACCGGGAGGCCGCCGCCATGCTCGTGGCCCGGTCCGACGCGCCGGGCGAATTCGCCGCCCGCGAGGCCGAGATCATCGTGGCCGCGTGCGAAAAGGCCGGGGCGCACGAGGTTTTCAGCACCGAGGACCCCGAGGAGGGCGAGGCGTTCTGCGCCGCGCGGCGGTTCGCCATCCCGGCCGTGGAGCGGCGGGGGCCGCTGCTGCTCGAGGACGTCGGGGTGCCGCTGCCGCGGTTGGGCGAACTCGTCGAGGGCGTCGCCGAGATCGCGCGGCGGCGCGACGTGCTGATCTCGGTGATCGCGCACGCGGGGGACGGCAACACCCACCCGCTGATCGTGCACGACCCCGCCGATCCGGACGAAACCGCGCGGGCGCATCGGGCCTTCGGCGAGATCATGGATCTGGCCATTGCGCTGGGCGGCACCATCACCGGCGAACACGGCGTCGGCCGGCTCAAGAAGGCGTGGCTGCCCGATCAGGTAGGGCCCGAGGTGATGGACCTGACGCGCCGTATCAAAACCGCACTCGACCCGCACGGCATACTCAACCCCGGAGCGGTGTTGTAAGCGGTACAACGGACCGAAGGCAGGAGTTCCAGCGATCATGACCCCCAGGCTCGAGCACAACGCCGAGGCCACCCGATACGAGATCTACCTCGACGACACCCTGGCCGGGTACGCCGATTACAGCGACCGCGAGGTGGGCGAGAAGACGGTGCGCGATTTCCAGCACACGCTGACCTTCCCCGAATTCCGGGGTCGCGGCGTGGCCGCGCAGGTCGTCGAATTCGGATTGCGCGACACCCGCGAGGCCGGACTGTCGGTCGTACCGACTTGCTGGTATGTCGAGAAGTTCATCGAGGAACACCGCGAATACGCGGATCTGATGGCCTAATTGCGCCGCCGCCACACCAGGAACTGACGATCCTGGACCGTGCACATCGCCTCGACCACTTTGTCGTTGTCGAAACCCGGCAGCTGCTGCAGGCGCGCGAGGAAGTGCGGATCGGCCGCGGAATGCGGAACGACACAGCCGTTTCCCCGCGCGCCGATCAGCACGAAGAACACATCATCGGCGAAGGGCCCGTCGGCGGTGGTGATGATCCGCACCTCCGAAAGCTCTTGCCACAAGACCTCTTCGACACGCCCGTTGTCCAACGTGCGCCGGACGAACCTGTCGTTGATCTCGACTCCGGCCATGCATCAATAGTGCTCCGCTCGAGCGCCCACGGATAGTCCCGAATTCGCCAAATTGCGACTGAATGTGCAGATGCAAGAACGGTTTTCGTGATTCACGCGTCCCCGGCGCGCGGCGGCGGACGTGCTCACGCAAGCTGGCTGGCCGGAATCTCCCGCGCGGCGAATGCCGGTGCGCCGGAAGGGCAGACCCCTACGAACGGGGCCTGCCTCTCGGCGGGTGTCGTCAGCCCTTGAGCAGCGCGCGCGACATGACCACGCGCTGAATCTGATTCGTGCCCTCGTAGATCTGGGTGATCTTGGCGTCGCGCATCATGCGCTCGACCGGGAAGTCGGTGGTGTAGCCCGCGCCGCCGAACAGCTGGACGGCGTTGGTGGTGACCTCCATGGCGACGTCGGAGGCGAAGCACTTGGCGGCGGCGGAGATGAAACCGAGGTTCTTCTCGCCGCGCTCGGCGCGGGCGGCCGAGGTGTAGACCATCAGGCGGGCGGCCTCCACCTTCATCGCCATGTCGGCGAGCATGAACTGGGTGTTCTGGAAGTCGGCGATGGCCTTGCCGAACTGCTTGCGGTCCTTGGTGTAGGCGATCGCGGCGTCGAGCGCGCCCTGGGCCAGGCCGACGGCCTGCGCGCCGATGGTCGGGCGGGTGTGGTCGAGGGTCTCGAGGGCGGTCTTGAAGCCGGTGCCCTCCGCGCCGATGATGCGGTCGCCGGGGATGCGGCAGTTCTCGAAGTAGAGCTCCGCGGTGGGCGAACCCTTGATGCCGAGCTTGTGCTCGAGCGGGCCGACGACGAAGCCCTCGTCGTCGGAGTGGACCATGAACGCGGAGATGCCGTTGGCGCCCTTGTCGGGATCGGTCACGGCCATGACGGTGTACCAGGTCGACGCGCCGCCATTGGTGATCCAGCACTTGGAGCCGTTGATGACCCAGTCGTCGCCGTCGCGGCGGGCACGGGTGCGCATGCTCGCGGCGTCGGAACCGGCCTCGCGCTCGGACAGACAGTAGGAGGCCATCTTGCCGTCGACGATGTCGGGCAGCACCTTCTGCTTGAGCTCCTCCGAGCCCTTCAGGATGAGGCCCATCGTGCCGAGCTTGTTGACGGCCGGGATGAGCGAGGACGAACCGCAGACGCGGGCGACCTCCTCGATCACGATGCAGGTCGCCACCGAATCCGCACCCTGCCCGTTGTACGCCTCGGGTACGTGAACGGCGTTGAAACCGGCGGCGTTCAGCGCGTCGAGCGCCTCCTGGGGAAAGCGGGCCTTCTCGTCGACGTCCTTGGCGTGCGGGGCGATCTCCTTCTCGGCCAGGCCGCGGATGGCCTCGCGCAGCTCGTGATGGACGTCGTCCAGTTTGAACAGATCGAAATCGGGGTTGCCCGCCATGGGTTGCACTCCTGGTCGTCGGGTGTGTTGCTCGCCTGGTCCGCGAATCTCCGGCATGTCGGCACTCAGTGCCAGTCACCATCCAGTATACGCGGCGGTACTGCCAGCACATGCAGGTTCCACCCTGGCACTGAGTGTCACTCAGGTGAATGTGGTGCTGATCACAGATTACCGAGTCGGTGCGCGAGCAGGTCGGCGATCCGACCGGGCGGCATGTCCCGGGGGAAGACCGCCACGACGAGTTCGCCCGCGCTCTCCCGGCCCAGCCGCGGAATCGCCGCGAGCGCGGCCCGCAGGTCTCCCGGACTCGCCTCGGACCGACCCCGCACCATGCGGCGCAACAGATAGTTGTGCGTCGCGGTCACGGCCGCGGTGAACTGGATCAACGCCAGATCGTCGACGCCCGCGACGCGCGACCGCAGATAGTCGGTGAACAGCCGCTCGTAGCGGAACACCGTGACGATCTCCCGATCCCGCAGCGCCGCCACCTGCCGCACCACCCGGTACCGCCGCGCCGCCAATTCCCGTGTCTGCGAGAACCTTTCGAACACCCCCACCACCGCCTCGCACACGGCGTCCCACGGATCCCCCGTCGCCGCCCCCAGAAACGCCTCGGCCTGCGCCAATTGCGCCTCGTGATCGGCGAAGACCACATCCTCCTTCGACCGGAACTGCCGGAAGAACGTCCGCCGCGAGATCCCCGCCGCCTCCGCGATCTCGTCCACGGTCGTCGCCTCGTACCCCTTCTCGGCGAACAACCGCAGGGCGTGGTCGACGACCGTCAACTTGAAGCGCGAGGTCTCGTCCATGGCACCACCGTAATCCGGCACCGCCGGGCTCACCCCAGGAGCCGCTGACGCAGGGCGTCGTCCTTCCGCAGGACCAGAGCCTCCAGGTCGGACTGGAATCGCTCCATGCGGGAACGCAATTCGGGGTCGGCGGTGGCGAGGATGCGGGCGGCCAGCAGGCCCGCGTTGCGGGCGCCGCCGATGGAGACCGTCGCCACCGGGACGCCGGCGGGCATCTGGACGATGGACAGCAGGGAGTCCATGCCGTCGAGGTATTTCAGGGGGACGGGGACGCCGATGACGGGGAGGGGGGTGGCGGCGGCGACCATGCCGGGCAGGTGGGCCGCGCCGCCCGCGCCCGCGATGATGACCTTCAGACCGCGGGCGGCGGCGTCGCGGGCGTAGTCGAGCATGCGCTGGGGGGTGCGGTGGGCGGAGACGACGCCGACCTCGAAGCGAATGCCGAACTCCGCCAAGGCTTCCGCGGCAGCTTCCATGGTGGGCCAGTCGGAGTCGCTGCCCATGATGAGGCCGACCTGGGGGGTGGTGGTGTCAGGCATGGGGGTCCCATCCGTCGGTCCAGATCGCGTGCGACATCCAGTGCGCCGCGCGCTCGGCTTGTTCGCGGACCTCGGCGACGTTCTCGCCGAGGATGTTGACGTGCCCGATCTTGCGCTTGGGGCGTTCGCCCTTGCCGTAGAGGTGCACGCGGGCGTGCGGCATGCGCGCGAACAGGTGGTGCAGGCGTTCGTCCATGGACATCGCGGGGGCCTCGGGGGCGCCGAGGATATTGGCCATGACCGTCACCGGGGCCAGCGGGCTGGTGTCACCGAGGGGATAGTCCAGTACTGCTCGCAGATGCTGTTCGAACTGGCCGGTGACCGCGCCGTCCATCCCCCAGTGCCCGGAGTTGTGCGGGCGCATGGCCAATTCGTTGACCAGCAGCGTGCCGTCGTGGGTCTCGAACAGCTCCACGGCCATCGCGCCCGTGACACCGAGTTCTCGCGCCAGGCGCAGGGCGAGTTCGGTCGCCTCGGTCGCGCGCTCGGCGGGCAGGTCGGGGGCGGGGGCGATGACCACCGCGCACTGACCCTCCCGCTGCACCGTCTCGACCACCGGCCACGCCGCGGCCTGGCCGAACGGGGAACGCGCCACCATCGCCGACAGCTCGCGCTTCAGGTCGACCCGCTGTTCGGCCAGCAGCACCACGTTCGCGGCGAGTTGCTCGGCGACGATCGACTCGGCCTCGGCCCGGTCGTCGATCATCCACACGCCGCGCCCGTCGTAGCCGCCGCGCACCGCCTTGAGCACGAACGGCCAGCCGTGCTCGTCGCCGAAAGCGATTGCGTCGGAAGCGGATTCGACCGCGGTGAAGGGCGGCACCGGCACGCCGAGGTCGGCGAGTTTGCGGCGCATGGCCAGTTTGTCCTGGGCGTAGACCAGCGCGCCGGGCGGGGGCTGCACGTTCACGCCCTCGGCGACCAGCGCCTCGAGGTGCTCGGTCGGCACGTGCTCGTGGTCGAAGGTCAGCGCGTGCGAGCCGACCGCGGCCTTGCGCAGCGCGGACAGATCGGTGTGCGAGCCGAGGACGACCTCGGGGGTCACCTGCGCGGCCGGATCGTCGGGGCGCTCGGCCAGCACCCGCAGCCGCTGTCCCAGCGCCACGGCGGCCTGATGGGTCATGCGCGCCAGCTGGCCGCCACCGATCATGGTGACGGTCGGCATGCCCGACTTGTCGAAGAAACGGGTGGTCACGGCCCACCATGTTGTCATGCCGATGACCGGGGCGACGCGTGCGGGTTGGTTGCCGCGAGAACGAGGGACGTAGACTCGCCCCGTGTCATTCGTCGACGACGTGGTCAACGTCCTGCCCAGCACGTTCCGGGACTTCGCGTATCGCCATCGGGAACTGATCAAGTTCGCGATCGTGGGCGCGACCACTTTCGTCATCGACAGCGGCATCTTCTATCTCCTGAAATTGACCGTGCTGTCGCCCAAACCGATCACGGCCAAGATCATTTCCGGGGTGATCGCGGTCATCGCGTCCTACATCCTGAACCGGGAATGGTCGTTCAAGGGCCGCGGCGGACGCGAACGCCATCACGAGGCGCTGCTGTTCTTCGTGGTGAGCGGCGTGGGCGTGCTGCTGTCGAACGTTCCGTTGTGGATTTCGCGCTACGTGTTCCACCTCCACGTCCCCGATGTCAGCCTCGCCGTCGAGAACATCGCCGACTTCTTCAGCGCGTTTCTGATCGGCAATCTCCTCCAGATGGTGTTCCGTTTCTGGGCGATGCGGCGCTGGGTCTTCCCCGACGAAATAGATTCCCTCGTCGAGGAATTCGAGGAACTCTACGAAGAGGAAGAACAGCTCGGGCACAGCTAGCCCTACTGGACGAGCGGAGTGCTCAGCGCGGCTCGCCCGCGATCGTCGTCGACAGATTCGAGCGCGACGGCGAGGAGTGACCGAGGAAGACCGCGAACAACGCCGGGCGGCGGCGTTGCAGTTCGAGACGACCCCCGTCGGCCTCGATGAGTGCACGCGCGAGTGCGAGGCCGACGCCCGTGGACCCCGCGCCGGAGAAGCCGCGGTCGAAGATGTGCGGGGCCAGATCGTCGCTGACGCCCTCGCCCTCATCGGCGATCTCCACGGCCACCAGCGGTTCGCGATCAGGTCCGCCGTAGACCGTGCGGACCGAGATCGTGCAGTCGCCGCCGCCGTGCATGAGGGCGTTGTCGACCAGCACCGCGACCGCCTCTCGCAGGCGGGAACCGCTCACGGGCGCGCGCAGACTCGGGTCACCGGACAGGATCAGGCGGCGGCCCGCCTCGGCGAACGGATGCCGCCACTCGGTGACCACGCCGCGCAGTTCGTCGATCACGCGCACCGGGTCGCGGTCGGCGGCGTTCTCGTCGCGGGACGCGCGGACCAGTTCGTCGATGGCCGCGGTGAGGCGGTCGACCTGGGCCATGGCCTCCTCGGCCTCGTGCACGACGGCCGGATCGGCGTGCTCGGACAGCTCGTCCAGCCGCAGCCGCACCGCGGTGAGCCGGCTGCGCAGCTGATGGGAGACATCGGCCACCAGGGCGTGCTCGCGTTGCAGCCGTCCCGCGATCTCGACCGCGGCCGAGTCCAGCACATCGGAGACGCGGTCGAGTTCGGTGACACCGTGCCGGGTGGGGTCGAGCCGGAAGTCCCCGGTCGCCAGCCGGGCCGCGCGGGCGGCGACATCGCGCAGCGGATCGGCGACCCGGCGCGCGGTCACCACCGCGACCGCCGCGCCCGCGGCCAGCGAGGCCACCGCCACCAGGCCGACCGCGCCGACGGCCTGCCGCTGCATGGCGTGCATGGGCCCGGCCGGAACCTCGAGCCGTAGCGACCCCGAGGTGCCCATCGCCAGCGACTCGATCACCGGGTCGTCCACGTGCGACGTCCCGGCGTCCACGCGCAGGGCCGCGTCCTCGGGGGTGGGGTAGATGATCGTGAGCCGCCCGCCCGGCGGGATCAGCGGGCGCACCGAGCGCAGGTCGAGGGTGCCGTGCACCATGCCGTCGTCGCGCTCCTGCGACACGATCTCCACCGACATGCGATCCAGCCTGGCGCGCAGGTCGTTTCGCGTGATGTCGGCGACCCACTGCCAGGCCGTGTAGGCCAGCGGGATGCCCAGCACCACCGTGGTGAAGGTGAGTGCGGCCAGCATCGACAGCAATATGCGTCGTCGCATCGGCCGTCAGTCGGTGTTGAACCGGAAGCCGACGCCGCGGACGGTGACGATGCGCCGCTCGGCCACCGGGCCCTCGTCGCCGATCTTGCGCCGCAGCCAGGACATGTGCATGTCGAGGGTCTTGGAGCCGCGCAGATCGGCGTCGCCCCACACCTCGCGCAGGATGGTCTCGCGCGGCACCACCTGCCCGGCCCGGTCGATGAGGACCTTGAGCAGCTCGTACTCCTTGTTGGCCAGGTTCACCTCGTGGCCGTTGACCAGGACGCGGCGCGCCTGCGGTTCCAGCCGGACGCCGCCGATCTCGACGGCCTCGTCGCCGATTCCGCTGCGGCGCAACAACGCTCGCACGCGGGCCAGCAGTTCCGCGAGCCGGAAGGGTTTGCCCACGTAGTCGTCGGCGCCCGCGTCCAGCCCGACCACGAAGTCGACCTCGTCGGTGCGCGCGGTCAGCATGAGCACCGCCAGATCCGCCCCGCGCGCCCGCACCTGACGGCACACCTCGAGCCCGTCCATCCCGGGCAGCCCGAGATCGAGGATCAGCAGATCGTGTTCACCCTCGAGCGCGCGTTGCAGCACCGCGGGACCGAAGCTCTCCACGGTCACCGAATACCCTTCGCGCCCCAGCGCCCGCGACAGCGGGGCGGCGATGGCCTCGTCGTCTTCGGCCAGCAGTACGGCGGTCACGACCCAAGATTACGCACTGTGTCCGAATCCGCGTCGCGTTCTCCGACGCACTTCGCTACCGAATGGAAAACCCGTGGCGCTCACCGGCGCTCGGGGGCGTCCGGACGGGGGTCGCGGCGGGGGTCGTAGTCGGTGTTATCGAAGACCTCGTGGTAGAGCAGGGCGTGGACGCGCTGGACCTGGGGGATGTCGTCGTATTCGAGGGGGTCGCCGGAGGCGGCGTCGATGATGAGGGTGCCGGTGCCGAGCATGCGGTCGAACAGTCCGTGCCGGAACTGGACGCTGGAGATCCGGCTCATCGGGATGTCGATGCCGGTGTGGGTGAGCACGCCCTCGCGCACCAGCACCCGGCGGTCGGTGATGATGAAATGTGTTGACTTCCAACGGATCACCGGGCCCGCGCAGCGCCACAGCACGATGGCGGCCCAGAGCACGGCGATGCCGATCAGCACGGCGGTGTGCGCGGTGCCCTCGGTGTGCCGCCAGGACAGCCCCCCGGCGAAGCCCGCCAGCGCGCTCGCGACGATGAACGTGACGGCAGGCCAGAACAGCATTTTCCAGTGCGGATGACGGTGCAGCAGCAACTGCTCGTCGGGTGCGAGCAGTTCCTCCGGATAGCCCATACGCGCACCCTACCGCGTGCGCGCGCGAGCGCCGAGGGATCGTCACGGCTTTCGCAACACCAAGTCCGAGCGGACATTTCCGGAGGCCGAACGGGACCCGAACCGCGCGCGAGGGTCCGGTCTAACGCAGGTGCGTCACGTCGGCGGCGGCGACCGGCCGATCCCCGATCAGCAACCGGCCGTGCTCGTCGACATCGGTCGCGATCCCGGTCAGCACCCGGCCGCCCGGAAGTTCGGCGCGCACCTCGGCACCGATTGTGCCGCAACGGTTCCGGTACTCGCGGGCCACGTCCGCGATGTCCCAGTCCGCGGCGCTCCAGTCGGTGAAACGGCGGGCGAACTCGCGCAGCAGCGCCAGCGCGAGTTCGATCCGGTCGACGTCCGGCGCGCCCGCCAGCGTCAGCGACGTGGCGTGCGGCACCGGCAGTTCGTCCTGCGCCAGGCTCACATTGAGCCCGACGCCGACCACCACGGCGGGCGCGCCCGCACCGGAGGCCACCTCGGCGAGGATGCCCGAGACCTTGCGGCCGTCGATGAGAATGTCGTTGGGCCACTTGAGGTTCGCGTGCAGTCCGGTGACCGCGCGGACGCCGTCGACGACCGCGACGCCGGTGAGCAGCGGCAGCCACCCCAGCACCGCGGGGTCGATGCCGCGCAGCCGCACGAGCGTCGACATCGCGATCTGCGCCCGCGGCGGGCTCACCCAGGTGCGCTCGTGCCGACCGCGGCCGCGCTCCTGCGCCTCCGCGATCAGCACCCGGCGATCGGCGTCCGGCTCCCCGGCGTGCGCGATCAGATCGGCGTTGGTGGAGCCGGTCGACTCCACCACATCGATGCGGGAGAAGAACGACAGTTCGGGCGATTCGGCGAGGTCACGCCGCAACCGCTCGGCGTCCAAGGGTGGCCTGTGCACCACCGCAGGCTACTACTCACCTCATCGGGTGTGGCTCAGCATGCCGATCAGTACTGCCCAGGCGTCGTCGATGGACTCGTCGTCCCCAGCGCCGTCCGCCCAGAACTCGGGATCGACCACGGTGAGTGTCGGTTCGGATGGTTGCCAACTCTGCCAGGTCGCGGCCAGGGCTCGTTCCGCGACGGATCTACTCCATTCCCACATTTCGCGCCTCCCCTGCGCTTGGAGATCTCCACGATAGCGGGAGGGCACGGTCGAGCGACAGCGAATTTTCTCCGGATACAACCGGATTCGACTCAGAGGGGTTGCAGTCCCAGCGCGCCCGCGACGAAACGCCGCACCGCGGTCTGTCCGGAATCCAGTGCGGCACCGTGGCCTTCGCGCGCCCAGCCCGAAACCTCCGCGGTGCCATCGGGATTCGGCGTCACCACGATCTCGGCGACCAGTTCGGCGGTGGTGGGTTCGCAGACGGCCCACGAATAGCGGGTGGACTCGGCCCATTCGCGGGTGCGGCGCGCGACGTAGCCGGGGTCGTCGATGCCGCCCGCGGCGAGCGCGGGCCGGTCGTCGATGCGGTCGTCGGCGCGCAGGGCGCGCAGATACCAACTGCCCGCGTTGATCTCGACGGGTTCCATCAGCGCTCCCGTCGCCGTTGCCGACGGTCGCGGCGGTGCGCGCGACGGTCTTCGCGGCGTTTGTCCCCGGCCTGGGTGAACGCGCCCATGAGGATCGCGGTGGCCGGGATCATCAGGAACCACAGCCAGACATGCGTGGTGAAGAACAGGACGAGGGCGGCGATGACCACCAACCCCACGACCGGGCCCTGGAACTCCGGCTTGTCGCCGGTCTTGCGGACGGGCAGCGGCTTGTCGGACGTGGGTTCGGGGAGGTCGGTGAACACCTTGGTGAGGTCGCCGCGGGTGACGGCGGCCGCGACGACCGCGCTGCGTTCGTCGAATTCCGCGACCGACAAACGGCCCGCCGCGAAATGATCCGACAAGCGCCGCATGGCCTCTTCACGCTCGGTGGTGCCGATGCGGATGTCGGGTGACTCAGCCATACATTCGAGCCTAGCGACCGGGTGGTGGTTCCGCCCGACGTGCCCGGTTTAGGGTCGAACGGTGACGCGGTGGTTCGGGAGGTATCGGCTCGACGGGCTGATCGGGCGAGGCTCGGTGGGCGAGGTGTGGCGCGCCTGCGACGACACCGGCCGCGTCGTCGCGTTGAAGATCCTCTCGGTCACCGCGGACGAGCCGGACTATCGGCGGCGCTTCGAGCGGGAGGCCCGCATCGGGGCCGATCTGGCCGATCCGCACATCGTGCCGATCTTCGATTTCGGTGAGCGGGACGGGCGGCTGTTCCTGGCGATGGCCTACATTCCGGGCGTCGACCTCGCCGCGCGGTTGCGGTCGGGGCCGATGGACGTCGACGCGGCGGTGGACGTGATCGCCCAGGTCGCCTCGGCCCTGGATGCCGCGCACGCGGCCGGGCTGGTCCATCGCGACGTCAAACCGGCCAATGTCATCGTGCACGCCAGCGGGTTCGCGTATCTCATCGACTTCGGGATCGCCCGCGCCGCGCATCACACCACGATCACCGCGACCGGGTTCACGGTCGGCACGCTCGCCTACATGGCCCCGGAACGGTTCTCCGGGCACGGCGACGCCCGGTCCGACATCTACTCGCTGGCCTGTGTGCTCTACGAATGCCTCACGGCGGAAAGACCTTTCGGCGACACCGATCCGGTGCGGCAGTTGCACGCGCATCTGCACGAGGCCCCGCCGAGCGCCCGCGCCCTGAATCCCGCTGTGCCGCAAGCCTTGGACGCGGTGATCGCCCGGGGCATGGCCAAGAGCGCCGACGAGCGGTACCGCAGTGCGGGCGAACTGGCCGCCGCGGCCAGGGCGGCCATCGGTGCGGGCGCGGTGACCTCGCGTGTTCCGCCGGTGCTCGACGCGGACGCGAGCGCGCCGACCTCGGTGCTGGGCGCCAGGGCCCAGGGCTACCCGCCCGCGGCCGTGCGGCCCGGTCGTCCAGGTCCGGGCCTCGCCGCCGAACCCGGCGGGCGCTTCGACGCGGCGCGCGACGCCGGACCGGCCGCCGCCGACGCACCCGGCACGCGGCTGTTGACCACATGGGACGGCACCGGACGCCGCGCCTCGACCGGGACGGCGGTGAAGGTGGCGGCGCTCGCGTTCGGGGCGTTGGTCGTCTTCGCGGCCATCGCACTCGGCACGGCCCTGCTCACCCGCGACGGAAACGCACGATCCACCACGCCTCCCGCCACACCCCCGGCGAGCGTCGCGCCCGCGCCCGCGCCCACGTCCCCGATCGAACAGACCACGACCGACGCGCCGCCCCCGCCGACCATGACCATTCCCGTGCCGCCGGGTTTCGGCACCCCGCCATTCCAGATTCCGGGCATCTCCCAGAACCAGCCGAAGGACGACAAACCCGGAAACCCCGCGGGCCACGGCAATCCGCCGGGCCACGACAAGAAGGAGAAGAAGGACAAATGACGCGAGGCCCGTCCGCGGGTGCGGACGGGCCTCGGAAACCGTTGTCGCCTACTTGATTTCGGCGAGCACCGTGCCCTGGGTGATGGCGGCCCCGGCCGCCACGGCCAGCCCGCTGACCACACCGGCCTTGTGGGCGGTGACCGGGTTCTCCATCTTCATGGCCTCGAGCACCACGATCAGGTCACCCGCCTCGACGGTCTGGCCCTCCTCGACCGCGACCTTGACGACCGTGCCCTGCATGGGCGCGGTCACCGCGTCGCCGGACGCCGCGCCCGCGCTCGCGCCACCGCGCTTGCGGGGCTTGGGCTTCTTGCGGACCACGCCCGCGCCGTTGCCGCCCGCACCGGCCGCGCCCGCGCCGACGGAGAACTGACCCGGCAGCGACACCTCGAGCCGACGACCACCGACCTCGACCACGACCTTCTGCCGCGGCGCCTCGTCCTCGTCCTCGATCGGCTGGGCGCCGGTGTAGGGCGGAATCGGGTTGTCCCAATCGGTTTCGATCCACTTGGTGTAGACGTCGAACTTGGTGCCGTCGCCGATGAACGCCGGGTTGCTCACGATGTGGCGATGGAACGGCAGCACCGTCGCCAGGCCCTCGATCTCGTACTCGTCGAGCGCGCGCCGCGCCCGCTCCAGCGCCTGGGTGCGGGTCTCACCCCAGACGATCAGCTTGGCCAGCATCGAGTCGAACTGCCCGCCGATCACCGAACCGGCGACCACACCGGAATCCATCCGCACGCCGGGGCCGGTGGGCTCCTTGTACACGGTCACCGGGCCGGGGGCGGGCAGGAAGTTGCGGCCCGCGTCCTCGCCGTTGATGCGGAACTCGATGGCGTGCCCGCGCGGGGTCGGATCCTCGGTGATGGTCAGCTGCTCGCCGTTGGCGATGCGGAACTGCCAGCGCACCAGGTCGATTCCCGAGGTCTCCTCGGTCACCGGATGCTCGACCTGCAAGCGGGTGTTGACCTCGAGGAACGAGACGGTCTCGCCCTGCACCAGGTACTCGACCGTACCCGCGCCGTAGTACCCGGCCTCGCGGCAGATCCGCTTGGCCGACTCGTGGATCTTGGCGCGCACCTCATCGGACAGGAAGGGGGCCGGGGCCTCCTCGACCAGCTTCTGAAACCGCCGTTGCAGCGAGCAGTCGCGGGTGCCCGCGACGATGACATTGCCGTGCTGATCGGCGAGCACCTGCGCCTCGACGTGCCGGGCCTTGTCCAGGTACTGCTCGACGAAGCATTCACCGCGACCGAACGCCGCGGTCGCCTCACGGGTGGCCGAGTCGAACAGCTCCGGGATCTCCTCGATGGTGTGGGCCACCTTCATGCCGCGACCACCACCGCCGAAGGCGGCCTTGATGGCCACGGGGACCCCGTACTGCTTCGCGAACTCGACCACCTCGGCCGCGTTCTTCACCGGATCCTTCGTGCCCGCGGCCATCGGCGCCTGGGCGCGCTCGGCGATGTGCCGCGCGGTCACCTTGTCACCCAGATCGCGGATCGACTGCGGGCTCGGCCCGATCCAGATCAGACCGGCATCGAGCACGGCCTGCGCGAAATCGGCGTTCTCCGAGAGGAATCCGTAACCGGGGTGGATGGCGTCGGCGCCCGACTTGCGGGCCGCGTCCAAGATCTTGTCGAAGACCAGGTACGACTCGGCGGAGGTCTGACCACCCAGCGCGAACGCCTCGTCGGCGAGCTTCACGAACGGGGCCTCGGCATCGGGCTCGGCGTACACCGCGACACTGGCGAGACCGGCATCCTTCGCGGCCCGGATGACCCGCACCGCGATCTCGCCCCGATTCGCGATCAAAACCTTCGTGATCTGCGCGCTGGCGTGGCTGGGCACTGAGCCTCCTGATGCTGTGGACAACTTTCGTCTGGAGCGAGTGTAGGCAGTCTGCCAACAGACTCCGCACCGGGCTAGGGGCTACTGAACAGTAGTCCCGCCAAGTGATATGAACAACAGTCTCGCCGAATGGCAAGCCGGGACTTTACGCCGCGCCCGCCGCCTGGGACGAGAGTTCGGACACCTCACCGGGTTCAGCGCCCTTGACCATGGGAGTTCGCACAGCATTTCCCCATTCGGTCCAGGAACCGTCGTAATTACGAACGTTCGCCAGCCCGAGCAGGGCGGTCAGCACGAACCAGGTGTGCGCGGACCGTTCCCCGATGCGGCAGTAGACGATCGTTTCGGGTGCCGCGCGGAACTCCTCGTAGATCCGATCCAATTCGGCGCGGGAACGGAACCGGCCGTCCGCGGCGAGCGCTCGATTCCACGGAATGTTCACCGCCGTCGGAATGTGGCCCGCGCGCAACGACTGTTCCTCGGGGCGGTCGCGGATTCGATCGCATTCCCCCGAATACTCCTCGGCCGCACGCACATCCAGCAGGGCGGCCGCGCGGTCGGCCGAATTCACCAGCGCGCGGACCTCGTCGAGGAACACGCGCGCGGGCGGGTCGTCGCGCTCGACCACCGGGTAGTCGCCCAACCCGACTGCGGGCACCTCGAAGGTGGTGTCGCGCGCCTCGGAGATCCACGCGTCCCGACCGCCGTCGAGCAACCGCACGTCCGGATGGCCGAACAGGGCGAAGACCCACAGCGCCGCCGCGGCCGTACCGTTGCCCTTGTCGCCGTAGAGGACCACCGTGTCGTCGCGCTCGATGCCCTTGGCTCGCATCAATTCCGCGAAACGGACGCTATCGACCACGTCCCGGGTGTCCGGGTCGGTAAGCTCGGCCCGCCAGTCGATCTTGACAGCACCCGGGACATGGCCGATGTCGTATAGCAGGATGTCCTCGTCGGCCTCGACGATCCGCAATCCCGGCGCGCCGATGTTTGCCGACAGCCACTCTGTGGTTACTAGTCGGTGAGGATAGGCGTGGGCGCCGAAGGAGTGATGCGGGTCCGGGGCGACGGGCACGATGGTCGGTCCTTCGTTGTGAGTCAGCGGTTCCTCTCCGATGGTAGGCGGGGAACCGACAGCAACCGGTTTCACATCACGAATCTGGTGAAGCTCGATTAAGTCGCAGCTCCATCCGATAAAGTCTCCTGGGAGGAGGGGTGAGCTATGTCCGATTCTTGGCCACGACGGCGCCTGCTCGCGATCCTGCGTGGCGCCAGCGAGCCTCTCGATGCCCAGGAACTCGCGAGAGTGACCGGGCAGCACGTGACCACGGTGCGCTTCCACCTGGACGTGTTGACGCGTGAGTCGCTGGTGCGGCAGTTCCAGCAGCCGCCACGCGGGCGCGGCCGTCCGCGCATCGGGTACACCGCCGTTCAGCGATCGGTCGGCTACCAGGATCTGGCCCAGGTGCTGGCCGATCAGCTCGGGTCGGATCCGCGGCGGCGCTCGGACGCGGCCATCGCGGCCGGGCGGGCATGGGGCGCGCGACTCGAGACGATGGAACAACCCATCACCTCGCTCGACGACGCCAAGGACGCCACCATGACGATGATGTCCGAACTGGGCTACGCCCCCGAGCGGGACCCCGGAAGCGAGACCGGCGATCAGGTGCTGATCCGGATGACGGCCTGCCCGCTGCGCGATCTGGCCCGCACCCATTCGGAGGTCGTGTGCGGGGTGCATCTGGGATTGATGCGCGAGGTGATCGACCGCAACGGCGGCCGGGACACGGTGAACGTGCGGCTGCATCCGTTCGTGCAGCCCGAACTGTGCGTGGCCCGGCTCGAGGCGCTGCGGACCGTGCTGGTGCCCGATGCCGCGACCATGCCCGACGCCCGGCCCGAGACCGGCGAGCCGCGCATCGCGACGCCCTCAGGAGGCCGGGTCGCTCCCCAATTGCGTACCGCCGACCCACAATTGCGCAACGGAGACGCCCACGTCGCGAAGCAGTCGACGAAGTAGCGGCAGGCCGATCCCGATCACACTGGACGGATCGCCGCGCAGGCCCTCGACGAACCAGCCGCCGCGGGCGTCGAGGGTGAAGGCCCCGGCCACCCGCAACGGCTCGCCGGTGGCGATGTAGGCGTCCAGCTCGTCGGGGTCGGGCGTGCCGAATTCGACCATGGTGCCGCAACAGTCGTGGGCCAGCGCGACGATGCGGCCCTCGCGCAGGCGCAGCACGCAGTGCCCGGTCAGCAGTTCGGCCGCGCGCCCGGCCATCACGGCCCAGCGCTTGCGGGCCACCTCGGCGGTCAGCGGTTTGCCCTGGAGTTCGCCGTCGAGCAGCAGCATCGAATCACAGCCCACCACAACGCAATCCGCGATCACGTCGGCGTCCTCGGCGATCAGGGCGGCGGCGACGGCCTCGGCCTTGGCACTGGCCAGGGCGACCACCACATCGGCGGGCGCGGTCCCGGCGGGCAGGGCCGCGGCCACCGCGTCCTCGTCCACGTCGGAGACCCGGACCACCGGGGTGACCCCGGCCGAGCGCAACACCTGCAACCGCGCGGGCGAGGCCGAGGCGAGAACGAATCGGGTCACGTCAGGCGTTCGGGAAGCCGAACGCGTACGGCGAGAACGGGACCGTGCCGCGATGCATGAACGTCGGCCGTCCCCACAGATCGATCGGGCCGCGCGGCTCCGGCGCGGAGTCGGCGCTCGCGGCCGCGGCGGTCAGCACGCACACCAGGGCGGCGATCTCGTCGTCGGTGGGCGCGCCCTTCAGGATCCGGATGACGGGTCCCGCGTCCGATTCGGCATCGGCGACCAGCGGTTCCATCGCGGCGAGATCATCGGCCGCCAGATCCAGCTCCGCGGCGCGCAAAACTTCTTCATCAGCCACAGCCGTCACAGCGCCAGCTCCTCCTGTCAGGTGCCGGACCCGGGTGGGGTCGGCGTCCATCTCTTTCCATCTTGACCCGAACGAGCCGGTTCACACTGATCGAGAGAGATCTGTTGGACATTTCACAGTTTGTCCCTTTCACCGCGCATATCGTCCGATCACAGCGGAATGTTGCCGTGCTTCTTCGGCGGCAGGGTGACCATCTTCCGCTCGAGCAACCGCAGGGCCGACACGATCTGTCCGCGCGTGTGCGAGGGCGGGATGACCGCGTCCACATAGCCGCGTTCGGCGGCCACGTAGGGGTTGACCAGCGTGTCCTCGTACTCGTTCTGCAACTCCAGGCGCAGCGCGTCGACGTCGGCGCCCTCGGCCGCGGCCTGCTGCAACTGCTTGCGGTAGACGAAGCCGACCGCGCCCGACGCGCCCATGACCGCGATCTGCGCGGTGGGCCAGGCCAGGTTCACGTCCGCGCCCATGTGCTTGGAGCCCATGACGTCGTAGGCGCCGCCGTAGGCCTTGCGGGTGATGATCGTGATCTTGCCGACCGTGGCCTCGCCGTAGGCGTAGAGCAGCTTGGCCCCGCGCCGGATGATGCCGTTGTATTCCTGGCCGGTGCCGGGCAGGAAGCCGGGGACGTCGACCAGGGTGATGATCGGGACGTTGAACGCGTCGCAGGTCCGCACGAACCGCGCGGCCTTCTCCGAGGCGTCGATGTCGAGGCAGCCAGCGAACTGGGTGGGCTGGTTGGCCACGATGCCGACGCTGCGGCCGTCGATGCGACCGAAGCCGACGATGACGTTCATCGCGCGTTCGGCCTGCACCTCGAGGAACTCGTCGTCGTCGAGCAGTCGCCGGATGATCTCGTGCATGTCGTAGGGCTGGTTCGGCGAGTCCGGGATGATCGTGTCGAGCTCGAGGTCCTCCTCGGTCAGCGACTCCTCGATCGCGCCCTCGATCGGATCGCTGGCCGGGAAGCGCGGGGCCTCGGCGCGGTTGTTGCTGGGCAGGTAGCTCAGCAGATCCTTGACCCAGTCCAGGGCGTCCTGCTCGCCGGAGGCCACGTAGTGGGCCGTGCCCGACTTGACCATGTGGGTGTGGGCGCCGCCCAGCTCCTCCATGGTGACCTCTTCACCGGTGACGGTCTTGATGACGTCCGGTCCGGTGATGAACATCTGGCTGGTCTCGTCGACCATGACGACGAAGTCGGTGAGCGCCGGGGAGTAGACGTGCCCGCCCGCGGCCGCGCCCATGATCAACGAGATCTGCGGGATCACGCCGGAGGCCTGGATGTTGCGGTGGAAGATCTCGCCGTAGAGGCCGAGCGAGACCACGCCCTCCTGAATGCGCGCTCCCGCACCGTCGTTGATGCCGATCAACGGGCGGCCGGTCTTGAGCGCCAGATCCATGACCTTGACGATCTTCTCGCCGTACACCTCGCCGAGGCTGCCGCCGAAGACCGTGGCGTCCTGGGAGAAGATGCAGACGTCGCGGCCGTCGATGGTGCCGTAGCCGGTCACCACGCCGTCGCCGAGCGGACGGTTGTTCTCCAAGCCGAAGTTGACGCTGCGGTGGCGGGCGAGCGCGTCCAGTTCCACGAACGAGCCCTCGTCCAGCAGTGCGAGAATCCGTTCGCGCGCGGTCATCTTGCCCTTGGCGTGGACCTTGTCGACCGCGGCCTCACCCATCGGGTGCTGGGCCTCTTCCATGCGGTTGCGCAGATCGGCCAGCTTCCCGGCGGTGGTGTGGATATCGGGTGCGCCCGCCGAACCCGGCTGAGGCTGCTGCTGGACACTCGTCATGACGGGGAGTGTAACCAGTCCGAGACCTCCTGAAAATTCCAGTATCCACTACCCGCGAGTACCGCTATTGGCTACTCGTCAGTAAGAAACCGCTGGTGAAAGCCCCTGAGCAGCAAAGACTTCAGTACCCGATCCAGCGCGTCGACGGCCTCGTCGAGTTCCTCCGCGGTGACGGTCAGCGGCGGCCGGAACCGCAGGCCGCGCTCGCCGGTGCCGAGGATGAGGACGCGTTCGCGCTCGTAGAGTTCGGCGGCCACGGCGTCGCGCAGTTCGGGCGAGGCCAGCGTGATCGCACACATGAGCCCGCGCCCGCGCGGTTCGGTGACCTCCACGTGCCGCGCGGCCAGCCCCTCGAGACGATCCAGCAGATAGGGACCGAGCTTCGCGGCGTGCTCGATGAGTCCGTCGCGTTCGATCACCTCGAGGATGCGGCGGGCGCGGACCATGTCGGCGAGGTTGCCGCCCCAGGTGGAGTTCAGCCGCGAGCTGACCCGGAAGACGTTGTCGGGCACCTCGTCCACGCGCCGGCCCGCCATGATTCCGCAGACCTGGGTCTTCTTGCCGAACGCCACGATGTCGGGCGCGAGGCCGAGTTGCCGGTAGGCCCAAGCACTTCCGGTCATGCCCGCGCCGGTCTGCACCTCGTCGAGGACGAACAGCGCGTCGTATTCGTGGCACAGCTCCTGCATCGCGAGCAGGAACTCCGCGCGCAGATGCCGGTCGCCGCCCTCGCCCTGGATGGGCTCGGCGATGAAACACGCTATGTCGTAAGGGTTTTCGGCGAAGGCGGCGCGGGCCTGCGCCAGGGCCCGGCGCTCGGCGGCGGCGATGTCGACGCCGTCGGTGCGGTACGGGGTGTCGATGCGCGGCCAATCGAACTTCGGGAAGCGCGCGATCTTGACCGGTTCGGTGTTGGTGAGCGAGAGCGTGTAGCCGCTGCGGCCGTGGAAGGCGCCGGTCAGATGCAACACCTTGGTGCCGAGATCGCCTGAGCGGCCGTGCATTTCGTTGTGGCGGCTCTTCCAGTCGAACGCGGCCTTGAGCGCGTTCTCCACCGCGAGGGCGCCGCCGTCGATGAAGAACCGGTGCGGCAGTGCGGGATCGCCGAGCACGCGCGCGAAAGTGTCGACGAAGCGCGCCATTTCGACAGTGTAGACATCGGAGTTGCTGGGCTTGTTCAGCGCCGCGGTGGTCAGTTCGGCGCGGAACTCGTCGTCGGCGGCCAGGGCGGGGTGATTCATGCCCAGCGCCGAGGACGCGAAGAACCCGAACATGTCGAGATACGCGGTGCCGTCCCGGGCGTCGACCAGGCGCCGGCCCTGCGAGCGTCGCAGATCCAGCACCAGGTCGAAGCCGTCGGCGAGGATGTTCGCGGACAGGATGTCGTGTACGCGGGCGGGGGTGACCGGCGTCGCGTCGGCGACTGCCCCCGGCCGCTCCAGTTCGAGGGTCACACGAACCAGGCTAACGTAAATTTTTACGACATCACTACGGAAACACCGTAAAAAGTAACGATCTCCGGCTAACGATCGTAGAATGTCTGGAGGATGATGGTGCTGCGCGTGCGGACGTTGGCGGTCGCGCGGATCTCCTGCAACAGCTGTTCGAGGTGTCGCGGCGAGGCCACCCGGACCAGTAGCACGTAGCTCTCGTCGCCCGCCACGGAGTGGCACTCCTCGATGCCGGGGATGTGTTGCAGCAGGGCGGGGGCGTCGTCGGGTTGGGACGGGTCGAGAGGAGTGATGGCGACGAATGCCGACAGCAGTTGTCCCAGGGCTTCCGGATCGACCTTCGCGGTATAGCCTCGGATCACCCCGCGCGCCTCTAGCCGCCGAACTCTCGATTGCACCGCGGACACCGACAGATTGGCCTTCTCCGCGAGATTCGACAGCGTGGCGCGACCGTCGGCCATCAGCTCGCGGATCAAGAGTCGATCGATATCGTCCAGAACAGCTTTCGTCGGTGCATCCGCCATCAGCGAAGGCTAACCCAGCGAACCGAACTCGTGGCCGGAACATGGTCTCGGGCCGTCCGAAGATTCCCGCCTCACATGGAGAAATGGATGACATCCGCACCCACCGCACCATTGACCGACGAACTGCGCGCCCGCGCCGAGCAACTGCTGCGCGAGTTGGGCGCCACCCCGCCCGCACCGGGTCCGCTGTCGGCCCGTACCCCGATCACCGGCGGTGAGCTGGCCACGCTCGCGCCGAGTTCGGCCCAGGAGGTGGACGCGGCGATCGACAAGGCGGCCAACGCGTTTCGGTCCTGGCGCACCGTGCCGGCGCCGGTGCGGGCGGCGGTGGTGCGGCGGCTGGGACAACTGCTGACCGAACATCTCGGCGCGCTGGGCGAATTGGTGACGCTGGAGGCGGGCAAGATCGGCGCGGAGGCGCGCGGCGAGGCGCAGGAGATGATCGACATCTGCGAGTTCGCGGTGGGATTGTCGCGCCAGCTCTACGGTTACACGATGCCGTCGGAGCGGCCCGGGCACCGGCTGATGGAGACCTGGCATCCGCTGGGTGTGGTGGGGGTGTTGTCGGCGTTCAACTTCCCGGTGGCCGTGTGGTCCTGGAACACCGCGCTCGCGTTGGTGTGCGGGGACACGGTGGTGTGGAAGCCGTCGGAGACGACGCCGTTGACGGCGCTGGCCTGTCACACGCTGGTGCGGCGGGCGGCGGAGGACGTCGGGGCGGATCCCGAGATCCACCAATTGATCCAGGGCGCGGGCGATGTCGGCGCGCTGCTGGTGGACGACGAGCGGGTGGCGTTGGTGAGCGCGACGGGTTCGGTGCGGATGGGGCAGGCGGTCGCGCCGCGCGTGGCGGCCCGGTTCGGGCGCTGCCTGCTGGAGTTGGGCGGGAACAACGCGGCCGTGGTGACACCCTCGGCGGATCTCGAATTGGCCACGCGCGGCGTCGTTTTCGCGGCGGCGGGCACGGCCGGACAGCGCTGCACGACGTTGCGGCGGCTCATCGTGCACAGGTCGGTGGTGGACGAGCTGGTCGACCGGATCGCACAGGCGTATCGCCAACTGCGCGTGGGCAATCCGCTCGACGACGGCGTTTTGGTCGGCCCGCTGATCAACGAGCGCGCCTACGCCGCCATGCGCGAGGCGCTCACCCGCGCGGAGGCCGACGGCGGCGAAGTGCTCTGCGGCGGAGACCGAGTCGAGGGCCCCGACCCGCACGCCTACTACGTCCGCCCCGCCCTGATCCGCATGCCCGCCCAGACCGACCTCGTCCGCGCCGAAACCTTCGCCCCCATCCTCTACGTCCTCACCTACGACGACTTCGACACCGCGATCACCCTGCACAACGCCGTCCCCCAGGGCCTGTCGTCGGCCATCTTCACCACCGACCAACGCGAGGCCGAACTCTTCCTCTCCCCCGAGGGCTCCGACTGCGGCATAGCCAACGTCAACATAGGCACCTCCGGCGCCGAGATCGGCGGCGCCTTCGGCGGCGAGAAACACACCGGCGGCGGCCGAGAATCCGGCACCGACGCCTGGAAGTCCTACATGCGCCGAGCCACCAACACCATCAACTACTCCCCCGACCTCCCCCTCGCCCAAGGCATCCACTTCACCTGACCACCCCCAGGTAAGCCACCCCAGCCGCACCCTTTATTCGAATCCGCACCCGTTTCAGGGCCCCACAAAGGGTGCGGATCCAGATAAAGGGTGCGGCTGGGTTGGCGTAATGCTTTGGGGGGTGGGCGTTTTGAGGGGGTTTGGCGTTAGAGGGTTCGGATTTCGGATTCGTAGGTGTTTCGGGTGGTGGGGTCGGTGGGGTGGAGGGCTCGGGTGCCGTTGAGGAGGCGGCGGACCAGGCGGGTGGCGGGTTCGGGGGCTGCGGCGAGAGCCAGGTCCAAGGGGGACAGGTAGGCGGGGACGGGGGTTTCGGGGCGGCGGGTGTGGCAGGTTTTGACGATGGCGGCGGCCACGTCCTCGGGGTCGACGGTGGGGAGGCCGCGGCCGAGGGTGAGGCCGGAGGAGAGGCGGGTGCGGACGGCCGAGGGGAGAACGCAGCTGACGCTGATGCCGTGATCGGCGAATTCCAAACGGGTGGCGGCCGACAGGCCCACGGCGGCGAACTTGCTCGCGTTGTAGACCGCGAGGCCGGGCAGCGGCACCTTGCCCGCGAGGGAGGCGACATTGACGACGTGACCGCGCCCGCGGGTGATCATGCCGGGCACCACCGCGCGCATGCCGTGGATCAATCCCCACACGTTCACATCGATCGTGGTGCGCCCCACCGCATCCGGCTCCGCCAGGAACTCCCCGGCGGGCATCACCCCGGCATTGTTCACCAGCACATCGATCCGCCCCACCTCGCCGACCGCCGCGTCCCACTGCTCCCGAACCCGGACATCGAGCCGCACCGCGCGCCCGTGCACCGCCGAGGCCACGTCCCGCGCCGCCGCGAGATCCACATCGGCGACCACGACCTCGGCCCCCTTCCGCGCGAACGACTCGGCGGTCGCCGCGCCGATACCGCGCCCGCCCCCGGTGACGAACACGCGCGCGCCGTTCAAATCGATTGCCGGATAATCGTTTCCGAAAAGATTCATGCGAAGACTCCCTGTTCCACCGCGCGCCGAGTGCTGCGCAGACTGTGCTCGAACGTCGCCACCCGCCGCCGTCCGTCCATGAAATTGGCCCCCATCACCGCGAGATCCTCCGCCCGCGCGTCGATCCGCAGCACCTTCGTCCCCCGCGCCCGCAGCCCGGCGATCTCCCGAGACAGCCTGGCGCTCATCCGATTCCGCAGCTGCCGCTCCAACAGATGCCCCGGCCCCTCGACCCGCTCCCGCCGCGCCGACGCCATCGGCGCCAGCACCACGACCTCGTCCAGCTCCACGTCCCCCAGCAGATCCACCGACGCCGTCGAGGCCGCGCCCCCGTCGACATACCGCCGCCCCTCGATCGTCACCGGCGGAAACCAGCCGGGAATCGCCCACGAAGCCCGCAGCGCCGCACCGAGATTCGCGGTCGGCGCGCCCGGCGACCCGAACGCCACCCGCCGCCCGCTCGCGTAGTCCATCGCCACCAGCCAGGTCGCCGGATGCGACACCCACTCCCGGCCGGGCGCGAGTTCCTCGGCCAGCCGCTGCAACCACGCCGCGTCGCCCCCGCCCTCCGGCAACAACCCGCTGCCCGCCGTCAACAGCCCTTGCCCCCGCCGCACCCGCGGCGACGCCAACGTCCGCAGCCCGTGCCGCGGCGAGCCCAGCCGCGGGCGCGGCAACGGCGGAAACCGCCCGGGCGCGTCCCGCAGATGCCGCGCCAACACCGAATCGCCGTGTCCGCGTTGCATATCCAGCAGCTCGTCCACGCCCACCCCGCTGCCCAGCATGGTCACCAGCTCCGCCCCGCCGACGTCCCGATCAGCACGTCCGCCTCCCGCGGATCCCACGCCAGCACGTCCCGCACGGCCCCCAGCGCCGCCACCGTCCACGCCGCCCCGAGGGTGCCGCCGCACCCGATCGCCAATCCGCGCCTGGCCCCATTGCCGTTACTCATGGTTTCGCACACTAACAGACTTCAAATACCACCGGTATCCCAAAACCTCTCGTCCCTAGAATCACCCCATGCCCCGATTGACCCGGTCCGAAAGCCAGGCCCGCACCCGCGCGGAACTGCTCGACACCGCGCGGACGCTGTTCCTGTCCGAGGGCTACGCCCGCACGAGCCTGGAACGCGTGGCCGAGGAGGCGGGCTACTCCAAGGGCGCGGTCTACTCGAACTTCCGCACCAAATCCCAGCTCTGCCTCGAGGTGCTGGCCCTCATTCACGAGACCAAGTTCGCCGAGGTGAGCGAGGTCGTGCGCACCGCGGGCACGCTGGAGGATCGCCTCGCGCGGCTGGAGGACTGGGCCGAGGCCACCCTCGGCGACGTGGGCTGGACCATGCTGGAATTCGAATTCGCCATCGTCGCCCGCGACGACCCCGCGCTCCAAGCCGCGCTGGTCGCCGATCTGAGCCTGGTGCGCGGCACGGTCGCCGCCCAATTGCACGCCCTCGCCGGCGATCTCGGCGTCGAGCTGCCGATGGCCGCCGAGGACGCGGCCACGCTGGTGTTGAGTACGGGATTGGGCCTGGGCATTCAGCGGGCGGTGGATCCGTCGCTGTCCGCGCGCCTGATCACCGCGGCGGTCCGCGGTCTGCTGCGCTCGGCTACGAACGGAAGTGCAGCGTCCACTCGCCGCGATAGTGCAGCCGAGTGACGCTCAGCGGCGGAATGTCGATGCGCCAGAACGACTTCGCGGGTGCGTCGAGGGTCACCAGCAGCGCCGCGCGGACGACCGCCGGATGGGTGACCGCGATGGTGGACACGTCCTGGGCGGCCATGTCGTCGAGCCACTCCCGCGTCCGCTCGAGGACGTCGACGACCGACTCACCCCCGTGCCCGCGGAACTTCGGATCGGTCAGCCACGCGTAGAGCTCGTCCTGGGGCACCGACAGCAATTCCCCGCCCCGCCAGGCCCCGGCGTCCAGATCGCGCAGCCGATCGTCCTCGTCGCCGAGCAGGCCCAGCAGCGCCGCGGTCTCGACCGCCCGGCGCTCGGGCGCGGTGAGGACCCGCGCCGCGGGTAATCGCCCGCACGCGGAAACGGCCCGGCGGCCCGCCTCGGTGAGCGGTTCGTCCACCGGGAATCTAGCTTTGCGCATCGCTTCGGTCATACCGTGACTGACGAGGTCGAGTCGGAGGACCTTCTGCACGGTTCGAAGCGTACGGCGCTCGATGGCGGCGCGGGTCGTGATTGCCGCGCCTTCGCTCCACCCGTTGTTGTCGGTGGTGGGGTGCAGACTGGGACCCATGGACCAGTTCTCGCGCGCCACCCAGGAGTGGTTCGACGGCGCCTTCGCCGCGCCGACGGCCGCTCAGTTGGGCGCGTGGCAGGCCATTTCGGCCGGTGAACACACCCTGGTCGTCGCGCCGACGGGTTCGGGGAAGACCTTGTCGGCGTTCCTGTGGGCGATCGACCGGCTCGCCACCCGACCCCCCGCCGACGGTCCGGCGCGCACGAGTGTGCTCTACATCTCGCCGTTGAAGGCGCTGGCCGTCGACGTCGAACGGAATCTGCGCGCGCCGCTCGTCGGGGTCACCCAGACCGCCAAGCGGCTGGGGCTGCCCGCCCCCGAGATCACCGTCGGCGTGCGCTCCGGCGACACCACCCCCGCCGCGCGCCGGACCATGCAGCGCACCCCGCCCGACATCCTCATCACCACCCCCGAATCGCTGTTCCTCATGCTGACCTCGGCCGCGCGCGAGACGCTGAGCGAGGTCCGCACGGTCATCGTCGACGAGGTGCACGCCATCGCGGGCTCCAAACGCGGTGCGCACCTGGCGCTTTCGCTGGCCCGGCTGGATCTGCTGACCGAGCGTCCCGCCCAGCGCATCGGGCTGTCGGCGACGGTGCGCCCGCCCGAGGAGGTCGGCCGGTTCCTGGTGGGTCCGGCCCCGATCGCCATCGTCGCGCCGCCCGCGCCCAAGACCTTCGACCTGTCGGTCCGCGTTCCCGTCGCCGATATGACCGAACCGGGCGATTCGGACGATCAGCCCGGTTCGATCTGGCCGCACGTCGACTCCGCCATCGTCGATCTGGTGCTGGCACACCGCTCCTCGATCGTGTTCGCGAATTCGCGTCGCCTCGCCGAACGCCTGACCGCGCGGCTGAACGAGGCGTACACCGCGCGGCTCGGCGATCCGGTGGACACCGAGCACGCCCCGCCCGCCCAGCTCGGCCCCTCCACCGAGGTCACCCACGGCGCCGAGCAGTTGCTCGCCCGCGCCCATCACGGGTCGGTCAGCAAGGAGCAGCGCGCGCTCATCGAGGACGACCTCAAGAGCGGGCGGCTGCGCTGCGTGGTCGCGACGAGCAGTCTCGAGCTGGGCATCGATATGGGCGCGGTCGATCTGGTGGTGCAGGTGGAGGCGCCGCCGTCGGTGGCCAGCGGCCTGCAACGGGTCGGGCGGGCGGGCCATCAGGTGGGCGAGATCTCGCGCGGGGTGATCTTCCCCAAGCACCGCACCGACGTCGTGCACTGCGCGGTCGCCTCGATGCGGATGACCGCCGGCCAGATCGAGGAGCTGTCGATTCCGGCGCATCCGCTGGACATCCTCGCCCAGCAGACGGTCGCCGCCTGCGCGCTGGAGCCGATCGATGTGGACACCTGGTTCGAAACCGTCCGCGGCACCGGCAGTTACGCCACCCTGCCGCGCTCGGCCTACGAGTCGGTCCTCGATCTGCTGGCGGGCCGCTACCCCTCCGACGAATTCGCCGAGCTGCGCCCGCGGGTGGTCTGGGACCGCGACGCGGGCACGCTGACCGGACGTCCCGGCGCGCAACGCCTCGCCGTCACCTCCGGCGGCGCCATCCCCGACCGCGGCCTGTTCCCGGTCTTCATGGTCGGCGAAAAGGCCTCGCGCGTAGGCGAACTCGACGAGGAGATGGTCTACGAATCCCGCGTCGGCGACGTCTTCGCCCTCGGCGCGACCAGCTGGCGCATCGAGGAGATCACCCACGACCGCGTCCTGGTGTCCCCCGCGTTCGGCCTGCCCGGCCGATTACCGTTCTGGCACGGCGACTCCCTGGGTCGCCCGGCCGAATTGGGCGCCGCCCTGGGCGAATTCGTCCGCACCGCCGGTCAGGCCATCGAGCGCGCACCTGCCGCCCGGGTGGACACGCTGGTCGGGGCTACTTCCGACCCGGAGGTGACGAAGCGCGGAGCTGGGGCATCGTCAGACTCGTCCAAGCGCGGGCAGCGCAGGGCCGGGGCGGAATTGGACGAACTCGAGCGGATCTCGCGCGCCGCTGGGTTGGATGCGTTCGCGACGGCCAATCTCGTTGCGCTGCTGCGGGATCAGCAGCAGGCGACGGGGCAGCTGCCCACCGATCGGACGCTGGTGGTGGAGCGGTTCCGTGACGAGCTCGGGGACTGGCGGCTGGTTCTGCACTCGCCGTACGGGTTGCCGGTGCACGCGCCGTGGGCGCTCGCGGTGGGGTCGCGGTTGCGCGAACGATTCGGGGTGGACGCCGCGCCGACCGCCTCCGACGACGGCATCGTGGTCCGGCTGCCCGACACCACCGACGATCCGCCGGGCGCGGAGCTGTTCGTCTTCGAATCCGACGAGATCGACGACATCGTCACCGAGCAGGTGGGCGCGTCGGCGCTGTTCGCCTCCCGTTTCCGGGAGTGCGCGGCGCGCGCCCTGCTGCTGCCGCGGCGCGATCCCGGGCGGCGGGCGCCGCTGTGGCAGCAGCGGCAGCGGGCCGCCCAATTGCTCGATGTGGCAAGGAAATTCCCGGACTTCCCGATCCTGCTCGAGACCGTGCGCGAATGTCTCCAGGACGTCTACGACCTGCCCGCGCTGCGTCGGCTGCTCGGGGAGGTGGCGCGGCGCAAACTGCGTCTGGTGGCGGTGGAGACGGCCGCGCCCTCGCCGTTCGCCAATTCGATGCTGTTCGACTACATCGGACAGTTCATGTACGAGGGCGACAGCCCGCTCGCCGAGCGCCGCGCCGCCGCCCTGTCGCTGGATTCGAGTCTGCTCGCGGAACTGCTCGGACGGGTGGAGCTGCGGGAACTGCTGGACGCCGACGTCATCGCGCTGACCGAACGAGAGTTGCAGCGGCTCACACCCGAACGTCACGCCCGCGAGCTCGAGGGTCTCGCCGACCTGTTGCGCCTGCTCGGCCCGCTCACCCCCGACGAGGCCGCGCGGCGTTGTACCGACGATCCGATACCGTGGTTCGAGGAGCTGTCGAAAACCCGTCGCGCACTGGAGGTTTCGTTCGCCGGGCAGCGGTGGTGGGTGGCCGTGGAGGACGCCGCGCGATTGCGGGACGCCCTCGGGGTGCCGTTGCCGATCGGCACGCCGACGGCTTTCATCGAACCCGTACCCGATCCGCTCGGCGATCTCGTCGGCCGCTACGCCCGCACCCACGCGCCGTTCACTCTCGACGCGGTCGCGCGCCGGTTCGGCATCGGCACGGCGGTCGCCGCGACGGCGCTGCATCGACTCGCGGCCGAGAAACGCGTGGTCGAGGGCGAATTCACGCCGGGCGCGGCGGGCGCGGAATGGTGCGACGCCCAAGTTCTGCGCCGCCTGCGCCGCCGCTCCCTGGCCGCCGCGCGCAAGGAGGTCGAGCCGGTGTCGACCGCCGCGTTCGCCCGGTTCCTGCCCGCCTGGCAGCACGTCGGGACGGGAGAGTTGCGGGGTGTGGACGGCGTGGCCGCGGTGGTGGAACAGCTTGCGGGCGTGCCCATTCCGGCCTCGGCGTGGGAGTCGCTGGTCCTGCCGTCGCGGGTGCGCGACTACTCCCCCGCCATGCTCGACGAGCTGATGGCCACCGGCGAGGTGGTCTGGTCGGGTCACGGGTCGATCACCGCCAAGGACGGCTGGGTCGCGTTGCATCCCGCCGATCAGCTCCCGCTCACCCTGCCGCCGCCGGACGAGATCGACTTCGGGGCGACGCACGTTCAGCTGTTGTTGTCGTTGGGGGCGACGCTCATACCCGTGGACGCGCAAGGTCGCTCCCTTCCCGGCGACACGTCGAAACATGCTGTGGGAGGGGAGGTTTCGCTCGAGCCCGAGAGACCCGCTGCGGAGGTGATGGATTCGTCGGTCACCGTCGAGCCCGAAGCGGGCGGGCGGATGCAAGTGGTGCCGTCCACGGGCGGCGCGTACTTCTTCCGGCAGCTGTCGGACGCCACCGGCCTGCTCGACGACAACGCCGTGGCGTCCGCGCTCTGGGACCTGGTGTGGGCGGGGTATGTCGCCGGAGACACCTTCGCGCCGGTTCGAGCACTATTGTCCGGCACCACGCGCAGCACCACCGCCCACCGCACCCCCCGCCGGACCCCGCGCGGCCGGATGTACCTCCCCCGGGCGAACATGCCCACCCGCACCGGCCCGCCGACGGTCGCCGGACGGTGGTCGCTGCTGCCGGAACGCGAGGCGGACAACACGATTCGCGCGCACGCCACCGCCGACGTCCTCCTGGAACGCTACGGCGTCCTGACCCGCGGCCCCGTGCAGAGCGAGGGCGTCTCGGGCGGCTTCGCGCTCATGTACCGCGTCCTGACCGAATTCGAGGACCGCGGTCGCTGCCGCCGCGGATACTTCGTCGACTCCCTCGGCGGCGCCCAGTTCTCCACCACCGATGTCGTGGACCGCCTGCGCTCCTACGACTCCGACAGCGCCCAGCAGGGCGCTCTCGCCCTGGCGTCCTGCGATCCCGCGAACCCCTACGGCGCCGCGCTGCCCTGGCCCAAGTCCGCGGCCGAGGGCGCGGGACACCGTCCCGGCCGCAAGGCGGGCGCCCTGGTCGTCCTGGTGAACGGCGAACTGGCCCTCTACCTCGAACGCGGCGGCAAGACCCTGCTCACCTTCACCGAGGACCCCCAGGTCCGCAGCGAGGCCGCCGCCGCACTCGCGGCACTGGTCACGACGCGGCGGGTCGATTCGCTGGTCATCGACCGCGTCGACGGGGAATCGGTGCACGGCAACACTTTCGCCACCTTCCTCACCGAGGCGGGGTTCGCCGCGACCCCGCGCGGGTTCCGGCTGCGGGGCAAACCATGATCCAAGGGTCCAGCGGGGGCAGCGCGTTCGCGTTCGGTCACGGAGGCGGGGTTCGCCGCGACTCCGCGGGCAATCCGGCTGCGGAGCAAATCATGGGCCGCTGGCCCGAGGGCGCGCTCGGCGATGCTTGTGATCGGAATGCGTTCGGGTGGTGTCGAGTTCGCCTGGGCATCGTGGCGTGGGGCAATCCGGCGACGACAATCGTGGCGGCGGGAACGGGTGCGGCCCAGGCCGCGGAGCGCACCGGGATGCCGCATGCCCGAGGGTGACACCGTCTTCCTTGCCGCCGCTCGGCTGCGGCGAGCGCTCGACGGAAAGACCTTGACGCGCAGCGACTTTCGCGTGCCCCGCTACGCGACTCTCGATCTGCGCGGCGAGCCCGTGGAGAGCGTCGGAAGCTACGGCAAGCATCTGTTCGTCCGGACCCCGCGGGTCAGCATCCACACCCATCTCAAGATGGAGGGGGTCTGGCGGGTCTACCGCCCCGGCGAGCGGTGGACCAAACCCGGCTTCACCGCGCGACTCGTACTGGGCACCGAAGACGCCGAGGCCGTGGGTTTTTCGCTGGGTCTGGTGGAGGTCCTGCGACGCGCGGACGAGCACACGGCGACCGATCATCTCGGCCCGGATCTATTGGGGCCGAACTGGAATCCCCAGGAGGCCGTGCGCCGCCTGCTCGAGCAACCCGAACGACCAATCGGGCTCGCCCTGCTCGATCAACGGAATCTGGCCGGCATCGGCAACATCTACCGCAGCGAAGTCTGCTTCCTACACCGCGTCCACCCGTCCACCCCCGTAGCCGCGGTACCCGATCCCATCGCGCTGGTCGAGGAGGCACACCGCATCCTCACCGAGGCCGTCCGCCACCCACCCCGCCGCCCCCTCGCCTACGGCCGCGCCAACCAACCCTGCCGCCGCTGCGGCAACGGCATGGTGGTCCGAATGCTCGCAGACGAGGTCGCCGACAGATCCGAACGCAGCGTCTACTTCTGCCCCCATTGCCAACCCGCACCCGACTGACCGCCCGCCGACAAACGCGATGTCTCAAGACGATCCGCGCTCAGCGACCACGTCCCGGCACCCCCGGCCCAAACACCCCGGCTCCCACCCACCACGGTGACACCACCGGCAAAACACCCCGCCGCTCACCGACGACCCAGCGCCCCCGGCGAAGCACCGCGCGCCCACCGACCACGGCCCGGCACCCGGCGAAACCACCCGCGTCCGCCCCACCATGGTCCGGCAGCCCAGGCGAAGCACCTCGCGCTCACCCACCACGACCCGACACCCCGGCGAAACAACCCCGCGCCTGCCCACCATGATCCGGCAGCCCAGGCGAAGCACCTCGCGCTCACCCACCACTACCCGACACCCCGGCGAAGCCTCTCGCGCTCACCCACCACGACCCGGCCCCCCGGCCAAACACCCTTGCGCCCAAGGACCACGGCATAGCGCCCCTGGCCAAACACCCCGCGTCCACAGAACCCGGCGCGCCAACCCCACCTCGAAGATTCGCCCGTGTAATTTGCCATTCAATTGCTAACGCTCAGCATCCGGGCTCCGACACATCCGTGGAAGATCCCGCCGCGCAACCGAGGAGCAGGCAGATGACGACGGTGACGAATGTTCGGCGCCGCACGTTCGATATTGCCGTGCAGGTGCTCATCGCGGTGGTTTGTGTCGCCGCGACGGTCGTCTTCAGTGTTCTCCTGCTGCACCAGCGTTCCGCCGCGCACGACCATCCCACCCCGCAGCCCTCCGCTCCGGCCATCGTCGCGCACTGACCGACCGCGAAAACCTCGATCCCGAAACCCGTTCCAGAGGTAACCCAACCCCAAGCGCGGCAACCCCAGCCGCACCCCTTATTCGAATCCGCGCCCCTTCCAAGGGCATACAAAGGGTGCGGATTCGGACAAAGGGTGCGGCTGGGGTGGGTCAGCTTTCGACGGGGACCGGTTCGAGGATTTCGGGGCGGGGTTCGGGGGCGGCGGCTCGGAGGGCGTCGGCGGAGATGTCGTCGGGTTGGGTTTGGGAGTGGATCTCGGCCTCCACTCGGGCTGTGTAGGTGGCTATTTCGCGGGTGGTCTCGGCTTCGGTCCAGCCGAGGACGGGGGCTATCAGGTGGGCAACCTCCTCGGCGCAGGCGGTGCCGCGGTGGGAGTACTCGATGGAGATCCGGGTGCGGCGGGCGAGGATGTCGTCGAGGTGGAGGGCGCCTTCGGCGGTGGCGGCGTAGAGGGCCTCGACCTTGAGGTAGCTGGGGGCCTCGGTGATGGGCTGGAGCAGGGTGGGGTCGCCCGCGGCGAGGTCGAGGACGTCGGTGAGCATCGACCCGTAGCGATTGAGCAGGTGTTCGATGCGGTAGGGGTGGACGCCGTAGGTTTCCGCGAGGTGGGGGGTCTGGTTGAGGAGGGCGAAGTAGCCGTCCGCGCCGAGCAGGGGGACCTTCTCGGTGATCGAAGGAGAGACGCGTTGCGGAATGTCTTGTGCCGCAGCGTCGACCGCGTCGTAGGCCATGACCCGATACGTCGTGTACTTGCCACCCGCGATGGCGACCAGACCGGGGGCCAGGCGGGCGACCGCGTGCTCGCGCGACAGCTTCGAGGTCTCGTCGCTCTCCCCCGCGAGCAGGGGGCGCAGGCCCGCGTAGACGCCTTGAATGTCGTCGTGGGTCAGAGGCGTGACCAGCACGCGATTGATCTGTTCGAGCAGGTAGTCGATATCGGCCTTGGTCGCGGCCGGATGGGCCAGATCCAGATTCCAGTCGGTGTCGGTGGTCCCGATGATCCAGTGGTTGTTGGACTTCCACGGAATGACGAACAGCACCGAGGTCGCCGTGCGCAGGATCAGGCCGGTATCGCTGGCGATCCGATCCCGCGGCACCACGATGTGCACGCCCTTGGACGCCCGCACATGGAACCGCCCGCGCAACTGCGACAGCGCCTGGATCTCATCGGTCCACACCCCGGTCGAATTGATGACCACATGCCCGCGCACCTCGGTCGTACGCCCGTCCTCGCTGTCGCGCACCTTCACCCCGACGACCCGGTCCGCCTCGCGCAAAAATCCCACCACCTGCGTCGACGTCCGCACGACCGCACCGTAGTGGGCCGCGGTCCGCGCGACGGTCATGGTGTGCCTGGCGTCGTCGACGACCGTGTCGTAGTAGGTGAGCCCGCCGATCAGCGCGTCGCGCCGCAGCCCGGGGAACAGGCGCAGCGCGCCCGAGCGGGTCAGATGATGTTGTCCCGGAACGGATTTCTTGCCGCCCATGGTGTCGTACAACGTCAAACCCGCTGCGACATAGGGCCTTTCCCACGCGCGGTGGGTCAGCGGATACAGAAAGCGCAACGGCTGCACCAGATGTGGGGCCAGCGACGTCAGGCTCAGCTCGCGTTCGCGCAGTGCCTCGCGCACCAGCCCGAACTCCAGCTGTTCGAGATAGCGCAGCCCGCCGTGGAACATCTTCGACGACCGGCTCGACGTGCCCGAGGCCAGATCGCGCGCCTCCACCAGGGCGACCTCGAGGCCGCGGGTGGCCGCGTCGAGCGCGATGCCCGCGCCGACCACGCCGCCGCCGATCACGATCACGTCGAAGTGGTCCTTGCCCAGCCGCTCCCAGGCCGCCGCCCGCTGCTCGGGGCCCAACGCGCCGCAGGACTGCCCGCGTGGTTCCGCTTTGTTCGTCGTCATCGCCCCACTCCTCCGCGACCCCTCGCCCCGCGACGGGCCGCCTCGTCGGTGCAAGCTCCGGTCCTTGGCTGTTCGGGTACAGGCTAGGCGAAACGCGGCACGGCACCCGAGATCGACACTAGTCGACCCCGCCCACCCTCGCGATGTGACGTGCGGTGCTCTGGGGACGGATCACCCACCACCCTCGCGACGCGACGCGCGGTGCCCCGGAGACGGATCACCCACCACCCACACGATGTGACATGCGGTGCCCCGGGAACGGATCACCACCCTCGCCACGTGACGTGCGGTGCCTTGGGAACGGATCACCCACCACCGACGCGACGCGGGGTGCCTTGGGAACCGATCACCCACCACCGACGCGACGCGCGGTGCCTTGGGAACCGATCACCCACCACCGACGCGACGCGCGGTGCCCTGGGAACGGACCACTCACCACCCACACGACGAGACGTGCAGTGCCGCGGGACAGACCACCCACCACCCCCACGATGCGAGGCAGGGGCAGCGGCGGCGAACCACCCCACGCCCCTCCGATGTGATGCACACCGCCGCGACCGTTTAGTAGCCTGCGTGAATGCGACGCTATGTGGCCGCCATCGATCAGGGCACGACCTCGAGCCGATGCATCGTCTTCGACCACTCCGGCAGCGTCGCCGGCGTCGCCCAGCGGGAGCACGAGCAGTTGTTCCCGCGGCGGGGGTGGGTCGAGCACGATCCCGAAACCCTTTGGCGCAATACGGAATCCGTGCTCGGGGAGGTGCTCGACGACAACGGGCTGAGCGCGGCGGACATCGCGGCGGTGGGGGTCACCAATCAGCGCGAGACGACCGTGGTGTGGGATCGCGAGACCGGCGAACCGATCCACAACGCGATCGTGTGGCAGGACACCCGGACCGCGGAGCTGTGCCGGGAACTGGGCGGGGAGGTGGGGCCCGATCGGTACGCCGACCGTACCGGACTGCCGCTGAGCACGTACTTCGCCGGGCCGAAGCTGCGCTGGATCCTCGACCACGTCGACGGCGCCCGCCGCCGCGCCGAGGCCGGTGAGCTGTGCTTCGGCACCGTCGACAGCTGGATTCTGTGGCAGCTCACCGGCGAGCACGTCACCGACGTCACCAACGCGTCGCGCACCATGCTCATGGATCTGCGCACGCTGCAATGGGATTCGAGCATCTGCGACGAATTCGGTGTTCCCGCAGCCATATTGCCCGAGATCCGTAGTTCGGCGGAGGTCTACGCTGAGATCGGCGCGGGGCCGCTGGCGGGGGTGCCGGTCGCGGGCATCCTCGGCGATCAGCAGGCAGCCACCTTCGGGCAGGCGTGCCTGGAACCGGGCGAGGCCAAGAACACCTACGGCACCGGCAATTTCATGTTGCTCAACACCGGGACCACCCCGATCAAGAGTGAACACGGCCTGTTGACGACCGTGTGCTATCGCCTCGGCGAACAGGACGCGGTGTACGCGCTGGAGGGTTCGATCGCGGTGACCGGCTCGCTGGTGCAGTGGCTGCGCGACAACCTCGGCATCATCTCCTCCGCCGACGAGATCGAGGAGTTGGCCCGCTCGGTCGACGACAACGGCGGCGCGTACTTCGTCCCGGCGTTCTCCGGCCTGTTCGCCCCGCGCTGGCGGCCCGACGCGCGCGGGGTGATCGCGGGCCTGACCCGCTTCGTGAACAAGGGACACCTCGCGCGAGCGGGCTTGGAGGCCACGGCCTTTCAGACCCGCGAGGTCGCCGACGCCATGCGCGCCGACGCGGACGCGGCGAACCTCGGGCTCGAGCTGACCACGCTGAAGGTCGACGGCGGCATGGTTCGCAACGAGCTGCTCATGCAGTTCCAGTCCGACATCCTCGACGTGCCCGTGGTCCGTCCGGTGGTCACCGAGACCACCGCCCTCGGCGCGGCCTACGCGGCGGGCCTGGCGGTGGACTTCTGGTCGGGCACCGACGAGATCCGCGCCAACTGGGCCGAGGACAAGACCTGGGAGCCGACCATGTCCGCCGACGAGCGCGAACAGCTCTACGCCGACTGGAACAAGGCCGTCGAACGCACCTACGACTGGGTGGACTGAGCCGCGGCCCGGGCGAGCCGCTCGACCGCCTCCCGCAGCGTCGCCGCCTCGGACGTGGTGAAACACAGGCGCATCGAGCCGCGGTACCCGTCGGACACGGCGAACGCCGAACCCGGGACGAAGGCGACGCCGTGGTCGACCGCGCGCGGCAGCAGGGCGGCGGTGTCGGTGCCGTCGGTGAAGTCGACCCACACGAACATCCCGCCCGCGGCGTCGGTGCTCACCACCCGATCGCCGAACCGTTCGCGCAGCGCGCCGACCAGGGCCTGCGCGCGTTCCCCGTACATGCCCCGCACCTTGTCCACATGCCCGCTCAGCCACGACTCGTCGGCCAGCAGGTCGGCGGTGATCTGCTGGGTCAGCGCCGAACCGCACAGGTCCGCACCCTGTTTCAGCAGTTCGACGCCGCGGCAGACCGCGTCGGGGGCCACCATCCAGCCCGCGCGCAGGCTCGGCGCGAGGATCTTGGAGGCGCTGGAGAGCCGAATCACGTTGGGCGAGTAGGTCGCCACGGGCGCGGGCGCGGGCCGGTCGAACCACAGTTCGCCGTACGGATCGTCCTCGATCACCCAGAAGCCGTGGCGCTCGGCCAGATTCGCGAGTTCGCGGCGGCGCGCGGCGCTCAGGGTGACGCCGCGCGGATTGTGGAAGTTGCTCACGGTGTGCACGACGGCGGGCCGCTCCCCGGCCGCGAGCAGGTCGGCGAGCGCGTCCACGCGCATGCCCTCGGTGTCCAGCGGCACCGCGACGATGCGCGCGCCCGCGGCCCGGAACACTTGCAGCGCACCGACATACGCCGGATCCTCCACGATCACCAGCGCGCCGGGATCGAGCAGCACCTCGGCCAGCAGCGACAGTGCCTGCTGCGAGCCGTGGGTGACGAACACCTCGGCGAGCGGAACGGTCCGCCCCAGCCGCGCGGACTCGCGGGCGGCGAGGACCTCGCGCAGCGGACCCCAGCCCGCCGATTCGGTGTATTGCAGGCGGGACCGATCGGCCAGCGCGGACTCCGCCGCCAGCGCGATGCGGTCGCGCGGCATGAGTTCCTCGTCGGGCAGGCCGCCGGCCAGACCGATGATGTCGGGGCGGGCGGTCAGCTTCAGCAGATCCCGGATCGCCGAGCTCCGCAGACCGTCCAGGCGCTGGGACAACGGTGGCGTGAGCGTCGACATGGGGTACCTCCGGGACATCGGGCGATCATCCAATGTCCCATATTCGACCCAAGATCTGAAATTGTTATCCCATTATCTGAGATTCATCAGATGGCCACGATGCCCCAGACCAGGTTCTTGCCGCCCTGATTGACCGTGGTCACCAGCTGGCGGTAGAGCGTGGTGCCGCCGTCGGGGCGGAAGGAGGTCAGCTCGGTGGTGAAGCGGTCGGGGGCCAGTTGCTCGATCCGCAGGCAGAATCGGGTGCCCTGCGGGATGTCGGTGTCGATCGCCTGCTGGATGCTCTCCGCCGGGGGGACCCGGTCCGAATCGGGCGCGACGAACGAACGCACCTTCGCGCCGCTGCGGTCGACGAAGAAGGCGTGTTGGAAGCCCATGATCGCCCCCGCTCCGCTGTCGGTGTCGCCCGCGCCGTTGCCGATGATCACACCGCCGGTGGTGCTGGCCGGGCAGTTCATGGCCGAGGTCGTCGGATTGGTCGAGGACGGCGGCCCGGCGACGGGGGCGTCGGTGTCGCTGCCCCGGCTCGCGAACACGATCACCAGCACCACGACGACGATGACCACGAGCGCTGCGGCCGCGCCGCCGATCCACACGCCCCACCGGCGTTCGGGCTCGTCCTCCGGGGCCTCCGGCTCGGCGGCCGGGGTGGGACGGGAGGCGATGAGCTTCTTCGCCAAATCATCGTCGTCCCAGAGGGATTTGCTCGAGCCGCGCGGCGCGGCGGGCGCCACCTTCGGCGGTGTGGGCGGATACCCCTCGGGCGCGGACTTCCACCACGCCTGCGAGCCGGAGGCCGGTTCGCCCGCCGCGGCCGACTGCTCCGATGTGCCGGAGTCGGGCGCGCGGTACGGCGGACGAGCGGGCGCGACCGGCGGCCGCTCCGGAACGGCGGACTGCTCGGCCGCCTTGGAATCCGACGGGGGCACCGGCCGCGCGGGAGCGACGGGCGGTGCGGACACCGTCGAATCCGGCGCGCGGTGTGGCGGCGGCACCGGACCCGCGGGCTGGTCCCCCACAGTCGAACCCGGCGCACGATATTGCGGCGGCACCGGACGCGGGGGCTGTTCTCCCAGAGTCGAATTGGGCGGCACCGGGCGCGCAGATTGTTCTCCCGGAGTCGAACCGGGCGAGGACACCGGGCGCGCGGGTTGTCCCCCCGGATTCGAACCGGGCGGGGGTACCGGACGCGCGGGCTGTTCCCCCGCAAACGAACCCGGCGGGGGTACCGGGCGCGCGGGCTGGATCGGGTGGTTCGGTGCACTCGAATCCGGGGCGCGGTACTGCGGGGGCAGTGGGCGGGCGGGGGTGGCGTCGGCGGGTTGCCAGCCCAGTGTCGGGCGGTCCGGTTGGTCGGCGGGCGACCAGCCGACGGGTGGGGCCGGGGCGGGGGGCGTGAAATCCTTGAGGGGAGGCCCGAATTCGGAGACCGGTGGCCCGAACGCCGAATCCTGTTCCTCCGGATCCGGCCGCTCGGAATCACGACGGTTCGCGTCGTCTGCGGAACCCATCACCCGTCCCTTCCCCATGACACACGCGTGGGGCGGTCACCGACCGCCCCACGCGTTGTTACCCAGTCTGTGTGTCAGTACTGAACGTCGCCGCCCCACTGGGTGGTGAGGCCCCCGACGTTCACCGTTGCCGGAGCGATCTCGCCCTCCGGCAGCCTACCAACTCGGCCCGCGGCGTCGAGCGCCTCGGAACCGAACGGCTGCTGGCGGATCCAGCCCTCGACCGCCGCCTTGGCCGCGTTGGCCTGGGTGGTGTCGATGTAGGTCTCCGCCTTCGCGTCCTCGCGGTCGGTGGCGTGGGTGTAGTAGGTGAGCTTGATCTTGTTGGGCTCCACGAACTCCACCGAGGCGCCCGCGTCACCGGAACCGGTCGGCGTGCTGTAGCCGATGGTGCCGACGTAGCCGTCGAGGTTGGAGAAGTGGTGGGTGTTGGCCACGAACCCGGGCAGCAGCGCGCCGCCGTCGACATTGGCGCCGACCTCGGTGTGCGGACCGGTCATGGTGACGACCGGCGCGGCGGGGGCCTGTTGCAGGCTCGGGGAGTTCCAGCGCTGCTGCTGATCGCCCTGGCCGCCGGTCAGGTTGTCGCTGTTGCCGCCGCCCTGCTGCTGCGGCTGTTGCTGCTGCGGACGGCTGGGGGTGGTCGGGCCCTGCGGCTGCTGGCCCGGCTTCAGGTCCTGAGATCCGTTGGGCGCGTTGGGTTCCGGGGCCGTCTGCGGGGGGTTGTTGTTGGGGTTGTTCTGCCCCGGCACCGGCAGCGGCGCGACGCGCGGGTTGGTGACGCCCGGCTGCTGCGGTCCGGCCATGTCGGGGCCGTTGGGGTTGGTGGTGCCCGGCTGCTGCGGCGTGGTCGTGCCCGGCTGCTGCGGGGTGGTGCCCGGCTGGCTCGGGCCGGTGCCCGGCTGCTGGGGCGTGGTGCCCGGCTGGCTGGGGCCCGTACCCGGCTGCTGCGGCGTGGTGCCGGGCTGGTTCTGCTGGGGGTTCGTACCCGGCTGATTCTGCTGGGGATTCGTGCCCGGCTGGTTCGGCTGCGGCGGGGTGCACGGATTGCCTTGTCCCGGAGCGCAATCGCCCTGCTGCGGGGCCTGCTGCTGGACATTGCCCTGCTGGACGTTGCCCTGTTGGGTATTGCCCTGCTGGACGTTCTGGTCCTGCTGGGCGCCCTCGGTGGGAACCGGCGCCTGATCCGCGGGCGCCGCGTTGGCCGGTGCGGACAGGATGGTCGCGACTGCGGCCGCGGTCGCCAGAGGCAACGACGTCGTGGCCATCGCTCGCTGCACCCGACTCGGCTTACGATGCTTCACTGCTCGTCCATACCTTTCCCGAGCTCGCCGTCACCCGAGACCGGCCGCTCTCCTGTTGTCCCTCATCGGATGGCCGGACCGCGCCCTGCCGCGACCCCGTGGGTCATCCGCGGACTCCGTCGGGAAAGACGCATCCCCCGTGCACATCTCTGCCGGAAGTGAACCATACGAACAACATTCAGGCAACACGGATGTAAAGGCCACGGCGGCAGTAACCTCCGGGCGAATCAGCCCAGGTCGTCGTGCCGCATGAGCTGCCGCGCGGCCTCGGTGATCGACCCGGACAGCGAGGGGTACACCGAGAACGTCTGCGCCAGATCGTTGACGGTCAGGTTGTTCTGCACCGCGATGGCGATGGGCAGGATCAACTCCGAGGCGATGGGCGCGACGACCACGCCGCCGATCACCACGCCGGTGGCGGGCCGGCAGAAGATCTTCACGAAGCCGCGGCGCAAACCCGACATCTTGGCGCGCGGATTGGTGTTCAGCGGCAGCATGACCGTGCGGGCGGGCACCTCGCCGTTGTCGATGGCGTTCTGGCTCACGCCGACCGTGGCGATCTCGGGCCGGGTGAACACCGCCGAGGCGACCGTCTTGAGCCGGATCGGCTGCACGCCCTCGCCGAGCGCGTGATACATCGCGATCCGGCCCTGCATGGCGGCCACCGAGGCCAGCGGCAGCAGGCCCGTGCAGTCACCCGCGGCGTAGATGCCGGGCACCGAGGTCCGCGAGACCCGGTCCACCCGCAGGTAGCCGCCCTTGTCGAGCTGGATGCCGATGCGCTCGAGGCCGAGGTTCTGGGTGTTGGGGGTGGAACCGACGGTCATGAGCACGTGCGAACCGGTCACCGCGCGGCCGTCGGAGAGTTTGACCACGATGCCGTCGGCGGTGCGCTCGACGGCGTCGGCTCGGGCCTGTTTGACCAGTTCCACGCCGCGTTCGGTAAGGGCGTCCTCGAGCACCAGGGCGGCGTCGGCGTCCTCGCCGGGCATGATGCGGTCGCGGCTCGACACGACCTTCACCTTCACGCCCATCTCGGTGTAGGCGGAGACGAATTCGGCGCCGGTGACGCCGGAACCGACGACCACCAGGGTGCTCGGCAGCTCCTTGAGGTCGTAGAGCTGACGCCAGTTCAGGATGCGTTCGCCGTCCGGTTCCGCGCCGGGCAACACGCGCGGGTTCGCGCCCGTGGAAATCAGCACCACGTCGGCCTCGAGCACGCGCTCGGTGCCGTCGGCCAGCGTGGCCCGGACCAGATGGGTGGCCAGACCCGCGATCTGGTCGATCAGTTCGCCGTGGCCGTTGAGGACGGAGACGCCCGCGGCCTGGAGCTTGGAACGGATGTCGGAGGACTGCGCCTGCGCGAGCATCTTCACGCGGGAATTGACCTCGCCCAGGCGCACCTTCGCCTGCGCGGGATGCAAGGTGATGCCGAGGTCGCGGGCGCGGCGCAGATCGGTGCGCACGCCGGTCGAGGCGATGAAGGTCTTGGACGGCACACAGTCCCAGAGCACGCAGGCGCCACCGATGCCGTCGCGGTCGATCACGGTGACCGTCGCGCCGTGCTGAGCCGCGACCAGGGCCGCTTCGTAACCTGCCGGGCCGCCTCCGATGATCGCGATGCGGGTCATGTGTACCTCCGCTGTCGAGCTGTGCAACCGGGATCTCCGGTCTGGGTTCAACTTATCGGTCCTGCTCCGGGCAGGTTCGGTCGCACCGCCGGTCACGGTCGGCAAATCGAGGGCCGAAGCGAGGCCATCGGGCGCAGCGGCCGCGACTGTTCGATACCCTTGCTGGGTGCCGATATACGCCGCCTACGGATCCAATATGGATCCCGAGCAGATGCTCAAGCGCTGTCCGCACTCGCCCGTGTACGGAACCGGCTGGCTGGAGGGTTGGCGCCTGACCTTCGCCGGGGACGACATCGGCTGGGAGGGCCCGCTGGCAACGGTGGTCGAGGAGCCCGGCTCGCGAGTGTTCGTCGTGCTGTACGACGTCTCCCCCGAGGACGAGATGAGCCTGGACCGCTGGGAGGGCTCGGACTTCGGCATCCACAAGAAGATCCGCCTCCGCGTCACGCCCAACCCGGGCACGGGCGGGGATTCGGTGCTGGCTTGGCTGTATGTGTTGGACGCGTACGAGGGCGGGCTACCGTCGGCCCGGTATCTCGGGGTGATCGCGGACGCCGCCGAAAAGGCCGGGGCGCCAAGCGATTACACGCATGCGTTGCGGACCCGCAACAGCAGGAACGTGGGGCCGGGGACGTTCGGGATGTAGTCCTCGAGGTCGGCCCTGGGGGCCGACCTCGAGGAACAGGGGGTGGGGACCCTCAGCCCTGCAACGCCACGTTCGTCAGGACCCGCACGCCGACCGCCAGGGCCCGCTCGTCGATGTCGAAAGTGGGTTGGTGCAAATCCAATTGGGGACCGGTGCCGGACCAGACGCCGAGGCGGGCCATGGCGCCGGGGACCTCCTCGAGGTACCAGGAGAAGTCCTCGCCGCCGCCGGATTGGGGGGTGTCGGAGAGGGAGCCGGGGCCGAGGGTGCGGATGGCGTTCTCCAGGATGCGGGTGGACTGTTCCTCGTTGACCACCGGGGGGACGCCGCGCTTGTAGTTCAGTTGGTAGCGGACGCCGGTGGGGGCGAGCAGGCCGTCGACGATCTCGCGGACCAGGGGCTCGAGCAGGGACCAGGTGGCGTGGTCGCCGGTGCGGACGGTGCCGGTGAGCATGCCGGTCTGCGGAATCGCGTTGGGGGCCTTGCCCGCCGAGACCGCGCCCCACACCATGACCGTGCTCGTGCGCGGATCGATGCGGCGGCTGAGCATTCCGGGCAGACCCGTGATGACCGTGCCGATCGCGTAGACCAGATCGCTGGTCAGATGCGGCCGCGAGGTGTGCCCGCCCGGCGAGTCGAGCACCAGCTCGACCGTGTCGGCGGCCGAGGTGATGGCCCCGACCCGGACCCCGACGCGCCCGACCTCGAGGCGGGGATCGCAGTGCAGCGCGAACATGCGCGACACGCCCTCCATCGCGCCGCTGGCGACCATATCGATGGCCCCGCCGGGCATGACCTCCTCGGCGTGCTGGAACACCAGCCGCACGCCGACGGGCAGCCGCGGCACCTCGGCCAGCGCGAGGGCCGTGCCCAGCAGGATGGCGGTGTGCGCGTCGTGGCCGCAGGCGTGCGACACGCCCGGCACGGACGAGGCGAAGGGCAGGCCGGTGTACTCCTGCAACGGCAGCGCGTCCATATCGGCGCGCAGTCCGACGCGCGGGCCGTCGGGACCGATGTCACAGATGAGGCCGGTGCCGGTGGGCAGCTTGCGCGGTTCGAGTCCGGCCTTCACCAGCCAGCTCTCGATGAACTCGGTCGTCGCGAACTCGGTCCGGGACAGTTCGGGGTTGGCGTGGATGTGCCGCCGGAACCCGATCAGGTCCTCCGAGTGCTCGCGTAACCACGCGTCGACGGCCTTCCGCCCCGACGACGCCTCTTCCGGGTCCGCCACATCCGCGGCGCAACCCCCGCTCGTGCTCACCGAATCTCCTCCTGTCGCTGAACGCTGCGCTCCAACAACCTGGCCCTGTGAAATTGATCGTTCGCTATCTGTATCGCGGTACGCGCCAGGGCCGTAGCCCCGTCGATCACCGCGAGATCCGCGGACGGTGTCACGCACGCCGCCGCGAACTCGGGCTGATGCGTGACCGCGCCTCCGGCATCGAGCCCGATGACCGGATGGATGCCGGGAATCACGTTGGTGACGTTGCCCATATCGGTGCTGCCCAGCGGCCGAGCCGCCTCCAGCTCCGGCGCGAGCGGTACGCGTCCCATTCCGACGATCTGCTCGCGGTATGCCCACAGTAGTCCCGGATCGGGCGTGAGCTCGGTATACGTGGGCGCGAGCGTCCGGATTTCGTGGGTACACCCGGTCGCCAGCGCGCCCGCCTCGAAACACGCCGATGCCCGTCGCATCAACTCGTCGAGGGACACGGAATCGACCGCCCGTAGGTAATACAGCAGTTCCGCCTGTCCGGGCACGATATTGGGGGCAACACCACCCGATCCGACTATACCGTGAAGTTGCTGTCCGGGCCCGAGATGCTGCCGCAGCAAGCCCAGAGCAACCTGCGCGACCGTCACCGCGTCGCCGGCGTTGCGGCCCTGGTCGGGCGCGGCGCTCGCATGGGCCTCGCGGCCGTGGTACACGATCGACAGATCGGCCAGCGCCAGCGAGCGCGCAGCGACGATATCGGCCGGGCCCGGGTGGACCATGAGGGCCATCGCGATGTCGTCGAACACGCCGCGTTCGAGCATGAGGACCTTGCCGCCGCCGCTCTCCTCGGCCGGGGTGCCCAGAACCCGCACCGTGATTCCGCACACATCCGCCACCGCGGCCAGCCCGAGGGCGGCGCCGACGGCGGACGCGGCGATGATGTTGTGCCCGCAGGCGTGGCCGATCTCGGGCAGCGCGTCGTACTCGGCGCAGATGCCCACCACGAGGTCGCCGCTGCCGTAGCTGGCGACGAAGGCGGTGTCCAGATCGGCGACCGGCGCGGCGATCTCGAAGCCCCGCTCCCGAAGCGGCGCCAGAGTCTTTGCGACACTGCGGGTTTCGTGGAAGGCCAGTTCCGGTTCGGCGTGGATGTCGTGCGCGAGCGCGACGAGTTCGGCGGCCGCCGCGCCGATCGCGGCGTCGGCGGCAGCGGTCACCGCGGGATCCGCGGGCGCGACGACATCCGCCCCCGCGTCCCGCGTTTCGGCCGTCCGGTCCTCGCGGCTGCGTGGCATGGCACACAGTGTTGCACTGCGGCCGCCACCGCGCCTATCGGGTTATCACGGCGCGAACGCGAGGTTCTCGTCGGTCGTGGGGACGGTCAGGCCCTCGAGAGTGCGCGCGTGCAGGGCCCGCTTGATGACCGGCAGATTGGGTTTGCGGTTGGGCGCGAGCGCGGTGGCCCGCGCGACCGCGGTCGGCAGCACCTGATCGGCCGCGGCCTGATCGTCCACGATCCCGGCCGCGATGGCCGCGTCGGCGCCGTAGCGGCGGCCGGTGGTCATGGCCTCGACCGCGACCTGATTGGCCAGCCGCCCGGTCACCAGGGCGTTCATCGCGACGGTGAACGGCATGCCCAGATGCACCTCGGGCAGGCACCAGAAGCCGCGATCGGACCGCATCACGCGGAAGTCGTGCGCGAGGGCCAGCATCGCGCCCGCGCCGAAGGCGTGCCCGTTGAGCGCGGCCACGGTCGGCAGCGGGAAGGCCAGCAACCGGGTGTAGAGCGAGTGCACCCGGTCCAGGTACCAGTTCTTGCGGTCGAGGTTGGCGAACAGCCAGTCGGTGTCGAGACCGTTGCTGTAGAACTTCCCGGTCGCGACGGTGACCAGCGCCGCCGGTCCCGACGACGCCTCGACCTCGTCCAACAGCCCGTGCAGGGCGTCGATCCACTCGGGGTGGAAGCGGTTCTCGTTGTCGGTCTGACCCTCGCTGCCCAGGGAGAGCACGAAGACGTCCCCGTCACGTTCCAAGTACGGCATGCGCCGAGAATATCCCTCGAAGTTACCGGCGAGTCGGGACCGGTACGCGTTGCAGGTCCTCGGCCACCACCAGCTCGCCGTCGAAGTACTTGCTCGCCTCGATGCGATGGCCGTCGAGGTCGCCGTAGCGCTGTGAGAAATGCGTGAGCACCAGCGTGCGCACCCCGGCCGCGGCGGCCGCCCGCGCGGCCTCGGCGGCGGTGAGGTGGCCGTAGTCGCGGGCCAGGGCCGCGTCGGCGTCGAGGAAGGTCGCCTCGATGACGAGCATATCGGCCTCGTGCGCCAATTCCTCGACGCCCGAACACATTCGGGTGTCCATCACGAACGCGAAGCGCTGCCCGCGCCGGACCGTCGAGACCTCCGCGAGTTCGACCACCCGCCCGGTCGGCAGCCGCAGCGTGCCCTCGCGCTGCAACCGCCCGACGTCCGGACCCGAAATGCCCAGCGCGCGTAGGCGTTCCGGCAACATGCGGCGGCCGTCGGGTTCGACGAGCCGATACCCGAAGGTGTCGATCCGATGCGAGAGCCGCACGGCCTCCACGCGAAAGGGCGCGTCCGGCAACGGGATCGGACCCGGCGCGGTGACCGGCCGCTCCCGCAGCCCCGGGAACCACGGGACGACGTCGCGCAGCCGCTCGAAGAACTCCTGGCCCGAACCCGGATAGCAGACGTCCACCGGATGCGGCACCTGATCCAGATTGAGCCGGGCCAGCACACCGGGCAGTCCGAGGCAGTGGTCGCCGTGGAAATGCGTCAGGCAGATCCGCGTGATCCCGGTGGCCGACACGCCCGCGAACTGCATCTGCCGCTGGGTGCCCTCGCCGGGATCGAACAGCAGCCCCTCGCTGTCCCAGCGCAGCAGATAGCCGTTGTGATTCCGCTGCCGAGTCGGTACCTGGCTGGCCGTCCCCAGCACGACGAGTTCACGCACGCCCCCATCCTGCCCCGCCCGTCCCCCGGGCGCGCGGACCTTCGCGCCGGACTATCGTGAGCCCATGCTTGCCGCACAGGCCGCCGAGGCGATCGCCGAACGAACGGGAGTATCGGGCCACCGGATCGCGGTGGTGCTCGGCTCGGGCTGGCAGGACGCCGCCGCCGAGATCGGCAGCCCCACCGCCTCGGTGCCCATGGCCGAACTGCCCGGCTTCGACACCCCGACCGCGCAGGGCCATCAGGGCACCGTGCATTCGGTGCGGGTGAACGACGCCGACGTGTTGCTGCTGATGGGCCGCCAGCATCTCTACGAAGGTCACGAACCCGCGCAGGTCGTGCACGGCGTGCGGGCGGCGATCGCGGCGGGCGCGCGCACCGTGCTGCTGACCAACGCCGCGGGCGGTATCCGACCCGGGCTGCGGGTCGGTGAGCCGGTGCTGATCGCCGACCACCTCAATCTCACCGGCCGCACCCCGCTGACCGGGGCCACCTTCGTCGATCTGGTGGACGCCTGGGACCCCGGATTGCGCACGCTGGCAAGGGAAGTCGATCCCAGCCTGACCGAGGGCGTGTACGCGGGCCTGACCGGCCCGCAGTACGAGACGCCCGCCGAGATCCGCATGCTCGCCACCGTCGGCGCCGATCTGGTCGGCATGTCGACCGTGCTGGAAGCGATCGCCTGCCGCGCCGCCGGGGCGCGGGTGCTGGGCATCTCGCTGGTGACCAACCTCGCCGCGGGCGTGACGGGCGAACATCTCTCGCACGCGGAGGTCCTCGCCGAGGGGCACGCCGCCGCACCGCGATTGGGCAAGCTGCTGCGCGGCGTGCTGGAACGGCTGTAGGGCAGGGACGATGCTGCGCTTCGGAACCGCGGGTCTGCGCGGCCCGCTCCGCGACGGCCCCGACGGCATGAACGTCACCACGGTCACCCGCGCCACGGCTGGACTCGCCGAATGGCTGCGCGGGCGCTGCCTGGGCGGCGGACTGGTGATCGTCGGCCGCGACGCCCGGCACGGCTCGGCCGAATTCGCCGCCACCACCGCGAAAGTCCTTGCCGCCGGGGGCTTCTCGGTGCTCCCGCTGACCAAGCCGCTGCCCACCCCGATCCTCGCCTTCGCGGTGCGCGAACTCGGCGCGGTGGCCGGGGTGCAGATCACCGCCTCGCACAATCCGCCCGGCGACAACGGCTACAAGGTTTACCTCGACGGCGGTTCCCAGCTGATCCCGCCCGCCGACGGCGAGATCGAACGGCTCATCGAGGCCGCGGCCGAACCGATTCCGCGCGCCGATCCCGAGTCCACGGCACCGCCCCCCGCGATCCTCGGCCTGCCCGCGGGCGCCACGACGACGGCCATGACCGAGGAGATCGTGCGGCGCTACCTCGCGCGGGTGGCCGAACTGCCCGGCGTGCTCGGCGGCCCGGACTCGGAAGCCGTGTCGCGCAAGACCTTACGCATCGCGCTGACCCCCTTGCACGGCGTCGGCGGTCAGGCGGTGGTGACCGCGCTGCACGCGGCGGGCTTCCTCGACGTGCACGTCGTGGTCGACCAGTTCGCCCCCGATCCGGACTTCCCGACCGTCGCCTTCCCGAATCCGGAGGAGCCCGGCGCGTCGGACAAACTGCTCGCGCTGGCCCAGCGGGTGCACGCCGATGTGGCCATCGCGCTGGACCCCGACGCCGACCGCTGCGCCGTCGGCGTGCCCGGACCGGAGGGCTGGCGGATGCTGCGCGGCGACGAAACCGGTGTCCTGCTGGCCGATTACGTGTTGCGCGCCGCGCCGCCGGACGCGCTGGTGGCCACGACGATCGTGTCCTCGCGATTGTTGAGCGAGCTCGCGCCCGCGCGCGGGGCCCGCTACGCCGAGACCCTCACCGGCTTCAAATGGCTGGCGCGCGCGGGCGAGGGCTTGGTCTACGCCTACGAGGAGGCGATCGGACACTGCGTCGACCCGAACTCCGTGCGCGACAAGGACGGCATCTCCGCGGCCGTGGCCGCGGCCGATCTGGTGGCGCGGCTGCGCGCGGCGGGCCGCAGCGTGCACGAGGCGCTCGACGACTACGCCCTGGAATTCGGTGCGCACGTGGGCGATCAGATCTCGGTGCGGCTGGCCGATCCCGCCGCGGCCGCCGAGGTGCTCACCCGGCTGCGCGCGACCCCGCCCGCGACCCTCGGCGGGGAACCGGTGCGCTGCACGGATCTGGCGCAGGCCCGGGGCCGGATGCGCACGGACGCACTGATCTTCGAGGGCGCGGGCCAGCGGCTGGTGATCCGTCCGTCGGGCACCGAGCCGAAACTCAAGTGCTACCTCGAGGTGGTCGAGCCGGTGTCGTCACGCGACGAGCTGCCGGAGGCGCGGCTGGCCGCCGCCCGGCGGTTGATGGAACTGCGCGCGTTCTGCGAGAAGCTCTAGCGCGGCCCGAACTGCCGATCGCCCGCGTCCCCGAGACCGGGCACGATGTAGGCGTCGGCATTGAGCCGCTCGTCCACAGCGGCCGTGACCAGCCGCACCGGCAGGCCCGAATCCGTCAGCGCCGCAATGCCTTCCGGCGCGGCGACGACGCAGACGGCGGTGATGTCGGTGGCCGCGCGCGCGGCCAGCAGTTCCAGGGTGTGCCGCATGGACCCGCCCGTGGCCAACATCGGATCGAGCACGAAGACCGGCTGCCCGGACAGGTCCTCGGGCAGCGACTCCATATAGGGCACCGGCCGGTGCGAACTCTCGTCGCGGGCGATGCCGACGAACCCCACCCGCGATTCGGGGATGAGCGCGCTCGCCGCGTCCACCATGCCCAGCCCGGCGCGCAGCACCGGAACCAGCAGCGGCGGCCGGGCCAGTCGCACCCCGCGCGTGGCGGCCACGGGCGTGCTGAGGTCGAAGGTCGTCACCTCGGCCTCGCGCAGCGCCTCGTAGATGAGGATGCCGGTCAGATCCCGCAGTGCCGCACGAAAAGCCGCGTTGGATGTGCCCGCGTCCCGCATAGTGGTCAGCAAGGTGGCGGCCAGCGGATGATCCACGAGGTGGGTGCGCATGAGGGAACGATATCGGCCCGATTTCGGGTCGGGGAACGGGAACCGGCCCCGCGGCGCCTGCGTCGAAGTACTCGGATGACGTAATCTGCCCACGAGACCAGCACGATGGGGGATGTTGATGCACAAGATCTCGGTCGACACCGAGGGCGTCGCCGCCTACGGTGCGACAGCCGATGGACTCGCCGGTGAGATGGCCGCCGCGGCGGCCGGGGCCGCGGGCGCGAATCCGGTTCTGCTGGGCCCGATCTTCGGTCTGATCGGCGGTGATTTCGTGGCCGCCTACGCCGCCGCGCACGCCGGTCACGTCGCCTCGATCGGCGAATTGTCCGCGGTGCTGGGCACTGTCGGCGCCGCGGCCACCGGGGCCGCGGGCGCCTACGCCGGAACCGACGCCGCGGGCGCCGCGGGTCTGCGCGCCACCGAGGGAGGTATGGCGTGACCGCGCCCGTCGTCGACCTCACCGCGCTCGCGCAGCCGCTGCTCGATCTGCTGGCGAGTTTCGGCAACGGTGTGCTGCCCGGCGGCGGCCCGGCCGACGCGCTGCGCAACGCGTCGACCAGCCTTGACGGGATTCATCAGGCGGGCGCGTCGAGTATCAATCAACTGACCAGCGTGTGGAACGGCCAGGGCGGCGACGCGGCCATGGACAAGGCGATGAAGGTGCAGACCTCCGCCGCGGCCATCTCCGATCGCGGCTACAGCATCGCCGACGTGGTCAGTCAGGCCGCGGCCACCGTGCAGACCGGGCAGAAGGAACTCGACGCGATCCTGCAGTCGTTCGTGGACTCGGTGACCGCGCTCGGCCCGGCGGTCACCACCCCGCCCGGCCTGGCGGCCGTGGTGAGCTCGGCCATCGACCATTTCGGGCAGGCGCTGACCGTGGTCGGCCGGGTCCGCTCCGAACTCGACACCCACACCGCGGCCATGACGGAACTGACCCCGCCGCCGCCCACTCCCCCGCCCGCCGACGCCGCGGCCGCCGCGACCGCTCCCGCCTCGATGGCCGCGCCCGTGCTCAGCGGGGTGCAGCAGGCCGGTTCGGCGCTCAGCGGCCTCGCCTCCACCGGCGGCTCGATGGCCGCACCCCTGATCCATACGGCCTCGATGGCCATGCCGTCGCGATCGAGTTCCGGCGGTGCGGGCACGACCACGCCGACCCCGGGCACGGCGACCGAGGGCGACCGGCCCGGGCGGCACGGCGGGGTCATGATCACGCTGCCCGACGGCAGTCAGGTCGAGGCCCCCAACGAAAAGGCCGCCACCGCGGTCAAATCCGCGATCAGCGCGGTCGGCACCCCCTATGTGTGGGGCGGCAACACCCCGGGCGCGGGCCTGGATTGCAGCGGCCTCACGAAATGGGCCTACGGCGAGGCCGGGGTCGACCTGCCCCGGCTGGCCGCCGACCAGTCCGCGGGCGCGACCCCGGTCAGCCCCGGTGATCTCATGCCCGGCGATCTGGCCGTCTGGGACGGTCACGTCGCCATGGTGATCGGTAACGGACAGATGGTCGAGGCCGGTGATCCGGTACAGATCGATCCGATTCGAACGGAGAACATGGGTATGGCGTTCCACGGCTTCTACAGGCCCACGTCATGAGCAAGCCACCGCAGATTCCGAACGTCACGGTCGCCGCCAGCACCAACCGCGCGGGCACCATCACCGTCCGCGCCACCGATCAGGGCATGCCGGTGGAGATCAAATTCGAGCGCAGCGAATACCGTTACGGCGCAAGCGCTCTGGCCGCGGAGATCCTGCGCCTGACCAAACGCTCGACCATCGTGGCCAAGGCGCGCCGCCGCGAACAGCTGGCCGAATCCGGGATGCCCGCCGAGATCCTCGACAAGCTGGACCTGCCCACCCGGCAGGCCGCGGTGGACGAACTGGATCGCATGGACGACGAGGACACGGGACCCACGAGCTGGATGAGGCCGGTATGAGCGCGGAGATGGACGCCCTGGTCGCGGCGGCGACGCAGAAGCTGGAGGCGCTCGAGGCGGCGCTCTACGGCCTGAAGAACGTGCGTGGCCGCTACACCACCGACGACGGTTCGGTGAGCGTGGAGGTCGACAGCAACGGCGCGCTGGTCGCGCTGTCCCTGGCGGAGACGGTGACGTCCAGACCCCCTGCCGAGATCGGGCAGGCCATCATCTGGGCGTGCCAGCAGGCCGCCCAGGACGCCGGTGAGCAACGGTCGAAGGTCGTCGGCGAGCTCAACTCCACCTTCGTGACCCCGCCGCCGGGAAACGTTGGGGGGCGGGCCGAATAGTGCCGAACGGCGAGGCTCGATAGGCTTCCGGTCATGGCTTCTGGAGACATCGTCCCGATCGAGCTCGGCCTGACCGACGGCGACCTCGTCACACTGTGGGCACCGCGCTGGCGGGACGGTGACGACGAGTGGGAGGCATTCCTCGGGCACGAGGACGCGCTGTACGGATTCGAGTCGGTCGCGGATCTGGCGGCGTTCATCCGCACCGACGACGACAACGATCTGGTCGATCATCCGGCCTGGAAGGTCGTGGTCGGGCTGGGCGCGCCCGAGCTGGAGCCGGAGGAGCAGTACGTCTTCGATCTGGTCGGCGTGCCGGAGCTCGCGGCCGGTGATCCGGATCCGGAGACCGTGGCAGAGCTCGAGGAGACCCTCGACATGGTCCGCACCATCGGCGAGGTCTGCGAACTCGACGTGGTGACGAAGTTCTTCGGCTCGCATCCGGTGCTGGGCGCGCTGCCCGCCGGGGTGAGCGCCTTCTACGGGCGCGAGGGCGAGGAGCTGTGGGACCAGATCGGCACCGCCATCGCCAAGGACTGGGACCGCGTCGTCGACGCCATCGATTCGGTCGTCAAGACCCCCGAGGTCGACGCCGCGGCGGTGGCCGTCGCGGAGGCGGAACTGCTTGCGGCCGAGGAGAACATCGTCGACGCCGAGGATGTCGGCGACACCGATGACGACGACGAGATCGAACAGGTCGACCTCGACGCGGACGACGAGGAGGCCGAGGACGAGGAGGAGACGTTCTGGCACGAGGTCGGCATCGACCCGGTCAAGATCGTCACCGCCGCGGACACGTACTTCACGCTGCGCTGTTACCTCGACGACGAGCCGGTCTTCCTGGGCACCGAGGGCACCATCACGGTGTTCACCTCCGAGCGCGCGCTGGCCCGCTACCTCGCCGACGACCACGAGCACGACCTGTCCCGGGTCAGCACCTACGGCGAGGTGCAGACCGCGGCGGTGGACGGCTCGCTGGAGATCGAGGTCGAGGACGACAACGTCTACGTCCTGCCCGGCCTGGCCGACGATCTGGCCGCGGGCCCGGAGGCCGTCGACATCGAACAGCTCGATCTGGCGGTCGAATTGTTCAGCGACGCGGCCGATTACGCGGGCGACGACGCGGTCGAGCAGGCGCTCGCCAAGTCGACCCCGCTGGGCTGGTACGTCTCCTACCTGCTCGAGCCGGATCCGAGCCGACTGGCCCCGAGCCCGCCGTTCACCGCCGAGGCGGAGAGCTGGCGGGCCCTGGAGCACGCGTTCGAGGCCCGGCTCGAGAAGGGCTGAGGCCCCCGAGAAGGACTGGGGCTCAACCGATCAGGACGGCGTACCCCGGCTTGATCACCTCGTCGATGAGCCGGAGCCGGTCCGGGAACGGGATGAACGCGGATTTCATCGCGTTGATGGTGAACCGCTCCAGATCGCTCCAGCCGTAGCCGAAGGTCTCGACCAGTTTGAACATCTCGCGGCTCATGGTGGTGTCGCTCATGAGCCGGTTGTCGGTGTTCACGGTGACGCGGAAGCGCAGCCGGGCCAGCAGGTCGAACGGATGCTTCTCCAGCGAGGGCACCGCGCCGGTCTGCACGTTCGACGACGGGCACAGCTCCAGCGGAATTCGCTTGTCCCGCACATGATTCGCGACCAGACCCAGGGTCGGCTCGGAGTCGGAGTCGAAGATGTCGTCGGTGATCCGCACCCCGTGCCCGAGCCGATCGCAACCGCAGAACGCCAGCGCCTCGTGAATGGACGGCAGCCCGAACGCCTCCCCGGCGTGGATGGTGAACGAGCCGTGGTTGGCGCGCATGTACTCGAAGGCGTCCAGGTGCCGGGTGGGCGGGTACCCGGCCTCGGCCCCGGCGATATCGAAGCCGCCCACGCCGCGATCGCGGAAACGCACTGTCAGTTCGGCGATTTCGAGCGAGCGGGCGGCGTGCCGCATGGCCGTGAGCAGACAGACCATCCGGATCGGCGTCCCGGCGGCCGCGGCCAGTTCCTCGCCCTCGCGGAATCCGGCGAGGGTGTGTTCGACGACCTCGTCGAGGGTCAGGCCGCGTTCCAGATGCTGTTCGGGGGCGAAGCGCACCTCGGCGTACACCACGCCGTCGGCGGCCAGATCCTCGGCGCATTCGCGGGCCACCCGCCGCAGCCCCTCCGGGGTCTGCATCACGGCGACGGTGTGATCGAAGGTTTCCAGATAGCGCTCGAGCGAACCGCTGTCGGCGGCGTCGCGGAACCAGGTCGCCAGCGATTCGGCGTCCGTCGCCGGGAGCGCGTCGTAGCCGCACTCGGCGGCCAGCTCGAGGACGGTCGCGGGCCGCAGACCGCCGTCGAGATGGTCGTGCAGTACGGCCTTCGGGGCTCGGCGGATCGAGGCGAGTGTCAAAGGCATCGGTCCAGTCATGTACCGACGCTATCCGCATCGGACGCGTTCCGCAGCGGACTTCCCCGGTGTGCACCCCGGCGCGGGCAAATCGACGCCCCGATGTCGCCCGCGTGTCGCCGAGCGGCGCTCAGGGGGCGATGCGGTCCAGCACGAGCGGGGTGTCCGTACCCGGCTCGGCCCCGATGACGTAGGCCCCGCGCAGTGCGTCGCGGGCGGCCGGAATCGACTCGGGCGTGTCGGTGTGCAGGGTCAGCAGCGGTTGCCCGGCCGTCACCGATTCGCCCGGCTTGGCGTGCATTTCGACGCCCGCGCCGAATTGCACCGGATCGCCCTGACGCGCCCGCCCCGCGCCGAGCCGCCAGGCCGCGAGGCCGACGCCCATGGCGTCCAGCCGGGTGAGGGTGCCGCTCTGGTCGGCGGTGATCACCTCGGTGTGGCGGGCGCGCGGCAGCGGCGCGTCCGGGTCGCCGCCCTGGGCCGCGATCATGGCTCGCCAGCGGTCCATGGCCCGGCCGTCGGCGAGCGCGTCGGCGGGGTCGACATCATGAATTCCGGCCTGCGCCAGCATCTCCCGGGTCAGGGTCAGGGTGAGTTCCACGACGTCGGCGGGTCCGCCGCCCGCGAGCACCTCGACCGATTCGGCGACCTCGAGCGCGTTGCCCGCGGTGCGGCCGAGCGGGGTGTCCATATCGGTGAGGAGCGCGACCGTGCGCACGCCCGCGTCGGTGCCCAATTCGACCATGGTGCGGGCCAAGTCGCGGGCCGCGTCCGCGTCCTTCATGAAGGCGCCGCCGCCGACCTTCACATCGAGGACCAGTGCGGCGGTGCCCTCGGCGATCTTCTTGCTCATGATCGAACTCGCGATCAGCGGAATGGATTCGACGGTCCCGGTCACATCGCGCAGGGCGTAGAGCCGCTTGTCGGCGGGGGCGAGATCGGCTCCGGCCGCGCACACCACCGCGCCGACGCTCGGATCGGTCAGCATCGCGCGCATCCGCTCGACCGGGACGTCGGCCCGCCACCCCGGAATCGACTCCAGCTTGTCGAGCGTGCCGCCGGTGTGGCCCAGGCCGCGACCCGACAGCTGCGGCACGGCCGCCCCGCAGGCGGCCACCACGGGGGCCAGCGGCAGGGTGATCTTGTCGCCCACCCCGCCCGTCGAATGCTTGTCGACGGTCGGGCGCGGCAGGTCGGTGAAGTCCATCCGCCGCCCGGATTCGATCATGGCCCGGGTCCAGGTGGCGATCTCGCGCCGCGTCATCCCGCGCCACACGATCGCCATGGCCAGCGCGGCCATCTGGTAGTCGGCCACCTCCCCCCGCGTGAAAGCGTCCACGACCCAGGCGATCTGGTCGTCGCTCAGTTCGTCTCCGTCCCGTTTGGCCGCGATCACCGACACCGCCGACTGCGCACTCACCATGTGTCCCACCCTCTCAGAAGGGCCTGGAAAGGGTGCGGATTCCAATGCGGGGTGCGACTGTCCGAACGCCTCGGCGACACGCGGAAAGCCCTGTTGCCCTGGGGTAGCCTCGCCGCCATACGGAATCGACGAAGGGGGAAGGTATGTCGTACACCGAACTCGGCCGCCGGGTGACAAAGCTCGAGGGCCGCGTAACCGATATCGAGGAGAGCCACGGAGCGTCGATCTACCGGCTCGAGCGGCGTTCGATCCGCAGCGAATTGATCGAGTCCCAATTGGTGGACGGGGTCAACTATCTGCAAGCGGGCATGGCCCGCATCCTTCAGCATTTCGGACTACCGCCGATCCCGTTCTCTCCGATCGCCATGCCGACCGAGGAGGAGATCGACGCGGTGCTGGAGGATCAGACCTGAGAGCGGACGCCTTCGTTCATCGGTAAACGCTTGGGGCACTGCGCATTTCGTGCCGAATGACGAAACTTCGCGCAGTAGCCCCGAGCGCGCGGCGGCCGCGGGAATGGGTAGCGATCGAGCGGAGGTGCGATATTTCACATCATTCCCGCCCGGCCGCCAAATCCTCCGGCCCGAAGGCATCGGGCAGCAAACGCCCCAACGGCTTCGGCCCCTCGGCGTGGTCGACCAACATCTCCGCACCTCCGTGCTCATAGAGCACCTGCCGACACCGCCCGCACGGCATGAGGATCGCCCCTCGCGAGTCGCACACGGAAACCGCCAGCAATCGTCCGCCACCGGTTGCGGCGAGGTTACCGACGAGTACGCATTCGGCGCAGAGGCCCAAACCGTATGAGACATTTTCCACATTGCATCCGAGGACGATTCGCCCGTCGGCACCGAGTCCGGCGGCCCCGACCGGAAACCGCGAGTACGGCGCATACGCGTTGCGCATGACCTCAATTGCCTTGTGACGCAAGGCATCCCAATCGATTTCGGGCATACCGGACCTCCGCTCGGACGACTCGGAAACGACGGTAGAGAAGGGCGAACGACCACGTCAATCGAATAGGCAAGGCAAACCTAACTATGCCGAATTGTGCTCCAACGCTCAGCACGCCGAATTAGTTCCGCCATTCGCCGGGGATTAGAGTTCCAGACAGATCGGTTCAGGTTCCCGGCGGCGGGTCGACCACAGCCTCCGGGGTGTTGGCTCCGGGCACGAGCTGGTGTTTTCCAGATCCAACGGCTCTCCAGTCCCGCGCCGAAACCGCGACCGGGTCCGACTAGCCGGGTGCGCCCGGCGTGTCCATCAACGACGTTGGAGGCACCGCACTCTATGACGACCACGCTCGAAGCTCCGGCTCAGCCGAAGCGGAAGACCCTGTACCGCGGCGACCCGGGCATGTGGTCCTGGGCCCTGCACCGGATCACCGGTGTCACGATCTTCTTCTTCCTGTTCGTCCACGTCCTCGACACCGCTCTGGTGCGCGTCAGCCCGGACACCTACGACCGGGCCATCGAGACGTACAAGAACCCGGTCGTCGCCCTGATGGAGATGGCCCTCGTGGTGTGCGTGCTGTTCCACGCCCTCAACGGCATCCGGGTCATCCTCGTCGACTTCTGGTCCCAGGGCCCGCGCTACCAGCGACTGATGCTGTGGATCGTGCTCGCGATCTGGGTCGTCGTCGCGGGCGCCGGGGTCGGACGCCAGTTCTTCTACCTGTTCACGGAGCACTGATATGTCTGCACCCGTCCTCGGCAAGTCCTACGACCGCCCGGCCAGCCTCGACGCTCCCCGCGCCCCCCGGCGTACCCGGGGCAACAACTTCGAGAAGTACGCCTGGCTGTTCATGCGCTTCTCCGGCCTGCTGCTGGTCGTGCTGGTCATCGGCCACATGACGATCATGCTCATGCTCGACGGCGGCGTGAAGCGGCTGAACTTCGGCTTCGTCGCGGGCCGCTGGGCCAGCCCGTTCTGGCAGCTGTGGGATCTGGCCATGCTGTGGCTCGCCCAGCTGCACGGCGGCAACGGCCTGCGCACGGTCATCGACGACTACTCGCGCAAGGACTCGACCCGCTTCTGGCTGAAGACGCTGCTGGCGATCTCCATGATCCTGATCATGGGCGTGGGCACCTACGTCATCTTCACCTTCGACCCCAACATCAGTTAGGAACGCCACCTCCGATGAGTGAGACTCGTCCCATCCAGGAGCACCGCTACGACGTCGTGATCGTCGGCGCGGGTGGCGCGGGGATGCGCGCGGCGATCGAGGCCGGTCCCCGGGCCCGCACCGCGGTGCTGACCAAGCTGTACCCGACCCGCTCCCACACCGGCGCGGCCCAGGGCGGCATGTGCGCCGCGCTGGCCAATGTCGAAGAGGACAACTGGGAGTGGCACACCTTCGACACCGTCAAAGGTGGCGACTACATCGTCGACCAGGACGCCGCGGAGATCATGGCCAAGGAGGCCATCGACGCCGTGCTCGATCTGGAGAAGATGGGCCTGCCGTTCAACCGCACCCCCGAGGGCAAGATCGATCAGCGCCGCTTCGGCGGGCACACCCGGGACCACGGCAAGGCCCCGGTGCGCCGCGCGTGCTACGCCGCCGACCGCACGGGCCACATGATCCTGCAGACGCTCTACCAGAACTGCGTCAAGCACGACGTCGAGTTCTTCAACGAGTTCTACGTGCTGGACCTGGTGCTGACCAACACCGACCGCGGCCCGGTGGCGACCGGTGTGGTCGCCTACGAGCTGGCCACCGGCGAGCTGCACGTCTTCCATGCCAAGGCGATCGTGTTCGCCACCGGCGGCTCGGGCCGCATGTACAAGACGACCTCCAACGCCCACACCCTCACCGGTGACGGCATGGCGATCGTGTTCCGCAAGGGACTTCCGTTGGAGGACATGGAATTCCACCAGTTCCATCCGACGGGCCTGGCGGGCCTGGGCATCCTCATCTCCGAGGCCGTGCGCGGCGAGGGCGGCATCCTGCGCAACGCGTCCGGCGAGCGGTTCATGGAGCGCTACGCCCCGACCATCAAGGACCTCGCGCCGCGCGACATCGTCGCCCGCTCGATGGTCAAGGAGGTCCTCGAGGGCCGCGGCGCCGGGCCGAACAAGGACTACGTCTACATCGACGTGACCCACCTCGGCGAGGACGTGCTCGAGGAGAAGCTGCCCGACATCACCGAGTTCTCCCGCACCTACCTGGGCGTGGACCCGGTGAAGGAGCCGGTGCCGGTCATGCCGACCTGTCACTACGTCATGGGCGGCATCCCGACCCGCATCCGCGGCGAGGTGCTGCGCAACAACACCGACGTCGTGCCCGGCCTCTACGCCGCCGGCGAGTGCGCGTGCGTGTCGGTGCACGGCGCGAACCGCCTGGGCACCAACTCGCTGCTGGACATCAATGTGTTCGGCCGCCGTGCGGGCATCGCCGCCGCCGAGTACGCCCAGCGCAGCGAGTTCGTCGAAATGCCCGACGCCCCGGCCGAATACGTGCAGGGCTGGCTGTCGAGCCTGCTGTCGGATCACGGCAACGAGCGCGTCGCCGACATCCGCACCGAGTTGCAGAACACCATGGACGCCAACGCCGCGGTGTTCCGCACCGAGGAGACCCTCAAGACGGCGCTCACCGACATCCACGCGCTCAAGGAGCGCTACGCGCACATCACCGTGCAGGACAAGGGCCGCCGCTACAACAGCGATCTGCTCGAGGCCGTCGAGCTGGGCTTCCTGCTCGAGCTGGCCGAGGTGACCGTGGTCGGCGCGCTCAACCGCAAGGAGTCGCGCGGCGGCCACGCCCGCGAGGACTACCCGGACCGCGACGACGTCAACTTCATGCGTCACACCATGGCGTACAAGGACGTCGAGCCCGGCGCGCACGCCGAACTGATCGCCGATATCCGGCTCGACTTCAAGCCGGTGGTGCAGACCCGTTACGAGCCGATGGAGCGTAAGTACTGATGACCGCTGTAGCAGAGGCCCCGCAGAAGGCCGCTCCGGTGCCCGAGGGTTCGACCATGATCACCGTCAAGGTGGCCCGGTTCAACCCCGAGGACGGCCAAGGGGCGCACTGGGATTCGTTCCAGGTGCCGGTGCTGCCCACCGACCGGTTCCTGAACGTGCTCATCTACATCAAGTCCTACCTGGACGGCACGCTCACCTTCCGCCGCTCCTGCGCCCACGGCGTGTGCGGTTCGGACGCCATGCGCATCAACGGCGTGAACCGGCTCGCGTGCAAGGTGCTGATGCGCGACATGCTGCCCAAGAGCGGCAAGTCGCTGACCGTCACCGTCGAGCCGATCCGCGGCCTGCCCGTGGAGAAGGATCTCGTGGTGGACATGGATCCGTTCTTCGACGCGTTCAAGGCCGTCAAGCCGTACCTCATCACGCACGGCAACGAGCCCACCCGCGAACGCATCCAGTCCCAGGCCGACCGCGCGCGCTTCGACGACACCACCAAGTGCATCCTGTGCGCGTGCTGCACCACCTCGTGCCCGGTGTACTGGAGCGACGGCAGCTACTTCGGCCCGGCCGCCATCGTCAACGCGCACCGGTTCATCTTCGACAGCCGCGACGAGGGCGCCCGCGAACGCCTGGACATCCTCAACGACGTCGAGGGCGTGTGGCGCTGCCGCACCACCTTCAACTGCACCGACGCCTGCCCGCGCGGCATCGAAGTGACCAAGGCCATCCAGGAGGTCAAGCGCGCGCTGCTGTTCGCCCGCTGACCGACGCAATCGCCGAAAACCGAAGGCCGTCAACCTCATTCGAGGGGGCGGCCTTCGGTCCGTCCGGGCTCAGCCGAACTGCCGCCCGGCCTCGGTTCCGGTCGGCAACGCGGCCCACACCACCTTGCCGGTCGGCACGCGCGGCGCGCAGCCCCAGCCGTGCGCGAGCCGGGCGACCACATGCAGGCCGTACAGATGCGTCTCCCCCGGCAGCGGTTCGTGCAGCACCGCCTCGCGCGGATCGTCGTCGCGGACGGCGACGGTCAGCAGATCCTGCCGCAGCTCCACCCGCACGCTGATCTCGGTGCCCGCGCGGCTGTGCGCGAGGGCGTTCTCCACCAGTTCGGTCACGACCAGTTCGGCGTCGGCGAAGACCTCCATGACCTGCCAGTTCCGGCACGCCTCGTCGACGAATCGCCGTGCGCGCCGGGCACAGTCGTCGGTGCGGGCCAGGGTCAGGGTGTCGTGCCGGTGCGGCGCGGGCCGATCCGCCGCCGCCACCGCCGCGCTCACCGACTCGTGCACCGGCACGAACCGCCGCACGGCGCTGTGCTCGTACAACCCGCGCACCTCGGGATCCTCGGCGACCAGCAGGATCGGCACCCCGGGCCGCTCGCCGACCCGCATCCAGACATTGGCGAAGATGGTCAGCAACGGCTCGGCCCACACCCGCAGATCGTCGACCGCGACGATCACCGCCCGCGGCAGCCGCATGGCGAACTCGGCCAGATCCTCACCGAAGCCGCGATAGGTGATCGGATCGAGTTCGCCCTCCGGGCGCACCACCGCACACCCGTCGAGCTGGTGCGCGGCCCATCTGATCTCGTGCTCTACCATCACGTCGCTTCATCACCACCGTCGTCGGTCGGGCACCGCACCTCCGTCATCCCTTGCCTTACCCGGAACCTCACGGTTCGAACGCAGCTAGGCAATTCGACCAGCAAATCCGGGGTTTGTTGTCGGATCTGCCTGCCGGTGCTTGCATCGAGACATGTTCAACGAGGCTCAGCTGTACTCGCCGGTGACCGCGAGCACCGACGGCGACGTGACCGTGCACCTGAGCGACGAGCACCCCGGCGGGCACGATCCGGAGTACCGGGCCCGCCGCAATGCGATCGCCGCCCTGGCGCTGTCGTACCGGCCCGGTGAGCCGCTACCGACGATCGACTACACCGACGAGGAACAGGAGGTCTGGCGGATCGTCTCGGCCGAGCTGGCCCGCAAGCACCGCCACTACGCCGCGGCGGAGATCCTGGCGGGCGAGGAGCGGCTGGCGCTCCCGGGCGACCACATTCCGCAACTGCACGAGGTGACCGCGAAACTGGTGCCGCTCAGCGGTTTTCGCTATGTCCCGGCCGCGGGGCTGGTCCCGCTGCGGGAGTTCTTCGGCGCGTTCGCCGAGCGAACCTTCCACGCCACCCAGTACATCCGTCACCATTCCGCGCCGCTCTACACCCCGGAGCCGGACGCCATCCACGAGGTCATCGGCCACGCCAACCAGCTGGCGAGCCCGCGGTTCGCGGCGATCTACGCCGAGGTGGGCGCGGCGGCGACCCGGCTGGAAACCGTTGCGGCGCTGAAGTTCCTGGCCGACGTGTTCTGGTTCTCGATGGAGTTCGGCGTGGTCCGCGAACACGGTGAGGTGCGCTGTTACGGCGCGGGACTGCTGTCCTCGTTCGGGGAGATCGAGGAGTTCCGCTCGGCGACCTTGCGGCCGTTGGACATTCACGAGATGGGCACGGCCGCCTACGACATCACCCACTACCAGCCGGTGTTGTACTGCGCGCGATCGATCGGCGAGATCGAGGACGTGGTCGGCGGCTTCTTCGCGACGATGACCGACGACGTCGTCGCCGGGCATACCGCCTGAGGCGCTATTCGGCGAATCCGGGCATGCCCGCGGCGAGGAACTCGCCGATCAGCTCGATCCGGTCCATATCCAGCCCGCCCGGACCGAACGCGGTCATGGTCGCGCCGATGAGCGCCCCGGCGAAGGCGCGCGCCTGCCAGTCGTCGGGCGCGCGGCCCGTGCGCCGGGCGATGAGTTCGGTCATCAGGTCGACATTGCGTTCGGTCTCCTGGGCGATCACCCCGCGCAGTTCGGGTTCGTTCCAGACCAGCAGCATCCGTTCCTGTTCGAAGGCGCGCTGCTCGTCGTCCATGCTCGCGAACGTCTCGCGGATGGCGTTGCGGACCGCGGTCAGCGCGGACAGCTCGGCGGGCTGCTCCTCGACCGCGCGGATCATGATCGGGTCCAGATCGTCGGCGAGTACGACCTGCTCCTTGGACGGGAAGTAGCGGAAGAAGGTGCTCGGGGAGATGTCGGCCGCCTCGGCGATCTGCTCGATGGTGGTCTCCCCGTACCCCTGCTTCTTGAACAACCGCATCGCCTCGGTCCGAATGGTGCGGCGGGTGCGCTCCTTCTTCCGCTCGCGTAACCCCGCGGGCGCCTTCGTCTCAGCCGACATGCACCGATTGTCCCGCATCGGCGGCCGCCTCAACCCACCCGCGCCTGCGACCGGCCCGCATCGGCGGCCCACTCAACCCACCTGTACCTCGGACCGGCCCGCATCAGAGGTGACCGGAGCTCCCGGTCCGGAGCGGCGGGTCACCAGGGCCGCCAGTACGGCGGCCACCGCGCAGATGCCCGCGCACACCCAGAGCATCGCGCCCATTCCGCCGACGAAGGCGGACTGCACGTGGGCCAGCAGGTTCGGATCACCCACCCGATGGGCCACGGCCACACCGGAATTCACGCCGTCGGAGACCGGTTCCCGATTGTCCGCGCCCAGTTCGGCACGGTATCGCACGGCCAGCACGGTGCCCAGGATCGCGACCCCGATGGTGCCGCCCGCCTGCCGCAGCGCCTGGATCAGGGCCGAACCCGATCCCGACCGCTCAGCGCTCAGTTCGCCCATGGCCATACCCATCGCGGAGGGCATGACGAAGCCCATGCCCGCGCCGAGCAGGGTGGTCCAGATCGCGGTGTAGCCGTAGCCGCTGTCCACCTTTGTGAGCGCACCCATCACCAAACTGCCCGCGAGAACGAGGAATCCGGTGGTCAGCACGACCCGCAGACCCAGTTTCGGCGACAGCCTGTCCACCAGCCGGGTGCCGAGCACCAGACCCGCGATCAGCGGCAGCAACCGCAGCCCGCTGCCCAGCGAATCGACGCCGAGCACGGCCTGGAAGTACTGCGGCACGGTGAAGAACAGGCCGAACATGGCGAAGTTGACGACTACGGAATACGCGGTGCCCCACCGGAATCCGGCCGCGGTGAACAATCCGAGGTCGATCAGCGGATGCGCGACGCGCCGCTGCCACGCGACGAACGCCGCCAACAGCGCCACACCCGCCGCCACGGCGGACCACGCGATCACATCTCCCCAGTCCCGCTCGCCCAGCCGGATGAAACCGTAGGTGAAGCCCAGCATCCCGCCCGCCGAGAGCACGACCCCGGCCAGATCGATCCGGAAGACGTTGCCGCTGCGCGACTCCGGCACCAGCCCGGCCACCGCGAGCAGTCCCACCATCACCAACGGCACGTTGATCAGGAACACCGAACCCCACCAGAAGTGCTGCAACAGCCAGCCGCCCACGATCGGCCCCAGCGGCAGCCCGAGGGCCGTCGAGGTCACCCAGATCGTCAGGGCCCGTTGCCGTTCCGCCCGATCCGGGAACAGTCCCGGCAGCACCGACATCGACAGCGGCATCATGGTCGCCGCCGCGATCCCGAGCACCGCCCGCGCGGCGATCAGTTCCCCCGACGACGACGCGAACGCGCACCACAGCGACGCGACGCCGAACAGGGCCAGCGCCCCCAGCAGGAACCTCTTGCGCCCGTAGCGGTCTCCCAGTGCCCCCGCGGGCAGCATGAAGCCCGCGAGCGCCAGCGTGTACGCGGTCGTGAACCATTGCAGCGCAGCGGTATTCGCGTGCAGATCCACCGCCATGGTGGGGAGCGCCACGACCAGCACGGTGGTGTCCAGGCCGATCGTGAGCATCGCCAAGGCCAGCGCGCCCAGCGCCAGCCAGCGAGCCCGGCTCGCCTCGTTCCCGGTCATGCCGTTCCCTCCTGGGCCGAAAATGGGATTTCGAAAGCTTCTTCTTTTTGATAGTAGCTCTCATTTTGTAGTAGATGTCAATACCATCCCATCTCACCGCCCTGAACTCGGCAAACCCCGCGATTGCCCTAAGCTCGACAGTGATGAGGACCCGCATGACCCGGCGCGCTCGCCGCCCGAGATCGTTGGCGGCCACGCTGGTGGCCGGACTCCTCGGCGCCGCGGCGCTGACGCTGTCCCCGACGCTCGCCGACGCCCAGCCGACCGGTACGACGACGCCGTTCACCACCCCGAACACCGACTCCTGCCCGAACAAGACGGCTCCGCCCCCGGCGATCGACGCCTCGGAGGTCCCCGGACCCGGCGAGACCGGCCCCGATCCGCTGCCGGTGCCCGCGTCGCCCGTGGGCGGCGACCGGCTCGGCGGCTGCGGCCTGGTCCTGCCGGACAAGGCGCCCCCGGTCCCCGCCGAGATCTCCGCGACCGCGTGGACGATCGCGGATCTGGACACCGGCCGGGTGCTGGCCGCCAAGGATCCGCACGGGCGCTACCGGCCCGCCTCCACCATCAAGGTGCTGCTCGCCACGGTCGCGCTGCGCGCCCTCGACCTGAACAAGGTGGTGGTCGGCACGCAGGAGGACGCGAACGCCGACGGCACCCGGGTGGGCATCGGCCCCGGCGGCCGCTACACCAACAAGCAGTTGATGCAGGCGCTGCTCATGTGCTCGGGCAACGACGCCGCGCACGCCGTCGCCGCACAGCTCGGCGGGGACCGGGCCACGGTCGCCAAGATGAACGAGCTGGCGAAACGCCTGCGCGCCTTGGACACTCGCGCCGCCACGCCATCGGGTCTGGACGGGCCCGGAATGAGCACGTCCGCATACGATTTGGCGCTGCTGTTCCGCGAGGCCATGACGATTCCGGCGTTCGCCGAGATCGTGCACACCGAGCAGGTCGACTTCCCGGGCTACCCCGCCGACCCGAAGATCCCGGACGACAAGGACCATCCGGGTTTTCCGATCGCCAACGACAACCGGCTGCTGTTCGACTACGACGGCGATCTGGGCGGCAAGACCGGCTACACGGACGACGCCCGGCAAACCTTCGTGACCGCCGCCGCGCGCGGCGGACACCGGTTGGTCGTGACGTTGCTGAAGGCCGACGTGCTGCCGATCCGGCCGCCCGAACAGGCGGCCCGGCTGCTCGACTACGGCTTCGCGCTGCCGCGCGACGCGAGCGTCGGCACGCTGCCGGGCGACACCGGCACGACGGCGAATCCCGGTGTGACACTTGCGTCCCCGCCGCCGCACCCGAATTCGGACACCACCGCCACGCCCGCGGAACGGCACGGCAGTTGGGGCACGATCGCGATCATCGCGGGCTTGGTGCTGGTCATCGGGCTGGGGATCGCCGCGTGGTCGCTCCGGGGCCGGACGCGATCGTAATCGCCGCCACTTTTCGCGAATCGCGTTGTTTGACTCCGGGTTGCTCGGGCACCCGCTGAACGAGCCGATCGTACGGCTTTCAGTTGAGTAACCGAAGAAGGGAGCTAACCATGGCGGACCAGAACAATCCCGGCCAGTTCGGCAACCGCTCGGACACGGCGGAGCAGGCCCGCAAGGGCGGTCAGGCCAGCACCGGTAGCTTCGGTGACAAGAACAGCGCCGACCCCTCGGCCGCCGGTAAGAAGGGCGCCGCCGCCCAGCCGACGGACGCCAAGGTCAAGGGCGGGCAGCACAGCCACGCCAACCGCTGACCGTTTCGGACGGAAAGCCCCCAGGGAAGCGAAAGTTCAAGCTTCCCGGGGGCTTTCGTCCATTCGGGACTCGAATTCCGCGCCCGCCCGGCGCAGCATCTCCCGACTCGACTCCGGTCCCAGCGTATTGCGCAGCAGGGTGTGGTACACCTCGCGATGCTTGCGGACGACATCGGGTTCGGTCAGATACTGTTCGCCGCGGAACGATTCGATGTAGACCAACGGGGTCTCGACGAGTTCGCCCGATCCGTCGGATCCGAAGTCGAGCAGCACGAACGGGCCGCCGCCCTCCCGCATCGGGAGTCCCCGACTGAACGGCAGCACCCGAATATCGATATTGGGCCGAAAACTGGCCTCCACCAACCGTTCACACTGTTCGGCCATCACCTCCGGCCCGCCCACGGTCATCCGGATCGCCGACTCCCGCACGACCGCTTGGAAACCCGGCCCGTCCGGAATCTCCAGCAGTTCCTGCCGCCGCATCCGCAGCCGCACCCGCCGATCGATGGTCGCCGCGTCCTCGTCCGGGTAGAGCGTCTCCAACAACACGCGCGCGTACGCCGGCGTATGCAACAGCCCCGGCATCAAATCGGCCTCGTACGAACGGATCTCGCGAGCCGCCCCCTCCAGCCCCACATAGGTCCGGAACTCGGCCGACATCACATCCTCGTACTCCCCCCACCATTCGACCCCCTCCCCCTCCTCGACCAACGCCAGCACATCCCGCGTCTGCTCCGCGTCGAACTCGTAGATCCGACACAGCGCGGCCACCTGCCCGTCATCCACCCCCGAAACCAACCCCCGCTCCAGCCGATGCACCGAACTGGCCCCCACCCGAATCACCCCACCCGACTGCTGCAACGTCAACCCCGCCCCCAACCGCCCACCCCGCAACTTCCGCCCCAACCGCCGCCGCGCCAACGTCGAATTGCCTTCGGTCATGAATGCCCCTGCGCTCGTTGGTGATACGCCTGCCATCCAGCGCCATGCTAGTAGCCCGGATGGAGCATGGTCGGCGATTCACGCCGGATACATACGAATACCGCATAACCCCAGCAAGACTTCCATCTTGGAGGGTGAATCCTTGCCGAGGGGAACCACTCGCCTCCATGGTGCGTCCAGTAAGGTAGGTGAATCCTGGGCGCACGAAGGGAGGGACGTGGGTGGACGTGGGGCAGTCGACGGCTGATGCGCTGTACCAGGAGGCTGTGAGCGGGAAGTTCAGGATGGAGGCGGGGGCGGCACAGGAGTGCGCCAAGATCTTTCAGCGATTCGCCGAGTCGCTCGACGTGCATGTTCGAGATTCGGTCAACCTTCAGAGGCTTGTGGGGTTCGGCGATTTCGAATCTTCGAAGAGGCTCCAAGAGGGGTTCAGTGGCAAAGGGCTCGAGCTCACGAACGCGCTGACGGGTATGCAAGAGGCTGCCCTCAGAATGGCTGCGGCCTATCTTCGGGCGGGCAACATGATCGAGGAAGCCGAGGCTTTGAACACGCTGGCGATCAAGATGACCTCAGGAGCGCAGAACCAGTGAAACTTTCGGGCTACGGACCGTCGCTTGCTCTCGTCTTCGTTGCGTTCACCGCTACTGCATGTTCGACCTCACCCAGCGACGGTTCCCATGAGACGGGATCCCCCTCCCAGCAAACTGCGGCGCCCGCATCCTTCACATCGCCCTACCCAACGCTGACCGCGCCGAGCCTGCAACCGCCGACACAACCCGACAAATACGTCACCGCGCAGCGCCCCCGAGTCGTCTTCGACCCCTGCACATGGATACCTGACGCCGCGGTCTCCCAATCCGGATACGATCCGAACAGCCGAGCGCGTAAGGGCGACCAAGTCGCTGAACAGACGTTCTTCATCTGCAACTTCAACTCCAAAGCCCGCTTCCTGTCCGTTATTTCGGGGAATGTCACGTGGGAGGAAGATCTCCAGAAGAACGGCGCGTGGAGCGAACCCATCACCATCAACGGCCGCCAAGCCATGTGGGTTCGAGATCCGAAGCTACCGATCGCGTGTGACATCCATTTGCGAACCAAGGCCGGTTTCGTGGATGTGGGAGTAACTCTGACCCTCAGCGGACGCGGCGAGGGCCTGAATCCCTGCGATGGCCTGCTCGAAACCGCCACTGCCATAGAACCGTCCATCGGGAAGGACAACTGACATGGCCAATGGTGACGGTTCGCCGATCAACCCCACCGCGGCCACCGCAGGCGCTATCACCCAGACGGGTACGGACGCGGGTCAGAGCCACGACCGGGCTACGAAAAGCCAGCAAGGTGCCGAGTCGGTACAGCGAGGTCTTCGTCATACGAGTACCGATCCCGACTACATCGTGGACCTCGAGCACTGGGAGAGAATGAGTCACGAAGAGATCTTCAATACCGTGCAGAGGTCGATGCAACCGGATGCGATGCACGCGGCCGCCCAGAAATGGCTCGAGATCTCCGCTGCCGTCGGAGGCGCGCTCTTCGGTCTGAACATCTCCATTCAGAAGACGCTTTCGGAGAAATTGAAGGGCACGCTCGCAGACACGGCGAGTGATGCGGCCCGGACCTTCGTTCAGCAAGGGACCGAGGTTCAAGAGGTCATGCAAGCCGTCGGCGCCCGCATTCATGCCGCGGGCTATGGCGCCGAGGCGGTCAAGAACAACGTGCCGCCGCCCGTGCCGGAGAAGCCGACGAGTACGACGAATTTCGCCGCTGCGCTGCTCGGGCTGGGCGCGGAGGTGCCCGAACAGGCGGTCGGCGGGGTTCGATCCGCCGGGGAGGCTCGGCAGCTGGCCATTGCCGCGATGAAATTGAACTACGATCCCACCTATCGCCCTGCCGGACAGAAGGTTCCGACCTTCGTCCCCGTCGACTCCCCCGGCGAGGTCAACCCCGGAACCGGCGGCGGCAACTCCTGGCCCGGCACCGGTGGCGGCACCGGCGGGACGAACGGCGGGACAGGGGGAACCAGCGGCGGAACCGGCGAAACCGGTGGCGGAACCGGTGAGCAGTCCGGGAACGGCACACAGGATCCCAACTCCACCGACGGTGGTCAGCGCACCGATCCGGCCAGCGTCTCGCCGGCTTCGACCGACGGATCGAATTCGTCTGGGACGCAAGGAACTTCGGGCACTGGTGGCGGCACCTCGTCGGAAGCCGATACCCGACCCGCCGGAGTCGACTCTCCCGGCTCGAGCGTGAGTGGTCGAGGAGGCGGCGGTTCCGGCCTGCGCCCGGGGACATCCGGCGGCGGTCAAGGCGGAACGGGCGGCGGAAGCACCGCCAACGCCCCCGGCAGGAGCGTGCCGGGAATGCCCGGTGCCGGAAACCCGGCCGCCGCTGCCGCCGGACGGGCGGGCGCCGCTGGCACATCCGGTATGCCGGGCATGGGTATGCCCGGCGCGCACGGCCGTAAGGACGACGACGAAGCCGAGCACAAGACCCCCGACTACCTGATCAGGGATCGCGAGGAGGAACTGTTCGGGCCCAGGCAACGAACGGTCCCCCAAGCCATCGGAGCGGATATCCCCGCCGCGCAGACCAGACCGGACGAGGGTGAGGGTTCGGGGCGGTGAGGTGGGAGTTCACTCCCGATGAGTTCATGCATCTGTGGCAGGAGACGGGGAAGGATCGGTATCCGTTCCCGTTGAGTCTGTACTCGTCGACGGCATGGCAGAGCGAGGCCGAGCGGCTCGCGCGGGAGTTGCGGGAGCGGTTGCCGCTCGGGGGTGACGCCGATCTGTCGGCGGTGCTGCGCGTGGCGGCGAATCCCGCTGTCACGCTGACCGTTACGGGCACCCGGAAGCGGCCCGTGCGCGCGTTCGGGGCCATCGATACGACCGTGGGCGTGACGCTCGTCCAAAGACCCGGTCCCACAACGGAAGTCGGCGGCAATGTCGTCGTCGAGGTCGGCTCCCCGGCCATCGTGCCGAAGGTGTTCGTCGCGGTCCTGGGGAAGGTCGAGGCGGGTCGGCAGACGGCGCTCGTGGAGAGCCTGGATTGCATCCGCACCGATCTCGAATCATGGACGGGCACAAGGGAAACCGTGACCAGCCGGATGCGCAGACTGCTGACCGCCCCGCGCACCGGATCGGGTCATCTCGAGATCCAGCAGGGCCTGCACACCGCGCGACCCCATCCCCCGCAGTACCTCAGCTGGTTCGACGTCGAGGGCGACGGACGCTACGTCTACTACCAGCAGCACAACGATCTGCACGTCGAACCCTGGTCCGCGGAACGACTCCAGCGGGAACTCACCCGCCTGACCCAACCCGTCCACGCCGACTGAGCACACCCCACACCCCGGCGACCACCCCGGCCGCGACCGCCCCGGCCCCGAACAACACCGCCCCCACCCCGGCCGACCATCCGGCGTTCATGCGCGGCTCGATCACCGCGGGCGGGGGCGGGGCGACATCCAACTCCGCCTCGTTCTCCCGCGCGGTCGCCGCCCACGCCGTGGCGAACAGGATGATCCGCGCGGTGATGTACGCGAACACCATCAGGCCGATGATCGGACCGAACGCCACCCCCGCCGGGCTCGAGAGCACCTTGTGCAGATAGAAGCTGGCGATCTGCTTCCAGATCTCGAAGGCGATGGCGGCGATCAGCGCGGCCTTGATCGCGCTCACGATGGTGACCGGTTGTCGCGGTAGCCGGGCGATCACCCACACGAACACCGCCCACGACGCGCACACCGCCAACAGCAGCGAGACGACGCGCAGCAGCACCCCGACCCCCGGCGCGTGGTCCAGGTGGATCGCCTTCAGCAGACTCCGTCCCAGATCGCTACCGGCGAGGGCGGACAGACCCAGCGACACCACCATCGCCAACCCGAGCCCGACCAGTGCGAGCAGATCGGAGAGCTTCGAGGTGGCCCAATTGCCGTCCTGCGCTTGCTGTTCCCACTGTTCGGTGAGCGCGGCGCGGAGATTGGCCATCCAGCCCAGCCCGCCGTAGAAAGCGCCGACCAGACCGATCACCCCGACGCTGGTGCGGGAGTCGATGGCCTGATCGATCAGATCGTTCAGCTGCCCGCCGAGCGAGCCGGGAATGTTCTGAACGATCTTGTCCTGCACCTCGTGCAACAGATCCGGATCGTGCGACAACACGAACCCGGCCACCGCGAAACCCACCATGAGCAGCGGAAACAATGACAGCACAGTGAAATACGTGACGCCTGCCGCGTAGTAGTCGCCGCGCTGCCGCTGATACCGGCCGCCCGCGCGGACCAGATGGTCCAACCACGGGCGCGCTTGCACCTCGCGTTCGATCCGCCCCCTGACCTTGTCGAACACCCGTCCTCCCGGAACCCACTCGGCAGCGATCGTGCATGTACTGTCGCACCTTTGCGCGGCCGACAGCGACAGATTTGCCCAGCGCGTCGGTCACCTTCCCGATACCCGGGCGGGCGGGCCGGAAAACGCTCAGCGGGTGAGGAAACCGACGCGGTCGTACACCTGCGCGAGGGTCCTACCGGCGATTTCGCGGGCGCGGTCGGCGCCGTCGGCCAGAATGCGATCGAGTTCGCCCTGGTCGTCGAGGTATTGCTGAACCTTCGCCTGCAAGGGAGTGACGAAATCGACGAGGGCGTCGGCGACGTCGTTCTTCAGGTCGCCGTATCCCTTTCCGGCGTAATCGTTTTCCAGGGTGACGATCGGGGTGTCGGTGAGCGCGGACAGGATCACCAGCAGATTGCTCACCCCGGGCTTGGTCTCCGGGTCGTAGCGGATCTCGCGTTCGGTGTCGGTGACCGCGGACCGGATCTTCTTCGCCGAGACCTTCGGATCGTCGAGCAGATTCAGCAGGCCCGCGTCGGTGGCGGCCGACTTGCTCATCTTCGAGGTCGGATCCTGCAGGTCGTAGATCTTGGCGGTGCCGGAGACGATGTGCGCCTCGGGGACCACGAAGGTCTTCTTGAACCGAGTGTTGAAGCGCTGCGCCAGATTTCGGGTCAGCTCGAGATGTTGGCGCTGATCCTCGCCCACCGGCACCAGCTGCGGGCGGTAGAGCAGGATGTCGGCGGCCATCAGCACCGGATAGGTGAACAGGCCGACGGTCGCGTTGTCCGAACCCTGCTTGGCCGACTTGTCCTTGAACTGCGTCATCCGGCTTGCCTCGCCGAAGCCGGTGATGCACTGGAGCACCCAGGTCAGCTCGGCGTGCTCGGGCACCTGGCTCTGCACGAACAGCGTCGAGCGCTTGGGGTCGATGCCGAGCGCCAGCAGCTGCGCCGCGGCCCGCTCGGTGCGCCGACGCAACTGCTTGGGGTCCTGCGGCACCGTGATGGCGTGCATGTCCGGAATGAAGTAGAGGGCGTCGTAGTCGTCCTGCAACGTCACCCAATATTGCAGCGCGCCAAGGTAATTGCCGAGGTGGAAGGAATCACTCGTCGGCTGGATCCCGGACAGGACCCGCTGCTTGCGCTCACCGGATGTAGCAGGACTCGACATGCTCCGATCTTCGCATGTCCGCCTCACCCGGCATGGCGCTGGGCGTGGTTGCGCGGATCGACCCCGGGCATACTCGGCCGACCCGACGCGACCAGGCGCTTCTCCCGATCGCCGAGCAGCCGGTACAGGGGCGCGCTGGGCCCGTAGAGCTTGTCGCGCAGCGCCCGGGGAGCCAGCGGCGGGGCGAGATGCGCGGTCCGCACGGCCCGGGCCAGCGAACGGTAGGACAGCTGCTCGCGCGCACCCCACCGAATCCCGTACAGCTCCCGGATGCGGGGCGGCAGACTGCCCTGGACGAGCAGATGCACGCCGGTCACCACCCGATTCAGCGGCATCGGCAGCGGATACGCGACGCGCTTCCCGGCCAGGTAGGAGCCGACCAGCCGGGCCTCGTCGGTGAGATACGGCTGGTCGGAGGTGAGGTACTCGTCGAAGAAGCGCCGGAACTCCGGGTAGCTGCCGGGGGCCGCGTCGCGCGGCATGCCGAACAGCTCACCCCAGCGGACGTAGTCCTGGTAGAGGCCCTCGCGCTCGGCGGCGGTGAGCCTGCGGACCAGCACGTCGTGCATGACCTCCGCCGAGTCGAAGGTGAACGCCATGGTCAGGAACATCAGGTGCGGGTCGTGTGCGGAATAGCGCGTACCCGCCGGATACGGCCCGGCGTCCTCGGGCAGGCCGCCCCGCACCCGCGCGTGCTTCTTGTCGGTGAAGGCCAGCGCCCGGTCGGCCTCCTCCGTGCTGCCCAGCGACACCGCCTCGAACAGACGACCGGTCAGCGCGAGCCGGGTGTACGGGGTGGTGCGGTGTTCGGTGTGCTCGGCCGTGCCCACGTAGAGCAGCGGATGCACGGCCCCGATCACCAGCGCGCGCTGGCCGTAGGTGAGGCCGACCGCCCGCTTGCGCATGACCCGCCGGATCATCGAGTCGTCGGAGAAGTAACCGGACATGTCGCCTCCTGTGCCGGACATCTGGCAATAGCGTCTACCAGATTCCCGAATCTGGCAAGACCTTCCACCAAATTGAGGGGCGGCCGTGCCGGGCCCATACAATCGGACGGATGACCGCGCGAACCTACGGTGGTGTCTCGGCCGAGGAGCGCCGCGCCCAGCGCCGGGCCGCGCTGCTCGAGGCCGCGCTGGAGATCATCGGGGGCCAGGGCCTGGACAAGCTGACGGTCGCCGGGCTGTGCGCGCGGGCCGGACTGAACGAGCGGTACTACTACGAGCAGTTCGACAGCCGCGACGCCGTGCTGATCGCCCTGCTCGACGGCATGGCCGAGGAACTGGCCGCGGCCATCGTCGACGCCCTGCGCACCGCGCCCACCGACACGCGGGGCATGTCCGAGGCCGCGGTCCGCGCGGGCATCGAGGTCCTCACCGACGACCCGCGCAAGGCCCGCGTCGCCCTCATCCTCAGCGCCGCCACCCCCGAACTGCGCTCGCGCACCCTGGCGACCATCCGCGCCTTCGCGAATCTCGTTGCGGCCCAGGGCGTCGACTTCCTCGCCATCGGATCGGACCGCCCCGACCCGGCGATCGCCTTCCGCGCCACCTACCTCGTCGGGGGTCTCGTCCAGGTCCTCGCGGGCTGGCTGCACGGCGATCTCCCCCTCACCCGCGACGAACTCATCGCCCACACCACCGACGTGTTCGTCCTGCTCGGCGAGGATCTGGCGCGGCGATCGGGTTAGCCGGAGTGCCTCACAAGGTGAGCGCGGCCGCTCCCAAGGTGCCCGGTTCGGCCTGGAGCACCACGCGGTAGAGCGTGTCGCGAGCGGACCAGTAGGCGGCGGCGTCGCGCATGGCCTCGGTGAACCAATCCCGCTGGGCGGGTTCGTGCACGAGGAGTTGGGCGGCGTTGCGGACCACCACGACGTAACCCGTTGCGCGACCGACGAAGTCGTCGAGGTCGCGCAGGCATTCGTCGAACGCGTCCTTGTTCTGGCCGAAGTAGTAGGGGAATTGGAAGGCGGCGGCGAACTCGTCGTAGAGCTCGGCGAGGCTGCCCATCTTCTGGCCGCGCAGCTCCCGGACCACGTAACCGTCCGGCGCCTGGTACCGCACGCCGCTGAAGTCCCGGTCGGCGGCGGGAACCGCCCCGAGAACCGGTGCGGGCGTGGCGGATTCGGTCGCCGCGCCGGTGAGGAACTGCGTCAGCGTCATCGGGGAACTCATCTGGCCTCCTGTTCGCATGGGTTCCGACAGCTCAGCGCATTTTGGTGAACGTCCGGTAATGATCACCGGTGTAATACGCCGAACCGTCGCTGCCGGTCACGATGCGCTCGGCGTCGCGGGTCTGGCCGCGCACCTTGGGATTGACGTCCCATTCGCGATAGCCGATCGACCTGCCCGCCGCATCCGACTTCGGCAGCGTCCCATCGCGATTGAGCCACTGATCCCCGCCCTTGGTCCCGGGCGCGTCGGCCGAATCCGGCCAACGGCCCGCGTCGATCTCGACCAAGGTCTGGTACGCGCGATCGGGGACGCCCGGCGCCCGGCTCGTCGGGGCGGCGGCCGCCTTACCCGGCGTCGCCACGGCCTTGGCGCTCGTGGTGGGCGACGAGGTGGAATGCGTCGTGGTCTCGTGCGCGGTCAACAGCCCGAGCAGCACCACGACCACCACCCCGCCCAGCGCGAGCAGACTTCGAAAACGCTTGCCGGACAGGTTCATCGGTACTGCACCGTCACGGGCGCGTGATCCGACCAGCGCAGCGCGTACTCGGCGGCCCGCTCCACCACGGCCTGCTTGGCGCGGCCCGCGATCTCACCGCGCGCCAGGTGGTAGTCGATGCGCCAGCCCGCGTCGTTGTCGTAGGCGCGGCCGCGGTAGGACCACCAGCTGTACGGGCCGGGTACGCCCGGGTGCAGGGTGCGCACGACGTCGACGTAGCCGGCGGCGAACAGCTCGTCCAGCCAGGCGCGCTCGCCCGGCAGGAAACCCGAGTTCTTCAGGTTGCCCTTCCAGTTCTTGATGTCGAGTTCGGTGTGGGCGACGTTCCAGTCGCCGCAGATGACGAAATCGCCCGTGCGGGACCGCAGGTGCGCGCCGAGCTCGCCGAGGAAGCGGTACTTCTCGTCCTGCATCGGCGTATCCGCCTCGCCGGTGTGGACGTAGACGCTGGCGACGGTGACGTCGTCGAATTCGGCCTCGATATAGCGCGCCGCGCCGTCGAATTCGGGGCTACCGAAACCGATACGCACGGAACGTGGTTCGCGGCGCGACAGGATGCCCACGCCCGCGCGGCCTTTCGAGCCGGGTTCGGCGTGCGCCAGATACCAGCCGTCGCGCAGCGCGGTCGCCAGCGCGGCGCGCGTCTGCTCGTCGGTTGCTCTGGTCTCCTGCAGGCAGATGATGTCCGCCTCGGTGGTGGCGAGCCACTCGAGCATCCCCCTACCCGTCTTGCCCGTCGCGGCACGAATCCCGTTCACGTTGATCGTACTGATGATTTTGGACACGCCACGACCGTACAATGCTGCTCAGACACACTCCCGGTGGACATCGAGGTCCAGGAAGGGGTGAGGACGATGACGTCCCGCACCGCCCCGCCCATGCCGACGAAAGCCCTGCACACGGGCTCCGGCGATCCGCTACTCCTGTTGCACGGCTTCATGTTGTCGCCGCACTGCTGGGAACAGGTCGCGTTCCGATTGTCCGGGACTTGCGAGGTGTTCGCTCCGGCCTTCCGGGGGCACTGGGGCGGGCCGGAGTTGAACGGCTGGTACCTCGACATCAACGCCCTCGCCGATCAGATCGAGGATCAACTCGACGAAATGGGTTGGCGCACTTGCCATATCGCGGGCAATTCACTGGGCGCGTGGGTGGGGTTCGAGCTGGCGCGCCGGGGCCGGGCGCGCACGCTCACGGCCATCGCGCCCGCGGGTGGTTGGAACAGCCCGTCGCTGTTGCAGATCCGGGTGGGGCTGAAGTTCCTGAGCCTGGTGCCGGTGGTGGAGATCGGCAAGCGGATGAGCCCGGCCCTGCGGGTCAGCGCGCCCGCGCGCCGATTCGCGTCGCTGCTGCTGACCAAGAGCGCGAGCGCGGTCCCGCGGCGCGCCCTCGAGGCCACCATCCTGTCCGCGATCAACTGCCGGGCCATGCTGCCGGTCCTGCTCAGCGGCCTGCGCTCGGAGGCCCTCGAATACCTGCCCACGCTGAGCACGCCGGTGCGACTGCTCATGTGCGAATACGACCGGGTCATCCCCAATCGTCCCTTCGCCGAACGCTTCCTGCGCGACCTCCCCGAATCCGCGGACCGCATCCTGATCCACGGCGTCGGCCACGTCCCCATGCTCGAGGCCCCCGACCGCATCGCCACCCTCATCGCCGAACACGTCTATGCCAGCCGCACGCATCTGCGAGCGGTATGAATGACCGGCGGATCGGAAGACCCCCTCGGCCTCCGATCCGCCGGTCCCCCGGCGAAAAGCGCGCCGGGGGACAGAGAGGTTCAGAGCCCCAGCAGCCCCTTGGCCACGTGGGTCACCTGGATCTCATTGCTACCCGCGTAGATCATGAGGGACTTGGCGTCTCGGGCGAGTTGTTCGACTCGGTATTCGGTCATGTAGCCGTTGCCGCCGAAGAGTTGGACGGCCTCCATGGCCACGTCGGTGGCGGCCTCGGAGGAGTAGAGCTTCATGGCGGAGGCTTCGGCGAGGGTGGGGGGCTTGCCCGCGCGGGAGCGTTCGATGGCGTTGAAGACCATGTTCTGGACGTTGATCCGGGCGACTTCCATCTTGGCGAGCTTGAGCTGGACCAGCTGGAAGCGGCCGATCTCCTGGCCCCACAGGGTTCGGTTGCGCGCGTAATCGACACAGAGCCGGTGGCATTCGTTGATGATGCCCAGGGCCATGAACGCGACGCCGAGCCGTTCGGCGGTGAAGCTGGAGCGGGCGCTGTCGCGGCCGTCGCCGCCCTTGTGCTCCTCGGTCTCGCCGAGCAGGCGGTCGCGGCCGAGGCGGACGTTGTCGAAGAACAGCTCACCGGTCGGCGAGGCGTGCAGACCCATCTTCCGGAACGGCCTGCCCTGGGTGAAACCCTCCATGCCCTTGTCGAGCACGAAGGTCAGCACCTTGCGGTTGCGCTTGTCGCCCTCCCCCTCGTCGAGTTTCGCGTACACGATGACGGTGTCGGCGTAGGGGCCGTTGGTGATGAACGTCTTCTGCCCGTTGAGGATGTAGTCCTCCCCGTCCCGCTTGACGTAGGTCTTCATCCCGCCGAACGCGTCACTGCCGGAATCGGGTTCGGTGATCGCCCACGACGCGACCTTCCTCATCGTCACCAGATCGGCGAGCCAGCGCTCCTTCTGCGCGAGCGTCCCCCGCGCCATGATCGTGGTGGCCCCGAGACCGATGCTGACCCCCATGGCCGACACCAAACCCAAACAGACGCCGGACAATTCGCCGATCAGCACGGCCATCATCGAATCCTGGCCGCTGAACGGGGATCCGGCCGACTCCGTCCGCTCGGCCGCGTCCTCCCCCGCCTCCCGCGCCCGCTGCTTCGCCAGCATCTTCCCCACGGCCTCGGCGGCCATCGCGTCGATCCCGAACTGCGCGAACAGCTTCCGGATCACCGGATACGGCAGCATCTCGCCGCTCTCCAGCGCGTCGAGATTCGGCCGCACCTCCTTGTCGATGAACGCGCGCACCGCGGTGCGGATCATCTCGTCGGTCTCGGACCACTCGAACATGGTGTTCTCCTTCTACGGCAGCCGAGCCGCGATGTCCTCGATCGCCCAGGGCCCCTCGGTCTCGATCGTCTTCACGTCGTGCCAGCCGCCCAGCTCGGAGATCGCGCCGCCCTGCACCGCGAACACCTTGCCGGTCAGCGGGCATTTGTCGGAGGCCAGATACGCCACCAGCGGTGAGATGTTGGCCGGGCTGAACGGATCGAACTCGCCCTCGGGGATCTCGGCCGCGAAGATGGCGCCCATGCCGGGCGTGGCCAGCGTGAGCCGGGTGCGGGCAATCGGGGCGATGGCGTTGACCCGCACACCGTAGCGTTCCAATTCGTCGGCGGCCACCAGCGTCAGCGCCGCGATGGCCGCCTTGGCCGCGCCGTAGTTCGCCTGTCCCGCGTTGGGCACCGTGGTGCCCGAGGCCGAGGCCGTGTTCACCACGGCCGCGTTGGGCCGATTGCCGGATTTGGCCTCGGCCTTCCAGTACGCCGCCGCGTGCCGCAGCACATTGAAGTGCCCCTTCAGATGCACCGCGATGACCGCGTCCCACTGCGCTTCCTCGAGCCCGGCGATGAAGCCGTCGCGCAGGATGCCCGCGTTGTTGATCACCACATCGAGTCGGCCGAATTCCGAGATCGCCTGGTCCACCAGGCTTTTCGCGCCGTCCCACTGCGCCACGCTGGCGGTGTTGGCGACCGCGCGCCCGCCCGCGGCGACGATCTCCTCCACCACCTGCTGCGCCGGGCCGGTGTCGTGTCCCGCGCCGGTGTTGTCGCCGCCCAGATCGTTGACCACGACCGCCGCGCCCTCCCGCGCGAACAGCAGCGCGTGCTCGCGCCCGATTCCGCGGCCCGCGCCGGTGATGACGGCGACCTTGCCGTCCAGTGCGCCCATGTTCGTCTCCTGTCAGTCCGCGAGTTCGGCGAGGCCGTCGGTCAGCACGACGTCCGCACCCCGCACGGTCTCGAATGCGTATGTGGTGACGCCGTTTTCGGCGCGCACCGGCCAGATGCGGGTCTCCAGGTCGTCGCCGGGGAAGACCATCTTGGCGAAGCGCACCGCGAAGCGCCGCAGCCGACGGGTGTCCGAGCCACCGACCGCGGTCAGCACCGCCCACGACGCGAACGCCATGGTGCACAGCCCGTGCGCGATGATTCCGGGCAGTCCGGCGTCGCGGGCGACCTGCTCGTCCAGATGCAGCGGGACCGGATCCCCGGCGGCCGGGGAGTAGCGGTAGGTCTGATCGTCGTCGATGTGCGCGGGCACCACGGCCGCCGGATCGGTACCCCGCAGGGCGTCCGGGAACTTGTGTTCCGGCGCGGCCTCGCCGACGGTCCGGCCCGCGTCGATATTGCGGAAGAACGCGGTCAGGAACTGCTCGTTGACCAATTCCCCGGCCTGGTCGCGGGTTTCGACGTGGATGGTGATCGAGCTGCCGTTCTCCCGGCCGGTGAAACCTATCGCGCGGGCCCGCGCGGTGAGCACATCGCCGGGCCGGATCGGACGGTGGAAGTGGAAGTCCTGCTCCCCGTGCAGGACCCGGCCGAAGATGTCCATCGGTGCCACGTCGATGACGGGCACCATCATGGCGTCGAACACCGGCACGATCGCGAACACGGGCGAGGCGATCGTCCCGCTCCGGTGCGCCTCGATCGGATCGTTGGTGGCGGCGGCGTAGTCGGCGATGCGCTCCGCGGTGACCTCGAAGGTCTCCTCGTCGCTCCAGTTGCCCAGTCCGGAATCGTCGAAATCGACCGCGCGCGTGGCGGTTCCGCTCATGCCGTGGCCAGCGCGTCGAGGGCGTCCAGCGACTTCTCCAGTTGCTTCAGCCCGTCCTTCTCCACCGCCTTGCCCAGCGCGCCCTTGATCAGCGCGCCCTCGAAATCGCCGCGGATGGACAGTTCGCTGCCCTCGCCCGCGGGGCTGATGTCGAAGGTGAATTCGACCTTCACCCCGGCCATTCCGGCGGCGGTGAGGGTGAGCGTGGTCGGCGCCTGCACCGCCGCGACGTTCCATTCGAACTTGTTGGCCATGCCCAGCATGACGACCTTGGCGATCAGCTTGGTGCCCGGCGCCAGGGTGGCGGGCGGTTCCTCCATCCAGCGTTCGTGGATGGAGAACCAGTCGCCCCAGGTGTTCGGGTTGCCCACGACCGCCCACAGCGCCTGCGGGTCGGCGGACATCTTCTTGGTGTACTCGATGTGGCCCATGCGATTTCCTCTCTCAGCGGTCCGCGCGCTGGTACGCCGTGACGATCGCCGCGCCGCCCAGTCCGATGTTGTGCTGCAACGCCGCGGTCACGTTCTCGACCTGACGCTTGTCGGCCTGCCCGCGCAGCTGCCAGGTCAGCTCCGAGCACTGCGCCAGACCGGTCGCGCCCAGCGGGTGGCCCTTGGAGATGAGCCCGCCGGACGGATTCACCACCCACCGGCCGCCGTAGGTGGTCGCCCCGTCGTCGACGAGCTTGCCCGCCTCGCCCTCGGCGCACAGGCCCAGCGCCTCGTAGAGCAGCAGTTCGTTGGCGGAGAAGCAGTCGTGCAGCTCGATCACCTGGAAGTCTTCCGCGCCCAGGCCCGACTGCTCGTAAACCCGCCGTGCCGCTTGCACATTCATGTCGTAGCCGACGAGATTCTTGGCGGTTCCGTCGAAGGTGGAGGCGTAGTCGGTGGTCATGGCCTGCCCGACGATCTCCACCGCCTGCCCGGCCAGATCGTGCTCGTCGACGAAGGACTCCGAGGCCAGGATCACCGCGCCGGATCCGTCGGAGGTCGGCGAGCATTGCAGCTTGGTGAGCGGGTCGTAGATCATCCGCGAGTCCAGGATCTCGGCGAGGGTGTACTCGTCCTGGAACTGCGCGTACGGGTTGTGCACGGAATGCCGGTGGTTCTTCAGGCCGATCTTGGCGAAGTGCTCGGCGGTGGTGCCGTAGGTCTTCATGTGCTCGCGCCCGGCCGCGCCGAACATCCAGGGCGCGGGCGGGAAGAGCACCTCGGAGATCTCGGCCAGGGCCATCATGTGCTTGGCCATGGGCTGCTCGCGATCGTCGTAGGTCGCGCCCAGCGAGCCCGGCTGCATCTTCTCGAACCCCAGGGCGAGCGTGCAGTCGGCCAGGCCGCCCCGAATCGCTTGCGCCGCAAGGTAGAGCGCGGTCGAACCGGTGGAACAGTTGTTGTTGACATTGACCACCGGGATGCCGGTCATGCCCAGCTCGTAGACCGCGCGCTGGCCGGAGGTGGACTCGCCGTAGACGTAGCCGACGTAGGCCTGCTGCACCCGATCGTACGAAATGCCCGCGTCCGCAAGGGCTTTCGTGCCGGACTCGCGGGCCATGTCCGGGTAGTCCCAGTCGCTGCCGTTCTCGTTCTTGCGCCGCCCCGGCTTCTCGAACTTCGTCATGCCGACGCCGACGACGTAGACCTTGTTCGCCATCGAACTCCTCACCTCGGGCCGCGGCCGGATGACGGCGACGGCGCGGACGGTCCGCTGCGGACCGGACGGAAACAAACATACAGAGCTGTATGTAACACTGCAAGAGCCGATCCAGGCCCACTGACAGAATCGCCGTCAATTAGCTGGTCCCGCACATACATCCAGCGTTGTACGGTGTATTGGATTACCCCCGCGAGGGGCTGGTTGGATGGGGCGGTGACCTCCGATTGCTTCCGGCTGATAGAGCCCGTTCCGACCGCCGAGGCCATCCCCAGCTGGGCTCGCCACTTCGCCCATTTCGACTCCGTCGTCGGCTATTCCAGCCTGGGTCATGCCTTCCTGGCGAACCTCGACACCGGCGATTACGCCATCCTGTACCCGTATCGGGCGGGGGCGACGGGCTACGGACCGTTCGTCAGCGTGTGGGAGTTCGCGGATCAGGTGCTCACCGAACCGCGCTTCGCCGACTTCGTGCTACGCCCCGATCACGTCTCGGAGATCTGTGATCGGCTGGGCCCCTTGGCCGCCGGGCAGGTGTACGCCGCCAAGCCGTACCCGTTCCAGGGCGGGAACGAGGCGCCGGACAGTTATCAGCTGGCAGACCTGTGGACGTTCCTCGATCAGGTGGCCGAGGCGCACGGACTGTAGGTCCTAGCGCGATCCGTCGAGCCCCGGCAGGGCCGCGGCCGCGGCGCGACGGAGGTGCGCCGAGGCGCGGTGCCAGCGGCGTAGCGCCCGTTCGGGATCGGGAGACACGAAGTTGGACACCAGGATTCCGCGCAGCGTGTCCATCGCCGTGTAGGCGAAGTCGCGAACCTCCTTGCGCCGCACGTCATCCGGGACCAATTGGGAGACCGCCATCAGCACGGCGTTGTTGACGAAGGGTTCGACCTTCTCGAGCGCGGCGGCCAGCACCGGATCCGCGCGACCGGCCACCCACAGTTCCATGGCGGCGATGAACAGCGGCCCCTGATGCAGCTCCCACAGGAAATCCAGTGCGGCGCCGAGCGGATCGTCACCCGCATTGACCCGGCCGAGTTCCTGGATGGCCGCCTCGGTCCGTCGCTGCGCGAGATGACTGATGGCCGCGACGACGAGATCGTTCTTCGAGCCGAAGTGGTGCACCTGCGCCCCGCGCGTCACGCCCGCCCGCTCGGCCACCCGCGGCGTTGTCGTTCCGGCGTAACCGTATTCGACGAGACAGTCGATGGTGGCGTCCAGCAGCCGCACCCGCATCTCACTGCTGCGCTGCTCCTGCGTGCGGCGCTGGGGCCGGGAGGCGGACCTGGTCATTTCCGGGATTGTACGCTTACGTTCAGATCTGAACGGAACTCCGGCGGCCGCCCCGGTCACCGCCGTCGGGGCACGACGACCGCCTCGGCGGCCTCGACCATCAGGCGTTCGGCCTCCTGATCCAGTTCCGGATAGGGGTGCCGCCGACGGGCCAGCGACACGGTGACGGTGAACAGCAGCACGCCCGCGATGCCCAGGCCCGCGCCCACGAGAGCCGGTGCGGTGTAACCGAATCCGGCCGCGATGACGACTCCGCCCAGCCACGCGCCCGCCGCGTTGGCCATGTTGAGGGCGGCGTGGTTCAGCGCGGCGGCGAGGGTCTGCGCGTCGTGGGCCACGTCCATCAACCGGGTCTGCAAACCGGGGGCCAGCGCGGCTCCGGTCGCGCCGACCAGGAAGGCCCCGATCGCCGCGGTGTACGGATTGTGCGCCGCGGCAACGAAACCCGCGAGCACGACCACCATGGAGATCATGGCGGCGTAGATCGCGAGGTCCACGCCGCGGTCGGCCAGCACGCCGCCGACGATATTGCCCGCGACCATGCCGAGGCCGAACAGCGCCAGCACCAGCGGCACGAATCCCAGCGGCAGGTGCGCCACATCGGTGAGCGTGGTGGTGATGTAGGTGTAGACCGCGAACATGCCGCCGAAGCCGATCGCCCCGACCAGCAGCGTCAGCACCACCTGCGGGCGGCGCAGCGCGCCGAGTTCGGTGCGCGGATCGGTGACCCGCACGCCGGTCAACTCCGGCACATACCGCGCGATGGCGAGCACCGTGGCCACCCCGATCAGCGCGACCACCACATACGCGTCGCGCCAGCCCAGGTGCTGGCCCAGCCAGGTGGCGGCGGGCACGCCCACCACATTGGCGGCGCTGAGGCCGAGCATCACGGCCGCAACGGCTTTCGCGCGCTGCCCCACCGGGGCCAGGGTCGCGGCGGCGAGCGAGGCGACGCCGAAGTAGGCGCCGTGCGGCAGGCCGGAGACGAAGCGCGCGACCAGCAACGTGTCGAACGTCGGCGCGACGACCGAGGCGGCGTTGCCGAGCGCGAAGGCGGCCATCAACGCGATCAACAGGCGCTTGCGCGGCACCCGGGCGCACAGCGCCGCGATGACCGGGGCGCCGACCACCACCCCCAGGGCGTAGGCCGAGACGGCGTGTCCGGCACTCGGCTCGGACACGCGCATGGCGTGCGCGATATCGGGCAGCAAACCCATGGTGACGAATTCGGTGGTGCCGATACCGAAACCACCGAGCGCCAACGCGAGCATGGCGGGGATGTGCCAGGTGCCGCGCCCGGGCGTGCCGGAGGGACCGTGCTGGTGGACGGCCGCGGAGGCTGATCGGGTCGATGAGGTCACGCCCCAGGTCAACACAGCACTTCCCGGGCTTTAAAGCCGGAACAACCGTGATTCCACTCACCGGCCTCCGGTGGTCGCGCCCGGTTTCCGGCGGAAATGATCAACGACCTTGGCGGACAAGTGTTTTCGATCGGAAGGAAGTCGCCGTACCCGGGTCCGAAAGCCGCGAGCTGTCACGGAGATCACGCCGAGGGCAATCCGGACGCAACCGGCAGACCTCGGCAACCGGACGGCCCACGACACGATACGGGCACCCGCGGCCACCGACCGATCGGCGGGGGCGGGTGCCCGGATGTTCGCCCCACCTCGCGCCACAGCCCAGGCGCGAGGCGGATCACCGACTCAGCGCTGTTCGCGCGCCAGGTTGGCGTCGAGCACACCGAGGAACTCCTCGGTGGTCAGATAGCCCTGATCGCCGCCGACCAGCAGCGCCAGGTCCTTGGTCATCTGGCCGTCCTCGACGGTCTTGATGACGACGTCCTCGAGGGTCTGCGCGAAGCCGATGACCTCGGGGGTGTTGTCCAGCTTGCCGCGGTGGGCCAGGCCACGCGTCCACGCGAAGATCGAGGCGATCGGGTTGGTGGAGGTGGGCTTGCCCTGCTGGTGCTGGCGGAAGTGCCGGGTCACCGTGCCGTGCGCGGCCTCGGCCTCGCAGGTCCGGCCGTCCGGGGTGAGCAGCACCGAGGTCATCAGGCCCAGCGAGCCGAAGCCCTGCGCCACGGTGTCGGACTGCACGTCGCCGTCGTAATTCTTGCACGCCCAGACGTAGCCGCCCTCCCACTTCAGCGCGGAGGCGACCATGTCGTCGATGAGCCGGTGCTCGTAGGTCAGCCCGGCCGCGTCGAACTCGTTCTTGAACTCGGTCTCGTAGATCTCCTGGAACGTGTCCTTGAACATGCCGTCGTAGGCCTTCAGGATCGTGTTCTTGGTGGACATGTAGACCGGGTAGTTCTGCTGCAGGCCGTAGTTCAGCGACGCGCGCGCGAAATCCTCGATGGACTTCTTGAAGTTGTACATGCCCATCACCACGCCGCCGTCCTCGGGGATCTTCACGACCTCGTGGACGATCGGCTCGCTGCCGTCCTCGGGGGTGAAGGTGAGGGTGACGGTGCCCGCCTGATGCACCTTGAAGTCCGTGGCCCGGTACTGGTCGCCGAAGGCGTGACGGCCGATGATGATCGGCTTGGTCCAGCCCGGCACCAGCCGCGGAACATTGGAGATGATGATCGGCGCGCGGAAGATCGTGCCGCCGAGGATGTTGCGGATCGTGCCGTTCGGCGAGCGCCACATCTTCTTGAGACCGAATTCCTTGACGCGGGCCTCGTCGGGGGTGATCGTGGCGCATTTGACGCCCACGCCGTGCTTCTTGATGGCGTTGGCCGCGTCGACGGTCACCTGGTCGTCGGTCTTGTCCCGATATTCGATGCCCAGGTCGTAGTACTCGAGGTTCACATCGAGGTACGGGTGGATCAGCTTGTCCTTGATGAACTGCCAGATGATCCGGGTCATCTCGTCACCGTCGAGTTCGACGACGGTCCCTTCAACCTTGATCTTGGACATGGATCTTCGTGTCCTCCTAGGAAGGTGCTCCCATTGCACGGCCAGGTGAACACGCTTGTGAGCGGACCCCAGCTGTTCAACAGACAACGTATACGCCCCGCGTTGTCCGCGGGACTCCTGGTGCTTAACAAGACAAGCGTACTGGTAGCCGTGGGCTCACTTCCAGGGGATGCCCGCCGGTGAGCTCGACCCGAAAACGAGCACTGCCCCGCCTTCCGCGCGGGAAGGCAGGGCAGCGCGCGAATCGGAACCTCGTCAGACGGCCACGGCCACGGCGTGTTCGTCCCCCTCGAGCAGGTTCTCCGGCTTGTCGCGGATCATCAGCGCGACGATCACGATCGCGGCCGCGAAGAAGCCCGCGCCGATGTAGAACGCCACGTTGTAGCTGTGGATCGCGGCCCGGGCGACGACATTGTCGATGGTCGGGTGGTTCTCGGCGTACCGCTGGGCGACCTGCACCGAGATGCTGGTCAGCAGGGCCGTGCCGATCGCGCCGCCGACCTGTTGGGCGGCATTGAGCAGCGCGCTGGCCACACCCGAATCCTCGGCCTCGACCTGATGCAGCGCGGTGGTCTGCATGGACACGAACGTCGCGCCCATACCCAGGGCGATCAGCGCGATGGCGGGCAGCACGCTGCCGGCGAAGCTGTCGCCGTAGCTCAGCTGGGCGAGGTAGAGCAGTCCGGCGATGCCGAGCACCGAGCCGGCGATCATGAGCGGCCGCGGACCGATGCGGGGCAGCAGCGCGCTCGCCACACCCGCGGAGATCACGATGCCGATCGGGAAGGGCAGGAACGCCACGCCCGCCTTCAGCGAGCTGTAGCCCAGGGTGATCTGCAGGTAGTAGCTCAGGTTGATGAACATCGCGAACATCGCGATCGGCACCAGCAGCGCCACCAGATACGAGCCACCCCGGTTGATCTCACCCGGAATATGCAGCGGCAGAAGCGGATTCGACGTGCGCCGCTCGATCGCGACGAACACCGCGAGCAGCGCGACACCCGCGATCAGCAGGGCGAGGGTGGTCGAGGCCAGCCAGCCGTCCTCGGCCGCGCGGCTGAAGCCGTAGACCACCGAGATCAGACCGAGGGTGACGGTCACCGCGCCGGGCACGTCGTAGCCGCCCGTCCGCGGGGCGGGCACATCCTTGATCACGAAGGCCAGCGCGCCGACCACGGCCAGCAGCGCGACCGGGGTGTTGACCAGCAGGCACCAGCGCCAGTCGGCGTACTCGGTGAGCGCGCCGCCCGCGATCAGGCCGATCGCCGCGCCGCCCGCGGACACACCCGCGAAAGCGCCGAAGGCCCTTGCCCTTTCGCGCGCCTCGGTGAAGGTGACCGACACCAGTGACAGCGCCGCGGGCGCCAGCACGGCCGCGAACGCGCCCTGCAACGCGCGCCCGGCGAACAGTTCGGCGGCGTTCTGGGCGAGGCCCGCCAGCGCGGAGGCGCCGGCGAAGCCGACCAAGCCCACCAGGAACATCCGGCGGCGACCCAGGTAGTCGGCGAGGCGGCCACCGAGCAGCAACAGGCCGCCGAAGATCAGCGTGTAGGCGGTGAGCATCCACTGCTTGTCGCCGTCGCTGATGTTCAGATCGCGCTGGGCGAACGGCAGCGAGATCGTGACGATGGTGGCGTCGAGAACCACCATGAGCTGGGCCAGGGCGAGCACGCCGAGGGCCCACCACCGGGTCGGGCTCTTGGACCCGGTCGAGGTCTGAGTGGGAGCGAGTTCTGCGGTCCCGGTTTCTGTCATGAGGGGGGACTCCTGAGTGGAAGAAGCAGTTCCGTCGCGTCGTTGGAACGTGACAGCAATCCTGTCATCGTCGGACAAGTGGCGTCAAGAGAAAAATGTCGTAGTGCGACATTTGACGTATCTCGTCACAATAAGAGCCGTTGGCGATAGGATGGGGTCATGCTCGAGTCACCTACCCAGCTCGGCCTCCGGGAGCGCAAGAAGCAGCAGACCCGGCGGCGGATCATCGAGGTGGCGCTGCGCCTGTGCGATGCCCAGGGGTTCGACGCGACCACCGTCGAGCAGATCGCCGATGCCGCCGACGTCTCGCCGCGCACGGTCAACCGGTACTTCGAGCTGAAGGAGGACATCGTCCTCGCGCCCATCGAGGAGATGGGCAGGGTCCTCGGGGCCGAGCTGCGCAAGCAGCCCGTCACGGGCAACGAGCTCGTCGCCCTGCACGACACCTTCCTGACCGTGGTCACCAACAGCCTCGCGGGCGCGGAACCGCCGTTCGAGTGGTTCCAGCAGATGCAGCGGATCACCCGCAGCAGCGCCACCGTGCGCGCCCGCAGCATGGACATCGCCGACACCAAGACCATCGAGATCCATTCCGCTATCGCCGAGCGCATCGGCGCGGACCCCGATTCGCTGACCGTGCGGGTCATCGCGGGCACGTGGAACGCGATCATGCGGGCCGGAATGGAATGCGAGACGCCGTCGATGGACTGCGCCCCGAACGTGTCCGCAGAGGCCAACATTCGCGCCGTCAAGGCGGCCTATGCCGAGTTCATCCAGCATTGCGCGGTACCGATGGCACAGGCGCGCGGCTAGGCCGCCGAGACCGTCTCGCGTCCGGTTCGGCCGATCCGCTACCATTTTCGAAAGGTCATGAGCGCCAGCGCCAAGCCCCGGCTCGCTGGCCGGCAACCCTCCAGTTGCGGTGGGGTGCTCCGGGTGATGACCGGGCTCCCGAGGGTCGGGAGCAAGCGCGACGATCGAGGAGGTCCCCGCGAATGCGCTGTTGCTGTTGTCGGCTCTCGTCCGATAACACCAGCAAGCCCAGTCCGGCGACCCATAGGAGCAGGCTATGAGTAACCCGACCGTTACCATCGACATCGTGTGTGCCCTTCGGACGGCGGCGGCCCGGTGACCGTGAGTATCGAATCGAGCACCTCGGCGGCCGCGCTGCTTCCCCCGGCCGACGGTCGTCTGGAGACGATCGCCATCGGGGACGTGCGCCTGGAGAGCGGCGCGACGATCCCCGACGTCGAGCTGGCGGTGCAGCGCTGGGGCGAGCTCTCGCCCGACCTGGACAACATCGTGCTGGTCGAGCACGCCCTGACCGGTGATTCGCACGTGGTCGGCGCGCCCGACGCACTGCATCCGCTGCCCGGCTGGTGGGACGGCGTCGTCGGCCCGGGTCTGCCGCTGGACACCGACGAGTGGTGTGTCATCGCCACCAATGTGCTCGGCGGCTGCAAGGGCAGCACCGGGCCCGCGTCCCTCGCTCCCGACGGAAAGCCTTGGGGCTCACGGTTTCCCGAGATCTCCATTCGCGATCAGGTGACCGCCGAGGTGGCGCTGTTCGATCTGCTGGGCGTGTCGCGGCTGGCCGCCGTGGTCGGCGGCTCGATGGGCGGCATGCGAGTACTGGAGTGGATGATCGGCCATCCCAACCGTGTCGGCGCCGCGCTGGTGCTGGCCGTCGGGCCGCGCGCCACCGCCGATCAGATCGGCACCCAGACCACGCAGATCGCCGCCATCAAGGCCGACCCCGATTGGCAGGGCGGCGACTACCACGGCACCGGCCGTCGCCCAACCACCGGTATGGGCATCGCCCGTCGCATCGCGCACCTGACCTACCGCACCGAGTTCGAACTCGACCACCGCTTCGAGAATCACGGTCAGGCCGACGAGGATCCGTGGCACGGCGGCCGCTACGCGGTGCAGAGCTACCTGGAGTACCAGGCGGAGAAGCTCGTACAGCGGTTCGACCCCGCCACCTACGTCCTGCTCACCGAGGCGATGAACCGGCACGACGTCGGCCGCGGCCGCGGTGGGATCGAGGCGGCGCTGGCCGCCACCCCCGTCCCGTGCATCGTCGGCGGCGTCGACTCCGATCGCCTCTACCCGCTGCGCACCCAGCAGGAGCTCGCCGATCTGCTCCCCGGCTGCAAGGAACTCGAGGTGGTCCGTTCCCGCGACGGCCACGACGGCTTCCTCACCGAGACCGAGGCCGTCGGCAAGCTGCTGGCCGAGACGATGGAACTCGCTCGCGCCGCCCGCGATTGACGCTCAGGCCACCCCGAGGCTGCTGATCGTCGCCGCGAGCGCGACGATGCTGCCGCCCAGCAAGGTGTAGGCCCCCACATCGAACGGCCTGCTGCGCACCGCCAACAACCCGACCCGCACCGTCGGCAGGCACAATCGCAACGCCGCCGCGAGCAACGTCGCCCCGCCGATGAAGAACGCCCCACGCCGCCACCGATCCTGCGCCACGAACACCACCGCCACCACCAGCACGGCCACCACCAGCAGAATCGGCAGATTCGTCCGGAGAAACCGCCCCACCGGCCCGTGCTGATGAGGGTGCGGGTGTTCGAGCGCATCGGTCACGCCCACATTCTGGCATCAGGGGTCATGCCCGCAGGCCGCCGGATTGACCGGCACGAGATACTGGGGCCACGTGCTGCATGTGGTGTTCCTTCTTCGACTCAAGCATCGACATCCGCGAAATACCGGCTGAGCGTCCACCTGCGGCATGACGCTACTCGCGCATACTGTCATGCCCTGAAAGTGGCAAGCCACTACAATTCAGTCTATGACCGCTGCGTACGACTACGATGACCTGCACCGTCTGGTCGATCGTTTGACGCCGGACCAGGCGCACGCCTTGCGAGCCGTCGCGTTGCAGTTGGTCGTCACCGCTTCCCCGCAAAGCGGCACCGCTGCCGAACCTGCCAACGAACGGCGACGGCATCTCTCATTTTCCGGCCTGATGCACGCGGAGCCCGATCTCGCGGCGAGGTCGGAAGACGTGCTCCGCGAGGAACGTGGTAGACAGGCCGGGTGATCGTCTGCGACACCGGCCCGCTCGTAGCCGTATTGAACGAGAATGACGCTGATCATCAACGCTGCCTCGATCTCCTCGAAGTTCATCCCGGGCCGGTGCTTGTGCCCAGCCCGGTTCTGTCGGAGGTCTGCTACTTCGTGGAAACCCGTGTCGGGCCATCAGCAGAAGCCCAGTTTCTAGAGTCGGTCGCCCACAAAGAAATCGAGCTCGTCGACCTCACCCGAGCCGATCTTCTCCGGATGGCCGAGCTGGTTCGCAGGTATGCCGACTTCCCGTTAGGCGCGGTCGACGCCGCCGTGATCGCCGTTGCCGAACGTCTCGGAGTCAATGAAGTAGCGACCTTGGATCTCCGACATTTCAGCGCCGTCCGGACTCGTCATGCTGCTCCGCTCCGGCTGCTTCCCGACTGATCGCCGTGTTATCGAGGAGCCACTCCTACCTGGTTGACTTGGCCGCATGCTGCATGTGGTGTTCTTCGAGCCTCGTATTCCGCCCAATACCGGCAATGCCATTCGGCTGGCGGCCGGGACGGGGTGTGAGCTGCACCTGGTGGAGCCGTTGGGGTTCGATCTGTCGGAGCCGAAGTTGCGGCGGGCGGGGTTGGACTACCATGATCTGGCCTCGGTGACCGTGCATGAAAACCTTTCCGCGGCTTATGAATTCATTCGGCCGGAGCGGGTGTACGCGTTCACGGCAAAGGCGACGACGTGGAACACCGATGTCGCGTTCCGCAAGGGCGATGTGCTGTTGTTCGGGCCGGAGCCGACCGGGCTGCCCGAGGAGGTGCTCGCCGATTCGCGCGTGACCGATCAGGTGCGGATCCCCATGTTGCCCGGACGGCGGTCGATGAATCTGTCCAACGCGGCGGCGGTGGCGGTGTACGAGGCGTGGCGGCAGTTGGGGTTCCCGGGCGCGGTGTGACCGCATGTCGGCGGCGAATTGCCACGGATGTGCTGTTAGCGTCGCGCTGTGACGTCGACGACCGACGAGAACGACACGGACGACGGTTCCCGCTGGGAGCACAAGACGTGGGCGGTCCCGCTCGTCATCGCGATGGGGTTGCTGACCCTGCTCGCGCTGTCGTATCTGGGCAGTGTGCTGCACCCCCAGCGGAATCTGCACGACTTTCCGCTGGCGTTGGTGAACACCGATCGGGGGTCGGAGGGCGCGCTGGTGGCCGAGCAGGTGCGCGCGGCGTTCCCGGCGGGTCGGATCCAGTGGCACGTGGTCGACGCCGCGGAGTCCGATCGGCTGATGTCGGTGGGAAACATCTACGGCGCCATCGTGATTCCCGAGGACTTCAGCGACCGGTTGGCCGCGCTCACCCGGCCCGCGGCGGGCACGGGCACCGCGCCCGGGATCGAACTGCGGACCAATCCGCGCGCGGGGACGACCGCGATCGCGCTCACCACCCAGCTGCTCACGCCCGTGCTCACCGAGGTCGACAAGCGCCTGGGCGGGACGACCACCGAACAAGCGCGAGCGAACGAGGTGGTCATGTCGGACGCGGCGCTGGTGACGCTCTCGTCGCCCGCCCAGGTCACCACCACCCAGTTCGCGCCGTTGCCCGAGGGCACGGCCAACGGCATCTCCGCCTTCTACTACACGCTGCTGGTGGTGTTCGCGGGCTTCACCAGCAGCATGCTGATCAATATCGGCGTCGACACCGTCACCCGGGACGACCCCAAGGTGAACCGTTGGCGCGCACTGCTTTTCAAGTGGGCGTTGATCGCGGTCGTGGCCCTGGTGATGGCGGGCTGCTACGAGCTGATCGCCTACTGGCTCGGTATGCCCGTCGATCATCGGCTGACCCTGTTCGGTTTCAGCATGTTCGCCTCGCTCGCGGTGGGGATGACGGCACTCGCCAATCTGGCGGTGGTCTCGGCGGTGGCCTCCGCGCTGCGGCTGCCGGTGCTGAACAACCTGGGCATGCCGATCAACATGCTCGTGTTCATCGCGCTCGGCCTGCCGTCCTCCGGCGGCATCATGCCGGTGCAGGCGACGCCCCGGCTGTACGGGGCGCTGGCCGAATTCGAGCCCATGCATCAGGTGTTCCTCGGGGTGCGCTCGATCCTGTACTTCGACGCCCGCGCGGCGGCCGGACTCACCCGGGCGCTGGTGATGTGCTCGGTGGGCGTCTGCTTCGCGATCGTGGTCGGGATGCTGGCGACGCTGGGATACGAACGGCTGCAAGCCCGCTCGTCGACCGCCGAGGAGTGACCGCTCAGTCGCCGATCTCGAAGCGTTTGTACCGCGAGGTCGCCCCGGCGGTGAGCCGCACCCGGCTCTTGGCCACGCCGAAGTGTTCGGCCAGCAGTTCGACCGCCGCTCTGTTGGCCTTCCCCTCCACGGCGGGCGCCCGGACGTACAGCAGCAGGGTCCCGTCGTCGAGCGTCTCGACGAGCGGACCCTTCCCGCTGTTGGGTTTGATGGTCGCCCGGACCACGGTCGGCACGCGCGGCTCCTGTCCTCGGTTTCCGACACCGTAGCGTTCACGGCAGTACCCCCGGCAGCCGGACGTCGACGACATCGTGTGCCAGCACCCGCGTCTCGGTGGCGCTCGACAGCACCAGGTCACCCGACTGGACCGCGTGCACGCCCTCGGTTCCGGTGCGCTGGACGCGCAGGGTGACCTGCGGTGTGAGCGGGCCGTAGCGGAGGGTGGCGGTGTCGCCACGACGGTCCCACTGGCCGCCGGTGCGGGTCCACACCTCGGTTCCCGTCAGTCGTTCTGGGGCCGTCGGTTCCCACATCAATCCGGTCGCGATCACTGTGGCACCGGCCCAGCGCAGATCGGTGATCGCCGAACAGGTGGACTCGACGGGGAGACGTTGCGTATCGATCCGGCCCTCGGGCAACTGAACCGAGACCAGATGCGCTCTGCCGCAGGTGCTTCCGTCGCGAGTGTGTCCGATGAACGCGGCCTCGCGCCCGTCGGACCGGAACGCGCCGGGGACGAGCGGCATATTGACGTCCTCGACGCGGCCCAGCTCGCGCGCGGCGCCGGTGGCGGTGTCGATGTGGAACAGGTGATTGACGGCCCAGGTCACGCCCGGCGGCGCTTCGGTCAGATCGAGGATCAACCCGTTCGCGTGCGCGGCCAGCAGCTGCGGACCGGACAACGTGTTGCCCGGGGTAAGGGGATCTCGCGGCGGTGACATTCGAACCTCCTTCGGGACAATCGGTTTCGGTGACGAGAGGTCGGTATCGGCGAATCCATCGGGCTGCCACCAGCCGACCGAGGCGCCCGCCAAGGGGAAGACCTTGGTGCAGTGGCAGTCGAAACGGTGGGACTCCGCTCCGGCGGCCACGTCGAAGGACGTCAGTCCGCCCGCGCCGTCGAGCGCGTAGATTCGCGAATTATCGTGCGTGAAGCCGAATCCGGTGTAGGTGCCTCGATGTCGAGCGATGGTCCGTTCCGGGGTGGCCAGCACGAGCTCGCCGCCGCGGGCGTAGTAGACGAACGGGTGTCCCCTGGCCTGCGCCATCGTATCGTCACGCACAGAGGCAACGGATTGCGTTGCGTCGGTGCGCGTTTGCCCACCGGCACATCCGGCCGAGAAGGCCACCCCGAACAACACCACCGCCACCGCACACCTGCGAGGACCGGAGTTTCGGTTCATCGCAGCACCTCCAATGCCCGGTAGTAGTACGCCTCGCGGTCGGCGAGGCCGTGATAACCGCCGTTGATCGCCCGGGTGATCGCCACGAAATCGGCCGCGTCCGCGAGCTGGTTGAGGTCGCGGGAATTCCAGTACCACTGGGCTATTCGAAACCCGATATCGGGCCGGGCGGCCAGCTCGGGGTCTCCCTCGAGGTCCAGCCCGAGCGCCGCGCCCGCCTCGCGATAGTTGGCCCGCCCGGTCAACTGGATGGGACCACGCCCGTGATACCGCGGCCCGTCACCGGGCTCGGTATTGCCCGCCGCCGGATTCGCCCCATCCGGGTCGTACTGCCGGAAGTATTCGTCGTCACCCAGTTCCTCGAAATATCGCAGCTGCCCGCTCTCGTGTGCGAGTTGGGCGAGGAACGCTGCCCGACGCAACCGCGTGGTGATCTCGCCCTCCCACAGGGCCGCATTGAGCGCGGGCAGATACCGCTCGGCCAGATCAGTTGGCAGACCGGGCATGATGGCCGTCAATTGTTCGACGCTGATCCCGTCGAGAGGTGGCGGTTCGAGCACCGGCAGGTCCGGCACAGTCGGTTCACCCTCACCCTCACCCGCCCCGTCCTCGGCCGGTTGTGTAGCGGCCTGCTCGCTCTCCTCTCCATCCGCAGTGGTACCGGCACAACGTGTTTCGGCCTCTCCGTCCGCACCTTCCCCATCCGGAGCGTCGAGCGACGTCGTTTTCATTTGCTCCCCAGCCGACGGCGAGGGAGCGTTCTCCTCCTCGCCCGCGACTTCCGTATCCGCGCCATTCGGAGACGGCGTACCCGCCTCGTCCACAACCGACGACAAAGGAGGGCTCTCACCCTCCCCCGCAGCCTCCGTACCCGCGCCATTCGGGGAGGGCGTACCCGCCTGCCCCCCAGCCGCTGGCCAGGGAGCGTTCTCACCCTCACCCGTAGCCGGGACACCCTCGGACGTCGTTCCCGTCTGCTCGCTTGCCGACGGCGAAGGCCCGTTCCCGCTCTTGCGGGGATCGTCGCCATTCGCCCTCTCCGGTAGCGCGGGGAAGGCGAAAAGCACTGCGAGCTGGTTCAATTCGTCGAGGGCGGCTCGGATGGTGGCGCGGCCGCGTTCGTCGGCGCGGGCGACGGCCGCGGCGGCCTCGGCGATCACCTCACCCCATTCGCTGGTGAGGTGAACGGTTTCCGCGCTCACGCGCCAGTTCTCGTCGACCACGCAACCGGCGTCCTCCGCGTCGGCGACGTAGTCCAGCAGGACCAGGGCCGTGTGGTGCAGGTCCGACAGCGCTCGCACCCCCGCGTCGCGGAGGACCGCGGCGCGCTCGCAGAGCAGGCGGTTGTGCCGATGCGTGGTCTCGACGTGGGTGAGGACCGCGTCGAAGGCCGCGCCCTGCCAGCCGCCGTCCTCGAGACGGCGGCATTCGGCGAGGACGACGGTGGACAGCGACTCCAGATCGTTGATGTGCCGGTCGAATTCGGCACGCAGGCGTTCGGCCGCCGCCGAGGCGCGCCACGTGCTGAGCACGGAACGGGGCGGCGTCATGTCCGCACCGCCGTTTCGTCGAGTTCCCCGGCCACCGCGCGATCGAATTGGGTCACGGCGTCGGCGGTTCGGTCCGTGTGCTCGGCCACCCGGCCGAAATGATCGGCACTGTGCTGCACCAAATTGGCGAGCGTACAGGCCGTTTCACACCAGGCCGGAATCATCGCGCTGCACGGAATCGATTCCGCGACCCGAGCGAGACCTTCCACCGTCCTTTCCGCGGCACCGTCCAAATCCTGAAACGCTTGCCGCGCAACGCATCCGAAGCGCATGACGGCCTCGGCGTCGAGAATACATCTGTCCCGCATGAATCCCCCTAACCGTTCGTTCCCGAGCGACTCGACCACGGTAACCACGCCCGCCGACACCTGTCACGAACGAATATGCAGCCGCACCCTTTATTCGAATCCGCACCCTTTACATGGCTTGCAAGGGGTGCGGATTCGAATAAAGGGTGCGGATTGCAGCGGATTGCAATAGACCTTCCGGTCTGTCGAGTCGGGGCGGTACCCTCGCGAATGGGAGCGGGGAGGCAGGAGCCTCGCACGAGCGGAGAGTGCGCTATGGCCAAGCACGGTGCGTTACTGCTCGGAATGTTGGCGGCACTGCTGCTGATATTCGCAGGTCCGGCGGCTGCCGGGCCGGTCACAATCCACGACGACTCGAACGTCCTCGACGACGCGAGAGTCACCGACGCGGGCAATGCCGTGCCGGATCCGGTCCAGGTCTTCACCACCGAGGAGCTCGCCGACAACAGCGCGGGCTTCGATCAGAAGGCGCAATCGCATGTCACCGCGCCCAACGACGTGGTGATCGCCATCAACACCAAGTCCAGACATCTGGCCATCCGCACGGGATCCAACTCGCATATCCGCGACGCGTCCCCGGCGATCAAGGCGTTCCAGAACGACTTCGGCGGCAACGACTACACCGCCGCGACGGTCGGCGCGCTGAATTCACTTGCGCAGACGGCGAATCAGCCCGCACCCACCCGGAGCAACCACGCCACGCCCGCCCCGCAGGCCCAGCACAGTCGGCACAACACCGGCTTCAGCCTGTGGAGCGTGCTGTGCCCGCTGGTGGTCATCGCGCTGGTCATCGCCGCGGTGGTGGCATTGTTCCGGCGCCGCGGCCGGGGTGGCGGCGGTCCTTTCACCCGGGGGAACCCGCCCGGCGGCTACGGGCCGGGAGGTTACGGCCCCGGCGGCTACGACCAAGGCTATGGCCCCGGCTACGACCAGGGCTACGGTCCCGGATACGGCCGCCGCGGGATGAGCCCGGGGATGGCGGGCGGCCTCGGCGCGGCGGCGGGCGCGGTCGGCGGCGGTCTGCTCGGCTACGAGCTGGGCCGGATGGAAGGTCGCGACGAGGAACGCGCGCACGACTACGACCAGCCGCCACCGGATTCCGGCTACGACCAGTCGCCCCAGGAGTGGGGCGGCGGAGGCGGCGACGCCGATTTCGGTGGCGGCGACAGCGGCGGATTCGACGGCGGCGGTGGTGACAGCGGGGGTGGTAGCGGCGACTTCTGAACGCGCTCACCGGAAGTCGCGCGACTTCGACCCCATCCGCAGATCCATGCGCTGAAGATGTTCGGCGACCACGCTGACCACACCCTCGGCGTTCTGGATACGCCCGCGGATCAGCAGAGCCGGTGCGCTCTGGGCGACCCGGCGATAGCGGTGCCACAGCCCCACCGAACAGACGACGTTCACCATGCCGGTCTCGTCCTCCAGATTGATGAAGGTGACCCCGGCCGCGGTGGCGGGCCGCTGCCGATGGGTGACCGCGCCGCCCACCAGCACCTTGGTCCCGTCCGCCACCGCACCGAGGCGGTTCACGGGCACCACACCGAGCGAATCCAGTTGCGGGCGTAGGAATTCGGTGGGGTAACTGCCCGGCGACACCCCCGTCGCCCAGACGTCGGCCGCCGCCAGCTCCAGCTCACCCATGCCGGGCAGGGCGGGGGCGGTGGTGGCGGCGCCGGTGCCCGGCAGGCGGTCGGCCCGCTCCCCCGCCGCCGCCCCGGCGCCCCACAACGCCTGGCGCCGGGTCAGGCCCAGGCTGGCGAGCGCACCCGCGGTGGCCAGCGCCTCGGCCTGCGGCACCGTCAGCTCCACCCGACCGGTCAGATCCAAGAAGGAGGTGAAATGCCCGAACTCCCGTGCGGCGACGATCTTCTCGGCCAGTTCGTCGCCGATGTGCCGGACCGCGGCCAACCCGAGCCGCACCTGGGTGCCGCGCTGTTCCAGGGTGGCGTCGGCGAGGCTGTGGTTGACGTCCGGACCGTGGACGACCACCCCGTGCCTGCGCGCGTCGGCCACCAGCGACTGCGGCGAATAGAACCCCATCGGCTGGGCGTTGAGCAGCCCCGCGCAGAACGCCGCCGGATGATGCAGCTTGAACCACGCCGAATAGAACACCAGCGCGGCGAAACTCTGCGAATGGCTTTCCGGGAAGCCGAAATTCGCGAACGCGTACACCTTCTCGTAGATCCGGTCCGCCAGATCGCCGGTGATGCCGTGCAATTCGCGCATACCCCGATAGAACCGCTCCCGCAGGCGTTCCATCTTCTCGGTAGAACGTTTGGAACCCATCGCCCGGCGCAATTGGTCCGCCTCGGCCGCGCTGAAACCGGCGACATCGACGGCCATCTGCATCAACTGCTCCTGGAACAGCGGCACACCCAGCGTGCGCTCAAGCGAATTGCGCAGCGCCTCATGCTCGTAGGTGACCTCCTCCGCGCCGTTGCGGCGGCGGATGTAGGGATGCACCGAACCGCCCTGAATCGGTCCGGGCCGGATCAGCGCCACCTCCACGACCAGGTCGTAGAAGGCACGCGGCCGCAGCCGGGGCAGGGTGGCCATCTGCGCGCGCGACTCCACCTGGAACACCCCCACCGAATCCGCCCGCGACAGCATCTCGTAGACGGCCGTCTCCCGCAGATCCAGCTCGAACAGCTCGACGACCTGTCCGGTGTGCTCGCGCACCAGATCGATCATGTAGTGCAGCGCCGACAGCATGCCCAGGCCGAGCATGTCGAATTTCACCAGCCCCGCCGCGGCGCAATCGTCCTTGTCCCACTGCAGGACGCTGCGCCCGGGCATGCGGGCCCATTCGACCGGGCAGACGTCGGCGATGGGCCGATCGCAGATCACCATGCCGCCGGAGTGAATGCCCAGATGCCTCGGCAGCCCCTCGATCTCCCCGGCCAGTTCCAGCACCCGGTCCGGGATGTCGGTGTGCCGCTCGCCCGCCACCCCGGTCCAGCGGCTCACCTGTTTGCTCCACGCGTCCTGCTGACCGGGCGAAAAGCCCAGGGCCCGTGCGGCATCGCGCACCGCGGACTTCCCCCGATAGGTGATCACATTGGCCACCTGGGCGGCGTATTCGCGGCCGTATTTGGCGTAGACGTGCTGGATCGCCTCCTCGCGCCGATCGGATTCGATGTCGATATCGATATCGGGCGGCCCGTCGCGTTCGGGCGCCAGGAACCGTTCGAACAGCAGATCATTGCTGACCGGATCGACATTGGTGATGCCGATGGCGTAGCAGACCGCGGAATTGGCGGCCGAACCGCGACCCTGGCACAGGATGTCGTTGGCCCGGCAGAACGCGACGATGTCGTGTACCACCAGGAAATAACCGGGGAAGCCGAGATCGGCGATGATCCGCAGCTCGTGGTCGATCTGCCGGTACGCCTTGGGGTTTCGTTCCGGCGGCCCGTAGCGGCGGGCCGCGCCCTCGTAGGCGAGCTTGCGCAGCCAGGAATCCTCGTCGTGGTCGTCGGGGAGTTCGAACGGCGGCAGTTCCGGCGCGATGAGTTTCAGGTCGAAGGCGCATTCCCGGGCGAGCGTCACGGCATTGGTCACCGCCTGCGGACAGGTCTCGAACAGCCGGGCCATCTCCGCCCCCGACCGCAGATGCGCCCCGCCCGCGGGGGCCAGCCAGCCGTCCATCTCGTCCAGGCTCTGCCGGGCCCGGATCGCGGCCAGGGCCATGGCCCGGCGGCGGTGCCGGGGCGCGGCGAAATGCGCTGCGGTCGTGGCGATCACGGGCAGGCCCACGCGATCGGCCAGGGCGAGCAGCCGGGCATTGCGTTCGTCGTCGGTCGGGATGCCATGGTGGGTGAGCTCCACGGTCACGCGGTCGGCGCCGAACCGATCGGTCAGCTCGCGCAACGCCGCCTCGGCCGCGGCGTCGCCGCGCTGAAGTGCCTGGCGCACCGGGCCTTTGCGGCAACCGGTGAGGATCTGCCAGTGTCCCCCGGCCGCCTCGGTGAGCCGGTCCAGGTCGTAGCGCAGGATGCCCTTCTCCCCCGCGACCATGTGCGCGGCCGAGATCTCGCGCGACAACCGGCGATAACCCTCCTGCCCGCGCGCCAGCACCAGCAGATGCGGGCCCGCGGGATCGGGAACGCCGGTGCGCGGCTCGGAATCGGCGGGGGCCGGGCGGCGGGCGCGGCCGCGAGGTTCGAGGTGCGCGCTCGCCCGCGCCGCGCTGCCCAGCGACAGTTCCGCGCCGAAGACCGTGGGCAGCCCCCATTCGGCCGCCGCCTCGGCGAAGCGCACCACCCCGTAGAACCCGTCGTGATCGGTGAGCGCGAGCGCCTCGAGTCCCAGCCGCACGGCCTCCTCGACCAGATCCTCCGGCTGGCAGGCGCCGTCGAGGAAGCTGTAGGCGGAGTGGGTGTGCAGTTCGGCGTAGGGCACCGTGGGTTCGGTGGGCGGACGCGATCCCGCTCGGTAGGTCCCGCGCTTGCGCGACCAGGCCGGGCTGTCGCCGCCGTCGCCGGGCGGATCGGCGGGACGGCCCGGTCTTCCGGACAGCACCCGTTCCATCTCCGCCCAGGTCGGCGGGCCGTCGCTCCAGCCCATGCACACCTCCGGCATACCGATCGGTTCCTATTTGTCTCGAACATACATTCGAGACTCGAACTGGGGAAGTTCGGTATCCGGACTGTGATCAGCCACATTGGCGAGCGAACTTACTTTGGAGTAAGTTCAGGGCACATCGATCGCATCAAGGGAGAGCGTGATGTCCGAGACCCTCGAATCCGGCGGTTATCGATCCCGTCGGCGCGCCCGCCGGGATCTGACCGGCAGACACGTGCTCATCACGGGAGCCTCCTCCGGGATCGGCCGGGCCGCGGCGATCGCGGTCGCCGAGAAGGGCGCGGTGGTCTTCCTGCTCGCGCGGCGAGGCGAGGAGTTGGCCTCCGTCGTCGAGGAGATCCGGGCCGCCGGGGGCCGGGCCTACGGATACCAGTGCGATGTCACCGATTCCGATTCGGTCGAGCGGACGGTCACGACCGTTCTCGACGAGCACGGTCATGTGGACATGCTGGTCAACAATGCCGGACGGTCGATCCGCCGGGCCGTGCACCGATCCACCGACCGGCTGCACGACTTCGAACGGACCATGGCGGTCAACTACTTCGGGGCCGTGCGGATGACGCTGGCACTGCTGCCGCAGATGCGCGAACGCAAGTTCGGTCACATCGTCAACATCTCCAGCGCCGGGGTGCAGGTCGCGACGCCGCGCTTCGCCGCCTACCTCGCCAGCAAGGCCGCGCTGGACAAGTTCGCGGAGGTCACCGCGGCCGAGATGCTCGCCGACAACGTCACCTTCACCACCATCCACATGCCCTTGGTGCGCACGCCGATGATCGCGCCGAGCGGCCGCCAGGGCCCCTCGGAATCACCGGAGTGGGCGGCCGCCACCATCGTTCGCGCCCTGACCGAGCGCCCCAAGCGCATCGACGTCCCCGTCGGCACCCTGGCCGAATACGGCAGCCTGCTTACCCCGCGCCTCAAGGACGCCATCCTGCACCGCTACTACCGCGCGCTCCCCGACTCCCCCGCGGCCAAGGGCGAGCCCACCTCCGAAACCCCCACGGAATCGCCCGCCCCCGAGCCCCAGGAGAAGCCCCGCCGCCCGGTGTCCACCCCCGCCCGCGTGACCCGCACGGCCCTGCAACGCGCGGCCCGCCTGGTGCCCGGCACCCATTGGTGACAGTCGAACACCACATGACGAGCAGAGCCTCAGCGATGAGCGCGACCCTTGTGGCCCAAAGGATCTCGCGACTCCTTCGGTAAGGGCGGCCGCACAAGCGCCGGAGCGGCAGAGTCCCAGCTGAGAGCAAGTAACATGTTGCGGCTCAAGGTAACTCGCGGATGTCGTCGACGACGAGCCCGGTGGCCGGTTTCGGTTTGGCGCCGCAACTGGCCGGGCGGGCCGGGTAGGCGACGGTGTGGACCGTGATGTGCCAGCGGCGGCCGTCGCGGTGGGTGACGGTGGCCGCGCCCGCGAAGGTCGAAGGGTCGCCGGTGGGGGTGGCGTCGGGGGTGGTGGTGACCGTGAGGGAGTCGGCGGGGGCGGAAACGCGCTGGCGGACGGCGATTTCGGCGGCTTGTTCGACCGGGGTGTAGCAGCTGCGGCCGCGAAAACCCTCTAGCGCGAGGTCGTTTCGGTGGGCGGCGGCCACGGCGGCGAGCGCGGCCTCGGGGTCGACGCGGCCGTAGGTGAGGCCGGAGGGGAGCAGCACCAGGGCGGGGGCGAATCGGTGACCGCCGGTGTGGGAGCACTCCCAGACCAGGTCCGGGTACTCGGCGGACAGGCGGGCGGCGATGGGGCGGCCGAGCAGGGCGCAGCACTGATCGCGTTTGCCGTGGGCGCAGACCAGAACCAGCGGATCGGTCACCGGCGCACCGATTTTCGGAGCGGGGCCGTCGAGCAGGCTCAGGTCCAGGTCGAGCAGTTGTTTCAGATCGGTGATCTCGAGGCGTTCACACCACGAGTCGCGGGGACGGGAGGCGACGAGGAAAACCGTTCGGGTACCGGTGAATTCGTTGCGACCGGGGCGGCGGATCAGGGTCGGGCGCACCCGCGCGGCCTTCAGCCGGGGCGCGAGTTCCGCGGTGATCTCGGGACCGAGGACCTCGTCGCCGATCACATCCCGGCCCCAGGCTCCCGGCTGTTCGACGCACAACCAGCCCGAAACCCGGGTCGCGGTGCCGGGCAGGGGAAGATCGGCCGCCGCCGCCGAACAGAGCATGCCCTCGAAATCGGTCAATGGCCCAGGAACGGCAGGACCGCGGTGGCGAATTCGCCGTAGCGGTCGCGATGGATGCTGTGCCCGCACGCGAACGACTCGACCGCGCAGTCGGCGATGCTGGTGCGCACGATCTCGAGCTTGTCCGGATCGACCATGCCGCCCGGGCCCCCGCACAGCATGAGTGTCGGGGCCGTGATGCCGCGCAACGCCTCCCACCACTCCGGATTGGGTTTGCGGAACTGTTCCAGCGCGGTCCGGGTCATCGAACGGTCGAAGGCCAGCACCGCGCGCGGATGCCGCAGCAGGCTGCTGCTGGCGTGCCACAGTTCGGCGACCGTGGGCATGCGCCGTGTCAGGGCGAGCTGCTCGTCGCCGGAACGCAGCGGCAACGGCTGTTCCTCGATCACCAGGCGGCGGACCAGGTCGGGCCGCTCGATCGCCACGCACGAGACCGCGTACCCGCCCAGCGAATGCCCGACAAGATCGACCTCGGTCAACTCGAGCCGCTCGCACAGCCGCAGCACGTCGGCCCCGAACTCGTCGAAGCGGTAGGACTCGGTGTGAGCGCTGCGGCCGTGGCCGCGCAGATCGGGGACGATCACCCGGCGGCCCAGCCCGAACAGTCGCCGCGCGAAGCGATCCCAGGTGTGACCGTCGCCGCCCATGCCGTGCACCAACAGCACCGGCACGTCGGAGAGCGGATGCTCGACCGGCGACGGGCCGGAATCGCGATAGGCGATCAGCACGCCGTCCAGCGGCACCCGGGTAACTGTCGATTCCACGATTTCCCACGATACGGATCGCTCGTCGGCATCGCCGTGGGTTGTGCCCTCCGCCATAGTCCCCGGCGCAGTCCGCATACCTCTCTCATCGGGCGATCGGACGCGAACGCAGCGGCCCGCGAAAATGGCTGGGCCGTCGCGGCTTCGGCACGCATACTGCCGACATGCCGACCTTCGCCGATTTCGACAGCCGGAACTATCGCACCGTCGACGTCGCCACCGGATACGACGGCTGGGCGCCGACCTACGAGCAGACCGTCATGGACGAGATGGATCTGGCCCTGCTGGACCGGTTGCGCCGACCCGAATGGGGACGGCTGCGCCGGGCCGTGGACCTCGGCTGCGGCACCGGGCGGACCGGCGCGTGGCTGCGCGGCAAGGGCGTCGAGCGGATCGACGGCGTGGATCTGAGCGCGGGCATGCTGGCCCGGGCCCGCGAGCGCGGCGCGCACGACTCGCTCACCCTGGCCGATGTGCGCGACACCGGATTGCCCGGCGGCGCTTACGATCTGGTGATCTGTTCGCTCATCGACGAGCATCTGCCCGAACTCGGTCCGCTGTTCGAGGAGGCGCGACGGCTGGCCGCGCCCACGGCGGCGTTCGTGGCGGTCAGCTATCACCCGCAGTTCATCATGGTGACGGGCATGCCGACGCACTACACCGACGCGACCGGGGAGTCGCTGGCGATCAGTACCCATCTGCACCTGTTCAGCGATCGGGTCAACGCCGGTGTCGCGGCGGGCTGGCGGTTGGTCGAGGCGGCCGAGGCGGTGGTGGACGACGCGTGGCTGGCGGCCAAACCCCGGTGGGCGCGACTGCGCGGACACCCCTTCACGATGGCCCTGACCTGGACTCGGCCGTAGTTGTCGGTGCCCGGTGAGATGCTTCGCGGCATGGATTGGAAAATCGAGCTCGTCGCCATCCCGGTCACCGATGTCGACCGCGCCAAGGACTTCTACACCAAGATCGGTTTCAATGCCGACTACGACGAAAGTCCCACGCCCGACATCCGTTTCGTGCAGCTGACCCCGCCGGGCTCGGGCTGTTCGATCTGCATCGGCAGGGGCATCACGCAGGCCGCGCCGGGCAGCGTCGAGGGCATGCAGGTGGTGGTCGCCAGCGCCGAGCAGGCGTACCGGGATCTGGTCGCCGCGGGCGTCGAGGCCACGCCGGTCAAGGACGAGGGCTGGGGACTGTTCACCTACTTCGCCGATCCCGACGGCAACAAGTGGGCCGTGCAGGAACTGCCGAAGAGGTCCTGACCGGGCGCGGATGTCATTCGTAGAGGCCCTCGACATGCCAGGTGTCGGCGTAGCCGAGCAGCAGCAGGACGCGGAACTGGCCGTCGAGCATGACCTGGGCGCGGACGGCGCAGTCGCCCGCGCGGTCGCCGGACCACCAGCGCTCGTCCAGCAGCCAGGGTCCGCCCCAGCCGGACACCGGCCACTGCTTGTCGCCCCAGCGCAGGACGGCCGGTTCGGCGGTGAACAGCCCGCGCTCGGTGGTCCAGACGGGCGTGCCGTCGTCGGCCTCCAGGGTGACCTCCGGATGATTACGCAGCACCACGGTCGGCGAGGGTTGGGGCAGTCGGCCCGGCCAGGGTCGTCCCGGGTCGGCCGCGGGCACGAGTTCGTCGCCGAGCGGCACCGAGGTCACCCGTTCGGTGGGGCCGCGGCCGCCGCTCAGCACCCCGATCCGCACGGCCTCGCCGCCCAGCAGTCCTTGGACGCGGACCAGTGCGCGCCGGGCCCGCTCGTCGTCCTCCCCGACCCCGCCCCACAGGCCGAGTTGCAGTGCGCCGGAGGCGACCACCTCCACCGGTTCCAGGCGCAGCAGGACGATGGGGGCGCTCGGGATCGCGGCGGCCGGAGTCGAGCGGCGACCATGTCCGTCGGCCTGCGCTCCTCGGCCCGATCCGGGGCGTCGATCGTCGGGGGCGGGTTCCGCGGACGGTCGGCGCGGGCGCTCGGGAGGCAATCTTCCGGGGCGGCGGGAGGATCCGTTTCCTTCCCCCGCCGGATCGGATCCGAAATCTGTTGTGGTCGAGTCGGTTTGCCGATCCCGGTCGCCGCGCCGGGGTTCGTCGCGCGGCGTCGTCTCTGGTGCACCGACTCGGTACGGGTCGCGGCGCTGGTGTTCCGATTCGGGGTCGGCCCGGCCGTGGACGCGGCCGAAATCGGCTCCGGGATCCGGGTGCTGTCCCGACAGCGCGCGCTGGGTGAGCCAGCCGTCGAGTTGCCAGCGGATGCGGTCGGCGGTGCCCTCCGGGGTGAGCGGTTCGGCGCAGCGCCAGATGCGGGAAAGGCGTTCGCCCGCGGCCGTTTCCGCGACCACCGACAGGCGGGTGCAGGCCACGCCCGCGGCGGACAGGCGGTCGTGCAGGCGGGTGGCCAGCAGGCGGCCCGCGAAGGCGGCGGCGTCGACGCGTTCGATCGGCGGGTCACAGGGATATTCGACGATCAGATCCGGTTCGGGCGGGCGAGCCGAGGGCGGGCGTTCGGATTCGGCGCGGGCGCAGCGGTGCGCGCGGATGGCGTCGGCGCCGAAGCGGGAGGCGACCTCGACCGGGGTGAGCGCGGCGAAGTCGCGGATGCGGCGCAAACCCAAGCGGTGCAACAGGTCCACCAGTTCCTCGCGTTCCGGGGCGGCCAGGCTCGGTTCGAGGGCGAGTTCGGCGACCGGCAGCGGCGCGAGGAACCGCGCCCCCGCGCCGGGTGCGACGAGGGTGGCGCGACGGGCGGCGATCACCGCGGTGGACAACTCGTCGGCGATGCCGATCTGACATTCCACCCCCGTCGCCGCGACGGCGTCGACCAGCCGCTCGGCCGCCGCCTCCTCGGAGCCGAAGAACCGCGCCGCGCCGCGCGCGGACAGCACCAGCAGCCCCGGCCGCAGCACCTCCACGCCGGGCACGGTCGCGTCCACGGCCGCCACAACAGGTTCGAACAGCCGCGCGTCCCGATCCGGATCCGACTGCGCCACATGCATATCCGGGCAACGCGCCTGCGCCTCCCGCCGCTTGAGCCCCCGCCGCACCCCCGCCCCGCGCGCCACCGCCGAACACGCCACCACCCGATTGGCGTGCAACACCACCACCGGCCGCGTGGGCGGCACATCGGCCACCGCGGCGGCCGCGACCGCAGGCCAATCCGGACACCACACCGCCAACACCCGCGCCCCCGACCGCTTCCGCGTCGGCATGCTCACCTCATCGAAATCCGCTGGAGCGCTGGGACAGTCGGCGACCAAGCCTCTTCATGCGCGCTCCGGAGAGGGCTGAGCGGCCGAACTCTCTCATACGCATCCCGCGAGAAGGCTCGGACGGCAGCCGAACCTCTCATACGCACCCCCCGAGCGGACTCGGGCGGTAAGCCGACTCCCTTGTCCGCGCTCCCGCGAGGGGGCTGCCGAATCTCCTCGTGCACGCCGCCCGCGAGAGGCTCATGACGCCACATCGCCGACCACTTCCAGCGGTGGAGTCGTATTCTGTTGGGGCGCAAGCCATTCCACGCGGTCGTCGCGGGGGTGGAGGGTGAGGCGGCCGGTGCGGGGGGAGGTGGAGCGGGTGTGGACGGAGACGTCGAGGTGGATGGTGCGGAGGCGGCCGCGGCCGCGGCCCAGGCCCTCGTATCCGGCGAGCTTGCTGTGCATGCGCAGGGTCGCGCCCGTCCAGGCGCCGCCGGTGACGACGAGGGTGGCGCCCTTGCTGCGGGCGCGGGCGGCCAGGACGCGAGTGCGGCTGGGCGGCACCGAGATTCCGTTCAGGCCGAGCACCACCAGGTCGAGGCCGTCCAGCAACACCGCGGCGATCTCGACCGGATCGGCGCCGGGGTCGGGGATCAGGGCCAGTCTGCCCAGCTGCGCGCCCATCTCGGCCACGGCGAGCAGACCCAGGCGGGGCAGGCCGACGGCCGCGGCATGGCCCCCGGCGGCGGTGACCGCGGCGAGCAGACCGGCCAGCAGGGACGTCGCTCCCGAGTACGACACCACCGATCCCCTGGCCAGGCCGCCCTCGGGCAGCAGCTCGAGCAGCGCGGACGGGACGGGCAACGGCTCCCTGCGCAACTCGTCGGCAGCCGGTACCCGCCCGGCCGTCACCGCACCGCGGGCCGGGATCGCGGCCATGCGCCGGCGCAGCTCGGCCAGCCGCTCCGCGGTCACCGCCTCGGACGAACCCATCTTCGACCACCCAATCCTCTGCCGATGGACTCCCATCGACGCCGGATTCGAAGCCCGTTCAGCACAGATCCAGCTATCGATGTGACTCGAATATACGTTCGACTTGCTCTCAGTAGAACCCCACCCCCCGATCCCGTCAAGGACCGCGCCCGTCGCGCTCGAGTTCCGAAGCAGGCCAGTCAGGATGGTTTTCGGCTATCCTCGCGCCGTGACCGAACGCTCCCGTCCCATCGTCGGCCCCGAATATCTGGTCGCCGGCCGCTACCGCCTGCAGTCGAAGCTCGGCGGAGGCGGCATGGGCGCGGTGTGGCTCGCCCACGATCGGCTGCTCAACCGGGACGTCGCCATCAAGCAGGTGTTGACCACAGCCGGACTCACCGAGCAGGAGGCCACCGAGGTCCGCAACCGGATCATCCACGAGGGCCGGGTCGCGGCGAAGCTGTCGCACGAGCACGCCATCGCGGTCTACGACGTGGTGCTCGAGGCGGGTGAGCCGTGGCTGGTGATGGAGTATCTGCCCTCGCGCAGCGTCGCCAAGGCGATGGCGCTGGTCGAGGCGCTGCCGCCGATCGAGGTCGCCCAGATCGGCGCGCAGGTCGCCGACGCGCTCGCGGCCGCGCACGCCGCAGGGATCGTGCATCGGGACATCAAGCCGGGCAACATCCTGGTCGCCGATCGCGGCGCCGAGGTGGGCAAGGTGAAGCTGAGCGACTTCGGCATCTCGAGCGGGGCCGGGGACACCGGCGACGAGCCGGAGGACGTCATCACCGGCACGCCCGCGTATCTGCCGCCGGAGGTGGCGCGCGGGATGCGGCCGACCGCGGCGAGCGACGTATTCTCGCTCGGCGCAACGCTTTACACCGCGGTCGAGGGTCAGCCGCCGTACGGTTTCCACGAGGACAACAATGTGACCGTCGAGCGGGCCGCGATGGCGCAGATCATCCCGCCCAGCCGCAGCGGACCGCTCACCGAGGTGCTGCTGCACATGATGGAGCCCGCCCCGCAGCGGCGTCCGAGCATGGCCCAGGCGCGCGACGAGATCCTCACCGCCGTCTTCGGTCCCGGCACCGGGCCCTACATCCTCAACGCTCCGGTGCGCACCGAGGACGGCACGATCCCGGCCTGGGCGGCGCGCAACTCCGCCAGCGGCCTCCGCAGCCCGCACTCCTCACCGCTGCCGCGGCCACCGCGCGCGATGTCCCCGAGTGCGCCCGCGCCGCAACGGCAATCGAGCGGTGCGCCCAAACTGGGCGGTCTCGGACCCAATGCCGCGCCGCTGGCCATCGCGGTGGGGTTGTTGATCGGGTTGCTGATTCTGATCGTGATTCTCGTCGCGGCGATGTAATCCGTTGTGCCGCAACACCGACCCTCAGTCGATCCGGCGACGATGGGCCCAGCGGGTGAGGGCGTTGCGATTGGACTGCTGGGTCTTGCGTAACACGTTGGACGCGTGGGTCTCCACGGTTTTGACCGAGATGAACAGGGTTTCGGCGATCTCGCGGTAGGTGTAGCCGCGGGCGAGCAGGCGCAGCACCTCGAGTTCGCGCGGGGTGAGCGAGTCCAGTTCGGGATCCAGCGGCGGCTCCGGCGCGGGTGAGCGGCCGGTGAACGAGTCGAGCACGAAACCCGCCAGCCGCGGGCTGAACACCGCGTCCCCGCCCGCGACGCGCCGAATGCCCTCGGCCAGTTCGGGTCCCGAGATGGTCTTGGTGACATAACCCCGCGCGCCCGCCCGGATCACCGCGATCACATCCTCGGCCGCGTCGGACACGCTGAGCGCCAAGCACACCGGGCCCGGACTCTCGATCCCCTGCAACACGGCCACCCCGCCCCCGTCGGGCATGTGCACATCGAGCAACACCACATCCGGCCGTGTCGCCTTGATCCCGGCCACGGCCTCCGCCACACCCCCCGCCTCACCCACGACCTCCATATCGGCCTCCCGGCTCAACTCGGCCCGCACCCCCGACCGGAAAACCGCATGATCATCGACCAGAAAAACCCGAATACTCACCGCACTCCTCACCTGGACCACCGACATCGTTACCACACCGAGGCACGCCCCCACAGCTTCCCCCACCCCAGCCGCACCCATTATTCGAATCCGCACCCCCTGCATGGCCTTACAACGGGTGCGGATTCGAATAAAGGGTGCGGCTGTACTGGTGTACCTGGGGTCAGGTGGGGGGGTCGGAGTCTTTGCGGGGGAGGGTGATTCGGACTTCGGTGCCTCGGCCGGGGGTGGAGTGGATTTCGGTGGTGCCGCCTCGGCGTTCTATGCGGGTGCGGATGGATTTGGCGAGGCCGCGGCGGTCGGGGGGGATGCGGGTGGGGTCGAAGCCCTTGCCGCGGTCGCGGACGAAGATGCTGACCTGGTGGGGTTCGACCTCGGCGAACAGGTCGATGGTGGGGACGCCGGCGTGTTTGGCGGCGTTGACCAGGGCCTCGCGGGTGGCGCCGAGGAGGGCGGTGAAGTGTTCCTTGGGGAGGCCGATGCCGGTGTCGGCGGGGTCCATCGAGACGTCGCCGACCGTGACGGGGGTGACCTGGACGCCGTGCTGGTCCTCGACCTCGCCGGCGATCGTGCGCAGGGCGGCGGCCAGGCTGGACTGGGCGGGGACGGTGTCCTCGAACAGCCATTTGCGCAATTCGCGTTCCTGACTGCGGGCCAGGCGGGTGACCTCCTGCGCGTCGTCGGCCTGCCGTTGGATGAGGGCGAGCGTCTGCAACACCGAATCGTGCAGGTGCGAGGCGATCTCCTCGCGTTCCTCGTTGCGGATGCGGGCCGCGCGTTCGGAATTCAACGCGCGCATCATGCGCAGCCAGAGCGGCACGGTCAGCAGGCCGACGCCGATCAGCGTGACCGCCACCGCGATCAGCGCCGAACCCAGCGAACTCAGATTGATCCGGGCGAGCACGACCACGCCGAGCCCGACCACGATCAACGTCACCCCGCCCAGGATGCGCGTCCAGGTGAGCACGGTCGGCCGCACCGGCAGCCCGATGATGGAACGTGGTCCCTCGTCGTCGAATTCGCGCCACACCAGGGCCGCGCCGATCGCGACCACGATGATCGGGCCGAGCACCCGCGCGGCGGTCCCGCTGAACAGCCAGGTCAGCGACACCGACAACGCCAGCCCGAGCAACACCATGCCGACCGCCTGCCGCCGCTCGGAGGCGGACGGCGGCGGCGCGTCGCCACCGGCGGGGGTGAAGATCCACAACATGCCGTAGGCGACGATCCCGGCGCCCATGAGCGCGGACAGCAGCACGAAGCCCATCCGCACCTTGAACACGTCGACGCCGAGATGATCGGCGATCCCGCCCGCGACGCCCCCGACGACCCGGCCGCCGGACCGGCGCAGCAACCGCGGGACCGTCGGCGCGGGGGCGGTGATTCCGCGCGCGTCGAACGCGGGCATGGACGGGTACATGCCTCCGATACTGGCACGGCCCGCCGGGCGCCGACCATCCGGAAACACCCCGATCTCCCGGCTCGGGGTGGGCTGGCAGGGCACTCCCGGCTCACTCACAGGAATCCGCCAGCTTCCTCGGTAACGATCTTGCGGGACCGCGTTCGAGGGTGGTCCCCGCACCGCAGGGTGCGCACGATGCGGGATATCAGGAGCGAGATGTACGGCAAGAGCGCGATGATCGCGGCGCTGACGATCGGCGTCGCGGCGGCACCGGCCGCCGCCGCGGAGAAGACGTATTCGGTCCCCGGACTGGACTACACCGTCGGCAACGCCGATCAGACCGCGCACGCCATTCCCGCGGTGAACGGGATGCCGACCAATCGAGAGGTGTTGGCGGACGGCACTTTCTACGGCCGCGCGTCGGCGCCCGCGACCGGCAAGCTGCACGCCGGATACTTCGTGGCCTGCGCCGCGGAGGTGGACGCCACGCTGGCGTTGAAGGTGGGGCTGTCGGGCTATTCGGAGCTGTCGGGGAATCTGTACGTCTCGCCGAGTTCGGTCTCCCCGGGCCTCTACTGGGACGTCGTCGACGGCACCCTCTCCGGCTCGGCGGAGATCGACGCCTCGCTGAAGCCGGGCAAGATCACCGACGTCAAGGTCGCCGACAAGGATCTGCGCGACGACACCACCGGCACCCTCTACAGCCGCGACTTCCGCATCGAGGTGGACAACTGCGTCGGCCCCCTCACCCTGCGGCCCTACACCAGCATCACCGCGGACACGCCCGAGACCAGCGGCACCGGAATGATCCTCGGCGATTCGATCCAGATCGGCTGAGGGCCGGATTCAGGAATCCATTCAGGGTGAACCCCGATGCGGTCGGGCCTGGTCACGGCCACCATGGAGAACATGACGAGAGCGAGCGGGTGGGCCGGGGGCCCCGGCCGAACCGGATTCAACGATCAGCTGCACCAGCTGTGGCGCACGCGGCCCGTCCGGCGCCCGCGGCAGGGCCCGATCGCGGGCGTCGCGGCCGGGTTCGGTCAGCGCTACGGCGTGGATCCCGTGCTCATCCGGGTGGCGTTCGTGGTGTCGACGCTGTTCGGCGGCGCGGGCATCGTGCTGTACCTGGTGGCGTGGCTGCTGCTGCCCGCGGCCGAGGACCAGGTCTCCCCCGCCGAGGGGCTGCTCAACAAGGGGTACAGCGCGCAGTCGCCGACCAAGACGATCGTCTTGATCGTGGCGCTGGCGATCGCGGTCAGCACCATGGGACCGGTCGGGCTCGGCCTCGGCGGGTCGGGGCTGATCAGCCTGGCGCTCATGCTGGCCGGGTGGTGGCTGCTGTTTCTGCGGCAGCCGGAACCGCCGATCGGCTACACCGGAGTGCCCGAGGGCGATATCGCCGCCACGGGGTATCCGGGAACGGCCTTCCCGGGTGGGTCGCCGTGGTCGGCGAACCAGTACGGGCCCTACACCCGACTGCCCGACCACTATGAACCCGATACCCCCGGAAATACTGCGGCACAACCGGTTTCGCGTACCGCCCCGACCGAGGTGATCCCACGGGACGAGACCCACGGGTCGAGTACGCCGACGACCGCGATCCCGCACGACGGAGTCGACCACCCGACCGACACGGTGCCGGGCGACACGGCCGACGACTCGACGACGGCGATCCCGCGCGACGAGGCCGATACCCCCACCACGGTGATCCCGCGCGACGGCGGTGACGACGCCGAGACCGCGAAGCTGCGCCACGACGCCGAGACGATGGTGATGCCGGGAAAAGCACCCGCTGACGAATCCGAAGCGGCACATCGGGTTTCGTCCGGGACGCCACACGCGCGGACGGTGGATCCGACGCGGTTCGGCCCCACCCCGCCCGGCTGGGATCCGCTCGGTGTCGCGCCGTTGGCGTGGGAGTTGCCCGAGCCCGGTCCCGAACGTCCGGTCGTCGCGCCGCCGACGCCGCGCCGTCCCCGCTCGCGGCTCACGCCCCTGGTGATCGGGCTGGCCCTTCTGGCCGCCGCGGCGGCGGGTGCGGTGGCCGCATCGGGGGTGGAGTGGATGACGCCCGCGCGGATCGGGGCGGTGGCGCTCGCGGTGGTCGGGCTGGGCCTGCTGCTCGGGGCGTTCCTGCGGCGGGGGTGGGGGCTGATGGTGGTGCTGGCGCCGCTGGCCGGATTCGTGATCCTGGCCTCGATGGTGGGGCCCGTCGAATTCGACCGGGGTGCGATGGGCGATCACGAATGGCGGCCCGCCGCAATGGATCAGCTGCTGCCCGCCTACAGCGTGAAGCTGGGTTCGGGAACGCTGGATCTGCGCTCGCTGAATCTGACCGAGGACCGGACGGTGAACGTGCCGGTGCAGATGGGCGACGCGCGGGTGCTGGTGCCGTCGAATATGCGGCTGCACACGATCTGCGTCGCCAAGATGGGTGACGTCCGATGTCCCCCGGCCTACACCGGGCCGCAGACCGGGCCCACCCTCACCCTCAATGTCGTCGTCCACGCCGGATCCGCGGAGGTGATTCATGAGTGACAAGTCCGAAACCCGTCGGGGGCCGTCGATTTCGCTGCTGTTGGCCGGGGTGCTGGCGCTCCTGGTGAGCGTATGGGCCTTCATCGGCCCGTCGGCCTGGCCCGCGAACAGCGCGGTGCCCATCGGCTGGATCGTGGTGGGGGTGGCGATTCTGGTGGGCGTGATCCTGGTGATCTCGCCGCGGAAGAAGGGGTAGGCCGGAACAAGGCGAAAGGGCTCGGATCCGATGAGATCCGAGCCCTTTTCGCATATCGAGGAATCACCGCATGCGCGTGAAGGTTTCGTAGTGGTCGCCGGTGTACCAGGCCGAACCGTCGCTCCCGGTGATGATCCGTTCGGCATCGCGGTTATGCCCCGGCTGTTTCCGGTTGACGTCCCATTCCTGATAGCGGATCACCGCGCCGCCGGAGTCCGTGGCGGGCAGGCGGCCCTCGCGGTTCTTCCAGGTCTCCCCGCCGTGCGTGCCGGGGGCGTCCGACGGCGGCCACTGGCCCGCATCGATCAGGCGCAGCGTGTCCCAGGCGCGCGCGGGGACGGCGTCGGCGACCAGGCGCACCTCGGCGACGCTCGAGGCGACCGCGCCCGGCCCGGCGGACGGGGCGACCAGCATTGCCAGCGCCGCGAACGCGGCCAGCACCACGGCCGCGAAAGACCTGGCCCACAACGACTTCGGCGTACTCTCCAGAACCTTCATCGGCATCCTTCGCAGACGGGAGCCGGTCGCGGGACCGGCCGTGACCACGGGCATTCGATCGTCAACCGTCGCGAACCGAGCTGAATCGGCGCGGCACGGCACGCGTCGCGTCCGTGGCGGGCCGGTGAAATCTGCTGGGCCGCACTCACTCCCACTCGATGGTGCCCGGCGGCTTGGAGGTCACGTCCAGCACCACGCGATTGATCTCGGCGACCTCGTTGGTGATCCGGGTCGAGATGCGTTCGAGCACGTCGTAGGGCAGCCGGGTCCAGTCCGCGGTCATGGCGTCCTCGCTGGAGACCGGGCGCAGCACGATCGGATGCCCGTAGGTGCGGCCGTCGCCCTGCACGCCGACGCTGCGCACCTCGGCCAGCAGCACCACCGGGCACTGCCAGATCTGCCGGTCCAGCCCGGCCGCGGTGAGTTCCTCGCGGGCGATGGCGTCGGCCTGGCGCAGCGTCTCGAGCCGGTCGTGGGTGACCTCGCCGACGATGCGGATGGCCAGACCCGGCCCCGGGAAGGGCTGGCGGGCCACGATCTCCTCGGGCAGGCCCAGCTCCCGGCCGACCGCGCGGACCTCGTCCTTGAACAGCAGCCGCAGCGGCTCGACCAGTTCGAACTCGAGGTCCTCGGGCAGGCCGCCGACATTGTGGTGGCTCTTGATGTTCGCGGTGCCCGAACCGCCGCCGGATTCGACCACATCGGGATACAGCGTGCCCTGCACCAGGTATTCGACCGAGGTCTCCCCCTGATCGCCGACGATCCCGGTGACCGCGTCCTCGAACGAGCGGATGAACTCGCGCCCGATGATCTTGCGCTTCTCCTCGGGATCGGTGACGCCCTTCAGCTCGCCGAGGAATTTGTCCACCGCGTCCACGGTGACCAGCTTGGCTCCCGTCGCGGCGACGAAATCGCGCTGCACCTGCTCGCGCTCGCCCGCGCGCAGCAGGCCGTGATCGACGAACACACAGGTCAGCTTGTCGCCGATGGCCCGCTGCACCAGCGCGGCGGCCACCGCGGAATCCACCCCGCCGGACAGACCGCAGATGGCGTGCCCGTCGCCGACCTGTTCGCGAACCTGCTCGACCAGCGCGTCGGCGATATTGGCGGGCGTCCAGGTGCCCTTGATCCCGGCCATCTCGTGCAGGAACCGGCTCAGCACCTGCTGGCCGTGCGGGGAATGCAGGACCTCCGGGTGGTACTGCACCCCGGCCAGTCGCCGGGCCCGGTCCTCGAAGGCCGCGACCGGCGCGCCGGGCGTGGTGCCGGTGACCTCGAAACCGGTGGGGGCGTCGGTGACCGCGTCGCCGTGGCTCATCCACACCGGCTGGATGGTCGGCAGGCCGCCGTGCAGCAGGCCGCCGTCGATATTGAGTTCGGTGCGGCCGTATTCGCGGGTGCCGGTGTGGGCGACCGTGCCGCCGAGGGCCTGGGCCATCGCCTGGAAGCCGTAGCAGATGCCGAAGACGGGGACGTCCAGATCGAACAGCCGCGCGTCCAGTTTCGGCGCGCCGTCGGCGTAGACGCTGGCCGGGCCGCCGGACAGGATCACCGCGAGCGGTTGGCGCTCGGCAATCTCCTCGACGGTCGCGGTGTGCGGAACCACCTCGGAGTACACGCTGGATTCGCGCACCCGCCGCGCGATCAACTGCGCGTACTGCGCCCCGAAGTCGACGACGAGAACTGGTCGCTGGGTTTCTGCCACCGGGTCAGTCTAATGAGCACGTCAGAGCGCCGCCGATCCGCTCCGCCCCCGCGTGTTAGCGCGCGCGGGCGCCGCGGTGGCCGACCGCGAATCCCGGTGGGCCGCAATGCCGCTGCGCGGCGAACCGGTGGCAGCCGCCCGCTCGGTAACGATCTTGCAGGCCCCCGGCAACCGGACGTGCGCCCGTGCCGGGCCAGCTATCCTCGTGCTCGTGCCATTCGCCCGTGCGATCGACGCCGAAATACATTTCGAGGACAGTGGCGGCAACGGCCCGGTTGTCTTGTTCGGGCACGAATTCTTCATGGACCGAACGATGTTCGCGGCGCAGGCCGCCGCGCTGTCGCCGGAGTTCCGCGTCGTCGCCTGGGACGCCCGCGGGCACGGCCGCACCCGCGACGAGGGTTTGCCGTTCACCTATTGGACCGCGGCCCGCGACGCGTTGACCGTGCTCGATCAGCTCGGCGTCGAACGCGCGGTGCTCGGCGGCATCTCCCAGGGCGGATTCAGCGCGTTGCGGGCCGCGCTGCTCGCCCCCGAGCGGGTCGCGGCGCTGATCCTGATCGCCACCGAGGCGCACGCGCCGGGCCGTCACGAACTCGCGAATTCCCGGCGCTTCCTGGATCTGTGGCACAAGCCCGCCGCCCGCCGGGTGCTGGCGGACCGGCTGGCGCACTGGCTGATCGGCGACGATCCGCGGCTTCGCGCGGTGTGGACCGAGCGCTGGCTCGCCCGCGATCCGGCCGACCTCGAGGTGGCCGCGGGCTGTCTGCTCGCCCGCGATTCGGTGCTGGAGCGGCTGTCCGAGATCACCTGCCCCACCTTGGTGATTCACCCGACGGCGGCGGGCGTCTCGCGCGGGCACGCGCGCGAAACCGCGCGGGCGCTGCCGAATTCGCGCTATCTCGAGATCGAGGGCGCGCGGCACGCGGTGAACCTGACCCATCCGGATCGGATCAACGCCGCCATCCGCGGCTTCCTGCGCGACGAAGCCGGTTCGCGCGCATCGTGATTCGGGTCAGGCCCGCACGCTCAGGCCGACCCGCTGGAACTCCTTGAGTTCGCAGTATCCGGCCTTGGCCATCGAACGACGCAGGCCGCCAACGAGATTCATCGAACCCCACGGATCGTTGGACGGACCGTAGAGCAACTGCCGCAGGCCGGGCCGCTCCTCCTGCTCGGCGAACTTCAGCAGCGCGCCGCGCGGCACCGACGGATGCGCGGCCGCCGACGGCCAGTACCAGCCGCGGCCGGGCGCCTCCTGGGCCAGCGCGAGCGGCACGCCCAGCATGGCCGCGTCCGCGCCGCAGGCGATGGCCTTGGCCAGCTGACCGGAGGAGACGATGTCGCCGTCGGCGATGACGTGCACGTAGCGGCCGCCGGTCTCGTCGAGATAGTCGCGCCGGGCCGCGGCGGCGTCGGCGATCGCGGTGGCCATCGGCACGCCGATGCCGAGCACCTCGCCGGTGGTGGTCGCGCCCGGGGTCGAGCCGTAGCCGACGATCACCCCGGCCGCGCCGGTGCGCATCAGGTGCAGCGCGGTGCGATGATCGCTGACCCCGCCCGCCACCACGGGGACGTCGAGTTCGGCGATGAAGGTCTTGAGGTTCAGCGGCTCGCCACCGGTCTCGTCGGCGCCGCTGACGTGCTCGGCGGAGATGATCGTGCCGTGCACCACCAGCAGATCGATACCGGCCTGCACCAGCGCGGGGGTCAGCGTGCGGGCGTTCTGCGGGCTGACGCGCACCGACACCGTCACGCCCGCCGACCGCACCTGGGCCACCGCAGCGGCCAGCAGATCCGGCTGCATGGGCGCGGCGTGCAACTCCTGCAACAGCGCGACGGCGGCCTCGGTGCCCTCCTTCTCGGCGACCTCGACGAGCTGATCGATGCGCGCGGCCACATCGGCGTGCCGGGCCCACAGGCCCTCACCGTTGATGACGCCGAGACCGCCGAGACGGCCCAGCTCCACGGCCAGTTCCGGGGACACCAGCGCGTCGGTCGGATGGGTCACCAGCGGGATGTCGAAGCGGTACGCGTCCAGCTGCCAGGCCAGCGAGACCTGCTTGGACGAGCGGGTCCGCCGCGAGGGAACGATGTCGACGTCGTCCAGCTCGTAGGTACGCCGGGCGGTCCGGCCCATGCCGATCTCGACCATGTCGCGCACTGGTTGTTCTCCTTACATCTCGTCGGTCGCGCTTGCGACCGCTCGCGGCGGGCACGGCGAGAGACCGGTCCCCGCCGAGTGGGACCGGTCCGACAAACCGTCCGGAAGTTTTTCAGCCGCGGCCAGTGTAGTTCGGCGCCTCGACGGTCATCGTGATGTCGTGCGGGTGGCTCTCCTTGAGTCCCGCCGCCGTGATCTGCACGAACTGCGCCTGCTGCAGGTGCGGGATGTTCTGCGAACCGGTGTAGCCCATGGCCGCGCGCAGGCCGCCGACCAGCTGGTGGATCACCTGGTTGACCGGGCCGCGGAACGGCACCCGGCCCTCGATGCCCTCGGGCACGAGCTTGTCCTCGGCCAGCACGTCGTCCTGGAAGTAGCGGTCCTTGGAATAGGACTTGGCCTGGCCGCGACCCTGCATGGCGCCCAGCGAGCCCATGCCGCGGTAGCTCTTGAACTGCTTGCCGTTCACCAAGATCAGATCGCCCGGGGATTCGGCGGTCCCGGCGAGCAGCGAGCCCAGCATGACGGTCGACGCACCCGCGGCGATGGCCTTGGCGATGTCGCCGGAGTACTGCACGCCGCCGTCGGCGATGACCGGGATGCCCGCGGGCTTGCACACGGCGACGGCCTCGAGGATCGCGGTGATCTGCGGCGCGCCCACCCCGGCGACCACGCGGGTGGTGCAGATCGAGCCGGGGCCCACGCCCACCTTGACCGCGTCGACACCGGCGTCGACCAGTGCGGACGCGCCCGCGCGGGTGGCGACATTGCCGCCGACGACCTGGATGGTGTCGCCCACCTCGGCCTTGAGCTTGGAGACCATCTGCAGCACCTGGACCTGATGGCCGTGCGCGGTGTCGACGATCAGCACGTCCACCCCGGCGTCGCGCAGCGACATCGCGCGCGACCAGGAGTCCTCGCCCACGCCGACCGCGGCGCCGACCAGCAGGCGGCCGTCGCGGTCCTTGGTGGCGTTGGGGTACTGATCGGTCTTGACGAAGTCCTTGACGGTGATGAGGCCGCGCAGCCGGCCGTTGCCGTCGACGATGGGCAGCTTCTCCACCTTGTGGCGGCGTAGCAGGCCCAGCGCGGCCTCGGCGGTCACGCCCTCCTGGGCGGTGATCAGCGGGGCCTTGGTCATGACGTCGGCGACGCGGCGGTTCTGATCCACCTCGAAGCGCATGTCCCGGTTGGTGATGATGCCGACCAGCTCGCCCGTCTCGTCGACCACCGGCAGCCCCGAGATGCGGTAGCGCGCGCACATGGCGTCGACCTCGGCGAGGGTGTCGGACGGGCGGCAGGTCACCGGGTTGGTGACCATGCCCGCCTCGGACCGCTTCACGGTCTCGACGGCCGAAGCCTGGTCGGCCACCGACAGATTGCGGTGCAGCACGCCCATTCCACCCGCGCGGGCCATGGCGATGGCCATGCGGGCCTCGGTGACGGTGTCCATCGCGGAACTCACCAGCGGCGTGCGCAGGGTGATCTCGCGGGTCAGCAGGCTGGAGGTGTCGACCGTGCTGGGAATGAGATCGGACGCGGCGGGCAACAGCAGGACATCGTCGAACGTCAGGCCGAGCATGGCGATCTTGTTCGGATCGTCACCACCCGTAAGAGGGCGTACGGCTTCGCCCATCACGGGACTAGTCATCGGATCGACCCCTCCTGGACCTCGAAAGCAACGACCCGGGGTGCGGACCCGGATCGCGAACATCTGACGGATTGGCGGAGCCGAAGACAGCTACCCGGCACCTTGTTGTGAACATGGTATCGGCCCCGGATAATTCCGAGCGCGCCGCCTCCGCCCCGCGGAACCCGCCGCGCGCCCCGCGACACACCCGGTTGCCAGGTGTTGCCGACACGCCGAACGGCCGATGTGCGGCGGTACCCGGGCGAATTGCTGCGACAGGCGCGGCAAAATGCCGACAGCGCTGGCGCGGAGGGGGTGGTTCTGCGTACCGTGGGATTGTGCGTGACCATCTACCACCTGGCCTGCCGCCGGATCCGTTCGCCGGAGATCCCTCCGACCCGTCGGCCGCGCTCGATGCCATCGAGCCGGGGGAACCGCTGGATCCTCACGAGCGGCTAGCGGTCGAAGAGGATCTCGCCGACCTCGCGGTCTACGAGGCGCTGCTGGCGCACCGCGGCATCCGCGGGCTCGTGGTCAGCTGCGAGGACTGCCGGCAGGATCACTACCACGACTGGGACATGTTGCGCGCCAACCTGCTTCAACTGCTGGTCGACGGCACGGTGCGCCCGCACGAGCCCGCCTACGATCCGCAGCCCGAAGCGTACGTCACGTGGGACTACTGCCGCGGCTACGCCGACGCCTCGATGAACGAGGCGCTGCACGGCGACGGGTTCGACGGCTTCGACGCCTGAGGCGCAACGAAAAAACCGATCGCTGGCTGCGATCGGTTCGATGATGTGAAGTTCGTGCTCCCGCCCGCGCGGCCGGAGCGCCTACCCCTAGCGCACGCCGCCCGGCAGGACCCCGCCCGGAACGCTGAACGTGGGCACCGAACCGGTCGGATACACCGGCGGCTGATTCGGCTGGGTCGCCGGACCGGTCGGCCCGGAGGCGCCGGTGCCGCCGCCGGTCCCGGAGCCCCCCGGCACCGACCCGCCGGGGGCGGTTCCGCCCGGATTGGCGATGGTGGTCGGCACCGTGGGTTCCTGGGTCTGCGGCGGCTCGTTGCCGGATCCGGTCGGCGGCGGTTCGGCCGCCGTCGGCGGCACGGTCGGCGGCTGCGAATGCGCCGGGGGCACAGGAGTGTTCGGCTCGGTGCCGGTGCCGCCGCCCGATTCGCCGGGCGCGGTCGCGCTGCGCGGATCGACGGTGCGCCCGGGCGTGCCGCCCACGGTCTGGTCCTTGCTCGGCGGCGTGTTCGGCGCCGTCGACTCGCTCGTGCCGCGCGGCACGACCGGAATCGCCTTCTGCAGATCCGGCGGCAGCTGCGCGATCAGATCGGCGAGCTGCTTCTCCAGCTGGGACTTGCGTGCCGGATCGCTGACCTGGGTCGCGTTCGACTGGGCGCTCTCCAGGGCCTCCTTGGCCTTGGCCGGATCACCCGCCGCCAGCGCGGCTTTCGCCTCGCCCAGCGAATCGTCGGCCCGCTGCGATATCGTGGTCTGCGCCTGTTCGCTGAACACGACCTCCTTGACCCGCCACAGCGGATCGCCCGGCTGCGCGTTGTAGGAGAACGCCGTCATACCACCGACGATCAGGGCCAGCGCCGCCGCCGCGCCCATGATCGGACGCACCAGCCGGAGATGTCCGCGGCGATTGCCGTTAACCCTCGCCTGCCGCGCACCGATCTCCTGATTGACCGCCGCGACAATGGTGTCCAGACTCGGTCCGGCCGGCATCGGGGCCTCGACGAGCTCGGCCCGCCAGTTCGCGAGCAGGCTCGCGAGCTGGAACTCCTCGGCACTGTCGGTCGCCACGGGTCCATCGCCGGCGATGGCGTCGATGAGCGCATCGTCGCGGCGGACCGCGGCGATGTCGACCGGTCCGGTGTCACCGGATGCCTCGGCATAGGGATCGCTGTTCTGCGATCCACGCCGCGCCTTCCAGTCGCCCCGACCGCGCTCGCCATCCCTAGCCATACATTTCACCTGCCCTCGCCACTTGTGACTTGAGTTTCGCGAGCGCCCGATGCTGGGCCACTCGTATAGCACCGGCCGTACTGCCCACGGCAAGTGCTGTTTCTTCTGCTGACAGACCCATGACCAAACGCAGGATCAGGATCTCTCGATGCTTCTCCGGAAGTGTCGCCAGCAGTGAGTTCATCTGCCGGCTCGTTTCGGATTCGAGAGCGCGCTGTTCCGGCCCTTGGTCGGTGGATATGACATCTGGTACTTCGGCCATCGCGTCCGCCTTGTTACGGGCGGCGTTGCGATGAGCGTCGGCGACCTTGTGCGAAGCGATCCCGTACACGAATGCCATGAACGGCCGCCCCTGGTCCTGATAACGAGGCAGGGCGGTCATCACAGCCAAACAGACCTCCTGCGCAACGTCGTCCGCGGAGAGCTGCCCACGCTCCGCGGAACCGATCCGCGCGCGGCAGTAGCGAACCACCAGCGGGCGGATGATCTCCAGTACCTGGGCTAAAGCCGAACGATCGCCTTGCGCTGCGTCAGCGACGGCGGCGTCCAACTCCTCGCCCGTGTGCGTCATCGTCAGAGAGATTCCCGGCGTTACAAGTGGCACGGTCGGTGATGACCGGTGCTTCCGCCCGGTCCGGCGGAACGGGTCCAACAATAGCGGCTTCGATGCTCGAGTTCGGCAACACCTGCGATCACAACTCGGCGAGATCCTCCGTGCCCGTGCGCAACACGCCGCCGTACCGGGCCAGAGCCGCCGCCAGCTGCGCCGATTCCGCCGCGGCCGAACTGTCTGGCGACAGCCCCGAGCGCAACATCGCGCACGCCCATGCCAACGGGAGCAGCCCGTGCTCGCGGGTGCGGTCGGCCACCTCCGCGGCGAGCGCGCGGGCGCGGTCGAGTTCCCCCGCGGCCGCGGCCGCCGCGGCGAGCAGTAGGCGGGACTTGACGCGGTGCCGGACCGAGGGCCCGGCGTCGGCGAGTTCGACCGCCCGCTCCGCCCGCACGCGCGCGGGCACGGGCGCGAGTCCGGGTGCGGCGAGCGCGGTTTCGGCCGCCACCCAATGCCAGCGCACCCGCGAACGCCAGCGGTCCGGCGAATCGCTCAGAATTTTCTGGCAACGTTCCAGCAGCCGGTTCGCGAGGGCCGGACGGGCCGTGCCGAGCGCGTCCGCGGCCAGTCCGGTCAACGCGTCGCAAACCGCTTCGGCGCGATCGGGATCGGCCTCGTCGCCGAGCCCGGCCGAGTCGCCGACCGCCAGCGCGAGCGCGCGGCCGTCGAGTGCGGAAGCCCGTGCGTGCCAACCCATTTGACGCAGCAGCGACGCCTCGGTGCTGGTCGCGAGGGAGGCGAGCACCGGGTCGGGGGTGTCGATCCGGACCGCGCGCAGCCGGGCGCGGGCGGCGGCGTATCGGCCCTGACCACCCAGGACGACCGCGCACAGCCAGGCGTCGACGGCGTCGCCGATCGGCGGCAACTCGGCAGCACCGAGACCCGGCCGGGCCCCGAACGCCGCGTCGGCGAACACCGTGTTTCCTCTGGACAGCAGCCCGCCCGGCGCTTTCCGCGACTCGTTCACGGCCCGCACTCTAGCGAGCCCGCCGCGGGGTCGGCACGAACATCCGGCAACCGGCCAGCGCCCCGAAAGCCGCGGCGGTGTTTCCATCACGTAAATCTGTCGTGGGCTATCACTCAGCACGAGGCTTAAGAATTCGTATGCTTTTCGGATAATTAACCTGGAGGCCTCGGCGCGGCCATCTACGGCTCGCCCCGATTGGCCGCATCGATGCACTTCCACGCATACCACGCCGACACCGGCCCGGGGCCCAGTTGGCACTTCTATCTGGAAAAATGTGTCGTGAACTGGGATTACCCCACAGATCACCGAACCCGGGCGCGACGGGGAGAAACCGGCCAACAGATCAGTATCACCAGCCGGGGCCCGGAAGTAAATAGCATGCAGGTTAAATCTGGGGTCTGCCGCTATTTCGATCGACGAAGGAGAAACTATTGACTCCATTTCGTCGTGCGTCCTAACGTACGTCATCGCCGTGGTTGGCGCCGCTCGAAATCAGGGCGACCACGAACTGCGATCACCGGACCTCCGGTGACAACGGTCCGAGCCCGATCTCGGCGGATCCACATCCGACCGCGCCCGTGCCCGGACAGACCGCTGCTGACAAAGCATCGCTCGACAACGCCGACGAGCTCGCACCACAAGGAGTTCTCATGCCCATGCCCACCCATCTCCCTGGTCCGAATGCCGACGTCTGGGACTGGCAGATGCGCGGTTCCTGCCGCGGGGTGGACTCGTCGGTGTTCTTCCATCCCGACGGCGAGCGCGGCCGGGCCCGCGCCCAGCGCGAGTTGCGCGCCAAGGAGATCTGCCGGACCTGCCCGGTGCTCATGCAGTGCCGCAGCCACGCCCTCAAGGTCAGTGAGCCGTACGGCATCTGGGGCGGAATGTCGGAGACCGAACGCGAGATGCACGCCCGGCGCAGCCGCCGCCGCATGACCGTCTGACCCGCGGCATCGTCGCCGTTCGGAAATTCGTCACCGCCGCGGGCCATCCATGGACCCGGGCGCGCCGAATGCCTAGCAAACACCCGGCCAATGTTGCGAGGCGAACACCTCGCCCACCTGTCGCCGCGTTTTCGGACTTCCGCGTGTCTCGGCGTGTCCTGGACAAATGCCGAGGGGACGTTTCGGATATGTCCGAAAACGTCTGAGCGCCAGGCAGTTTGCCGATACCCCAGCCGAGAGGAGGTCATAGCGGCACGCTAGGTTGGTGGCCGATGACACAGAATGGAGCGTTGTGACAACGCGGCCGCCGGCCGCAGAGGGCGACTCGTTCCAGGAGCAAGTCGGGGCGAGCCTGGACTCCGCGGTGACGGCACGCGCAGCCGAGAGCATCGAACTCGCCGAACTGCTAGCGCGGTGCGGACGAGGCGACCAGCACGCCTTCGCCGAGCTGTACGACCGTACCAGTGCTCGGGTGTTCGGCCTGGTCCTTCGCGTCCTACACGACCCCGGTTACGCCGAGGAGACCACGCAGGAGGTCTACCTCCAGATCTGGCGTACCGCAGCCAATTTCGACCCGGCGAAGGGTTCGGCGGTCACCTGGCTCATGACGCTCGCCCACCGGCGGGCGGTCGATCGCGTGCGCGCGGAGCAGGCCCATGCCCAGCGCGAGATCGCCTACGGGGCGACCGGACTGGGTAACGAATTCGACGAGGTCACCGAAGAAGTGGGGCGACGGCTCGAACAGCAGGCGGTGCTGGCCGGGCTGGCGACACTGACCGAAACGCAGCGCGAGGCGATTTCGCTGGCCTATTTCGGCGGACGCACCTATGCCGAGGTCGCCGCCTATCTGGGCGTAGGGTTACCGACTGTCAAGTCTCGTATTCGCGACGGATTGACACGACTCAAGAAGAGTTTGGGAGTGACGTGAGATGAACGAAAGCCAGATCGATCTCGCGCACACGGTCGCGCTCGGATCGATCGGCGACGAGGACCAGCGCGCGGTGCGGGAGCTACTCGACAGCTCGGATCCGGCCCTGCGCGCCGCTTTCACCGAGGAAGTGCAGCAGACCAGGGACGCGCTCGCCGAATTCGCCTCGGCGGCGGCGACCGCCCCGCCCGCGTCACTGCGTGATCGATTGCTCGCCGCGATTGCCGAAGACCTGCCCGCCAACCGCTCGCCGCACCCGTGCGGATCCAATCACCGCGGGAATTCCGCGACCAACCACTGAACGCTCCGAGAACACCACGGGCCGTTCGCATCCCGGATGCGAACGGCCCGTGTCGTCGTGGTCGGCTCAGTGCGCGTGACCGTGATGGTGGTCGTGCTCGTCCTCCTCGGCGGGCTTGTCGACCACCGCGCTCTCGGTGGTGAGCACCATCCGCGCCACGGAGACGGCGTTGAGGACCGCCGACCGGGTGACCTTGACCGGGTCCACCACGCCGTCGGTGATCAGATCGCCGTAGGTCAGGGTGGCGGCGTTGAAGCCGTCCTTGCCCTCGCCGACCTTGCTCACCACGACGGCGCCGTCGACGCCGGCGTTGCTGGCGATCCAGTACAGCGGCGCCTGCAGGGCCCGCCGCACCACGTCCACGCCGACGGCCTGATCGCCGCTGAGCGACTGCGCCAGCTCGGTCAGCTTGGCCGCCGCCTGCACGAGCGCGGTGCCGCCGCCGGGCACGATGCCCTCCTCGACCGCGGCCTTGGCCGCGCTGACCGCGTCCTCGACGCGGTACTTGCGCTCCTTGAGCGCGGTCTCGGTGGCCGCGCCGACCTTGATCACCGCGACGCCGCCGGACAGCTTGGCCAGCCGCTCCTCGAGCTTCTCGCGGTCCCAGTCGGAGTCGGTGGCCTCGATCTCGGCCCGCAGCTGGGCGATGCGCGCGTCGATGGCCTCCTGGGTGCCCGCGCCCTCGACGATCGTGGTATCGTCCTTGCCGACCACCACGCGCCGGGCCCGGCCCAGCTGGTCGAGGGTGGCCTCGCGCAGGGTGATGCCCAGATCCGGCTCGATCACCGTGCCGCCGGTGACGACGGCGAGGTCCTGCAGGAACGCCTTGCGGCGGTCGCCGAAGAACGGCGCCTTGACCGCGATCACCTTGATGGTCTTGCGAATCGCGTTGACCACCAACGTGGACAGCGCCTCGCCCTCGATGTCCTCGGCGATGATCAGGACCGGCTTACCGGACTCGGCGATCTTCTCCAGCAGCGGCAGGAAGTCCGGCAGCGAGGAGATCTTCTCCCGGTGCAGCAGGACGTAGGTGTCCTCGAGGACGGCCTCCTGCTTGTCCGGGTCGGTGACGAAATACGCCGAGAGGTAACCCTTGTCGAACTGCACGCCCTCGGTGACGGCGAGTTCGGTGTGCAGCGTGGAGGATTCCTCCACCGTCACCACGCCGTCCTTGCCGACGACGGTCAGCGCCTTGCCGACCATCTCGCCGATCTCGGGGTCGCGCGAGGAGACCGTGGCCACCTGCGCGATGGCCTGCTCGCCGGAGACCGGCTTCGCGGCGGCCAGCAGCGCCTGGGAGACCGCGTCGGCGGCCTTGCTCATGCCCTGGCCGAGGGCGATCGGGTTGGCGCCCGCGGCGATGTTCTTCAGGCCGCCCTTGATCAGCGCCTGCGCCAGCACGGTCGCGGTGGTGGTGCCGTCGCCGGCCACGTCGTTGGTCTTGGTGGCGACGCTCTTGACCAGCTGCGCGCCCAGGTTCTCGAACGGATCCTCGAGGTCGATGTCACGCGCGATGGTGACGCCGTCGTTGGTGACCGTCGGGCCGCCGAAGGCCTTGGCCAGCACGACATGTCGGCCGCGCGGGCCGAGCGTGACCTTGACGGCGTCGGCGAGCTTGTCGACGCCGCGCTCCATCGCCCGACGAGCCTTCTCGTCGAACTCGATCTGCTTTGCCATGTGTGGATTCCTTTGTGGGGGTTGACGCGAACTGCCCCGATGCCCCACGTGGGGACACCGGGGCAGGGCCGGGTTACGGCGCGATCACTTGTCGACGACGGCCAGCAGGTCGCGCGCGGACAGGATCAGGTACTCCTCGCCGTTGTACTTGATCTCGGTGCCGCCGTACTTGCTGTAGATGACGGTGTCGCCTTCCTTCACATCCAGCGGAATGCGCTTCTCGCCCTCGTCGTCCCACCGGCCCGGACCGACGGCGATGACGGTGCCCTCCTGGGGCTTCTCCTTCGCCGTGTCGGGAATGACCAGGCCGGAGGCGGTCGTCGTCTCGGCCTCGTTGGCCTGGACGAGGATCTTGTCCTCGAGCGGCTTGATGTTCACGCTCGCCACGTTGAGCCCTCCACTTTCAGGGGATTCGGTCGTCCGGGGCCGTTCCCCGGACTCACGGTTCGGTCATGGTGTTGACCCTGGGCATAGCCCCGTCGTCGCGGGTGCCGGGACCCCTGCTCAGTAGTCAAGCTGGCATCTGAGCACATCCAGTGCCACCTAGCACTCTATACAGGAGAGTGCCAGCGCTCAAGGGCGGGTAGTGCTGGAGATCGGGGACCGCCCAACGGTAGCGGGATGTGCATCCGACCAGTTCGGCGCGGGTGCGCGAAAAGGCAATGGCGCAAACGCGACACGCCTTCGGTACGTAGCAATTGATCTCGAAAAACTGTAACGTTCGGATAACGGATTGTGACACTATGGACGGCGGCTCCTGTGATGTCGCGCCCCGCGCCTCGTCACGCCGCCCGCCGAGCACTTGACAACTGCTTCACCCCACGCGCGACACCCCTCGCGCATGCCTGAGACGAGAGCAAGACCGCTAGTGAGCTCCGGATCCGCTGCTCGGGCCTTCCGCCGACAACGCGGAGGTTCGTGCTGTCCGTTCGGGATGGTCGGCGACACCGTGACCATCCGCTCGAAGGGAGGTGAACATGCGAACATCCCTCGGCATCTCCGCCGGGAACGAGGTGGTGTGCTCGGCCCTGGTCGGCACATCGCCCAATGGCACCCAGAGTTTCGATTATCGAGTCGTCACGGCGGACATGGCGCATTCGGATCTCGGTGAGCTCGTGGTGTCGTCGATCGAGTTGATGACCACCCAGATGCCCCGCGAATTCCTGTACCCGGTGGCGACCCACAGCGGAATTCCGTTGTCCCGCACCGACGCCGCGACCGGTGGCCCCGCCGCGATCGCGGTGGCCTACCGCGACCGCGAGCAGGCGGTCGCCATCCGCGCGGCCATCGGCAGGCAGCGCCGCGATGTGCAGCTGATCCCGGAATCGACTGCGGCCCTTACCTATCTGCGGCACACCGGCCTGCTCGACCGCTACGACACGGTGGCCGTGATCGACCTCGGCGCGTCCGGGATGAGCGTCACCGTGGCCGATCTCGTCGACGACACCGTGCTGCGCTGCGAGCGCACCCCGGCGATCAGCGGCGACGCCGTCGACGAGCTGATCTACCACCACCTGCTCGACTGTCACTTCGCCCGGCGCGGCACCCGGCCCAACCGCAACACGCTGATCAACCGCAGCCGCGTCGCCAAGGAGCATCTGTCCATCGCGCCCGCGGTCACCATCGATCACGTTGCGGGACAACCGCTCAAGCTCACCCGCGCCGACTTCGAGGAGCTGATCGCCGATCTGCTGCACGAGGCCGCCCTGTTCGCGTCGGCGGTGTTCACCCGCGCGCCCAAGGAGCCGCAGGCGGTCGCGGTCATCGGCGGCGGCGCGAACATCCCGGCCGTGGTCGCTCGCCTGGACAAGTTGCTGGAGCCGCGCGTGTACAGCGTGTCCGAGCCGGAGGCGGTGATCGCGAAAGGCGCTGCGCTGATCGCGGATTCGGCCCAGCCCTCGGCCCTGCCCGCGATCGGGCTGGGCAACGAGGGGTCCACCGGCACCTTCACCAAACTCGTCGGCACGCTGGCGGGCGCGGTCGTGGTGGTGGGCCTGGTCGTCGGCTACGGCGTCAAGGAGCTGGTGCCCGCCGCCAACCACGACGTCACCCCGGCCGGTACCACCGACACCGGTCAGCTCACCCCGTCGGCGGTGCCGTCCCCGACCTCCAGCGCGCCGACGTCGACCACGACACCCGGCCCGAGCCCGACGCCGAGCCCGAGCGGCCGCCCGGCCGAATCTGGCACGACACCGGCCACGACGCCCGGCGGCACCGGCCGCCCGCCGACCACGATCGCCCCACCCCTGCGCCCCGACCCGAATCTCCCGCAGATCCCGCTGCCGGATCTCCCCCGGCTCCTGGGCCCGATGCTCGGCACCGCCCTCCAGGACGGTCCGACACCCCGGCCCAATGCCCAACGGGCGCAGATCCTTCCGCAGTACCACCCCGGATCCGCCATCGAACCAGTGGTCGTCCCGGCACCCTGACGGGCACGGTCGACGAATTCGACCTGCCGGTCCCGGTCGCCTCGACAGGCACGGTCCGAGTCCCCTTGCCGGGGACGGTCAGCGAATTTGGCTCGTCGACACCGGCAGCCCCGGGTCGGTGGCCACCGTCAGCGGAGAGGGCTTGGCGCCGCCCGCGATCACGTGGGCACCGAGGGTCGCGATCATGACGCCGTTGTCGGTGCACAGCCGGGGCTTGGGCACCCGCAGGGTCAAACCGGCCGCCGCACATCGTTCCTCGGCCATCGAGCGGATGCGGGAGTTCGCCGTCGCGCCGCCGCCGAGCACCAGCGTGTCCACGCCGACGTCGCGGGCCGCGCGGACCGCCTTCATGGTGAGCACATCCGCGACCGCCTCCTGGAACGACGCCGCGATATCCGGGATCGGCAGCTCACCGCCGTCCTTGTGAACGCCCTCCACATAGCGGGCGACCGCGGTCTTCAGCCCGGAGAAGGAGAAGTCGTAGCGCGGGTCCCGGGGACCGGTCATACTGCGCGGGAACGCGATCGCCCGCGGATCCCCGTGCGCCGCAGCGGCATCCAGGGCCGGACCGCCCGGAAAGCCCAGCCCCAGCAGCCGCGCCACCTTGTCGAACGCCTCCCCCGCCGCGTCGTCCACGGTGCTGCCCAACTCCACGATGGGCTCGGCGAGATCGGTGACCCGCAACAGATGCGTGTGCCCACCGGAGACCAGCAGCGCCACGCACGGCGGCATCGGACCGTGCTCGAGGGTGTCGACGGCGACGTGGCCGCCCAGATGATTCAGAGCGTACAGCGGCAGATCCCACGCCGCCGCATAGGCTTTCGCGGCCGCGACCCCGACCAGCAGCGCCCCGGCCAGCCCGGGCCCGATGGTCACCGCGATCGCGTCGGGCCGCGCCACGCCCGCGGCGGCCAACGCCCGCCGCATGGCCGGAACGATCGCCTCGAGATGCGCGCGCGACGCGATCTCCGGCACCACACCCCCGAACCGCGCGTGCTCGGCCACACTCGAGGCGACCTCGTCGGCGAGCAACTCACAGGTCCCGTCGGCACGATGCCGAACGATGCCGACTCCCGTTTCGTCACAGGAGCTTTCGATACCCAGCACGATCATGACAACACCCCGGTGTGCTGGCCCGTGCGCGCCGGGCGGCGCATGGTGAACGCGTCGGCGCCGCTGGGCTGGTAGTAGTTCTTGCGCAGGCCGATGATGTGGAAACCGTGCTTCTCGTAGAGCGCGATGGCCCCGGCGTTGTCGGTGCGGACCTCCAGGAACACCGGGCCGCCGCGTTCCTCGGCCGCGGCCAGCAGGGCGCGCAGCAGCAGTGTGCCGACGCCCGCGCGGTGCCGCAGCGGATCCACGCCGATCGTGTGCACCTCGGCCTCGGGATGCTCCCCGGTGCCCAGCAGCGCGACCCCGGCGTAGCCGAGCAGGTGGCCGGATTCGTCGCGCGCGACGACGTAACGATTGTGCGGGGCGGCCAATTCGGAATGGAAGGCCACCGCGGGCCACGGATCATCCTCGGGGAACAGCAGTTTCTCGAGTTCCACGCAACGCTCGACATCGGCCGGGCCCATCGGTTCGATACGCACGCCCACCCCGGTCCGCTCGCTCATCGCACCGCCTGATAGCTGCGTTCCACCGCATCGGGGCGGCGCAGATACAACGGCGCCAGGGCCTCGGGCGCGACCCCGGCCAGCAGATCCGCGGCCGCGCACGCGACCAGTCCCGCCGGGGACGGGGTCTCGTCGGGCAGCACGGGCAGGTCGAAAAGGTCGACGTGCGAGGCGGATCCGGCGATCACGGTGGCGTCGCCGGAATCGAGCTCGTTGGGTTTGCACACATCCGGCCCCTCGATCCGGCCGCCGCGACGGTAGCGGGCCCAGTACACCTCGCGGCGCCGCGCGTCGGTGACGACCAGCAGTTCGGCGTCCGCATCGGAGATCTCGCGCCACGCGTCGGCGGCGATGGCGTCGAGACTGCACACGCCGTGCACGGGCAGGCCGAGCGCGTCACCGAACGCGGCGGCGGTGGCCATCCCGACCCGCAACCCGGTGAACGGACCCGGGCCGACGCCGACGACGACGGCGTCGAGTTCGGTCCGCGACCGCCCGGCCGCCTCCAGACAGGCGAGGATCTGGGGCGTGAGCACCTCGTTGTGGGCCTTCGCGTCCACGGTCACCCGGGAGGCGAGGGTTTCGAGGGCATCGTGCTCCAGATTCACCAGTCCGGCCGTAACGGCGGGTGTCGCGGTGTCAACGGCGAGTACAAGCATGATTGGCTTCACGATACCGGTTGGTCACCCGACCGACGGCAACCGGTGAACTCAGGCGCGGCCGAGCCATTCCCAGGTGGCGGTGCGCACCTCGGAGTCGGGTTCGCGACGCAGCCGGACCAGCAGATGCCGATCGGTGAGATGCTCCACCACGCCCAGCCCCCATTCCACGACCACGACCGCGTCGTCGAGTTCGGTGTCCAGATCGAGCGCGTCGAGTTCGCCGAGATCCCCGCCGAGCCGGTACGCGTCGACGTGCACCAGCGCGACCGCGCCCGGCTGCGGGCCCGGCCGGTGCTGGCGGGCGATGATGAACGTCGGCGAGCTGACCCGCCCCTGCACGCCGAGCCCGGCCGCGATCCCCCGGGTCAGGGCGGTCTTGCCCGCGCCGAGCGGTCCGTCGAGCACGACCAGATCGCCGGGCCGCAGTGTCGCGGCGAGTTCGCGACCCAGCTCCTCGGTGTCGGTGACCGTGGGCAGGATCCGTTGCTCAGCCATGCGCGGCCTTCCGCCGGGCGCGTCGCCCCAGGGCGCCGCTGCGGACCAGCAGCCGATCGAGGGCCGCGTTCACCAGATCCGGATATTGCAGCTGCACCATGTGGGCGGCGTCGGTGACCCGGACCAGATCGGCGTCGGGCAGTTGCCGGGCCAGGGCGAGCGAGTTGCGGAACGGGATGACCAGATCGTGCACGCCGCCGAGGACGAGCGCGGGCAGCGGGGCCAGGGTGGGCAGCGCGGCCGATTCGTCGTGCAGCTCCAGGGCTTTCAGGAATTTCACGATCGTCGACACCGGCGTCCGATCGATCATGGCGGTGGTGAACCGGGACAGCGTCGGGCTCACCTCCCCGTGGAACGAGCTGACGTGCAGGAACGGCGTGATCACCCCGCGCGCGGTGACCCGCCCCGCCTGTGCCAGCGCGGGTGAGGCGAGCGTGACCGCGCGGAAGCCGTCGATGGCCGGATTGCGCAGCAGCTGAGCCACTCCCGCGGAACTCACCTCCGCCGCCGCGGTCGACAGCAGCGCCACCGCGCGCACCCGATCGGCGAACAGTTTGGGGAACTGCGCCGCCGCGGCCAGGACCGCCATGCCGCCCATGGAATGTCCGACCAGCATGATCGGCCCGCGCGGCGCGCACTCCTCGATCACCGCGACCAGGTCGCGGCCCAGTTGCGGCACGGTGCAGCTCTCGGTGCTCGGCGTCCCGGATCGGCCGTGGCCGCGCTGGTCGAAGAACAGCAGGCGGACCTTGCCGCCCCAGAGTCGTTCCAGATCGCGGCGCTGAAAGTGCCACGCCGCCATGGTGTTACAGAATCCGTGCACGAAAACGACCGTGGCCGTGGGCTTTTCGCCGGAGCATTCGCGCACCGCCAGCGTCACCCCGTCGTCGGCGGTGACGGTGCGCGCCGGGTCGCGATCGAGCAGGGTGAAGTCCTCGTCGCGCAGTTCGTCGCGGCGGGCGGGCCAGCTCACGGCCGCACCCATCCGGCGCAGCGCGTGCGCGCCCGCCAGGCCGCCGAGCACCCCGGCGGTCGCGATGCCGCCGCGGCGCATGGTGGTCCGGAACCTGCGTGAGCGTCGCGTATTCATCCCCTGTCCCCTTGCCGCGTTCCCACATAGCGTCGCACGACCCGGCCGCGAGGGAAACAGACGACCTCGTAGTTGATGGTGCCGAGGATGTCGGCCCAGTGCTGGGGGTGGGGATCGCCGGGGCCGAAGAGGATCGCGGTGTCGCCCTGGCGGACTCCGGCCGGATTGTCGCCGAGGTCGATGACGAACTGGTCCATGGAGATCCGGCCGATGCTCGGGTAGGTGTGCTCGCCGATGCGAATCCGCATGCGCCCGCCCAGATTTCGCGGCACCCCGTCGGCGTAGCCCGCGGGGACGAGGGCGACGGTGGTGTCGCGCGGGGCGATCCACTGGTGGCCGTAGGAGACGCCCTCGCCCGCGGCGACCTGTTTCACCAGGATGATGCTGGCGCGGAAGGTCATGGCCGGGCGCAGGCCGAAGTCGGAGACGGCGGGGACGGGTGAGAGGCCGTAGACGGCGATGCCGGGGCGGACCATATCGAAGGCGAGGTCCGGGCGGGTGAGGGTGGCGGGGGAATTGGCGAGGTGGACCAGTTCGGGTTGCAGCCGATGGTGTTTCGCGGTGGCGATGGCGTCGAGGAATCGGTTGCGTTGCAGGTCGATCGACGGGTGGCCGGGTTCGTCGGCGCAGGCCAGATGGGAGAACATGGCGCGGAAGCGAACGGCGCGCTCGGACACCAGGTTTCGCAGTAGCTCCAGCACGACCGGGTATTCGGTGGGTGAGACACCGTTGCGGTTCATGCCGGTGTCGAGTTTGAGCGAGACCGTGGCCGGGCGGCCGAGAGCTCGCGCGGCCTGTTCGATCGCCCGCAGTTGGGCCGCGGAGGAGACGCCGAGTTCGATGTCCTCGGCGATGGCGGCGGCATAATCGGCGTCGCGGGTGTTGAGCCAGCTCAGGATCGGGGCGGTGATGCCCGCGCGCCGCAGCGCCAGGGCCTCGCCGATATTGGTGACGCCGAGTTCGGCGGCGCCCGCGGCCAGCGCGGCACGGGCGACCGGGACCGCGCCGTGGTTGTACCCGTCGGCCTTCACGACGGCCATGACCGCGGCGTCACCCGCGTGCTCGCGCAGGACGCGCACGTTGTGGGCGATGGCGTCCAGGTCGACGACGGTCTCCACCTGCGGGTCGGCGCTACTCACGATTACCGATCCTGCCACTTCCGCTTGCTTGGAGTGCACTCCAGGTGAGTAGCGTGGCCGGTGGAGATTCATCCGACTGGAAAGAGGGACACATGAGCAAGGTCTGGTTCATCACCGGTGTGTCGCGCGGATTCGGGCGCGAGTGGACGCTGGCCGCCCTCGAGCGCGGGGATCGCGTCGCCGGAACCGCCCGTGACCTCGGCACCGTCGAGGACGTGGCGGCGAAGTACCCCGACACCTTCCTCCCCCTGCGGCTCGACGTCACGGATCGCGACGCCGACTTCGCGGCGGTGCGACAGGCCGCCGAGCACTTCGGCCGCCTCGACGTCGTCGTGAACAACGCCGGTTACGGCCATTTCGGCATGATCGAGGAACTGACCGAGGACGAGATCCGCGCCCAGTTCGAGACCAATGTCTTCGGCGCGCTGTGGGTCACCCAGGCCGCCCTGCCGATCCTGCGCGCCCAGGGCAGCGGCCATATCCTCCAGGTCTCGAGCATCGGCGGCATCAGCGCCTTCCCCAATCTCGGCGCGTACCACGCCTCGAAGTGGGCACTGGAAGGCTTCTCCCAGAGCCTCGCCCAGGAGGTCGCGCCCTTCGGCATCCACGTCACCCTCATCGAACCCGGCGGCTTCAGCACCGACTGGTCCGGCCCCAGCTCCCGCCACAGCACCGAGAACCCCGCCTACGCCGAAGTCCGGGAGGCTCGCAACCGCACCCGCGCCGCCGCCCGCCCCGGCGACCCCACCGCCTCGGCCCGAGCCATCCTCACCATCGTCGACACCCCCGAACCTCCCCTCCGCCTCTTCCTCGGCGAGGCCCCCCTGAAGATCGCCACCGCCGACTACGAATCCCGCCTGGACACCTGGCGCAAATGGGAGTCCCTCTCCCTCGCCGCCCAAGGCTGACACCCCCAGGCCCGGCACCCCAGCCGCACCCTTTATTCGCATCCGCACCCCTTTCCGGGCTCTGAAAGGGGTGCGGATCGGAACAAAGGGTGCGGCTGTGTTTGTGGGCGTTGGGGGTGTGGGGGTTTAGGAGGCTTGGGCTCGCAGGGTTTGGATGGCTGGGGGGATGTGGTGGAGGAGGGGGGTGGCGGAGATGGGGGCGCCGGGGCCGGGGTGGGCGTGGGCGGCGAGGTTGGCCGCGAGGGAGTGGGCTCGGGCGGCGGAGGCGGCGGCGATCGCGGGGGTGTGGCCCGCGGCCAGGAGGGCGCCGATCATGCCGGAGAGGATGTCGCCCGCGCCCGCGGTGGCGGACCAGGAGCCGCCCGCCTCGTTGACCAGGACCTGGCCGTTGGGGGAGGCGACGAGGGTCGCTCGGCCCTTGAGGAGGACCGTCACCTGCCAGGTTTCGGCGAGGTGGCGAACCGAGGCCACGCGGTCGGGGGTCGGGGGTTGGCCGGTGAGGCGGGCGAATTCGCCCGCGTGGGGGGTGAGGATCGTGGGGGCGGGGCGGTTGGTGACCAGGGTGGGGTCGGCCGCCAGGAGGGTCAGGCCGTCGGCGTCGACGACGACCGGGAGATCGGTGGCGAGGATTTCGGAGAGGCGGTCGCGGGCCGCGTCGTCGGTGCCCGCGCCGGGGCCGAAGACCCAGGACTGCACTCGACCGGTCTTCGAAACATCTTCCGCCGCAATGACTTCCGGGAAGTGTGCGAGCACTTCCCCGGCTCCGGTCCCCGCGTAACGGACCATGCCGGAGGTGGCGGCCACCGCGCCGCCGGTGCACAGGACCGCCGCACCGGGGTAGGCCGCGCTGCCCGCGCAGACGCCGGTGACACCCTGGGTGTACTTGTCGTCGTGCGGGCCGGGTACGGGCCAGTGGGCGCCGACGGCGGACGGTTCGAGGGCGGCGAGGATCGGCTCGGGCAGCCGCAGGCCGATGGGTACGAGTTCGATACGGCCACACCACGGGGCGGCCAGGGCGTGCACCGGCTTGTAGGCGCCGAACGCCACCGTCACATCGGCACGCAGGGCGGGCCCGTCCACCGCGCCGGTATCGGGATCGACTCCGCTGGGCAGATCGGCCGACACGATCGGAACCGCAACCGCCGCAACGAGTTCCGCGGCGCGCGGCCGCAACGGACCGTGACCCGAGATGCCCACGATCCCATCGACGACCAGATCCGGATCACCCAGATCCTCCCGCACCCGTCCCCCGGCGCGCCGCAATGCCGCGAGCCCTTCGGCATGCGCCCGCTCCGGCGACAACAGCACCGCCGACACCGCCACCCCGCGCCGCCGCAACATCGACCCGGCCCACAACGCGTCCCCGCCGTTGTCCCCCGACCCCACGAGCAGCGTTACCGACCGCCCCGCCACTCCCCCGGTCCGCTCCCGCAGCTCCCCCGCGACCACATCCGCCAGCCCATACGCCGCCCGCCGCATCGGCATCCCCGCCGGAACCCGCCCGAACAGCTCCGCCTCCGCGGCCCGTACCTCATCCGCAGTGAAGTAACCCCGCACCCGCATCACTCGCCTCCTCGAAGAGACCGCCCGTGCTCGCAGAGTACCGCTGTGCCGTTGGCACAACCGGTTGTGGAAGTGTCCATCCGAAGCAGGTTTCCGCCACGGTCGGTCTACGGGCTCACGCGGCCCGCAGACCCGGCCTCATCCACCCTCTCGGACCCGCCATGCTCCGGCCGGGACCACTCGTCGGTGGTACCACCACGCCACCATCCGTCGGCCGCACGCACTCATCCGGAACATCGTCGATACCGCCCCGCTCCGACCGCGTCCCGTCACGGGAGCACGATCCACCACCACGCTCCGGCCGCGCCCGCTCGTCGGGGCGCCAGGGACACCACCCGCTCCGGCCACCCTCACTCATCGGAACGCCGTCACACCCGCCGCGCTGCCATCCGGCCACACGTCGGGCCACGAATCACACCACCGTCCGGCGAGCAGTGGAGAGGACAGCGACACTCGTGAACACAACCCACCCCGACCAAGCACACCGGACCGCACCTCACAACCCTTATTCGCCCCCGTCTAGGGTGAGCACCATGTCGATCGGCGCTCACCGCGGAACAGCCAGGCACATCGGGATCGGACTCGGGGTGGTCGCCGCGGTATTGACGATGGCCGGATGTGGTTCGGACACAAAGACTTCCGCCCCGGTGTCCTCGACCACCGTGACGACCACCGCCTCGGACGCCCCGGCGGCACCCGCCAAACCCACCACCCTCACCGTCTCCGTCGACGACATGAAATTCACCCCCGCCACCCTCACCGCGAAGGTCGGCGACACCGTCACCTGGAAGTTCTCCGACAAATCCCCGCACGCGGTGCAGGGCATCGGCGACGCCGCCATGGGCATCAACAGCCCCATCACCGGCCACGGCGAGTGGAGCTACACCTTCACCGTCCCGGGCACCTACCGCTACCTGTGCCCGCTGCACCCGGACATGCGCGGCACGATCACGGTCCAATAACCCACGCCCCCAACGTTTCCCAAACCCAGCCGCACCCTTTGTATGGATCCGCACCACTTGCAAGGTGTGCGGATCCACGCAAGGGGTGCGGCTGGGTTGGGTCAGCGGGTGGTGGCGGTGGTGTTCAGGGCTTCCACGGCCGAGACCAGGGGGGCCAGTTCGGGGTCTGCGGCGGCTTGGCGGAGTTCGGAGGAAAGGGCGTCGTCGTGGGTGGGGCGGGCCTGTTCCAGGAGTGCCAGGCCGGTGGCGGTGACGTCGGTGTAGATGCCGCGCCGATCGTCGGGGCACAGGTAGCGCTGGAGCAGGCCGCGGTCCTCGAGGCGGGTGACTAATCGCGTCGTCGCGCTCTGGCTCAGGGCCACCGACTCGGCGACCTGGTTCATCCGCAGATGCCCACCCGGTCCGCTGTGCTGTCGGCTCAGCACCACGAGCAGCGAGAATTCGCGCACGCTCAAGCCGTGACCCGACTGTAGGGCGCGTTCGATGCGCGATTCGATGCGATCGTGCAGCACCGACAGGGCGTACCAGCCGTCGGCGAGGCCGGTGAGCGCGGCGTCCGCGGTCATGTGTTCCTCCTGCGTGGGGTCCGCCTCCAGGATAACCATCGCCCGGAAACAACATGCGCTTGCATCTAACAGGCGTGTGCAACTATTGTCTACGCCTGTAATACTCGTACGCATTGCTTTGGGAGGCGCATCCATGCCGCTCGCACTGCTCGCCCTGACCGTCGGGGCGTTCGCCATCGGCACGACCGAATTCATCGTGGTCGGCCTGCTCCCGGGAATCGCCGACGGCTTCGGCGTCTCGATTCCGACCGCCGGATGGCTGGTCAGCGGTTACGCGCTCGGCGTGCTGGCCGGCGCGCCCGTGATGACCGGACTCGGCACCCGCGTGTCCCGCAAGCGCATGCTGTTGATCAGCCTGAGCCTGCTCATCGGCGGTAACGCGCTCTCGGCGGCCGCACCGAGTTTCGGGCTGATGCTCACCGGGCGGATCGTGGCGTCGCTGGCGCACGGGGCGTTCTTCGGGATCGGATCGATCGTCGCGGGCAGTCTGGTCCGACCGGATCGCCGGGCCGGGGCGATCGCGATGATGTTCACCGGTCTGACCGTGTCGGCGATCGTCGGCGTGCCGCTGAGCACGCTGCTGGGTCAGCACTTCGGCTGGCGACTGGCGTTCGCGCTCGTCGCGGTGGTCGGGGCGATCGCCTTCGCCGGGGTGGCCGCGCTGGTTCCCGATCAACCCGCCCAGCCCGGGGCCCGGCTGCGGAAAGAGCTTGCGGTGCTGCGTAATCCGCAGGTCGTCCTCGCCATGGCGATGACCGTGCTCGGCTTCGGCGGCGTCTTCGCGGCGCTCACCTATCTCGCGCCGATGATGACCGATGTGACCGGTTACGCGGAGAGTTCGGTCACCTGGATCATGGCCCTGTTCGGCGTCGGCTTCCTCATCGGCAACCTGCTCGGCGGCCGCTACGCCGACCGGCACCTCATGCCGATGCTCTACCTCACCTTGACCGGCCTCGCGCTGGTGCTGGCCCTGTTCACCGTCACCGCGCACAACAAGTTCGCCGCGGCCGTCACCGTAATGCTCATCGGCGCACTGGGTTTCGCCACGGTCCCACCCCTCCAGAAGCGCGTCCTCGACTACGCCGCCACCGCCCCCACCCTCGCCTCGGCCCTCAATATCGGCGCCTTCAACCTCGGCAACGCCCTAGCCGCCTGGCTCGGCGGCCTGGTCATCGACGCGGGCTTCGGCTACCCGGCCACCAACTGGGTCGGCGTCGCCCTCTCCGGCAGCGCCGTCATGCTGGCCGTCGCCTCGGGGCTGTTGGAGCGACGCGAATCGCGCGAGCCTTCGAGCGAAGACCTTGTCGGCGTTGGCAATTGATCGGAGCGAGTAGGCTCTTGCCCGAAAAAGCTTCGGGCACAAGCGGTTAGCCGCCGAGCCGAGGCACACGGGACGGGGCCAGGGGCGGCAGCGAAGATCCGAGCGAGGGCACAGCGCAGGTCCAGACGACGAACCGTCAAGGGCGAGAAGAAGATCCGAGACGACGACAGGACCCAAGACGAAACGGGCGCGAAGCCAGCCCCTTACTCCACGGTGACCGACTTCGCCAAGTTGCGCGGCTTGTCGATGTCATACCCCCGCGCCTGAGCCACCTCGGCCGCGAACACCTGCAACGGCACCGTCGACAACAACGGCTGATACAACGTCGGCGCCGCCGGAATCTCGATCAGGTGATCGGCGAACGGCCGGACGGTGTCGTCGCCCTCCTCCGCGATCACGATCGTGCGCGCCCCCCGCGCCTGGATCTCGCGGATATTGCTGAGCAGCTTGGAGTGCAGCACCGCGCGGCCCTTCGGGGAGGGCATGACCACGATCACCGGGAGGCCCTCCTCGATCAGGGCGATCGGGCCGTGCTTGAGTTCGCCCGCGGCGAAGCCCTCGGCGTGCATGTACGCCAGTTCCTTGAGTTTGAGCGCGCCCTCGAGCGCGACGGGGTAGCCGACGTGGCGGCCGAGGAACAACACCGTGGACTGATGCGCGAACTGCCGCGCGATGGCCCGCACCTGGGGCGCGGTCTCGAGGACCCGCTCGACCAGCTTCGGCATCGCCTCCAGCTCGGCGAACTCGCGGGCCACCTCGTCGGGGTACTTGGTGCCGCGCGCCTGGGCCAGGGCCAGGCCCACCAGATAGTTCGCGGTGATCTGCGCGAGGAACGCCTTGGTCGAGGCGACGCCGATCTCCGGCCCGGTGCGGGTGTAGAGCACGGCGTCGGACTCGCGCGGGATCTGCGCGCCGTTGGTGTTGCAGATGGCCAGCACGCGCGCCTTCTGATCCTTGGCGTGCCGCACGGCCTCCAGCGTGTCGGCGGTCTCCCCGGACTGCGAGATCGCCACCACCAGCGTCGAACGATCGAGAACCGGGTCCCGATAACGGAATTCGCTGGCCAGCTCGACCTCGACCGGCAGCCGGGTCCAATGCTCGATCGCGTACTTGGCCAGCAGGCCCGCGTGATACGAACTGCCACAGGCGACCACGAAGACCTTGTCGAATTCGCGCAGTTCCTGATCGGCGAGCCGCTGCTCGTCCAGCACGATCCGGCCCTCGGCGAAATGCCCGATCAGGGTGTCGGCGACGCCGCCGGGCTGCTCCTCGATCTCCTTGAGCATGAAGTAGTCGTGCCCGCCCTTCTCGGCGGCGGCCAGATCCCAGTCGATGGTGAACGGCCGGGTCGACACGCCGTCCTCGCCGTGGAAGTCGGTGACGGTGTAGCTGTCGGCGGTGATCACGACGGCCTGGTCCTGACCCAGTTCGACGGCCTCGCGGGTGTGCTCGATGAACGCCGTCACATCCGAGGCGATGAACATCTCGCCCTGGCCCACCCCGACCACCAGCGGCGTCGAGCGCCGCGCGGCCACGATCGTGCCGGGATGATCGGCGTGCGTGAAGACCAGCGTGAACGCGCCCTCGAGCCGCCGCAGCACGGCCAGCGCGCTGCCCACGAAATCGCCCGCGGTCGGGCCCGCCGCGTAGGCGCGCGCGACCAGATGCACCGCGACCTCGGTGTCGGTGTCGCTGCGCAACTCGACCCCGGCCTCCTCGAGTTCACGCCGGAGCGGGACGAAGTTCTCGATGATGCCGTTGTGCACGACCGCGACCTTGCCGGTGGCGTCGCGATGCGGGTGGGCGTTGCGGTCGGTCGGCGCGCCGTGCGTGGCCCAGCGGGTGTGGCCCATGCCGGTGCTGCCCGCGAACGCCGCGGCGCCCGACGCGCCGAGTTCGGCCTCCAGATTGGCCAGGCGGCCGGCCTTGCGTTCCACCGCGATGCCGCCCGAGCCGTCGAGGATCGCCACCCCCGCGGAGTCGTATCCTCGGTACTCCATGCGGCGCAGCGCGTCCACGACTACGCCCAGCGCGTCCCGGTAACCGACGTAGCCCACGATTCCGCACATGGGTACTCAGCGTACTGGGCGGCGGCGCGGACGCGCATCGGACGGCGACGCGCGGTGTGTGCCGGGGTGATCGGTTAAGTTCGAGTCCGTGTCGGCGTCTGTGAAATCGCTCCTGAGCTCTCTGGCCGGTCCCGGACCACACCGGGTCATGCGCGGCAACCTGGGCATCACCGGTCAGCCGGGGGTGGTGTTCACTCCCGAGAGCGGGCTGAACCTGCCCGCGGTCGTCTTCGGCCACGGCTGGCTGACCGGGGTCGGCAACTATCGCAAGCTGCTCGAGCACCTCGCGTCCTGGGGTTTCGTCGCGGCCGCCCCCGATACCGAGCGCGGGCCGATTCCGTCACATCTGAACCTCGCGACCGATCTGCTCACCACGCTCGACATCTGCAACGGAGTTCGCCTGGGCGACGGCAGGATCAGCGTCCACCCCGACCGCCTCGCCCTGGCCGGACACGGCATGGGCGCGGGAGCCGCCGTCATCGCGGCCGCCCAACGCAAGGTCGCCGCCGTCGCCGCCCTCTACCCCGCCCCCACCGCCCCCTCCGCCGAATCCCTAGCCCCCGACATCGAAACCCCCGCCCTCATCGTCGCCGGAGCCGCCGACCTCGACTCCCTGAGCTGCAACGCCGTCCCCCTCGCCGCCGCCTGGGGCGGCCCCGCCATCCTCCGCACGATCGACAAGGCCTCCCACAACGGCATCATCGAGGGCCGCCGCGCCCTCGCCGCCCTCGGCGCGAGCAAACACGAGCCCCGCACCGAACGCACCACCCGCGCCGTGCTGGTCGGCTACCTCGTGCACCAACTCCTCGGCGACAAGACCTACAAGCCCTTCGCGGACCCGGAAGCGGTTGTGCCGCATACGCAATTGGTCGATCCGCACGCCGCGCCGGAGCCGGAGGTGGAGGCGCCGTCGAAACGGCAACTGTTGCAGGCTGTTCAGTTGTTGCGGAAGTAGGGGCGATTGCCTGGTGGGGGGTGGGGCGGTACGGTCAGGACCAGGTGAAGGGGGGCCGATCCGGTCGTCCTGTGCGACAGTCGAATCGAGAGGGTGCGATGAGCAGGTGGGGAAATTCGATTCCCGGTGCGGTCGCGGCGGCCTTGGTCGTGACAGTGACCGGATGCGGATCGCACTCCGACGGTCCTCCGACGGCTGATTCCCCGCAGGCCTCGTCGACCAGGCTCGCGCCCGCGCCAACAGCATTCGATCCGTGCTCCATTCCGCAGTCCGTGCTCGACACGGAGCAGCTGCACAGCCGGATCAGCGCGAACTCCGATGGCAGCGGCGGTACTCAGTGGCGCGGTTGCCAGTGGGTTGTATCGGACGGCTATGCGGCCTCCATCCGAACGACCAACATCACCTTGCAGATGATCCGCGAAAATCGCGCATTCACCGTGGCGGAAGAACTCACGATCGGCGGGCGCCCGGCACTGACCTACCACGACAACGACGAGCCCGACACCAAGCACATCTGCATCCTCAACGTCGACCTCAAGGGAGGGAGCGTGGAGTTCTCGCTGGACAACCCGGCCTCGAATCGGAAGACCGGCAACATGGACACCTGCGAACTGGGGAAGAACCTCGCCGGTAAGGTCGTGCCCCTGATTCCCGCATCCGCCTGAGGCCGCCGAGCGTTACGCCGCTCCGTCACGGGAGGAGACCTGCAATGACCGATGACAAACCCTCGGCACCGACGCCGTTGGAGGCGCTGATCAAAGAGGCCGAGGCGGGTCACCTCAGGGTCCGATTCAACTCCGACGTGCGTTTGAACGCCGAGGAATTTGCCTATATCGATCGCGACTGCGCGGCCTTCAAGGACGCGATCCGGCAGCTGCAACTGATCGCGAGAAACCTTGCTCATCAAGAACATTGGGGGCTCGGTGAGGATCAGGACATTCTGCCGTCGGCTCGCATTCTGGTCCATCGGTTCCGGGCGAAGGCGGGCTCGGTGAACGGGAGTGGCGATGCGGGCGACAACAACCTGTACAACATATTGGACCAGCACTACAAGATCGTCGACGACCTGCAACAACTGCACCGCACGATCGCGCAGAAGTACATCGAAGCGGATCAAGAGTTCGCGGCCAGGTACAACGAGGTGTCGGCAAGTATGCCGCCCAGCAAGATCCTCCCAGGCCTGGTCCAAGGACCGATTCAGCAACCGGACGGTAAATGGCGATGACGATCCCCAACGAACCCCCGCAGATATCCGGCGGTGAAAATCCGGACGCCCTCGAGCACTGGGCTATCTATCGAGCCTTCAACCCGCAGAACACGTCCGACGCCTATACGGCGGCCGGGAACTATCAAAGGCTCGCCGCAACGTGGGAAACCACCGTTACCGAATTCGCCACGCGCATACGGCGTTCCAGCGCCGCCGCCTGGGAGGGCCCCGCCGCCGAAGCGTCCCGCCAGGCCATCGACACCTACGCCCAACGAGCCCTCGACTTGGCCCCAGCCCTGAGTGCCTTGTCCCAAACGGTCACCACCGCGGTAACCGGCGTCGACAACACCAAAGCCAACGTAACCGAACCCCACAACTCCGTAGGCTGGCACTTCTGGAACCCCGACGGCTGGGGTAACGGCCCCCGCTCCCGCAAGTCCATCGACGCTGCTCGCGATCACGCCCGCGAGGCCATGCGCAACTACTACCTCACCGATTTCAAGACCGCCGACAGCCGGATCCCCGTGCTGCCGCAACCCGTCAGCCCCACCAACCCGCTGTACACGGCCGAGATAGCGGGGCGCAACGGCGGCACCGACGACGGTGGGGGTAAGCCGAGTTCTGGGCCGAATCCGGGGGATAGCGGGGGTCATTCGGGTGACGGTCCCGTCCCGGGATTGGACGAGGTCGATCCCGGGCGGGACGCGCCGAATCCCTCCGGCGATCACGCGACGCCGACCGATCCCGCCTCGGTTCAGCCCGGCGGTACCGGCATCGATCCCGCCTCCGCGACGGGCTCGGATCATGGGGCCTCCACTCGTCCCGCCGGAATCGGTTCGGGCGCACCGGGTTCCGGTGGCGGGGGCGTGCCGGGTACCGGCGGCTTCCCCGGCGGGGGCGGGGGCTCGGGGGGCGGATCCTCGGTCAACGCGCCGGGCCGGAGCGTGCCCGGGGCGCCGGGAGTCGGCACACCGGCGGCGGCCGCGGCCGCGGCGCGGGCGGGGAACCCGGGGACGCCCGGGATGGGCCTGCCCGGAATGCCCGGCGGCAGAGGCAAATCCGAGGACGACGAGAACACGCACGACACCCCCGACTGGCTCAAGAACATGGACAACACCGAGGAGCTCCTCGGGAAGCCTCCCCGGACCATCCCGGGCGGTGTGATCGGAGGCGACCACGATCAACCCGAACCACCGCAGCGGTAGCCGCACGACAGGACAGACACGAATGCCCGAATGGGATTGGGATCCGGATGATTTCGCGGTCCTGTGGTACAGCGACGCGAACGATCGGTTTCCGCCGCTGATCTCCTACACCAGCCGATTCCCCAGCAACGACGAGGTGGCCGCGCACCGGACGGCGGTCCGCGCGCGCTACGACGCCGAGGAAACCCAACTCATCCGGCTCGCCTTCCACACGCTCACCAATTGCGAGCTGCGCGTCGAGATCCTGGGCAGCTCCACGACTCTCGGCAAGGGGGTGCCGCGCGAGTACCGCATCGTGGGCGCGCGCGACGCGAATCACGCGGTGCTGGTGACCCAGACCGCGGGCGACGACAGTCACGGCCGCATCCGCTGCCGCCTGTTCCCCACCGAGCAACTGGCCCCGCGGCTCGCGCACATCCTGCCGACGTTCCCGGCGGGGACCGCGCAACCGGCGACCTTCCACCTCGCGGACGCCACCGACGCCGCCGGATATCGTCGGCTGGCGAAGCGCCCGGCCGACGGCGGCGGGGCGGCGGGTCTGCTGGCCGGATACCTCCACAACGCCGCCGAGCCCTGGTACACCGCCCAGTGGATCGACGTCGCCGACGACGGCCGCTATCTCCAGCAGTGCACCCGCGAACATCTCACCGTCCGCCCCGCCGGCACCGCGGACCTGACCGCCCTGTTCTCCGGCTGGTTCGATCAGGCCCTGCGCCGGCTGCGCGACGACGCGGACGAACCGTGGTGAACGGCTACGCGGAAACCGTTGTGACGAGCGTGGATTCGACCGGCGTCGGCGCGGCGGTGAGATCCAGTACGGGGCAGTGCTTTTCGACGGCCCGATGCAGTTCGGCGTAGCGGTCCGCCGATTCGGGTCCGGTCACGCGCACGGTCAGCCGCACCTTCTGGAAACCCGGCCGCACCGCGTCGTCGAGTCCGAAGAAGCCGCGCACATCCAGATCGCCCTCGGCCTCGATCGCGAGATCGGCGACGGCGATGCCGAGCCGCTGCGCCCAGAACCGGTAGGTGACGGTGTGGCAGGCGATGAGCGCGGCGAGGTAGACCTCCACCGGATTGGCCGCGGTGTCGTCGCCGCCCAGGCTCGGCGGCTCGTCCACCCGCACGGTGTGCCGTCCGGCCGTGACCACGGTCCCGACCGTGCCCTCGGGCCGGCCCGACGCGGCGAACACGACCGCGGCGTTGCCCGGATCCTGCGCGACCGCCCGCGCGGTCGCCTCGGTGATGTCGTTGAGCGCGTTGCCCACTTCTGTCGTCATCTCGGTGAGGCTAGGACGACGAGCCGGGCGCGAGGAGGGTTGTCGTCGCGCTGAGCGAAACGCGCTACTTGCCGATGTGGCCCTGATCGGTGCGCACCCACTCGGTGGTGCCGTCGGGGTTGTGATGGAATTCCCATGCGGCGTAATCGCCGTCGTCGTCGACGATCGAGACGTGGTCGGCGGTGCCGTCGTGGTCCATATCGGTCCAGACCTCCATGGCGTGCGCGCCGTGGACCGTCTCGGTGTCGGGGATGCCGTCACCGGTCAGGTCCTGCGTCGGATCGTGCAGTTCCACCGGGCCGAGGCCGCCGAGGTCGGAGTGCGCGTCGGCGTTCGGCAGATCAAGGCCCGGCAGATCGCCTGATGAGATCATGTGCGGCTCCTCGGGGACGTGCGTCGAGATGTCTGCCCATCCTATGCGAGCCGGGCCGCCCTCAGTACTTCGGAATGATCACCCACAGCACGAGATACACGATGAACTGCGGCCCGGGCAGCAGGCACGACAGCACGAACAGCAGCCGCACGATGCCGGCGTTCCAGCCGAAGTACCGGGCGATGCCGCCGCAGACGCCCGCGATCCACTTGTCGTCCGGCGTCCGGGTGAGGCGGCGGGTGGGGACGGTCATCGAATTCTCCTTCTGTCGAGGTACTCTTCCACTGTGCGCGAGGGCCGCCCGACGCCGCATCGGGCAGGGGACCGATCGGCACCCTGATTTCCGGCGGCCCGGCCTCAGGGTCGCACCCCGACCCCGGCACACTGTCGAGGTGACCACTCTGCACGCACGCGGGCTGTCGGCCGGGCACGGCGAACGCACCCTGTTCACCGAGTTGGATCTGGTGCTGGCGCCCGGCGACGTGATCGGCCTGGTCGGCATGAACGGCGCGGGCAAGTCCACGCTGCTGCGCATGCTCGCCGGGCAGCGCCCGCCCACCGGCGAGATCGTCCTCAGCCCGCCCGACGCCACCATCGGCTATCTCGCGCAGGAACCCGAACGGGTCCCCGACGAGACCGTGCTGGGTTTCCTGTCCCGGCGCACGGGAGTCGCCGCGGCGCAACGGATCATGGACGACGCCGCCGAACGGCTCGCCGACGGCGGCGCGGACGACTACTCCCCCGCACTGGAACGCTGGCTGGCCCTGGGCGGCGCGGATCTCGAACAGCGCGCCGCGGAGGTGGCCGCCGACCTCGGCCTGATCGACAGCCTCCCGCACGGCCTGGACACCCCGATGACCGTGCTGTCCGGCGGTCAGGCCGCCCGCGCAGGCCTGGCGTCGGTGTTGTTGTCGCGCTTCGACATCCTGCTGCTCGACGAGCCCACCAACGATCTCGATCTCGACGGCCTGGCACGGCTGGAACAGTTCGTCGCCGGGGTGCGGGCGCCGCTGGTGATCGTCAGCCACGATCGAGAGTTCCTGGCGCGCACCGTGAATCGCGTCGTCGAGCTGGATCTCGCGCAGCAGCAGGTCGGCAGCTACGACGGCGGCTACGAGTCCTATCTGGCCGAACGCGAGATCGCCCGGCGGCACGCCCGGGAGGCGTACGAGGAGTACGCCGACACCAAGGCAGCGCTGGAGAACCGCATGCAGACCCAGCGCAACTGGCTCGAACACGGCGTTCGCAACGCCCGGCGCAAGGCCCGCGATCCACGAAAGCTGGACTCCGACAAGGCCGGTCGCAAGATGCGCGCAGAATCCACCGAGAAGCAGGCGTCGAAGGTGCGTCAGACCCAGCGCCGCATCGAACGCCTCGACGCGGTGGAGGAGCCGCGCAAGGAGTGGGAGCTGCGCATGTCCATCGCGGCCGCCCCGCGCAGCGGATCCGTGGTCGCGACGCTCACCGGCGCCACGGTGCGCCGCGGCGACTTCACGCTGGGACCCGTTACCGCGCAAGTGGATTGGGGCGACCGCATCGTGGTCACCGGCGCCAACGGCTCGGGCAAGTCGACGCTGCTGGGGTTGCTGCTGGGCCGGGTGCGCCCGGACGAGGGCACCGCCACCCTCGGTTCCGGCGTGGCGATCGGCGAGGTGGATCAGGCGCGCGGGCTGTTCCGCGGCCCGGCCACCCTCGCGGCGACCTTCGGCGCGCAGATCCCCGACTGGCCCGACGCCGAGGTCCGCACGTTGCTGGCGAAGTTCGGTCTGCGCGGCCCACATGTGTTGCGCCCCAACGAAACCCTGTCGCCGGGCGAGCGCACCCGCGCCGCCCTCGCGCTGTTGCAGGCGCGCGGGGTCAACCTGCTGGTGCTCGATGAACCCACCAACCACCTCGACCTGCCCGCCATCGAACAGCTCGAGCAGGCCGTCGAATCCTTCCCCGGCACACTGTTACTGGTCACCCACGACCGCCGGATGCTGGACACCGTGCGCGCCACCCGCCGCTGGCACGTCGAGCGCGGCCGGTTGTCCGAGGAGTCCTGACCTCAGCCCGCCGCGATATCCGCGATCAGAGTGCGGTTGGCGATGGTCTTGGTGGTGATGATCTGGGTGAAGGTCTGCGGTTGTTCGTCGGGCTTCTGCTGGGTCAGGCGGACCTCCCACTGGCCCTCGTCGCCCGCCCGGGTGATCTGCACGCAGTAGCGGGTGCCGACCGGAATCTGGTTGATGCCGCGCTGAATCTCCTCGGCGGTCCGCACTTTCGCGTCGTCGGCGACGACCGCGCGCGCCGCGAAACCGGACCGCTGCACGTAGTAGGCGCGTTCGAAGGCGAGGATGGTGTCGGGACCGCTGCCGGTGCCGCCCGGATCGGTGCCGGAGACGATATCGGCGGTGCGGCGCTGCTCGCAGCCGTCGGCCGCCACCGAGCCCGCCGGGGCGGCCGAGGTGGGGGCGGCGGACGAGGCGGCCGGAGTCGACGTGTGCGCGGGGACCGGCCGGGTGACGGTGGCCGCGGGTTTGGCGCGTTTGCCGGTGTGAATGACGGTGAGCAGCACCGCGATCACGACCACGCCGAGCCCGATCATGACCATGGCCGCGATCAGTTTGTCGCCGCGCCGATTGTCCCGCCGGGGTCGGCGCGGGTGGCGCAGGCGCGGACCGGGGTTGCCGCCCGAGCGATCGATGAGGGTGGGGACCAGCGCGGACTTGTCGACCAGATCGTCCGGCGGATCGTAGTCGTGGGAGCGCGGTCGCTCACGCGGGTCGTGGTCCTCGTCGTCCTCCGGCGCGAGCGCGGCACGCCGGTCGTCGGGTCCCGAATCCAGCCACTGCTCCCAGTCGCCCGATTCGTAGGCCGACTCGTCGGCGATCGGAAGTGGTTCGGGCGCAGGACCGTTCGGCTCCTCGCGGCGGCGGGGCGCCCGGCGGCCCGGGCGCTTGCGTTTGCCGCCGCGCCGCGCCGGGGTGCGCAGCATCGGCAGCCCCAGGTCGAACGGATTGCCCTGCCCGGATTCGTGGTCGCCCGGATCAGATCGTGTCATCGCCGAAGTCGCCGATGACGGCGGCCGGAACCATCTCCTCCGCGACATTCGCGGGCACCGTCACGCCGAGCTGGCCGTCGCCGCGCGGCTTGTGTTCGGAGTCGTTGCCGGTGCTCGGCGGCATCGCCAGGCCGCCGGTGACACCGGGCTGACCGGACTGACCGGACTGGCCGGGCTGACCCGAATCGGGCGACACCGGGGCCGGGGCGGCCACGGGCGGATCGGGATTCGGCATGGGCGCGGGCGCGGGTTCGCTCGCCGCGGCGGGCGGGGGCGCGACCGGTTCGGGGTCGGGTGCGGGCACCGGTTTGGGCCCGGCGGGCTGACTCTGCGGCGGAGTCGGCGAGACCGGAAGCACCGCACCGGGATTGGCGGTGCTCGGGGCCGACTGCCCCGAGGAGGAGGCGCCGCCGCCCGTGCCGCCGAAGTCGAACACCTTCGATCCGCCGTCGGAGGAGGACGACGCGGCCCCGGTCGAGCTGTCACCGTTGGTCGTCGAGCCCGGATGGATGAGTTCGGGCACGGCCTTGTCGACCACCTTGTCGACCGACGCCGCGACGGTGTCCATCGCGTGCGTGCCGACCTCGGCGATCTTGTCGATCAGGTGGGTGCCGATGTCCACGCCCGCGTTGATCGCGGCCGTGCCCACCTGCACCCCGGCCTGAATCAGCTGCTGCTGCAACTGAAGTTGCGCGGCCTGGGCCGGATCCAGCGGCACCCGGTTCGGCGCGGCGCCGTACTGCGGCGTGTCGTACTCGTAGCCGGTACCGCCGTCGCTGTAGGTGCTCGGCGTCGTGTAGGCCGGCGACGGGGACGACGAATCCGACAGCCCCGCGGGCTGGGTCACGGTCAGCGGACCCATGTCCGACAGGCGCTGACTGTGCCCGTCCATCTCGGTGCGGGCGGACTGGACGGCCGAAATGGCATCGCGCAGTGCCTGAGTCGCGCGCGTGATGACGGCGTCGGTGTCCGGCGCGGCGGTGGCGTTGCCGAGGATCGTGCGGGCGTCGCGCCGGAAATCGGCGATGATCTGATCGACCTGCTGGGCCGCGCGGGCGCTGGTGGCGTGCGCGTCGGACAGCACGGCCAGATACGCCGGGCCGCGATCGGAGATGTCGCCGATCTGGGTCTGGGTGGTGCGCAGGGCGGGCACCGCGGCGTCCGCGCCCGCACCGACCCAGGTGGACTCGACCGCGTGCACACCCTCGCGGTGCGGGGCCTCGGTGTCGGCGGCCTGCGCCGAGGAGTTGGACAGGGCGGCGGCGATGGTCTCGTCGGGCGCGGCGCGGCCGGTGCCCAGCGAGGCGCGCAGCTGCAACAGCGGGCGGACCAGGGTCGCCACGATCGGCGGATCGACGGTGGGATCGGTTGTGGTGGTGGGTGATTGGACGACCGTTTCGGTCGGCCGCCGCCGCAGCACGGACCTCATGCGATCACCTCACCGGTGTTCGTGATCGCGCCCGCCGAGGCGTCGTCGGTGCCCTGGGCGGCCGTGCTGCTCTCGCGCAGCACCTGCCCGTAGGCGGCGACGAGCTGGCTCGCGGTCGACAACGCCTGCGCGTGCTCGGAGACCGCGGCGGTGAAGCGGGCCGCGAAATCCGCGCCCACCAAACCGAGGTCGGCCGACAACCGGCCCGGATTCACCGCCCCGGCCGCGGTCGCCGAGGCCGAGGCGAGTTGCCGCGAGACGGTATCCGCGATGGCGGTGTAGGTAGCCATTGCCGCCGGATCGAGCTTCAGCGTATTCACTGTTCCCCCTCACGGAACCCAAGCTTGCGCTGTCGCAGAGTGATTAGCGTCCACCATACTTCGTGGTAGGAGGCGGTGCTCCCGATCTCCTCCAGTGTCACCCACCACCGGCGAAAATTCCATTCCGGACTTTCGTCCGGTTACAGGGACGCCACCCGTTTGGCCAGGTCGTCGGCGAGGGAACGGGCGCGGTCCTGGTCGGTGGCCTCGACCATCACCCGGACGAGTTGTTCGGTCCCGCTGGGCCGGAGCAGGACTCGGCCGGTCTCGCCGAGGACGCGTTCGGCCTCGGCCACCGCGTCGCGGATCTCGGGGGCGGACGCGACCGCGGTCTTGTCGGTGACGGGGACGTTCACCAGCACCTGCGGCACGGTCCGCAGCACGGATGCCAATTCGGCCAGGCTGCGGCCGGTTTCGGCCATGCGGGCCATGAGTTCGAGGCCGGTGAGGATGCCGTCGCCGGTGGTGCCGTAGCGCGGGAAGACCACGTGGCCGGACTGCTCACCGCCCAAAGTGAATCCGCCGCGGCGCAACTCCTCGAGCACGTAGCGGTCGCCGACGGCCGTGGTGCGCACGGTGATTCCGGCCTCGCGCAGCGCCAGATGCAGGCCCAGGTTGCTCATCACGGTGGCCACCAGCGTGTCGTGCGCCAGCTCGCCCGCCTCGAACATGCCCAGCGCCAGGATCGCCATGATCGCGTCGCCGTCCACCACCGCGCCGGAGGCGTCCACGGCCAGGCAGCGGTCGGCGTCGCCGTCGTGGGCCAGACCCAGATCCGCGCCGTATTCGCGGACCGCGCGCGAGACCTGCTCGAGATGCGTGGAGCCGCAATTGTCGTTGATGTTCACGCCGTTCGGCTCGGCGTTGATCGCGATCACCCGGGCGCCCGCCTCGCGGTAGGCGGCCGGGCCCACGTCCGAGGCCGCGCCGTTGGCGCAGTCGACGACGACGGTCAGACCGTTCAGCTCGCGACCGGCGGCCTCCACGAGATGTTCGACGTAGCGTTCGTGCGTTCCGGCGAGGCTGTAGTGCGCGTCGACCCGGCCGTCCACGCCGGACCCGCCGAGCACCCGGCCGATGCCCGCACCCGTGGGGCGGCGGAAGTCGCGCTCGCGCACCAGTTCCTCGATGCGGTCCTCGACCGCGTCGTCGAGTTTGTGACCGCCCGCGGCGAAGATCTTGATGCCGTTGTCGGGCATGGGATTGTGCGAGGCGGAGATCATCACGCCCAGGCACGCGTCGTATTCGGCGGTCAGATAGGCCACCGCGGGCGTCGGGAGCACGCCCACCGAGAGCACGTTCACCCCGGCCGAGGTCAGGCCCGCCGTGACGGCGGCCTCGAGCATCTCGCCGCTGGCGCGCGGGTCGCGGCCCACCACGGCCACCGCCCGCCGCTCGCCCCGGCTGAGCACCTGCGCCGCCGCGGCCGAAACATGAAGTGCCAGTTCAGGACCCAGCGATTCGTTGGCAAGCCCGCGGACCCCGTCGGTGCCGAACAAACGTCGCATTCCCTCGCCCTCGCGTTGGTTTCGGTGTCGATACAGCACGAGAGCAGGCGCCCGACGATTCCGAAACATTCGGCGCGGGCGCCTGCTCTCGTACAGGTAACGGGACGACCGTACCCCTTCCGGCACCGGCTGGGTGCCGGAAAGGGCCGTGCGCCCGTCGCAAGATCAGCGCTTCGAGTACTGCGGGGCCTTGCGGGCCTTCTTGAGGCCGTACTTCTTGCGCTCGGTCGCACGCGGGTCACGGGTGAGGAATCCGGCCCGCTTCAGGGCGGGACGATCCTCGGGGGTGACCTCGATCAGCGCGCGGGCGATGGCGAGGCGCAGCGCGCCGGCCTGACCGGACGGGCCGCCGCCGACCAGGCGGGCGTGCACGTCGAAGGTCTCGGTGCGCTCGACGGTGACCAGCGGGGACTTGACCAGCTGCTGGTGCACCTTGTTCGGGAAGTAGTTCTCCAGCGTGCGGCCGTTCAGGGTGAACTGACCGGAACCGGGGACCAGGCGGACCCGGACCACGGCCTCCTTGCGGCGGCCGACGGTCTGCACCGGGCGGTCGATGAGCACCGGGGCGGGGGCGAAGCCGGGCTCGGCGTCGGCCTCGTAGCCGTACTCCTCCTCGACGACCTCGGCGGTCGGCTCGGCGACGATCTCTTCGTTGAATTCCTCGGGAGCGGTCACTGGGCCACCTGCTTGATCTCGAACGGAACGGGCTGCTGAGCGGCGTGCGGATGCGTCGGGCCCGCGTAAACCTTCAGCTTGCCCGCGATCTGGTTGCCCAGCTTGTTCTTCGGAATCATGCCCTTGATGGCCTTCTCGACCACGCGCTCGGGGCGAGTCTCCATGAGCTGCCGGACCGACCGCGACTTCAAGCCGCCCGGGAAGCCGGAGTGCGTGTGGATGAACTTGCGATCGGCCTTGTTACCGGCGATCGCGATCTTGTCGGCGTTGATGATGATGACGAAGTCGCCACCATCCACGTTGGGGGCGTAGGTCGGCTTGGTCTTGCCACGCAGCAGGTTGGCTGCCTGCACGGCAAGGCGTCCGAGCACTACGTCGGTGGCGTCGATGACGTACCACTTGCGGGTCACGTCACCGGCCTTCGGGCTGTACGTAGGCACAGTGCATCCCTTGTCTGTCGGTTCGGCTGCCGGCCGGGCGTGAGCGGTCGAGCGACCCCGGCGGCCGGTGGAGACCCGGGACTCGTACGACGGCACGATGGAACCGCGCCGTACCGCACGCCAGCGGATCACGATACCAGCGAGGCCGGTGTCCCCTGAAATCAGCCCGGGCGGGCTCGCCTGGACGGCCTGTGGGACGCGCGGGGACGGCCCTGGTCGGGCTCGCCTGGACGCCTGCGGGACCCGCGGGGACGGCCGCGTGCACGGGTGTTCAGATGCGCGTGGGCGGGCCCTGATTGGTGACGCCCGGGACGGTCGGCACGAGGTAGCGCAGGTTGTCCACGCCCAGGTGGGCGCAGTCCTTGTCGCCGATGGCGTGCGGGCCGGTGTTCGGGCGGGCGTACGGGGTCAGCGCGCATTCGGGGGTGCGCGGCGGGACGCGCGAGGCCCGCTGCACCGAGGGCCAGGCGCCGAAGTCGGAGCGGATGTCGAACGTCGCGGACCGCGCGTCGAAGGCGGCGGCCCCGGCAGCGGTCGGGGCCGCCTCGACCGCCGCGCCGGTGCGGGTGTCGACGGCGGCCGTCGCGTCCACCGGGTCGGCGAGGTGGTGGAGTTCGCCGCCCGCGTGCAGGGCGACCGCGGCGAGCGCGACGGCCCCCACGATGGCGGGGGTGCCGAACAGGTTGTCGCGCACCTTGCCCCAGAGCTTGCCCTTGCGCTGTTCGTCGTCGTCCTCGGCGGGAGCGTCCGCGACCGGGTTCGGCGGCCGGGTGAACCGGCTCGCGTACGCGCCCAGTCCGCCCAGCTGCTCCCGATCGACCCGGGTCGTGGGCTCCTCCGCCGACTCCCGTGCCGCGTGCCGCCCCTCCGCGGGGGGCGAATCTGCTTGCCGCCCAGTGCTTTCCGGAGTCCCGACGTGCCGCGGCCCCTGATCGAGCACCGGCCCCTGCGGCGCGCGCACACTGTGCCGCCCCGAAACCTGGCCCGGCACACCGGGATTCGCGACCTCGGGCCCGACCACAGCATGTCGCCCGCTGTCGGTCACGCCCGCCGCACCCGGAAACCCTCCGGTCGGCCCGGCACCCCCGTACCCGAATCCGGGAATCCCCGTCGCTCCGCCACCGGGGCTCCCGGCCGGACCCGTGAAGCCCTGCCCCGGGGGACCGACGACCCCGGGGCCGGGTGCGCTCGGCGGCGCGGTGGCACCACCGTAACCCTGCCCCGGCGCGGCGGCACTGGCACCGCCCGGACCCGTCGTTCCGTGTGGCGGAACCGGATTCGGCGGCGCGGGCGGATACGGGTTGTCCGGGGATTCGCTGTCGGTGACCAGCAGATGGGCCGAGCCGAGGGCGAGGGCGTGCATGGGATGGTCGGCGACGCGGAGGCGATGGCCCAGATGGTTCTGAAAGGCCAGCCGCAGCGCGTCGTTGAAGCACACGTTCCCGGTGAGCAGGACCGTGGACGTGTCCGCGCCGATCGACCGGGCCGCGGCCATGACCTCGATGACCAGGTTGTCGGCCGCGTGCGCCTCGCGCATGGCCTCGGGCGCGATGGGCACGCCGACCGATTCGGTGGGCTGCTCGTCGTCGCCGTGCACCGCGACCACCAGGCAGATCCGGCCGTCGGAGTAGACGCCGGTCGCGCCGATCGGGCGGCGGCCGGGCTCGGGCGGATGCACCAGGCCCAGCGCGCGCACGTACCCCGACAGCGCCACCGACTCCGGCAACGGCTCGGTGATCACGTCCAGCAGCTCGACCAACCGGCAGTACTCGTCGACCTTCTCGTCGGGCCAGTCGTCGGGATACGGCAGCGCCACCACCGCGGGCTTACCGCGCAGATACTTGCCCACCGCGGCCAGCGGGTTGTACAGCCGCGCCCGGAACACCAGTTCCACCGGCCAGGTCGCGCCCGCGATGCGAATCTGCTGATGGCCCAGCACGTCCCGCACATCGGAGACGGCGATGCCCAGATCCGAGCGCTGCAGATCCACACCGGCGGTGTGCAACCGGCCGGACGCGTCCGCCAGCAGGTACGCGGGTGGCGTATACGTGCCCTCCACCTGGACCGGGCGAATCGGTATGCCACCGCCCCCTGCTGCCACGGACACCACATCCCAGCCGAGATGCACTGCCCCAACTCGAGCCGTCACACGCACTAGTGTGCCTGCCGTTCGCGAGACGTGCGCGACGGGGCAGCCGGGCGGCCGGTCACGTCGCGGACTTCCGCAACCGCAGCCGCGACCAGGTGAGCAACGACAGGATCGTGGTCAGCACCAGCAACATCGCGATGTCGAGCAGCCAGAAGGCGGGCTTGTGCTGCCACAGCGCGTCCGGCTGCGCGCCCGCGAACAGGCCGCGCAGATCCACGGTCGACGCGCCCGAGGCGAAGCCCCAGCGCGAGGGGAACAGATACGACAACTGCTCGAGCACGATCCGGTCGGTCACCGGGATCATGCCGCCCGCCATCACCAGCTGGCACATGATCACCACCACCAGCAGCGGCATCACCTGCTCGTTGGACTTCGCGATCGTCGACAGCAACAGGCCGATCACCACACACGTCACGGCCGTGAACGCCAGATCGATGTAGAGCTCGACGCTGCCCGAGGGCACGATCGCACCCTTGCCCGGCGGATTCTTGCCCGCCAGCACGATGCCCACGAGCACCGCGGACTGCACCAGCGCCGCCACCCCGAACACCATGATCTTGGCCATGAGATACGCCGACGGCAGCAGCCCCACCGCCCGCTCGCGGTAGAAGATGGGCCGCTCCCCCACCAGATCGCGCACGGTCAACGTCGAGCCCATGAAGCATGCCCCGAGGATGAGCACCACCAGCAACTGCTGGGTCTCCCCACCGCCGCTGGGCACCATCGATCCGTCCGGCAACGGCACCAACGGCCCCGGCGCGAACCCGTTCTTGCCCGGTACCACCAGCGACAGCACCCCCAGCACGAACGGCAGCACCACCAGGAACGCCAGATATCCCCGATCGGCGAGGATCAACCGCACCTGCCGCCGCGACAATGTCGAGAACTGTTTCCACGCACTGGATTTCGGTGGTTGCCCGGCCACCCCGCGCGGCGCGGCCGGTGGTGGCGGCGGCACCGCGGCGGCCTGCCGGGACCGGTAGTTGGCGAAGGCCCGATCCGGATCGGCCGCGACCCGCGCGAAGATCTCGGCCCAATCGCTGGTGCCCAGGAAGTGCCCCACCGCGCCCGGATGCCCGCAGAACGCGGTCTTCCCGCCCGGCGCGAGCAGCAGCACCTGATCGCACATGTCCAGGCACGCCACCGAGTGGGTGACCACGATGACCGTGCGCCCGGCGTCGGCCAGTTCGCGCAGCATGGTCATCACCTGCCGGTCCAGCGCCGGATCCAGACCCGAGGTCGGCTCGTCGAGCAGCAGCAGCGCCGGGCCGGTGAGCAGTTCCAGCGCCACCGACGCGCGCTTGCGCTGACCGCCGGAGAGCCGATCGACCCGGGTGTCGGCGTGCTCGGTGAGCGAGAGTTCCTTCAGCACACCGTCGATGACCCGCTGGCGATCGGCCTTGGTGGAGTCGGGCGGCAGCCGCAGTTCGGCGGCGAAGCCCAGCGCCTGGCGCACGGTGAGCTGGCGGTGCAGCACGTCGTCCTGCGGGACCATGCCGATGCGGCTGCGCATGGCCTCGTATTCGGCGTGCAGGTTGCGGCCCTCGAAGGTGACCACGCCCGCCGACGGATGGGTCGTTCCCGCAATGAGTTTCGACAGCGTCGACTTGCCCGCGCCGGAGGGCCCGATGAGCGCGGTGAGGGTGCCGCGCCCGGCGGCGAGGTTCACATCGACCAGCAACTGCTTGTTGCCCTCGACCGCGAAGCCGACGCCGTGCACGTTCAGGCCCTGTTCGGCGACCGGCTTCTTGCGGTGCACGAGTTTGCCGTCGGTGACGACGAAGTCGACATTGCCGATGGTGACGATGTCGCGCTCGCGCAGCGCGGTCCGCTGCTCGCGGCGGCCGTTGACGAAGGTGCCGTTGGCCGAGCCGACGTCCTCGATCACCAGGCCCTCGGCCGCCTTCACCAGCCGCGCGTGCTTGCGCGAGGCCAGCGGATCGTTGACCACGATCTGGTTGTCGCTGGTGCGGCCGATGGTGAGCCCGCCCGCCGGGATCTTGTCGGCCCGCGCGATCGGGGCCGTCGAGGCGCGCGCCCGCAGCGGCGGCAGCGCGGAGCTGTCGGCCTTGGCGGTCATGTTGAAATTCGGGATCGGCTGCGCGGTGGGCCGTTGCGGCGGAACACGATTCGGCGGCACCGGCTGCGGACGCTGTTCGGGCGGGGTGTGCGGGCGCGCCTGCGGCGGGACGGGAGTGCGCTGCGGCGGCGCTGGCCGTTGCGGCGCACCGGAATCCGGGCGGCCCACCGCGGCGGGCAGCAGATGCAGCAGCGGTCCGGAGATGGCGTCGCCCAGCCGGACCAGGGTGGGGCGGTCGATGGGGACCGGTCCGGTCAGCCGTCGCGCCTCCACGAACACGCCGTTGGTGCTTCCGTTGTCGCTGAGCACCCACGCAGTACCCTGCCAGGCGAGCGTCGCGTGCACGCGCGAGACCAACGGGCTGTCCACGAACAGCGTCACCTCCGGCGCGCGGCCCATGGTGACGCGTTGCGTGGAGTCGAAGACGCGGTCGGTTCCCTCATGGCGCACGGTGATCTTCTGCGCCGCCGGTGATGCCATGTGGCGGACTATATTCGATACTCCTGACACAGGTGTGGGTCGTCGGTGCCCGCAATTATCCTGTCGGAAGTCCGAAACCCACACGTGACCGGCCCGGGGAGGGGTGGATGTTGGCGAGGAGCCAGACCATGGGTGTGCTCGCGATACTCGTGCTGGCGGCCGCCCTGCTCTCCGGCTGCACCCGCACGACGGACGGCCGCGCGGTCTCGATCTACGACGACCCGTTCCAGGTGGGCGGCCTGCCCACCACGAACGAGCCGAGCGGCCCGCGACCGGGCGTCCCCGATTCCGCGCTCACCGCCACGGGCGCGGACAACGGCGAGTTCGACAAGCTGGCCCTCAACGCCATCGACGACATCCAAACCTATTGGCAGGGCGAATATCACAACGAGTTCGACGGTGAGTTCAGCCCGGTCACCAAGTTCTTCTCCTGGACGGCCAAGGCGCCGCGCAGCCAGGAGACCCAGTTCTGCAAGGAGACCACCTATCACCTGGTGAACGCCGCGTACTGCCGTCTGGACAGCTCGATCGGCTGGGACCGCGGCGTGCTGCTGCCGATGATGCAGGACAGCTTCGGCAAGATGGCCGTGGTGATGGTGCTGGCCCACGAGTACGGCCACGCCATCCAGACCATGTCGCGCATCGTGTCGGCGAAGGATCCGGTGATCGTCAAGGAGCAGCAGGCCGACTGTTTCGCGGGCGCGTTCATTCGCCATGTGGCCGAGGGCAAATCGCGGCACTTCACCATCAACACCGCCGACGGCCTGAACAGCGTGCTGGCCGCCACGGTCGCGATCCGCGACGCCAACCCGGGCGATCCGGAGGCCGTGCACGGTTCGGCCTTCGAACGCGTCACCGCCGTGCAGATCGGGTTCACCGACGGGCCCAAGGCGTGCAAGGCCATCGATATGAAGGACATCAACCGCCGCCGCAAGAATCTGCCCGAGGCCCTGGCCGCCGACACCGGCACCCAGGACCAGGCCGAGATCAGCAAGGACAATCTGGTCACGCTGAGTCGGCAGATGGCGGCCATCATGCCGGTCCCGCACGCGCCGACCTACGACTATCACGGCGCGAAACTGCACTGCGCCGACGGCGCCGACACGGTCCCGGTCACCTACTGCCCGGCCACCAACACCATCGGCACCGACATCCCCGCGCTCGCCGAACGCGGCACCGCGAGCACCTCCGACCAGGAGGGCTTCCCGACCCGGGTGACCGGCGACTACGACGCCTTCGTCGTCTTCGTCTCGCGCTATACCCTTGCGGTCCAAGGCAATGCGGGCCAACGGCTCACGGGCGCGAAGACGGGGCTGCGCGCGGCCTGCCTGTCCGGGGTGATCACGGCCAAACTCTCCGACACCAACCACACCTTCAAACCCGGCGACCTGCGCCTGACCGCGGGCGATCTCGACAAGGCCGTCTCCGGCCTGCTCACCGACGGCCTGGCCGCCAGCGATGTCGAGGGCAAGACCGTCCCCAGCGGCTTCTCCCGCGTCGACGCGTTCCGCGCGGGCGTCCTCGGCACCCAGCAGACCTGCGAGGCCCGTTATACCTGAGTGGTGGGTATCCGCCGCATCTCGTCACCCGAACGGCGGCGGTGCGGCGGGCTCGAAGCGCAACACCCGGTTGCCGAGCATGATCTCCGCCCCGTGGGTCAGGGCCAGAGGTTGGTTGGGCTGCAAACGAATCCAGTCGTGGTAGCCGGGCAGACGGGCGCGGGTGCCGTTGGTGGAGCCGCGGTCGACGACCAGCACATCCCAGTTCACCAGGTGGACCTCGGCGTGCACGCGGGACATGCCGCCGGACACGTCGTCGATCTTGAGCGGCATCAGCCCGCGTTGGGCGGCCTCGGAGGTCTCGGGCTCGCGGCCGATCACGGCGTCGGCGGCCAGCATGTAGGTCATGCCGTCGTCGAGCACGAGCACGCCCAGCGGCGGCCGGACGACCTCGGCGGGCTGCTGGGTCTGATCCACCGGCATCCCGCACACCGTGCAGAACGCCGACCGCGGATCGCTGGGATGGGCTCGGGCGCATTTGAATCCGAGCACCTTGACCGTCAGCGAGGTGGCCTTGGCGGTCGCCTCGAGGCGGCGTTCGAGTTCGGGATCGGGCCGGGGCGCGGGATTGGTCCCGGCGTGCGCGCCGCCGGGATCGGGCTGGGTCTGCGGAACCGGCTGGCGCGGTTCGGGTTCGGGCCGCGGTTGCGGCTGGGAGCGATGCGCGTCGGGCATCGCCTCGGTGGGCAGTTCGGTGAACGACTGCTCGGGCGGTTCGGGACGGCGATGCGCGCCGCCGCTGTCGGCCGGACGGTGCCGCGCGCGCGGCCGCTCGGCCTCGAACCACACGACCGCGCCCGACGCGGTGGCCACGCCCTCGACCAGTGAGCCGATGCCGCGATCGGGCAGTTCCGGTACGCGCCCCTCCTCGTCGACGAACAACGCGGCCGCGCGGTCGGGTTGCTCGGCGACCCGATCCACCGCGAAGGCCGCGTCCACGCCGCGGAAGTACTCGGTCCCGCGCGCGCCCGACAGCAGGGCGCTCACGCCGCCGTGCAGGAAGATCGCGATCCCGCCGGAGTCCGCCCGGGACAGGATGCCGAGCTCGATCGGCCGCCGCGGCGACAGCTGCTCGGCCTCGCGCATCAGCCAGCGGGTCACCTCGCGCGCCACCAGCCGTCCCGGACCGCCCTCGGTCTGCTCGGACACCTCGGCGACGAGCCGGGCCAGCTCCTCGGCGGCGAGCACGGCCGTCGAATCCGCGTGCGCCGCACCGGGTTCGCGATGGGCCACCAGCACCAGTGCCCCGGCCACCCGGACCGCGACATGCGTGCCCGCGACGATCTCGACCTGCCGATCCATCAACGGAATCGGCTCCCGGGACACAGCTGCGGGGTCGTCGCCACACCGACAAGGTTAAGGCAATCGGCGATCGCCGGTGCTCGAGCGCCCGCGCTCCGGTAATTTGTGAGCGAGGCACCGCGAGGGACGGGGACTGGTCCATGGACCGCTGCAAGCGCACATCATTGTTCGTCGTCTGTCTGGCCGCGGCCGGGTTGCTCGCCGGATGCGGCATGAAGGGCACCCCGGCGGCGGGCGAGATCGACGTCCGGCATCTGGACGTCGGCTCCTATCCGGTAGACCGACACCGGTACGACCAGACCGCCAGCGGTAAGGGCGCGTTGCTCGAGGGGATGCGGATGTCGCAGGCGGTGGTGCCGACCGTGCGCATCGACCCCTCGCTGTCGGTCGGCGAACAGGGCCGCGTGGTGCCCGACAGCGCCGACGCCACCGACCACTTCCTGGCCGGGGTGTCCAAACCCGTGCTCGATCGCCGCAACATGATCGTCGGCTACATCGCCGCGGGCGCGGACCGGCCCACGTCCGGCAACGGGCCCACGCCGGGCGCGACCACGGTCACCAATCTGGTCATGCGCTTTCCCGACGCCGACGCCGCCCGCGCGGCCGCCCGCGAACTCGAGGACGTCGACTTCGCCGTCGCGCCGGACCTCAATCGCAAACTGCCGCTGCCGAAGTACCGCGACGCGTTCGTCCACTACCGGCCGGGCGTGGCGAACGTCGGAACCTTCATGGCCTACAAGGAATTCGTGATCTCGCTGTTCATCGAGCGCCCGCGCTCCGAGGAACAGGATCTGCTGGCGTGGGTGCAGAAGACGCTGGACGCCCAGGTGCCCGCGCTCGATCAGTTCGCCCCGACGCCCAAGGACCGCCTCGACGCGCTGCCCGTGGATCCGGAGGGCATGCTCGCGCGCACGCTCGTGCGGGACCGGTCCGCGCGCACACCCGATCCGGACAAGTTCGCCGTCTACGGTTCGGCGGCCTTCGTGCAGATCGCGGCCGACGAGACGGCCCGGCAACGCCTGGTCGACGACACCGGCATGGACGCGCTGTCGGTCGGCGACAACAACTCGGTGCTGCGCGTGCGCGACACGGCCGCGGGTCAGCGGCTGATCACCGGACTCATCTCGGTCGCGGGCTCGGAATACGATCCGACCGACGCCCCCAAGGACGTCCCCGGCGCGAAGTGCGTGCAGCTCAACAGCACCGGCGATCTGCAACACGAGCCGAAGTTCCGCTGCTACGTGCCCTACAAGCGCTACGTCGCGGTGATCACCAGCAATGATCGCGCCGACGCCGACCAGCGGACCGCCGCCTCGTACGCCCTGCTGGCCAACAGTCTGTGAGCACGGTCGACGTCGTCCTGACCGAGACCCGGCTGTGGGCGCGCGGCGAGGCGACGCATTGGGACGGCGTGCCCTCGATCGTCCCGACCAGCGATCGCGCCGGTTTCGTGGTGGGCCCGCCGCTGCGTCCCGCCGACCCGGCCGTGTCCGTGGTCGGCCTGGCCACCGCGGACCGGATCGCGTTCGCCCCGATTCCGCCGACGACCACCGACGCCCTGGCCATGGTGCTCGGCGCGGTCCTCACCGACCTGCGCCTGCCCGGCCCCTGCGAACGCCTGACCCTCGCCATCCCCTCCGAATGGGGTATGCGGCGGCGGCACGCCCTGGAGACCGCCGCACTCCGACTCGCCGCGACCGTGACCCTCGAACCGCTGGCCCTGCGCGCGGCCGCGGCGAGCGGAAGCACCGGCCAGCAGCAGCGCATCGCGGTGCTCGAACCGGCCCCGCTGACCACGACGGTCAGCCTGGTCGGCCGGTCCGGACAGCAGATCTGGCTGGAGTCCCGCGAATTCGAGCCCACCGTGGGCGCGGCGGACCTCGGCGAGGACCACGGACCGGATGCGATGGCCGCGGTGGTGGCGCGGCTGCTCGCCGGTCGCGCGCCGAATTACGTTGCGGCACTGGGTATTCCCGATATCGAAACCCTGACCGCTTTGCGCGAGGCCGTCGCCCGGCAGTGCGGATTCGCCGTCGACGTCCGCGCGATCACCGGCGGTGATCTGCTCGCGGGCACGGGCTTCGATCGCGCCCGCGACGGTTTGCCCCCGGCCATCGAACGACCCGGTTCGCTGCGTGAGCGGGCCGCTGCCACACGGACACGAAAACGCGATTCGGAACGGGCGGCGCGTGCGGGACACGACGCACCTCCCGAACGAGTGGGGCCTGACGACCACGGGCCGAGTGCGACGTCGTGGCAAGGCGATTCGCTGCGCGACGGGCCGCAGGGTACCGGACTGTCTTCCGACACCGTTCTGCCGCAACAGGATTCGTGGGCCGCTCGGCCGCCGCGACAGGTGGTCTCGCGCGAACGAGAGTCGGGTACGCGGCCGCGACGCGACTCGCTGCGCGATCGGGCACGGGCCGCGCGGTCGCCGCGGGAGCGTCGCTCGCTGTTGATCGTCGGTGTTCTGGTGGGCGCGGTGGTCGTGGCGGCGGCGGTGACAGCGGTGGCGTTGGGCGGCAAGCAAACTCGCGAATCCGCCGCGCCGACGCCCTCGCCGTCGACCGCGCCGACGGTTCCTCCCCCGACCGCGCAGCCCGTTCTCCACACGACCGGTCGGGTGCGGGTCGCGGTGCCGCCCGGCTGGCACGTCACCGCCGAATCCGATTCCCGTACCGAACTGACGGCCGACGGGTCCACTCAGCGCGTCGTGCTCGTGCAGCAGGCGTTGGATCCGGCCTCGACCCTGGCCGATGTGCGCGCGGTGCTGGAAACCCAGATCCAGCGGCGCCCGCCGGGAACCTTCGGTCCGCTGCGCGAGGACGCGAGCGTTCCCGGGGTTCCGGCCCTCGCCTACGACGAATTCCCCAGCGACGGAACGACCGTCCACTGGCGGGTCATCGTCGGCTCGGCGCTTCAGGTCAGCGTCGGCTGCCGCACCGTGCCCGAGGCGTGGGCGGCGTTCGCGCCCACCTGCGATCGCCTGCTGCGCGATCTGCGAATTCTCGGCTGATCAGGCCGCGCGCAGGGTCAGTACCGTGATCTCGCTCGGGGCGAAGACGCGGAAGGGCGGTCCCCAGAAGCCGGTGCCGCGACTGGTGTAGAGCCGGGTGCGCCCGTGCTCGGACAATCCGGCCACGACGGGCTGATCGAGACGGACCAGATAGTGGAACGGCCAGATCTGACCGCCGTGCGTGTGTCCCGAGATCTGAAGCGCCACACCGGCTTTCACCGCGTCGGTGATCTGCTTGGGCTGGTGGGCCAGCAGGATCACCGGCAGGTCCGGATCCGCGCCGGACAACGCGGCCGCCAGATCGGGACCGTGGCCGGGCACGGTCACCCCGGTCGGATCGTCGATGCCCGCCATCACCAGCCGGTCGCCGCCGCGCTCGACGACGCGATGCTCGTTGTGCAGCGGCTGCCAGCCCAGGCCCGTCATGTACTCGATCCAGCCGGGCGCGTCGCCGTAGTACTCGTGATTGCCGGTGATGTAGAACCGGCCCAGTTCCGCCTCCACCTTGCCGAGCGGATCCACCTGCGCGCGCCGCCGTTCCAGCGGGCCGTCCGCGAGATCGCCCGCGTGCGCGACGATATCGGGCCGCTGCGCGTTCACCGCCTCGACCACGCGCTCCGACCAGCGCCGCCGATTCAGCGGCCCGTAATGGGTATCGGTGATCACCAGCAGCCGCAGACCGTCCAGTCCCGCACCGAGACCCGCGATCGGCACCGGCACTGTCCGGATCCGCGGCACCCGCCGCGCCTCCACCGCGCCCCAGCCCAGCAGCGCCGCCGCGATCGCCGGCACCGCCACCGCGACCACCCGCGATCGCACCGGATCCTCGACTCCCGCCACGATCAGCACCGCGCGGGCGAGCGCCCCGAACACCGACCAGCTGAACAACACCCAGATCGTCCCCAGCAGCGTGTCGCCCACCACGGCCGCCGTGTCCGAATGAGTTCGCCCGTGCCCCAGGATCATCGAGCCCGGCAGCGCGAGGAAGGCGAGCAGGAACACCGCCGACCCGATCCACAACGACGAACCGCTGGTCGTGGTGTAGACGAGCAGCCACCACGGCACGGCGAACAGCAGGGCGGGAATCGCCAGGAACAGCGCTACACGCGGAACATATTTCACCGATCGACGATACCGATAGTCGAATCCGGCGAGCCGATCCGGACACATCGGTACGGTGGTAGGGCTCTCGCGCCGCGCGAAGGAGTCGCCCTGTGACCGGTTCGTCAGTCGTGGCGGGCGCCTTCGCCGCCGCCGAACGAGTGGTCGTCGTGTCCCCGCACTTCGGCGACGCCGCGCTCGCCCTCGGCGCGCTCATCGCCGCGCAGGCCGAATCCGGCCGGGAGGTGGAGGTTCTCACCGTCTTCACCGGCGGCCGCGACGACGCCCGGCACGACGGCCGCCGCGACGCCTTCGCCGATCTGGTCGTCCGGCGCGCCGAGGACGACCGCGCCCTGCGCATCCTGGGGGCCCGCACCCACCGTTTGGGTCTGTTCGGCCGCATCTTCCGCGAGCCCCCGCCGCTGCGCCCGTTCGGCCTGTTCCACACTCCCCGCGACATCCTCGCCTGCCCCGAGATCGCCGCCGTCCGCCACGGCCTCGAGGAGGCCCTCGCCTGCGGCTCGATCGTGCTGGCCCCCTTGGCCATCGGCAACCACGTGGACCACGTCCTGGTCGCCTTGGCCGCCCTCGCCCTGACCCCCTCCCCCCGACTCCTGTTCTACGAGGACTTCCCCGCCCTCTCCGAACGCTGCCGCCGCCGTCACCCCGTCACCCGCCTACACCCCTTCCGCCTCCGCGACACCCCCGGCTGGGCCAACCCCCGCCTCGCCTACCATCTCGCCACCCGCTCCCTCCTCCCCACCGGCCCCGACCCCCTCACCACCCTCCACCGCCCCGCCCACCCCGAAACCTGGTCCTGCACAACCCTCCCCACCACCCCCCACCACGAATCCACCCAATTCCGAGCCCTGACCGAACACCGCACCGACCTGACCCCCCTGGGCGGCCCCCACCGAGTACAAGCCCTCATCCACCGCTCCCACACCCGCCGCGGCGGCGACCTCATCTGGCACCACCACCCCCCTGCCCACTAACCCAGCCGCACCCCTTATTCGAATCCGCACCCCTTGCAGGGCCCCGAAACGGGTGCGGATCCGAATAAAGGGTGCGGCTGGGTTGCTGTACAACGTCTGGGCCGCTGCGGGTCTGGGGCGGGTGGGATTTGAATAGAGGGTGCGGCTGGGTTGCTGTGCACCGTCCGCGCCGCTGCGGGTCTGGGGCTTGCGGATTCGAATAGAGAGGTGCGGCTGGGGTGGCGGGGTAACGTCTGGGCGGGTCCGGCGGGGCGGCCGTCGGAGGGTTGCGGAGGGAGGGTGGTCGTGGTCGGTCGGGTTCGTCTGGTGGTGGCGGGAGTCTTGGCGGTCGCCGCGCTCGTGTGGGGGGCGCCAGGGGCGACGGCCGAGGCCGAGCCGTGGTTCTATCGGCAGCGGGTGGAGTGGACGGCGTGCGGGGACCGGGCGCTCGATGACGCGGGCGCGCAGTGTGCGGGAATCGTTGTGCCGCTGGACTATTCGCGGCCGGACGGGCGCACGCTGACCGTCGGGATCTCCCGGCTGCCCGCGACCGACCCGGACCGGCGGGAGGGCATCCTGCTGTCCAATCCGGGCGGGCCGGGCGGGCCGGGGCTGCGGATGTGGCTGAATCTCGGTGCGAGCCTCTCCCCGGAGGTGCGGTCGCGATACGACCTCATCGGCATGGATCCGCGCGGCATCGGGCGATCCGATCGGGTGAACTGCGCGGTGCCGCTGCCGACCATGTTGTTCTCGGCGGGCTTCGACGTCTTCGGCTACGCCCGCGATACGACACTGGCCGCCGCCCTCGCCGGTTCGTGTCTCGCGCCGGATCCGGAGAAGGTCCGCTACATCACCACCCGCAACACCGCCCGCGACATCGATGTCATCCGCGGCGCGCTCGGCGAGCCGAGGCTCAACTACCTGGGCGTCTCCTACGGCACCTATCTCGGCGCGGTCTACACCCAGCTGTTCCCCGAGCGCAGCGGCCGCATCGTGCTCGACAGCAATGTCGACCCGGATCGGTACTGGCTCGGCATGTTCCAGGACATGGGCCCGGCCAATGAAGCGGGACTGGACGATTGGGCCGATTGGGCCGCCCGCCACGACGCCGACTACCACTTCGGCACGACCGGCCCGCAGGTCCGCGCGTTCGTCGAGGACGTCATCCGCCGCGCGGCGAGCCACCCCATCGCGTCCGACGGCTACCTCGTCGACGAACACACCGTCCCCATGATGCTGCTCGCGCTGCTGCTGAACCCGCGGCTGAATCCCGATCTGGCCGAGGTCGTCCGCATGGTCGCCGACGGCGTCTCCGGCCTGCCCCTCGACATGGAACGCCTCAAATCCAAGATCAGCGCCGCGGTCCCCCTCGAAACCTCCGGCATGGCCGCCGTCATGTGCGACGACCGCGCCGCCCCGCACGACCCCGCCTGGTACTACGCCAACATCGACCGCGCCCGCCCCACCCAGCCCGTCTTCGGCGCCTTCGCCAACAACATCACCGCCTGCGCCTTCTGGCCCGATCCCCTCGAACCCCCCACCGACGTCCACAACGACGTCCCCGTCCTCATGCTCCAAGCCACCCGCGACACCCGCACCGCCTACGCGGAAGGCCTTGCCCTGCACCGCCGCCTGCCCGCCTCCCGCCTGATCACCTTGGCCGACACCAGAATCCACGGCACCTTCCGCGTCGGCCTGAGCCCCTGCGTCAACGACCACGTCAACGCCTACCTGTCCACCGGCACCCTCCCCACCGCCGACACCACCTGCCAGCCGGACCCGTCCTACTTCCCCGACTAACCTGACGGCCCCCAACTCGCCCCCTGAACCCGTTCAACGGCTGAAGTAGTATGCCGCGAGACCTAACGAGAGGGGGAGGGCGTGCGGCCTGACAGGGAAAACGGGCGCCTCCGACGGCTGGCAGCGCGGGCGGTGATGTCCGCGGGGATGGTGGCGACGGTCGGGTTGTCGGCGTGCGGATCGGACAGTTCGGGGGCGGGGGTGAGTGATCCGGTGGTGGATCTGGGGCAGTTGGATGTGGGGAAGTACTCGACTCAGCCTCGGGATTTGGGGGTGCCGAACAGTGAGGGGCTGGCGCGGTTCATGGAAGCCGAGCGGCTGGGCAATGTGCTGCCGCTGCCGTACGAGATCGATCCGGCGCTGAAATTCGGCGAGTCGAACGTGCACGCCTTCCTCGACACCGACAACTCCCATTTGAGTCCGATGTTCCGATGGGTGAGCGAGACCGGCTTCGCCGACGCGGCCAAGAACTATATCGGGGGATTTTCCACACTGGGAACCTCGGACCAGTCACTGAAACTCTCACACGATCTGGTCAATACCGCCCTCCTGTTCAAGGACGAGAATTCGGCCCGTGAGGCCGCCGCGGCGCTCTCGCGCGGCGACTTCATCCACGATGATCCGGTCGAACCGGTGCCGCTGAGCAACCATCCGAATACGGTCGCGCGATGGCAACCGGCCAAGCAAATCATCGTCGCCTGGACGCCGGTCGATCGAATCGTCTTGGTCACGATAGTCTCCCACTACGAGAACGCCGAGATCGGCGAGTCCGACCTTCCCTTTCTCACCAATCTCGCCGAGAAAGCGATCGACGTCACCGAGGCCCGGCTGAAGAACTACCGGCCGACCCCGCCGGACCAATTGATGACCGTCCCCGTGGACCGCGAGAACATGCGTGGACGAGCCTTGAAACGTCCGGACGGCGACTCCTACGAGAACGTGCCGGGCGTCTACGACCAGCACGGCGCATTGAACTTCGTCGACGATGTCGAGTTCACCGCCAAGGCGTACAACGAGAACGGCGTCGACCTCGTGGCCTTCGACGGCGCGTCGGTCACGCGGGCGCGGGACGCACAGGCCGCGCAGAAGATCTTCGACGATATGGCCAAGCCGGACCGCATGACGCAGACGGTGAACTCCCCGAAGGGCCTGCCGATCGCCAAGTGCTTTCAATACAAGGGACCCAAGCCTTTTCAGCGTTTCACCTGCTTCGTACGGTACGGCCGTTATGCGTCGAGCACCGGATCGCAACAACTCCAGGACGCACAGCAGAGGATCTCGGCCCAGTACGCCCTCCTCGTGAACAGCAAGTAGGTCGCGCACATGAGTCTTTCTCGAAGAATCGCCGCCACCGCGGTCGCCGCCGCCGTATCTCTGCTGATCTCGGCCTGCGGAAGCGTTTCCGGACATCCCGCGGCAGGTGAGATCGATGTTCGGAAACTCGACGTGGGAAGCTACTCGACCGACCCGAACGATATGCGCTACAACTATTATCCCGGCCTCAGCAGCGGAAAGCACCTCGCGATAATGCGGCTGGCCGACAAGGTCGTCAACGGACTGGACATCGATCCGAAACTGAAATACAGCGCCGCCGGACGCCTGGCCGAGTTGAGCGACGCCCCTTCCTTCTTCCAGGATCATTTCAGTGCCGCCGCCACCCAGTACGGCCTGCTCTACGGCTTCTCCGTATCCTCGAGCGACCACGATGAGGTCGACTTCGCCAAGGCCGGCGATACCTACGCCTCGGTCCTCGTCATGCAGTATCCCGACGAGGCGAGCGCGGCGGCCGCGGCACAGGCGTTCGAGACCATCGACTTCGATGTCGCCAAGGACCAGAACCAGAGCGTTCAACTCGCGAAATATCCTGCCGCGCGGTCACATTGGCGGCCCGGAATCCGGACGCTGGGTTCCTGGTTGGCCCGCGGGTCGTATGTGGTGAACATCTTCGCCCGCACACCCCGCACCGAGCTGCCGGACCTCACCGCGTTGACCGAGCACATCTACGACGTTCAACTGCCGCCGCTCGATTCGCTGAAGCCGCTGACGAAACGGGAGATCCTTCACCTTCCCATGGATCCGGACGACATTCTGCGCCGGATCTTCACCAAGAACGAACTGAGCACCTACAGCCCGTTCGTGCCGATCACCATGAGCGTGACCTCGCACGCCTTTCTGGCCTTCGCGGGTGGTGACACGTCGGCCACGAAGAGCGACCTGGAGGCCAGCGGAATCGACGTGGCGGGAGTCGTCGACAAGTCCGTGGTGCTGCGCGCCCGCGACGCGGCCGCCGCCCAGGACTACGTCGCCAAGAAACGGCAGAAAACCGCCCGCCCCGTCGACGGTCCGGCCGATGTCCCGGATGTCCTCTGCGCGGAGGATCCGGACTCGGAGAAGAACACGACCTTCAACGACAACCGCTTTCGGTGCATGGTGCATTACGGGCGCTACATCGCCAGGGTGAACAGCTCTCAGCTGGCGGACGCGCAACAGCGAGCCGCCGCGCAATACGCCCAGCTCGCGAACAGCTGGTGAGAACAGGAGATCTCGGAGAATGGCGTTGAGCCCCGGCACCGTCATCGGCGGCTACCTCATCCAGAGCGTGCTCGGCGCGGGCGGGATGGGGACGGTCTACCTGGCCAAACACCCGAGCCTGCCGCGCATGGACGCGCTCAAGGTGCTGAGCCCACACCTGAGCGCGGACGCCGAGTTCCGTGGCCGCTTCGAACGCGAGGCGAATCTCGCTGCCGGACTGGACCACCCGAATATCGTGTCGGTCTACAACCGCGGCGAGGAGAACGGCCAGCTGTGGATCGCCATGCAGTACGTCCGGGGCACCGACGCCGCGGCCGTACTCGCCCGCCAACCGGCCACCATGACCCCGATGCGGGCGCTGCGCATCGTCACCGAGGTAGGTAAGGGGCTGGATTACGCGCATCGCAAAGGTCTGCTGCACCGGGACGTGAAGCCCGCCAATTTCCTGCTCTCCGAAGGTGAGGAGGAGGAGCGGGTGCTGCTCACGGACTTCGGCGTCGCCAAGTCCTCCGAGGACGCGACCGAACTGACCCAGACCGGCAGCTTCGTCGCCACCATCGCCTACGCCGCGCCGGAGCAGCTGTCCGGCGAGCGACTGGACCATCGTGCCGACGTCTACAGTCTGGCGTGCTCGTTCTACAAGCTGCTGACCGGCCAAAACCCTTATCCCGCAACGCAACCCGCGATGGTGATGATGGGACATCTGCATCAGCCACCGCCGCGGGCCACGGCGGTGAACCCGGCACTCCCGTCGGCGATCGATGTGGTGTTCCAGCGAGCGCTCGCCAAGAATCCGGCCGATCGCTTCAACTCCTGCCGCGAGTTCACCGACGCCGCCACCGGGGCACTCGTGCGCGGCGTGGCGCCCACCGCGGAACCGACGTGGCCGCGCTACGGGCTGGCCCCGGAGTCCGGGTCCGCCACGGCCTTTCACCCGCGTGCCACCGAGGCGAGTCTCGCGGCGCTCACCCCCGCGAAACCGAGGCGACGCCGGTTCGCCCTACTCGCGGCCGCGGCCGTGGTGGTGGCCGTGGTCGCGGGCGGCGGCATCTGGATGTGGCGCGGGAGCGGTTCGCCGGAGACGCCGAACACGACCACGACGGCGCTCGCACCACTCGATCAGGCGCGCAAGGACAATCCCGCCTTCGCCGGGACGACGATCACCGCGGTCGACCTGACAGGCGCGGACGCGTACAACAACAACTCGGTCAAGGTCTATCTGAATCCCTCGGACCAGACCACATTCCTCAAGCACCTGGGATTCAACTACAACACCTCATACGCGCGAAACGGCGACGAGCCCTCGCCGAGGGAGATCGGCAAGAACGACAGATTCGACTTCTCCCACACCGTCTCCACCGGCTATATGCTGTTGATCCGCAGTGACGCCAACGCGGGCAACGGCGGCTTCTCCGGGTTGCCCTCGGATATCTCCAACAGCCGGGCGACGATCATCGTGGTCGACGACCCGGCCACGGTGGACGCCTTCCGCAACTGGAACGCGGACTCCGAGAAGGCCATGCTCGACAAGCTGGTGCCGCTGCTGCATTCGCGCGTCAAATAGCGAAAATCGGTCGGCCGCAACCCGATTCGGGTTACGGCCGACCGACCGGAACCGATGATCAGCCCATCAGCATCTTGGCGGCCAGGATGTCCGTATCCTGCATGCCCGCACCCGAATCGACGGTCTTGGTACCGAGCTGGGCCAGCGTCATCATGAGTTCGTCCGACTGCTGACGCCAGTTGCCCTGCACGTGGCTGAAGGCCTCGGAGGCCTCGCTTCCCGTCCAGTGCGAGGTGACGAAGTCGCGGAACTTCTTTTCCATATCCTCCAGCGCGGAGGTGATGTTCATGGCCTCGGCCTTCAGGCCGGTACCCGCGTCGTTGATCGCGCCGAAGTCGTATGAGATTTCACCGAAGTCAGACATTGATATTCCTCCGAAGTTCGAAAGTGACCGGAACGGTCAGGACATGTTGAGCGTGCCGCCGACCTTGTTCAGGTTGTCGAGGTTCTCCCGCTCGATCTGCGCGTACTGCTCACCGACGTTCTTCAGGTTGTCGGCGTTGGTCATCAGCGCGTCGTTCATCTTGTTCGCGGCCGTGAGGAAGTGCTCGAACGTGGACTGGAACGCGGTACCGGCGGCGCCCTGAAAGGTCCCGCCCTGCAACGTGTTCGCGTGTCCGGAGGACTTCTTGATCATCTCCGCGATGTCGTGGTGCTTCTGCTGCATCTCCTGGACGAACCGCTCCAACTCCGCGGCTTCGGCATGGAATGGCATGTGGTGACTCCTTCGAATCGCTCACCGCGGGATGCGGTGGGCAAGTGGTCGAGTTCTTCTGATCCTTGGACGCATGGGTCGCGTCTCTGGTTCCCTCCGTCGTATTCCGGTCACCCCTGACCGCGAACGAAGGGCTCGCATGACCTCCGGGCATGCGGTACGGATGTCGTGTCACGTCCCCCTCTCACATGTCGATAGCCGATCGACTTGGTCTAGAGCGTGCCATCTCCCTCGGAAAACCGCCAGCGTGTTCATGGTGCGGCGGTCCATGCCGTCTGGACGAGGTGGTTGCCCGAGCGTGTCACAAAAGTTCCACGGCCGGGCGGCATTTCGCTGGGTCGGACGGTGCTGAGCAGCATGCCCTCGTCTCGGTTGCCGCTCATGATCAGGCCCGCGGTGCCGACGTCCTTCATCCGGGAGATCAGGGGTTCGTACATCGCGCGCGAGGCGCCGCCCGAGCGGCGGGCGATGATGAGGTGGAAGCCGATGTCCTTGGCCTGGGCCAGATATTCGGTGAGCACCGACAGGGGGTTGCCCTGCGAGGTGACGACCAGATCGTAATCGTCGACGATGACGTAGATCTCGGGGCCGGACCACCAGGACCGATCGCGCAGCTGCTGCTGGGTCACGTCCGGGCCGGGCAGACGCTGGCGCAGGATCGCGACCAGCTCGCCCATCATCGTCTCGAGCATCTGGGCCGACGGCGCGTAGCCGGCGACGTGCCTGCCCTCGACCACGCCGAGCAGGGTGCGCCGGTAGTCGCCGATGATCAGTTTCGCGTTGTCGGCGGTGTTCTGCTCGACGATGCCGCGAATCACGGTGCGCAACAGGTTCGTCTTGCCGCATTCGCTGTCGCCGAACACGAGGAAATGCGGTTGCTCGACCAGATTGAGGAACACCGGCGCGAGTTCGGCCTCGTTGATGCCGATCGGGATCTGGAGGTTCTTCACCCGCGGATCGAGGCCGTTGGGCCAGCCGCCGAGGAAGTGCAGCAGCTGTTCGCGCGGCAACTGCTCGGGCAGCATGCGCACCGCGGGCGCGCGGCGGCCCGGGGTGGTGCGCGCGATCGCCTCGACCGCTTGGGCCACACCGGAACTCAGCGAGTTCGGATCGGAGTTGCCGTCGACCCGCGGCAGTGCCGTGAGCATGTGCAGGGTCTCGGGCGTCATACCGCGACCGGGTCGGCCGATCGGCACCAGCGAGGCGTTCTTGCGGCCCAGATCGGAATCCATCGGATCGCCGAGCCGCAGCTCGATGCGGGTGCCGATCTGATCCTTCATCGCGGGCCGGGCGTCGGCCCAGCGGCTCAGCGAAAGCACCAGGTGCACACCGTAGGACAGGCCCTGCACGGCCAGCGCCTGGATGGCGGGCTCGAGGGTGTCGAAATCCTGCCGGATGCTGAGGAATCCGTCGATCACCAGGAACACGTCGCCGAACGGATCCTCGTGCACGCCCGCCGCGGCCGGACTGCTCGCCGGATCGCTCGCGCGCAGGCGGCGGAACTCGACCATCGACTCGATCCCCAGCTGCCGGAACCGCATCTCGCGCTGCCGCAGCACCGAGGTGATCTCCTGGACCGTGCGACTCACCTTGTCGCGGTCCAACCGACCGGCCACCGAACCCACGTGCGGCAACCCCTCCAGGCTGCCGAGCGTGCCGCCGCCGAAGTCCAGGCAGTAGAACTGCACCTGCTCGGCGGTGTGGGTCATCGACATCGCCATGATCAGGCTGCGCAGCGCGGTCGACTTACCCGACTGCGGACCGCCGACGACCGCCACATTGCCGCGGCTGCCGGACAGGTCCACGACCAGCGGGTCGCGCCGCTGATCGAACGGCCGGTCCACGATGCCGATCGGCGCGGACAGGGTGGCGACGAGATTGTGCTCACCGGTGAGGACCGACCGCGGGATGAGCTGGTCCAGCGTCGACGGCTCGTCCAGCGGCGGCAGCCAGATCTCGTGCGCGGGACGGCCGTGGCCCCGAATCCGCGAGACCAGCATCTCCAGATTGGAGGTCTTCTCGCCGTCGTCCGCGGCCTCGGTGATCACGATCTGATCCGGCACCGGAATGCGGTCGCTGGGCCGGAACGGCACCTGGTTGGCGGTGAAACTACGTGCGTTGATATCGATCTCGCCCCCGGCGATGCCCGCCTGGGTGACCTCGCGCTGCGAACCGCCGCCGATGTAGGGGCCGGACACATAGGCCGCCTGGAAGCGCACGATCTCCCCGGCGTCGGTCTTGAGATATCCGCCGCCGGGATTGTTGGGCAGGTTGTAGGCGTCGGGCACGCCCAGCACCTGACGAGATTCGTTGGCGGAGAACGTCTTCAGGCCGATGCGGTAGGACAGATGCGTTTCCAGCCCCTTGAGCCTGCCCTCCTCCAACCGCTGCGAGGCCAGCAGCAGATGCACGTGCAGCGACCGGCCCAGGCGGCCGATCATCACGAACAGGTCGGCGAAGTCGGGGTGCTGGGCGAGCAGTTCGGAGAACTCGTCGAGCACCACGAACAGCGCGGGCAGCGGGTCGAGATCCGCGCCGGCGGCCCGCGCCTCCTCGTATTCGGAGACGTTCTTGAAGTTGCCGAATTTACGCAGCATGTCCTGGCGGCGATTCATCTCGCCGCGCAGGGCGTCGGCCATACGGTCGACGAGGTCGGCCTCCTCCTCGAGGTTGGTGATGACCGCCGCGACGTGCGGCACCCCCTCGAGCCCCAGGAAGGTCGCACCACCCTTGAAGTCGACCAGCACCAGATTCAGCTGATCCGGCGAATGCGTCGCCAACAGCGAGAGCACCAGGGTCCGAAGGAATTCCGACTTACCGGAACCCGTCGCGCCGATGCACAGGCCGTGCGGGCCCATACCGCCCTCGGCGGCCTCCTTGATGTCCAGATACACCGGCAATCCGTCGGTGCCGACGCCGAACGGCACCCGCAACCGATCGCGGCCGTAGCACGGCTTCCAGGCGTTCTCCGGATTGAACGTGCCGATATCGCCCAGGCCCATCAGCTGCGCCCACGACGAGATGACCTCGGCCTCCTCGGCCGTCGCGGTGTCGCCCCCGCGTTGCAGCGCCACCCGGAACGGCGCGAGCCGCCGGGCCACCTGTTCGGCCTGCCGCGCGCTGATCCGATCGATCAGCGCGAACCGTTCCATGTTCCCGGTGGCGCCGCGGCCGACGCACTCACCGTTCTCGACCACCATCTGAATCCCGCGCGAAACCGCCAGGCGCGGAGCGTAATTGCACAGATCGATGATCGTGACGCCCTCGTACCCGGATTCGCGCAGATGGTCCTCCTCGGCCTCGAGCAGGCCGCCGTCGACCACGATGACGATGTGCACCAGATTCTGGTTCGCGGGCTGGTTCCGCGAATACCGAACGCGGTTGTGCAGCAACGGGTTCAGCCCCGCGGCCAGGGCGCGCACCGAACCGTAGACCATGCGCTGGGCGCCGACGCCGTCCTGCGCCTCCGGATGCTGGTTGTGCGGCAGCCATTTGGTCCACTCCCACTCGCGCGAGGTGTCCGCGCCGCAGACCACCGCGACCAGCACCTGGTCGGGGGCCTGGAACATGCACAGCTGCAACAACATCGCCCGGGTCATGTCCCGGGCCTGGGTCCGGTCGCCGTTGAGCTGGATGGTGGCGAACCCCTTGACCGCGATGGCGGTGGGCAGATCCGGCACCGTGGAATGGGTGCGCACGAAGCGCCGCAACGACACCGCCGCGATCGGCTCGAGCTCCTCGACCGGCCCGGTCTCGGGCGCGACCAGCCGGGTCGCCAAACGCTGCCCGCCCAAACCGATTCGGGCGTGGCAGAAGTCCTTGTCGCCGGGGCGGCGCTCCCACATGCGGCTGGTGCCCGCGAGCATCCAGATCAGGCCGGGCTCGGGATGACTCCACTCGACGGCCGCGCGCTGCTGGGCGGCGGTCTCGTCGACATCCTTGCGCACCTGGTCGAGGTAGCGCAGGTAGTCCTTGCGATCCTCGTTGGCCTCGGCCGCCTTCTGACCCTTCCCGCCCTGACCGGCGAACATGCCGACCATCGAGAAGATCATCATCATCGGGAACATCATCGACATCGGATTCGACGCGATACCACCGCCGCGGGTGAACATCAGCGCCATCATCCCGACCATGCCCACCACCATGACGACGGGCATGAGCTTGCCGAACAGGCTGCCGGGTACCGCGCGGGGGATCTCGGGAGGCGGCTGCAGCGTCACCTCACCGCCCGGAGAGCGCGGAACCTCCCGGCGTTGGCGGCGCTGGAACCGGACTGTGCTCATCGACTGAAGTTCCCCCTTCGGCGACTGTACTGCGGCCTCAGTGTAGAGGGCGCCGCCGACATGTCGTACAGTTCGGGCAGCATTCTGCACGGACGGACCGCGCCTCCGCAAACCGGTGCGCTTGCGGAAACACGAGGTAGAGACGAGGTTGGGGGAAGCGTGACGCACGCGCGACTGGATCACATCGAGGAAGATGCGAGCCGCGGCATCGTCCGCGCGCCGGACCTGGCCCGCGTCACCATTCTCGCCAAACACACGCAGGTCGATATGGCCATTCCGGTGGATGTGCCCGTCGCACTTGTCATTCCGAGCGTCGTCGACATGGTCGCCCAGCACAGTCGCACCAACGAATTCGACAACACCGGCGAACAATTCGAACCCGCGGAATGGGTGCTCGCGCGGATCGGTCAACCGCCCTTTTCCAATTCGCTGAGTCTCGGCGAACACGGTGTGCGCGACGGCGAGTTGCTGATGTTGGAAAGCGCCGACCATGTCGCGCCCACACCGCTTTTCGACGACATCATGTACAACGTCGCGATCGCCGACACCGACCATTTCCGATCGTGGTCGCCGACGATCGCGCGCGTCACCGGTTCGGTGATCGCGGTGGCGACGATGCTCGTCGGCTGCACCGGACTGCTGGCCGCACCCGACGCGCTGCCCGGCTGGATTCCCGGTTCGGTGGCGGCGGTCATCACGATTCTGCTGGTCGTCGCGGGCACCGTGCTCAGCCGCATGTACGGCGACAAGGCGACGGCCCTGGTGCTGGGCGGCTGCGCGCTGCCGACCGCGTTCACCGCGGGCATGTTGATCGTGCCCGACCATTACGGCTGGGCGAATCTGCTGCTCGGCTGGGTGCTGGTGGGCGCGACCGCGGTGCTCGCGTGGCGGGTCAGCGGCGTGGGTCTGGCGTTGTTCATCGGCGTTACCACGTTGTCGGTCTTCGCGATTCCGGCGAGCCTGGTGGGTCTGCTCACCGCGCAGCCGAACAAGGCCATCGGCGCGGTCGCGGCGGCGGTGGCCCTCGGCGCGCTCTCGCTCGCGCCGCGGGTGTCGATGCTGCTGGCCAAGCTGCCGCTGCCCCCGGTGCCCGCCCCCGGCACCCCCATCGATCCGACCGAGGACGATCCCGACGACCATCGCGCGCTGCCGTCGATGGAGGCGCTGCGCGCGAAATCCGAACGCGCCCGGATGTATCTGGCCGGTCTGGTCGCCGCCACCACCCTCGTCACGGCGGTCGGCGCCCTCGCCGCCACCGACCCCAGGGCCGCCGACCCCTACTGGCCCGGCATCGCCCTGGCCCTGGTGTGCGCGACCGTGCTCATGTTCCGCAGCCGCACCTACGCCGGAGCCGAACAGGCCGTCGTCCTGATCGCCGGAGGCGCGGCGATCCTGCTGCTCATGATGATCGGCGCCGCCGTCACCCTCGACCAGCCCCTCGCCGTCTTCGGCGCCGCGATGGTCATGCTGGTCGGCGCCCTCGTCCTCGGCATCATCGTCCCCAACCAACAGGCCACACCCCCGATGCGCCGCGCGGTCGAACTTTTGGAGTACGGCTTCGTGGCCGCCGTTGTGCCGCTGGTGTTCTGGGTGGCGGAACTGTACGCGATCGTGCGCGCGCTCTAGGTCCGCGATGACTGTGCCCGTCTTCGCTCAACGCGTCGCGCGTCTCGTCCTGGCGTGCTCGATCGCCGGTCTGTCCGCGACGATCGGCGCGCCCGGCGCGTCGGCGGTCGGTCCGCCGCCTATCAATCCCGGTGCGCTGCCGCCGGACGGAAACCCGGCCCCGCTCAATCCCACCGAGCCCGCCGGAAACCCGTGCACGGACACGCGGACCGTCGAATCCCCGGCCCACCCACCGGCACAGCAATTTCTCGGGATCTCCGACGCCTGGCAGTTCAGTCGTGGCGAGGGGCAGACGGTCGCCGTCATCGATACCGGCGTCGCCCGGCATCCCCGGTTACCGAATCTGTCGGGACGCGGCGACTATGTGGCCGCCGGGGACGGAACCGAGGACTGCGATGTCCACGGCACCATCGTCGCGGGCCTGATCGGCGCTCAACCGTCGGATCGAGACGGCTTCTCGGGGGTGGCGCCGGACGCGCAGATCATCTCCATTCGCCAAACCTCCACGCTCTACCGGGAAAAGGGCACCCAGCCCGATCCGAACGATCCGAAGAACGGCGGTGGCGTCGGAACCACCAAAACGCTCGCGGCGGCGATCCGGCACGCGGCCGACGCCGGTGCGCGGATCATCAATATCAGTCTCGTCGCGTGCACGTCGCCGAGCATCAACGACGATCAGCTGGGTGCCGCCGTGCAGTACGCGGCCGAGGTGAAGGACGTCGTGATCGTCGCCGCGGCGGGCAACGCGGATCCCCAGGCCGCGGGCGGAAACCAACAGTGCCAAGGCAATTCGGGCGTCGACCCGATCCACCCGAACGCCGACCCGTGGAGCAATCTCACGGTGGCCGTCACCCCCGCGTGGTACGACAAGTACGTCCTGTCGGTCGGTTCGGTGAACCTCAACGGCCAACCCTCCCAATTCACCGTCCCGGGTCCCTGGGTGGGAGTGGCCGCGCCCGGTGAGGAGATCATCTCTCTCGATCCGCGCGGCGGGGGCCTGGCCCGTGCCACCATAGGCCGGAACGGCGACAATCCGTTGCGCGGCACCAGCTTCGCCGTACCCTACGTCTCGGGGGTGGCCGCCCTGGTCCGCGCACGCTTCCCCGAACTGTCCGCCGCGGACGTGATCAGGCGCATCGAGGCTACGGCCCATCGGCCGCCGGACGGCTGGAACGCCTGGGAGGGTTTCGGCATCGTCGATCCGGTCGCGGCGCTGACCCACGCGGTCGATCCGAATCTCGTGCTGGAGAAGAAGCCGAGCAGCATCACCGGCCGCTCCGTACAACTCCCCGTCCCCCCGAACCCACCCCCACCGGACAGCACCTCCCGCGACGTCGCCCTGATCGGCACCGCGGTCATCGCCGTGCTCGGTGTGCTCGGCTATCTGGCCTCGTTCCCGATCCGCCGCAGGCTGGGCGTGCGCGACGACCTGTGAGCCGGAAACGACCGTGGCCCGTCTCGCGACGGGCCACAAGCGTTTTCGGCGTTCGCGGCTAGGCGTTGCTCCGCACGAACAGCCCCCAGGATTTCGTCTCCACCCACTCGTACGGCTCGCAGTAGTAGGTCAGGCCGGGGGCGGTGGAATCGGCGTGATCGCGGCGGTATTCCGCGTTCTTCTGGGCCGCGGCCTGGTCGCAGGCCTGCGGGGTGCCGTATTTGGCGATGGGGGCCGCGGACGCGACGCCCGCGTTGGCGGCGCAGATCCCCCCGATGACGGCGGCCGACGCGGCGAACGTGGCCAGGGCCGAGATCCTCTTGCTCATGCACACTCCTTGTTCGGTGGCGGGCCCGGATCGGCTCGAAAAGCCTTGGCCCGTCACTTGTTTGGACGCGCGGGCGGATCGTTCGGTTCCGTCGAATTCTCGGCGGCGGCGCGCCGGGCCTCGTCGTCGATCTCCTCGAGGCGCAGCCGGACCGAGCGGATCGCGGTGGCGTGGTCGGCGGCGATCTTCTCCATGCGTTCGGCCCAGTTCATCGCTGAATCGTCTCGTAGTGGAATTCGTCGGGGTCCATGGCGAGGGCGCTCGTGGTGTAGTTGACCTTGGAGCGGTGTTCGGTCTCGTCGTCGTCGGAGACCGACGCGAGGGACGGGCCGATGACCGGACCGTTCGAGGGTGTCGGGGCGGTACCCGGATGCGCTGGCGTCTCCACCGGCGGCGCGGAATGGGTCGAGATCACCGGCTGGGCCGGATTCGACTGCGCTGGTGCGGAATTCGTCGGCGGGTTCTGCTGCCCGGACTTGTCGGTCGGCGGGTTCTCGACGGGTTTCGCGGTGGCATCGGTGCCGGTCTCGCGGCCCGTATCGATGTTCTGTCCGGGCGTGGCGGGTTCGGTGGTGTCGGCGGGATTCGCGTGATGCTCGACGATCTTGTCGATGCGCTCCGCGGCGTCGACGCCCTCCTTCACCAGACCGGTGATGCCGTCGCTCCCGACGATATCCTTGAACGCCTCGCCGAACCCCTTGGCGGCGTTGCCGAAACTCTCGGCGGTGGCTCCGACCGCTTTGAGGGGATCGCCCAGGTGGGTGAGGATGTCGGGCACATTGCCCGTGATCTGACTCGCCGCGGTGATGACATTGGTGATGTCGCCGGGCCGCCACACCCCCTGCTGACCCATATCGCCGGTGACCGTGGTGGTCAGCGTGCTCGCCGTACCCGTCGGGGTGCTCGGCGTGGCGGGCTCCGTCGGGGTGACGGGCGTGGCCGGGGTGCCGGGCGTGACCGGGGTGTTCGGCGCGGGAGTCTGCCCCTCTCCGGCGCTCGACGTCTTCGAACCCTGGTCCGGCGCACCGGAACCCGTCTTGTCCCCGGTCGCCGCGTCCGCCGGAGCCGCCGTGGTCGCGGCCACGGGCGTCGCCGCCACCGGATCTCCGCTGAGCCGCTGCCCGCTGTACAACGCGTCCGCCGCGTTCGTCCCGAGATCCGTTGTGGCGGAGGGGGTTCCGTCCGGCGAACGGTACACCTCCGACCCGACGCTCTCCAACGCCCCCGCCAGCTGCTCGTACAACCCGCCCACCGCGGTGTGCGTGGCGTCGTTGAGCCCCACATAGGCGCTCACCGTGTTGTCGACGGCGGGCACGAAGACCGTGTTCATCCATTGCCCGCAGAACGCTTGCGGGTCACCGGAAACGAACTCCGGCAGCACCTGCCGCACCAGTTCGGCCCGCGCGTCGTCGTCGGTGGCGGTGCCGAAATTCCCGCGCGCGTAGGCCGCGATGCTCGCGACCTGCTCGCCCGACTTGCCCGCGACCGTCTTGGTGGTCAGGTCGGTGCGCACGGCATCGGCCTTGGTGCGCACGATCTCCTCCAGCGTGTCGGCCGCGGTCGAGACGGCCTGGGCCACCACACCGAGGGTCTCGTGATCCTGCCCGATCTGATTCCCGACCCGCCGCACGTATTGCGCCGCGTTGTCCGCGGCGGCCGAATCGGTCCAGCGGGCGGGCAATTCCGCGAAACGGGACTGCTGCGTTCCGACGTGATCGCCGACGGATTCGGTGAGAATTCCGCTGAGCACACCCGCGAACGCGCGCAGCGGTTCGACGTCCATTCCGCGCTGCTGGTCGTACCGGGCGAGGAGGGCGTTCTCGTCGAGTCCGGCGGGATCGCGGCCCGTCCAGTCGCGATAGCGCGGCACGTAGTCGGTGAAGAACCGCAGCCCCGCGCGCCCGGTCTCCAGGATCTTGTCGACGCCGGTCGCGGCGCCCTGCTCGCCGGTCACACCCGCACCTCGCCGCTCGGGCCCAGTTCGGCGGCCGAGTCCCGATCGGTCGCGGTGTGCGCGCTCACGACCGTGCCGAGCACGCCGCCGGTGTCGTTGACGCAGTTGGCCCACGCGAACAGGCGTTGCGACACCCCCGCCAGGGCCTGCGCCACCCGGGCGCCCTGAGCCGTGTAGTCCCGGCCCGCGTGGGTCGGGTCGAATCCCTGTGCGGCCGTGGCCACCCGGCGTGCGGCGTCGTTGACCGCCTGTGCCGACCTCGTCAGATCACCGGCGATGCCCTGCATCGCCGGGACGTCCATCCGCATGGGCCCTCCCCCGTTCGCGCGCCGAACCATGGATTTCGAATTCGAAAATCCCACAGGGAGGTTTCCTTGTCAAGGCATGAGATTCGTTCGGCGCGAATAGAATTCGGGCAAAGTGATTCGCATCACAACACGGAACGAAATGCGAGTGCGCTGCGTCCAAAGCGATAAGCGTCGAATTCGAGCATTTCCGCCGACCGGGCTCTAATCGAATCGCCAGCGCGTCGCACCACCCGGTTCGACCGTCTGCAATGCCGTCGCGCCGCGCACGGTGATGCGGAAGACGTGCCACGGCGGCGGTCCGGCCGAGGGCGCGCTGAATTCGGCGGTCAGTGCCTGCCCCGACTCGTCGACGCGGCACGGCCAGCCCTCCCCCGCCCACCGCCGCGCCAGCTCCGCGACCCGGTCCGGATCGGTGACGCGCTCGGCCACACCGTCCACCACCACGTCGTATTCGTGCGTGGACAGGCTGACCGCGCAGCGCGGATCGCGAAGCACATTGCGCGCCTTGCGGGTTCGCTCGCCGGTCTCGAAGTAGAACGCGCCGTCGACCCACAGCATCCCGAGCGCGGTCAGATGCGGGCTGCCGTCCGGGTTGATCGTGCTCAGCCAGCAGGTGTGCCGATCGGGGCCGCCCGCGCCCGGTGCCTGCGGGAAGCCGCGCTCCAGCCGGGCGGTGACGTCGGACCAGGTCAGCGGCGGCAGCTCGTACAGATCGGCGAGGTTCTTCGTCTCCATATGCCAATGGACGCGTAAAGGATCGGAAATTCATCGCTCGACACGCCGCGCGCGGACGGAAATCGGCGCAGAATTTCTACCGTCGTGGCCGCGAGCGGAGGCGAACCGATGTCAACTGCACCAACCCGGCGACTCGACGCCGATCAGCGCAATGCCTTCATCGCCGCGCAACTCGGCTGGACCATGGACGCCTTCGACTTCTTCCTCGTGGTGTTCGTCTACGCCGACATCGCGAAGAGCTTCCACATGGCCAAGGCCGACGTCGCCTTCATCACCACCGCCACCCTGATCATGCGTCCGGTCGGGGCGCTGCTGTTCGGGCTGTGGGCCGACCGGATCGGGCGGCGCATCCCGCTCATGGTCGACGTGGCGTTCTACGCGGTCGTCGGATTCGCCTGCGCCTTCGCCCCGAACTTCACGGTGCTGCTCCTGCTGCGGCTGCTCTACGGGATCGGTATGGGCGGCGAATGGGGGCTCGGGGCGGCGCTGGCGATGGAGAAGATCCCCGTCGAGCGGCGCGGCTTCTTCTCCGGCCTGCTACAGGAGGGCTATTCCTTCGGCTACCTGCTGGCCTCGCTCGCGTCGCTGCTGGTGATGAACTGGCTGGGCCTGTCGTGGCGGTGGCTGTTCGCGCTGTCGATCATTCCCGCGCTGATCATCCTGATCATCCGCACCCGGGTCGGCGAATCGGAGGTGTGGGAGAAGTCCCGGGAGCGAATGCGGGTGACGCGCACAAGCTTTCGCGACATCCTCACCAGCCCGCTGGTCGTGCGGCGGTTCGTCTACCTGGTGCTGCTCATGACCGCCTTCAACTGGATGAGCCACGGCACCCAGGACGTCTACCCGACCTTCCTGTCCGCCACCGAGCACGGCGGCGCGGGACTGTCCACGGCGACGGCGAAGTGGATCGCGGTCGTCTACAACATCGGCGCGATCATCGGCGGCCTCGTCTTCGGCACCCTGTCCCAGCGCTACGGCCGCCGCTACACCATCGTGTTCTGCGCGCTGCTCGGCCTGCCGATCGTGCCGCTGTTCGCCTATTCGCGGGCCGCGGCCCTGCTGTGCCTGGGCTCGTTCCTCATGCAGGTGATGGTGCAGGGCGCGTGGGGCGTCATCCCGGCGCATCTGACCGAGATGTCGCCCGACGCAATCCGCGGCTTCTATCCCGGCGTCACCTATCAACTGGGCAATCTGCTCGCCTCACTGAACCTGCCGATCCAGGAACGGCTCGCCACCAGCCACGGCTATCCGTTCGCGCTGGCCGCCACCATCGTCCCGGTGCTGCTCGTCGTCGCGACGCTCACGCTGATCGGCAAGGAGGCCAAGGGAATTCGATTCGGCACCGGCGAAAGCTCGTTGCCGCGCGGCGATTCCGGCTGATCAGTTCTGCGGGGTCTGCGAATCCTTGGGCTTCACCAGCTGTTTGGCCGGATTCGCGTCCGGGGCCACACCGTCGTGGGCGACCATCGCCTCCTCCCGCCCCAGCGCGGGACCGGGCGCGAGCAGACCGACGATCGGGTACGGCGCGGGTTCGGGTTTGGCGTGGTCGGAATCCATGCCGAGCGCCTTGGCCGCCTCGCCGTCCTTGATGCCGTAGCGCACGCCGGTGTCGGAGACGAAGAACATGGCGTCCTTGCGCTGGCTGTCCGGTTCGATGCCGGTGGTCTGCACGAACGCTCCCGAACCGGGCGTCTTGTAGAAGGCGCTCACGCCCTGACCGGCGTCGGCCTGGGCGAGCCGAACCGGTTGCGCCCCATCGGGAATCGGCAGCGAACGCCCGGTGACCACGGACAGTTCGGCGCGCTTGCTGCCGTCGGACTTGTCGGCGGCGCCGGACAACGGCCGCCACGACAGGCAGTCCACCGGCTGATCCTTGGCGGCGACGATGGTCGGCGCGGTGTCCGGATAGTGCTCCACCCGAAGGGTGTTGATGTGCGGCGGGCCGCCCTGGGAGGTCTCGTACTGGCCGACCTCCTGATTCGGGCTCGACGACGGATTCGAGTACCGGATGATGTCGGCGGTCAGCGGCGAGATCTGTTGGATGCCATCGCGCAGCAGCACGAAGTACTCGTCCTTGGTGGCCACGTGCACGACGTCGCCGATGCGGTGATCGCCGAGGGTGTAGCGGGCCGGGAGGCCGCCCGGATCGTCGATGGTCGGCGGTTTGATCTCGAGGACCTCCGGGACCGCGTTGAGCAGGCCCTCGCTGATCGGGCGCGGGGTGATGCCGCGGATCTTCAGGGCGTCGAGGACCGCGGCGTCCTTGAGGTTCACCCGGGCCCGCTTGTTGTCGTAGATGAGATACGCGGCGTCGCGGCCCTGCACGAGCAGCCCGGCGCCGCGGCCCATCACCGACGCCTTGTCGCCGAGCGAAAGATCGCCCGCCACAACGGTTGTGGTGACCGAATTACTGCCGTCGTTCTTCAACTCGTCGCAGATGGTCCAGGCGCGGCCCTTACCGCTGGTGTCGAAGTTCATCGAGGCGGGCGCGCCGGGAATGCCGATCAGCGCGCCGAGCGGCTTCTTGGACAGCTCGGATTCCTTGATGGACACCGGTTTCGCCGGATCCCCGGTCGCCAGGCGCGCCGAGGCCAGGTTCAGCGCCGGATGCACCACGCCGTCGACGACCGCGTACACCGCGCCGGACTCCTTGCCGACCAGGATCTTGTTGTCGCCGATGGCGCCCTGCGGGCGCAGCAGCGCCAGCACCCCGCAGCCCGCGAGCACCAGCACACCCAGCACGATCCCCGCGGTGTAGGCGCGCGATTGGGAGCGCATCGGGTCGTGCAGCATGCGCACGTCCCGCCGGACCAGGGCATGCTCCATCCGACGGACCAGGAAGCGGTAGCCGCTGATCTGCCATCGGGTGGTGGGTTTTGAAGGCATGTGTCCTCCCCCGAACAGTGCTCGCGTTCGCCTGACACAGTACAGTTCACCAGGACCGAAGTTCAGCTCGGCCGCCGAATCACAGGCCGACACGGGGTACTTGGGGGACGACGACGATGGCCGCATCAGGAGGGCCCGGCAACCGGCCGCTGTTCGGGCGGATCTCGCTGCCCAATCTACTGGCGGCGCAGCTGCTGGGGCTCGTCGTCGCGCTGATCGTGCTCGCCGTGGGCCTGCCGTGGTGGTACGCGCTGGGCGCCGCGCTCGTGGCGGGGCTGCTGCTGGTGATCCCGCTGGGTAAGCGGACCGTCGCGGACTGGCTCGCCACCTGCTGGCGGTTCTCCTCGCGCGGGGGCTACGAGATCGGCGACACCGTGGATTTCCGTGGGCCGGACGGTCGTTCGCTCGGTCTGTACTGGGAGGGCAGCCGGGTCGTGGCCGTGGTCGAGGTGCTGCCGCCGCGCGGCGGGCTGACCCGGATCGATCGCAGCACCGTGCACGCCTCGCATCTGCTGCCGCTGCCCGAACTCGCGCAATGCCTGACCCAGCACGACATCCTGCTCAGCGGCATCGACATCATCAGCCACGGGCACCGCAGCCGGTCCGGGACGCCCGCCGGGCCGATCTACGAATCGCTGCTGGGCCCGTTGCCCGCGACCGCGCATCGCACGGTGTGGCTGGCGATCGCGTTCGACATGCTGGCCTGTCCGGACGCGGCGGATCGGCGCGGCGGCGGCACCGAGGGCGCGTCGCGCGCGGTCACCATCGCCACCCAGCGCATCGTGCGGGCGTTGGAGGACGCCGACTGCGCCTCGCGCATTCTGACCGCGCCCGAAATGCGCACGGCCGTCTATCAGATCACCGCGGGCAACGCTCCGCGCACGATCAAGCACAAGTGGCGCTACGCGGAACTCGGCAACAGCGTGAACATCGGCGCCGCAATCGATCCCGCGCAGTTGGACTCCGAACTGCTGGCCCAGCTGTGGGTCGCGCCGTCGCGCGGCACGACCGTCGGCGTGCGGCTGCGGCCCGGCCGGACCCCGGGTACGGTGCGCGTGGGCGCGGCCTGGCGGCTGACCGCGCGCGAATTGCCCGAGAAGACCAAGCGCAAGCACATGGTCTCGATGAACGGCCGGCACCGCGAGGGCCTGCTCGCCCACTTCCCGCTGGCCTCCCCGTCTGTGGAGAACGTGATGCCGTTGGCGGAGTATCCGATCGAGATCATCGACGCCCTGCGGCTGCCGTCCTCCGGCTGTGGTCAGCTGATCGGCTCCGACGACGAGGGCAACGGCGTCGCGATCCGCCTTGTCGGCCAAGGCATTTCGACCGTCTACGTGGCGGGCGAACTCTATCTGGCCCAGCAACTGGTCTTCCGCGCCCTCGCCGTGGGCGAGCGCATCCTCATCCGCACCGACCGCCCCCAGGCCTGGGACCAACTCGTCACCACCATCGGCAACCCCCAACGCCTCGCCATCGCCGTCGAAACCCACCAGAGCGACGCCGATTTCACCGCCGCCGTGGTCGACGGCGTCCTCGCTCCCCCACCCCACGCGGGCGTAACCACCATCTACGTCTCCGGCGACCCCATGGGCTGGCCCGCCCAACGCCCCGACCTCGCCATCCACCAACCCGGCGCGATCGGCAACCACGTAGTCCTCCGCACCGGCACCGCCCAGGTAGACCTCAACCTGGTCTCCATCCCCCGAGAAACCACCTACATAGGCCACCCCCGAGGCCGCCGAGCCCTGGCCCACCAATAACCCCACCCCCACCAGCCCCCTCAGCAAGCCCCCAGCCCGGTCAGGTGGGGTAGGGGTCGGTGGTTCGGGCGGTGCGGAGGTGGGTTGCCCACCAGGCGAGTTGGGTGAGGAGGCGGGTGGCGGCGTCGGTGGCGGCGGGGTCGTGGGGGGTGCCGTGGGCGTCGAATTTGCGTTTGGCCTCGTGGAAGCTGACGGATTCGCGGGTGGAGACCATGTGGATCTCGGCTACCACCTGGCGGAGTTGTTCGATGGCGCGCAGGCCGCCGGAGAGGCCGCCGTAGCCGACGAAACCTATCGGCTTGGCGCGCCATTCGTGTTTGGCGGAGTCCAGGGCGGTCTTCAGGGACGCGGGGTAGCCGTGGTTGTACTCGGAGGTGACGGCGACGAAGGCGTCGGCCGCGGCGAGGCGCTCGCGGAACGCGTCGCTTTCGGGCGTGGCGGTCAGATCGATCGGCAGGGGGGTGTGCAGCAGATCGATGACGCCGACGTCGAAGCGCGGATCCGCGCGGGCGACGCCCACGAACCAGTCGGCGACCACGGGCGCGAACCGTTGGGGCCGCACGCTGGCGACGATGACCTCGAGCCGCAGCGGATTGTCCATGGAGCGAGCCTAATCGGGCCGGGGCGCGTCGGATTCACGCCGGGGCGCCGCGTACTCGGCCAACCCCTCGGCCGGAGCGATCCGCGCACTGAAACCCAAAGCGGCGCGAGCTCTTTCGGGATGCGCGACGATATGCCGCACATCGGTGAGCCGGTACTGTCCGCTCACCACCGGCTCCCGCCCGCCGCACGCGCGCGCCATGAGCGAGGCCGCCCGCCACAGCGTGATCGGATGACCGGACGCGATGTTCAACGGAACGAATCCGGGCAGCGCCCGCTCCACCGCGAGCACCGTCGCCGCCGCCGCGTCGCGCACGTGCAGGAAATCCCGGACCTGCCCACCGTCCTCGAACACGAAAGGCGCCCGCCCGGAACGCAATTCGTCCCAGAACCGGGCGATCACCCCGGAATCGGCCGCCCCGACCGACTCCCCGTACACATGGTGGAACCGCAACACCGTCACCCCCGCCCCGGTCCCCATCCCCCACGCCAGCGCGTAATGCTCCTGCGCGGCTCTGCTTGCCGCCCAGGCGGTTCGCGGCCGCAGCGCGGCGTCCTCGGTGATCGGCTCCCAGGTCAGAATCTCCCCGGTCCGCGGCGCCCGATGATCGAACATCCCCCGATCCAGATCCGCCCGCCGCCGCACCCCGGGAAAGTACGGCCCACCGCGCGTCCCGCGATACCGCCCCTCCCCGTACACCGCCACCGACGACGCCAGCACCAACCGGCGCACCCCGGCCCGCTCCATGGCCGCCAGCAAGACGGCTGTACCGACATCGTCGCGCTCGGCGAATACGGGAGCGTCCTGGATATCGGTCCGCCGCGGATCCCGTTGTCCCCGTGGCGTTTCGGCAGTCGGTCGCGTGGTCGGCTCGGTCCCCCGCTCGCCGTCGGACTCCTCGTCCCCGCCGGGCTCGGCCCGCACGACCGGCACCGTGGCGTCGAAATGACACACCACCTCGACCCCGCGCAGCACCGGATCCAGCGCCCGCCGATCCCGCACGTCGACCACCGCGACATCCTCCGGCCCGGCCACCGCGTCGATCGCGACGACATCGTGACCGGCGGCCCGCAGCGCCCGACGCGCCTGCGCACCGACGAACCCGGCCGCGCCGGTCACCAACACCCGCATCGCATCAGGGTAGGTCGAACGGCAGCGCCACTCCGGCGTGAACGCGGCAACGCTCACACGTCTCGGTCCCCTCGATCGCCGCGATCGACCCCCGCACCAACGTCTTGAACGGCACCAGATTCCGCTCGAACTCCGCGAACACCGCCGCGGCGCTGACGCCCTCGCCCGATTCCAGCCCGGCGTCGAGATCGGTCACCAGAGCGATTGCCGCGTAACACATCTCGAGTTCCCGGGCGAGCACCGACTCCGGGTACCCGGTCATGTTCACCAGCTCCCACCCCTGCGCGGCGAACCAGCGGCTCTCCGCGCGGGTGGAGAACCGCGGCCCCTCCACCACGACCATGGTCCCGCTCGGCTTCATCGGCAGTTCCTCGACGGCCGACGCGATCGCGGCCCCGCGCAGTTCGTCGCAGTAGGGATCGGCGAAGGACACGTGGATGCCGCCGTTGTCGAAGTAGGTCGCCCCGCGGCCCGAGGTACGGTCCACCAACTGATCGGGTACGGCCACGGTGCCCGGCCCCCAGTCGGCGCGCAGGCTGCCGACCGCGCAGGGCGCGAGGATTCGGCGGACGCCGATCGACCGCAGCGCCCACATATTGGCCCGGTAGGGCACGGTGTGCGGGGAGTACTCGTGCTTGCGCCCGTGCCGTGGCAGGAAGGCGACCTGGCGGCCGTCGACATCGCCGACGGTGATCGGGGCGCTCGGGGAACCGTAGGGAGTTTCGATGTCCAGGGTGGTCGCGTCGTCGCCGAAGAAATCGTAGAAGCCGCTGCCACCGATGATGGCCAGCGCGGGCCGGGGAACCGAGGTCATGCCCGAATTCTCGCCTACCATCGTTTCCCCGGGCCAATCGGCGCAGGCCAACCCTGACATCGCGCCCCGACTGCTGTACCCTAGGGGGGTATTTGGCAGAGCGGACGGCAGGAGCACCCGTGACCGAGGACCACACCATCACGGCGGACCAGTCCGGCCACGACCACGCCGGCCACGGCTACATCACCGCCAAGGACGACTACCTCAAGCGCCTGCGCCGCATCGAGGGTCAGGCCCGCGGCCTGCAGCGCATGGTCGAGGAGGAGAAGTACTGCATCGACATCCTCACCCAGGTGTCGGCCATGACCAAGGCGCTACAGGCCGTCGCGATGGGCCTGCTCGAGGACCACATCAGCCACTGCGTCGTCGACGCCGCCGTCCAGGGCGGCCCCGAGGCGGAGGCCAAGATCAAGGAGGCCACCGAGGCGATCGCCCGCCTGGTGCGCTCCTGATCCGTCAGACCCGTTCGGCGAGAACCGGAGCCAGCGCGCGCAGGGTCGGCAGGAACTCCTGCGACGCGACCTGGACCGCGATCTGATCCGCGCCCGCGGACAGATGGGCGACCAGACCCTGGGCCACCTCGTCGGCGTTGCCGTGCAGGGCGAGGGCATCGATCAGGCGATCGCTGCCGGGAGGGGTGACGTCCTCGTCACTGAAGCCGAGACGCTTCAGGTTCGAGACGTAGTTGCGCAGATTCAGATAGAACTCGACGCGCGGGCGCGCGGTCTGCCGGGCGCGGACCGGATCCTCGTCGAGGACCACCTTGTGCTCGGCGACCAGCAGCTTGTCGGGGCCGAGGATCTCGCGGGCGCGGCGGGTGTGTTCGGCGGTCGCCAGATACGGCAGGGCGCCGGCGCTGCGATCGCGGGCCAGTTCCAGCACGCGCGGGCCGAGGGCGGCGACGGCCCGGCGTTCGACGGGCACACCGGCCTCGTCGAGCGCGTCGAGGTAATCCGCCAGGGCGTCGTAGGGCTTGCGGAACTCGCTGGTGTGCTCGGGATGACCGACGCCGACACCGAGGATGAACCGGCCCGGGAACCGCTGCTCGATGCGATGGAAGGATTCCGCGACCTCCTTCGCGGGCGCGGACCAGATATTGACGATGCTGGTGCCGACGAGGATGTTCTCGCTCGCCTCGAGCAGCGGATCCACCTCCGCCAGCGCCGCGGCGGGCGAGCCGCCCAACCACAACGCCGTGTATCCGAGTTCCTCCAGCTCACGCACGCCCTCCGCGGTGAACGCCGAGGAGTGTGCCCACACGCCGTACTTTCCGAGACCCTGAATCGTCATGTTCGGTCCGAACCCCGGTGTGCCGGTGCCTATTCCGACACGCGCAGGATCTGGCACTCTCGAGACGAGAGTGCTAAATTGGGTATCGGAAAAGCTCACGGCGACCGCCGCCGGGGTGGTCGCCACCACGAATCTGGAGGTGATTTCCAGTGCTGAGGTTCGATCCGTTCCACGACATCGATACCGTCGCCCGCCAGCTCCTCGGCGAGTCCGCAGGCTCAGCACGCGCGCCGCGCTTCATGCCGATGGACCTGTTCAAGACGGGCGACCACTACGTCCTGAACGCCGACCTGCCGGGCGTGGACCCGGGTTCGGTCGAGGTCAGCGTCGACAACGGCACCCTCACCCTCAAGGCCCAGCGCAGCCTGCCCAGCGACCAGAACGTCCAGTGGGTCGCCTCGGAACGCTTCGCGGGCACCTACATGCGCCAGCTGTCCCTCGGCGAGGGCATCGACACCGAGAACATCTCGGCCACCTACAACGACGGCGTCCTCTCCGTCACCCTCCCCATCGCCGAGAAGGCCAAGCCGCGCCGCATCGAGATCAGCGGAATGAACCAGGGCCCCAGGACGATCGAGGCCAGCTCGCATCAGAGCTGAATCCCCGCAACCCGATTCGAAGGAGGTGGTGGCCACCCGGTGATGACCTCGACAACAGAAGTAATGACCGTGCAATGATCAACCGGGGCCGCGTATTTCACGCGGCCCCCTCGTCCCGTCAACTCCAGATACGCTGCATCTCCGAATGCGCCTCCAGCGGTTCCGGACGCACCTCACCGTCCTCGATCCGAGGGTCGAAGACCGCGCAGGACAGGGCAAGACGACCATTTTCAGAATGGATTTTTCGAGTTGAACGAGCCATCGGAAGTCGCCCGCGCGCTGTTGTCCGATTACCGCAAGGCCGGAGGCGCTGGCCAGAAGTTGTCCGATATCGCGCATTTCCATCGTCAGCCCAAGTCCGCCGTCCCCGTCCTCGCCGAGTGGCTCGACGACCTCGAGGCTCGGTGGGGGAACACGAACGTCGAGGAACGAGAACTGGCGAGGCTCATGCTGGTTCGAGCGCTCGGTAGCCCGTCCTCGCGCAGGACGACGGCGATCCCGGCGCTCATCGGCCAGTTCGATCATTCGAAGAAGTTGAGTGACAAAGTCCTGTGGGCCGTGGGCAACTCGCTCTACACCATCCCCGCCGACGACGCCTACTTCGATGATCTGGTGCGCATCGCACTCGATCGAACGTGGGGCATCAACCGCCAAATGATCGTCAACGGGCTCGGCCGATCACAGCGCAAGGACGAGGCCGCCTCGGTCGCGTTGAGCCTCCTCGACGACGAGACAGTCCAAGGCCACGCCCTGGAAGCACTCGCTCAGCTCCGCACCCAGGGCATCCGCGACCGCATCGAACCCTTCACCAAATCCAAGAACCGCTGGCATCGCCGCACCGCCACCCGAATCCTCAACCACCTCGTCGACAACTGACCTAGCCCGGATGCACATGCGGCGGAAGCGGTTTCGCAAGCATGGGCAATGCGCGCGGGCGCAAACGTCGTAAGAATGGATTTCTCGAGTTGAGCGAGCAGTCGGAAGTCGCCCGCAAGCTGATGTACGAGTACCGGTTGTCGGGCGGGTCGGGTCAGGAATTGTCCTGGCTCACGCAGCAGCACCGACAACCCGAAAAGGCGATACCCGTCCTCGTCGACTGGCTCGACCACCTCGAGGAGAGATGGGAGAACGAGGACGTCGAGGAGCGGGAGCTGGCAAGGATCCTGCTTATCGAAGCACTCGGCACGCCGTCCTCACGAGAAACGGCCGCGATTCCGGCGCTCATCGCTCAATTCGACCACTCGAAGGGCCTGAGCGTAAACACCCTTTGGGCAGCGGGTAACTCGCTCTACAGAATCCCAGCCGACGACACGTACTTCGACCAATTGGTAGGAATCGCGCTCGACCCCAGCTGGGGTTCGGGCCGCGAAATGGTCGTCGATTGGCTCGGCCGGTCCCAACGCAAGGACGAAGCGGCCGAAGCCGCCCTCAGCCTTCTCGACGACGAGACAGTCCAAGGCCACGCCCTGGAAGCGCTCGCTCAGCTCCGCACCCAAGGCATCCGCGACGTCATCGAACCCTTCACCAAATCCAAGAACCGCTGGCACCGCCGCACCGCCACCCGAATCCTCAACCACCTCGTGGAGGACTGACCTACCCCGGATGAGCGTGCACCGGAGCCGGTTTCGGGAGCGTGGGCAGCGCACGCAGCCGCGCGCGCAGGACCACATCCGTCACCTCGTACGGGATATCGTCCTCCTCCGGCTGCGGCGGTTCGATGCCCAGCTCGATGACCTCGCGGTCGTGGGATTCCCGGACATCCAGGGCCGATTCGACCAGCCAGCGGAATTCCTCGGGCGCCATGGGAGATTCGGACGCCGACTCCTCCTCGTTGGTCATGCGCCGGGCCTCGGCCAGCGCCTCGGCGCTGACGAAGGGCGCGAGATCGTTGGCCGAGCCACAGTCCGAATCGTCCACGAACAGCAGGAACCCGTCCGTGCGGCCCGCGCGATGGAAGCTCCCGTACAGGACCGCCCCCGCGCCGTCGTCCTCCGACCAGCGGAAGTACTCACCGGCGGTGGTCGGCTCGGCCAGCTCGTCCACCCAGGCGGGAGCCGAAACGCCCTGTGCCGCAAGATGTTCCGCCGCCTCGGTGGCGAGCCCCGCGATCGGGTCGTCGGTCAACGCGGCGACGCAGCGCAGGAAGGCCAGGCCGCCGGGGGCGGCGAAATTCTCCGCCTCGGCGATGAACAGGCGGGCGAAGGTCTCCGTGCCCTCGGGGCCGGTGCCGTAGCCGACGGCGAGCAGGGAGGCGGCGAGGTATTCGCCGTCCAGGGGATCGTCCACGCGCTCGAAGTCGGCGAGGGCGGCCACGACGTTGTCGAGCATCTCCCGGACCGCGGGGTGGTCGGGATCCAATTCCTCCCGCGGCTCCGCCCGCTCGGGCTCCCGCTTCTTGTTCTTGCGACCTCGGCTCACCGGACTCATGACAAGCGAGTCTGCCATCATGTGAGCCGCGATTCCCGTCGCCACGCGCCTCAATCGCCGCAGCAGCCCGAACCCGTCGGCGCGGTGCGCGTCTCCCGGGTCTGGGCGTTGCGCGCGGCGAGTTCGGCGTCGGGCGGATAGTCGACCCGGACCAGGCTCAGCCCGTGCGCGGGGGCCACGGTGACCGAGCTGGACCGCTCCCGCTCGTCGAGCAGCCTGGCCACCCACTCCGGCGTCCGGCGGCCCTCCCCCACGGCCAGGATCGCCCCGACCAGGCTGCGCACCATCGACCAGCAGAAGGCGTCCGCGCTGACGTGCGCGGTCAGCAGGACACCGTCGCGCTCCCAGTCGAACCGTTGCAGTTCCCGTACCGTGGTCGCGCCCTCGCGCCGACGACAGAACGCCGCGAAATCGTGCAGCCCCAACAACTTTCGCGACGCCGACCGCATCGCGTCGAGATCCACCTCGGTCCGGCACGGCACCACACTGCGCGCCCGTAGCGGATCCGCACCGTAGGGCGCGGTGGTCAGCCGGTAGACGTAGTGGCGGCGGATCGCCGAGAAGCGGGCGTCGAAGTCGGGTGGCGCGAGGCGAATCCCGGTGACCCGCACGTCTTTCGGAAGGAATCGGGCCAGCCGGTGCAGCAGTCTCGGCCCGTCGATGTCCGCGGTCGCGTCGAAATGGGCCACCTGCCCCTCGGCGTGCACCCCCGCGTCGGTGCGTCCGGCGACGGTGAGCTGGATCGGTTCGCGCAGCACCGTACTCAGCGACTCCTCGAGCACGCCCTGCACGGTGCGCAGGCCGGGCTGACGGGCCCACCCGATGAAATCGGTTCCGTCGTAGGCGATGTCGAGCCGTACCCGAACCACAGCCAACCTCTCCGGTCGAGATACGAGCGAGCCCGCCGCCCCGGGGAGGGAACGACGGGCTCGCCCATCGAGTGCGAAGCGAACTACTCGCTCTTGTCCTCGGCTGCCTTCTCCTCGGCGGCCGGGGCCTCGGTCGCCTCGGCCTCGGTCGCCTCGGCGGCCGGAGCCTCGGCGGCGGGTGCCTCGGTCTTCTTCTGCGACGCGGCCACCCGGCGAGCGCGCTCGGCCTCGTTGGTCACGGTCTTCTCCCGGACCAGCTCGATGATGGCCATCGGCGCGTTGTCGCCCTTGCGGGGCACGGTCTTGATGATCCGGGTGTAGCCACCCTCGCGGCCCTCGAACGACGGTCCGATGTTGGCGAAGAGTTCGTGGACGACATCCTTGTTGCGGATCACCTTGAGCACCTCGCGGCGGTCGGCCAGCGTGCCGGCCTTGGCCTTGGTGACGAGCTTCTCGGCGTAGGGGCGCAGCGCCTTGGCCTTGGCCTCGGTGGTCGTGATCCGACCGTGCTCGAACAGCGCCGTCGCCAGATTGGCGAAGATCGCCTTCTGGTGCGACGCCGACCCGCCGAAGCGAGCACCCTTCTTGGGCTTGGGCATTGGTTGTTCTCCTTGGGGAAAGGCCAACGGGGCTGCGCCCCGGCGGCCTAGAGCTGTTCGGTCTCGGCGTAATCCTGTTCGCCGCTGTCGGTGTCGCTGAACGAGCCGCTGTCGCTCCAGGTCCCGGTGGAGGAGTCGTAACCCACCACGCTCGACGGGTCGAAGGAGGCCGGGCTGTCCTTGAGCGACAGGCCCAGCGAATGCAGCTTCACCTTGACCTCGTCGATGGACTTCTGCCCGAAGTTGCGGATGTCCAGCAGATCCGATTCGGTGCGGGCGACCAGCTCGCCGACGGTGTGCACGCCCTCGCGCTTGAGGCAGTTGTACGACCGCACGGTGAGGTCCAGGTCCTCGATCGGCAGCGCGAACGAGGCGATGTGATCCGCCTCGGCCGGGCTGGGCCCGATCTCGATACCCTCGGCCTCCACGTTCAGCTCGCGCGCCAGGCCGAACAGCTCGACGAGGGTCTTACCGGCCGAGGCCAGCGCATCCCGCGGGGAGATCGAGTTCTTGGTCTCGACGTCCAGGATGAGCCGGTCGAAGTCGGTGCGCTGCTCGACACGGGTGGCCTCGACCTTGTAGGTCACCTTCAGCACCGGGGAGTAGATCGAATCCACCGGGATCCGGCCGATCTCCGCGCCCGAGGCCTTGTTCTGCACGGCCGGGACGTAGCCGCGACCGCGCTCGACGACGAGCTCGATCTCCAGCTTGCCCTTGTCGTTCAGGGTGGCGATGTGCATGTCCGGGTTGTGCACGGTCACACCGGCCGGGGGCACGATATCCCCGGCGATGACCGCGCCCGGGCCACTCTTGCGGACGTACATGGTGACCGGCTCGTCCTCCTCGGACGACACGACCAGGCCCTTGAGGTTCAGGATGATGTCGGTGACATCCTCCTTCACGCCCGGGACGGTGGTGAACTCGTGCAGCACGCCGTCGATGCGGATGCTCGTCACAGCCGCGCCCGGAATGGACGACAGCAGCGTGCGGCGCAGCGAGTTGCCGAGGGTGTAACCGAAGCCCGGCTCGAGCGGTTCGATGGTGAACCGCGACCGGTTCTCGGTCACGACCTCTTCGGTCAGCGTCGGTCGCTGTGAAATCAGCATGGGTGAGATCCTCCTTCGGGGCGCCCGCTATTTGACGCCCGTTGCTGGGAGCGGAGCGGCCGGGAGGCCGCCCCCTGTCAGCGGTACTCGCTAACGCTTACTTCGAGTAGTACTCGACGATGAGCTGCTCGTTGATCGGCACGTCGATCTGAGCGCGCTCGGGCAGCTGGTGCACCAGGATTCGCAGCCGGTTCGGCACGACCTGCAGCCAGCCCGGGATCGGGCGGTCGCCGTAGGTCTCGCGCGCCACCTGGAACGGCAGCGTCGGCAGGCTCTTGTCCTTGACGTCGATGATGTCGTACTGCGACACCTGATAGCTCGGGACGTTCACCTTGATGCCGTTGACCAGGAAGTGGCCGTGCGAGACGAGCTGACGGGCCTGCCGGCGGGTCCGGGCCAGGCCGGCGCGGTACACGACGTTGTCCAGCCGGGTCTCGAGCAGCTGCAACATGTTGTGGCCGGTCTGGCCCTTGCGGCGGTTCGCCTCTTCGTAGTAGCGGCGGAACTGCTTCTCCATGACGCCGTAGGTGAAGCGAGCCTTCTGCTTCTCCTGCAGCTGGACCAGGTACTCGCTCTCCTTGATCCGCGCGCGGCCGTGCTGGCCGGGCGGGTAGGGGCGACGCTCGAACGCCTGGTCACCGCCGACGAGGTCGACGCGGAGACGACGCGACTTGCGGGTGATGGGGCCGGTATAACGAGCCATGATTCTCTACCTTCCTTCCCGCTTAGACGCGACGCCGCTTGGGCGGACGGCAACCGTTGTGCGGCTGCGGGGTGACATCGGAGATCGTGCCCACCTCGAGGCCGGCGGCCTGCAGCGAGCGGATCGCGGTCTCACGGCCCGAACCCGGGCCCTTGACGAACACGTCGACCTTCTTGACGCCGTGCTCCTGCGCCTTGCGGGCCGCGTTCTCGGCGGCGAGCTGGGCGGCGAAGGGGGTCGACTTGCGCGAACCCTTGAAGCCGACGTGGCCCGAGGACGCCCAGGAGATGACGTTGCCCTGCGGGTCGGTGATCGACACGATCGTGTTGTTGAACGTGGACTTGATGTGCGCGTTGCCGTGCGGAACGTTCTTCTTGTCCCGGCGACGCGACTTCTGGGTCTTCTTGGGGCCGGAGGCCCGACTCTTCGGAGGCATCGGTTATCCCTACTTCTTCTTGCCGGCGACGGTCTTCTTCGGACCCTTGCGCGTGCGCGCGTTGGTCTTGGTCCGCTGACCACGCACCGGGAGGTGGCGACGGTGGCGGATGCCCTGGTAGCAGCCGATCTCGATCTTGCGACGGATATCGGCCTGCACCTCGCGGCGCAGGTCACCCTCGACCTTGAAGTCCGACGCCTCGATGAAGTCACGCAGCTTGGTGACGTCGTCGTCGGTCAGATCCCGCACCCGGATGTCGGGGCTGACACCGGTGTTGTCCAGGATCTCCTTGGCCCGGGTACGGCCGATGCCGAAAATGTAGGTCAGTGCGATCTCCATGCGCTTCTCGCGCGGGAGATCGACGCCCATCAGACGTGCCATGGTGGCTTTCCTTAATAGTTGCGGAGGTCTGCTCCCTGTCCGTCCCCTCGTGTGGGGCCCCGGCCTCCGTACCGGGGGTGGGTGGCCGTCCGCCCTCGCGGGCTCGTCGACGACCAGTGGCGCTGGGAGGTCTTCTTCGTTCTGTCAAGCAGAACTGCGATCGTGCTGTGGGAACTAGCCCTGGCGCTGCTTGTGGCGCAGGTTGTCGCAGATCACCATGACCCGCCCGTTACGGCGGATCACCTTGCACTTCTCGCAGATCTTCTTGACGCTCGGCTGAACCTTCACGTCCGTCCAATCTGGTTGCGGTTCACGGGGTGTGAACACAGGTTTTCCCCGGCCATCTGACCGGGGAAGTCTTCTGGCTCCGAACTCGGAACCTCACTTGTAGCGGTAGACGATCCGCCCGCGGGTCAAATCGTAGGGCGACAGCTCCACGACCACTCGGTCCTCGGGCAGGATGCGAATGTAGTGCTGGCGCATCTTGCCGCTGATGTGCGCGAGAACCTTGTGGCCGTTCTCCAGCTCGATCCGGAACATCGCATTGGGCAACGGCTCGATAACTCGGCCCTCGACCTCGATGGCCCCTTCCTTCTTCGCCATATCCTCCGCGATCCCGCCTGTGGCCGAGCCTGGTTGGCTCGACTTTCGGCTAGCTGTCACTACAGTTCGTCGTGCACGTCTGTCGACCGGGTGCCATACTCACGGAAGCGACATGCGGACATGACACGACCGACGGTAGGCGCACCGCCGGTCAAGCTTACCCGCGAGCGTCGGCTTCGGCCAAATGGGGTCGATCACGCGTTCGTCCCGTGCGATTCTACCCGCTCCCGAGCTCGCGATATTCCGGCAAACGCCCCCGCGTCGCCGTGGCCGCTCGACCGGGCGGCAGGTCCGTCATGGCCGATTTCGCTCGCGTAAACTACCGGCTGTCCAGGTAATCCGGTACCAGCAGATCCAGGGGGATCCGTGAGAGCGCAGCGAGCGAGAGCTGAGCGCGGCGCCCTCGGGCACCGCGGAGCCGAGCTCGAGCGTCTGCGAGGTGCGTTGTGAGTCGTAATGACGACGGCCTGCCGATGCTGCCGCCGTGGCTGTCCGAAAGCGACGTCACGCAGGTCGGATACGAGGCCCCGGTCCAGAACCTGCCGCACGAGGAGCTCATCGCCGACGAGCCCGCGTCGCGCCGCAAGGGCCGCCGCAAACAGGACGAGTCCGAGCCCGGCCGAAAGCGCCGCCTCGGCTGGCGCCGCGACCGCCCCGAAACCGACGACCCCGACCCGGCCCCACCCGTCACCCCCGCGCCCCCGGAACCGCCGCAACAACTCCCGCCCCTCCCCCAGCGAACGGGCGGCGAATTCCAGCTGCCCTACCAGAGTGGCCGCACCCCCCAGGGCGAACCAACCCGCACCAACGGCGGCGACCTCCCCCGCCCCGGCGCACACAAGTTCACGACGCCCCCGCAACACGACCCCGCACCCCAGCGGAACGGCCAACCACCCGCCCCGCCGACGACATGGAAGTCGCTCGCCGCGCAAGCGAACCCGAACGCACTCGACGACCCCGCCCAGCGGGGCGGCCAACCACCCGCCGCGCCAACGGCATGGCAGTCGCCTGTCCCACAAGCCAACCCGAACGCGCCCGACGACCCCGCCACGCGACAGAGCGGCCAGCCACCCGCCGCGCCGACAGCGTGGCAGTCGCCTGTCCCGCCGACGAATCAGCCCGAGGACCCCGCCGCCCGGCAGGGCAGCGAGCCACCCGCCGCGCCGACGGCATGGCAGTCGCCTGTCCCGCAAGGGAATCCGGGTGCGCCCGACGAGGCCACCACTCGCCACAGCGGCCGCCCCGATCTGCCTCCGCCGCCGAGCACGCCGAATCGGCCGCCGCTGCCGGAGCCGCCGAGTTCGGCCGATCGTCCCGCGCCCGAACGGCTGCCCGATCTGTCCCGCGCCGAGGGCCCGGCTCGCCTGCCGGATCTGCCGGGGTCCGGTCCGGCCAATGGGTCGTCGGCTCCCGCCGCGTGGAGCCTGCCCGCCGAGCCGCGCAACGGGACCTCCCTTCCCAGCGGGGGCCGCCACCATGTCCTGGAAACCCCGGTCCCGACCCAGCCGGGCCCCGACGGTTCCGCGACACCCCTGGTCCACCCGCACGGCGGCCCCGGACCGCACGCGCCCCTGTCCGCCGCACCCGGCGAAACCGACACGGCCCCAACGGGTTTCGCCGCGAGCGACCCCCAAGCACCCGCTTCCGGCGAAGGCCAGCGGCTCCCGGCTCCGCCCGCGAGGTCTTTCGACTCCGCACCACCGGCCGCCGAAATCCCTTACCGATCCCCCGGTTTCGACCCCCGTACCGAGCCGTCCTCCGCCCCCGCGAACGGCGAGCACCCGTACCCCTCCCCAACTTTCGACCCGCGAGCGGCCCAGACCCCACCCCTCGCACCCCCGAACGCCGCGCGCCCGACAACGGGCGAACACCCGTACCCGGCACCACCTTTCGGCACCCAGCCCACGGCACCCGAGTCTCCGAACGGCCCGGCAACAGGACGGCCGACAACCGGCGAGAATCCCTACGCCACTCCATCTTTCGGCCCCCAGCCCGAAACCTCGAACGCCGCAACAACCGGGCGACCCACGACCGGCGAAAACCCTTACGCCAAACCGCCTTTCCCCCAGGCTCCCGAAACCAACGCCGCACCGCCGGTGACCGGATGGCCCACCACCGGGGAACCTCCCTACTCCACCCCGCCGCTCGCACCCCCAGCCCAAGGCTTCCAGCCGAGCAACCCCCACCTCCCCCAGCAGCCCCCACCCGAGGCCCTCAGCCAGTACCACCAAACCCCCCAGGCCCCAGCGCCTTTCGCGGGCCCGCAGTACATGGCCCCGACCTGGCACCAGCCGGGCCAGTGGAGAACGTCGCCGCAGCACGGCCAGCCCGCGCCGTCGCTGGACAACGTCCCCGTCCGGCGTGCGCAGAAGCCGCCGGGGTCGGGGTGGCGGCGGGCCGTGCATCACATGTCGGGCGGTGCCATCAATCCGGGTATGTCGGCGGAGGAGCGGCGGCTACAGGAGCTGGTGGCGCGGATTCGGCAGCCGGTGCGCGGTGACTATCGGATCGCGGTGCTCTCGCTGAAGGGCGGGGTCGGCAAGACGACCACCACCATGGGGATCGGCTCGATCTTCGCCTCCATCCGCGGGGACCGGGTGATCGCGGTGGACGCCAATCCGGACTTCGGCACGCTGTCGCAGCGGGTGCCGTTGCAGACCCGCTCGACCGTGCGGGATCTGTTGCTGGATCAGGCCATCCGGTCCTACTCCGATGTCCGGCGGCACACCTCGCAGGCGACCAGCCGCCTGGAAGTGCTTGCCAGCGAACGGGATCCGGCCGCGTCGGAGGCGTTCAGCGAGGACGAGTACCGGCAGGTCGCGCGGATTCTGCAGCGGTTCTACAACATCATCCTCACCGACTGCGGTACAGGGCTGATGCATTCGGCGATGGCGGGCGTGCTGGAGCTGGCGCATTCGCTGGTGCTGATCTCGTCCTCGGCGATCGACGGCGCCCGCAGCGCGGCGGCCACGCTGGACTGGCTGTCGCTGCACGGCCACGATCACCTGGTGCGCAACGCCGTCGTGGTGATCAACCTGCCGCGGCCGGGCTCCCCGAACGTGGGCATCCAGCAGCTGCGCGAGTACTTCCTGTCCCGCTGCCGCGCCGTGCACATCATCCCCTACGACGCGCACCTGTCCGAGGGCGCCGAGATCGATCTGGCCCGGCTGCACAAGAACACCAAACGCGCCCTGGTCGAACTGGCCGCCACGGTCGCCGACGATTTCGCCACCGACCACCGGCCCTACCCGGTCTGAGGAACGCCCCTCGCCGACAGCGAACGGAACTACCAGGCCGGAAGCCGACGCCGCCCCGCGAGCACCTCGTCGACGAGATCGTCGTACCCGTCGGCCAATTCGGCGAGGTGATGCCACGCGCCGTGCAGGATCTCGTCATTGGCGTCGAGGGTCATCAGCGCGTGATGGGCGCGCACGGACGCCTCGGCGAGCCGGTCGACGACCGACCCGATGGTCTCGGTGTGCAGCGTCGCGCCGAGCCGGTGCTGCGGAATCGTGCGAACGATCCAGTCGTCGATCGCCATCACCAATTCCGTTCGGCGCCGCTCGATTTCGACGATGGTGGCGGGATCGTTGTCGGGGATCGAACCGCCCCGGCCGATCAACCGCCGTTCGTGCAGCACCGCCAGATCGCGCGCGAACCACAACATGGGCCCGCCGATCACGCGGTGACCGCGACACGCGCGGAGCAGTAGATCCGAGCTCGGCAGCAGACCTGCCGTCAGGGATTGGACCGCGGTTGAGCTGTGCGGTGTGTCGGGCACTGCCACGACCACCGTCTGAGATGTCTCCGAACCCGCCACGTTGCCTCGCCGTCATCGCCGTTACAACACCCGTTCAGGACTTCATTACAATAAACCTCTGAAGGCCTGTGTCAAGGGTCACACGCCCGCTGGGCCGGCAGAGTAAAATCCATTCCCCGAGGCACAACCGAGGAGCGCAATGGCGGCGGACGGTCCGAGGTACCAGCGGATCGCAGACATCCTTCGCGAGGAGATTCGGGTCGGTACCTGGAAACCCGGCGACCGATTACCCAGCCACTCCGAACTCGCGGAGCGCATGCAGGTGTCGATCACCACCGCCCGCAACGCGATTCAGGTCCTGGTGACCGAAAACCTGCTCTACACAGCGACTTCCCGGGGCACGATCGTGCGCAGCCGGGAGGTTCTGGAATCGGTTGTGACCAACCATATCCGGCCGGATCGGCCCAATTCGACGCAGGACATCTTCTCCGAGATCGCCCGGGCGGCCGGTCGCGAACCGTCGAAACAGTTCACCGCGCGGATGGAACCGGCGGGCGCGGAGGTGGCGCTCTGGCTCGGTGTGCCGCAGAATTCTTGGGTGGTGTCTCGAACGGTCGTCCAGTACCTGGACAACGAGCCCTGGTCGTGGGAAGTGAGTTTCTATCCACGGGACTTGGCAGAGGCCACCGGCGTGGACGCCCCGCACGACATCCCGCAGGGCACGACGCGGCGGCTGGCCGAGCGCGGCTACGGCGAGATCGCCCATCGCGACACGGTGGTGGCCCGGCCCGCGAGCGCCGAGGAGGCCGCGGTCCTCGGTGTCGGCATCGGCACGATGCTGCTCGACCATCTGCGGATCGGCGCGACGGCCGACCGCATCACGCGCGTCACGCGCACCCGCTCGATCGCCGCGCGCAACCGGCTCGCCTACGAACTGGGCGACGACGCGGGCACCGAGACCATCCGCCGGGTGCTGGGAGCGCCGCAGCCGCCGGGCAATTCGCATTCCTTCGGTAACTCGTTGGTGCCGGGGCCGCCATGACCGTCCGCATCCGCCAGGCCCGTATGGCCGATCTCGGCACCATCTGTCGACTTCGTCTCCAGCGAACGGCCTGGCTTGCGGAACGAGGCTCGGATCAGTGGACACGGCAGGGACGGGGACTGCCCATCGAACGGTTTGCCCGCCAGGTGGGTCGGGCGGTGCGCGCCGGGGAGACCTGGATGGCCGAGGTCGACGGCGAACCGGCAGGCACCGTCACGATCAACGACCGCGCCGACGAAGGACTGTGGGCCCCAGGCGAATTGGCGGACGCCGTGATCGTCCACTACATGATCGTCGACGTCGCCCACTCCGGCCACGGCGTCGGCTCGGCCCTGCTCTCCCACGCCGCCGCCCAGGCGCGGGCCACCCACCGCACCTGGGTCCGCCTCGACGCCTGGACCACCAACACCGACCTGCACGCCTACTACCACCGCGCCGGATTCCGCCTCGCCCGCATCGCGGGCCCCGAGGCCGACGGCCCCTCCACCGCCCTCTTCGAACGCCGAGCCGACGCCTGGCTGCACCCCCCACTGGTAACCACCACCCCCAGCCGCACCCTTTATCCGGATCCGCACCTCTTGTAAGGCCCTGTAGGGGGTGCGGATTCGAATAAGGGGTGCGGCTGGGGTGGCTAGAGCGGGGGGAGGTAGGCGATTTGGACCATTTCCTGGCCTCGGCTGCGGGAGACGAGGATGCCGCGGCCCGGGGGGAGTTTGGTGGGGCGGACGTCGCCGATGAGTTTGCCCTCGTCTCGGGGGCCGCTCATGATGAGGGTGTCGACGGACATGTTCTTCATGCCGCCGAGGATGGGGTCGTAGAGGGCGCGGGAGACGCCGCCGATGCGGCGGGTGACGATCATGTGCAGGCCGATGTCGCGGGCCTGGGGCAGGTACTCCAACAGCGGGGCGAAGGGGTTGTTGCTCGCCGCGACCACCATGTCGTAGTCGTCGACGAGGATGTAGATCTCCGGGCCGCTCCACCAGCTGCGTTCGCGCAGCTGCTGCGGGGTGATGTTCGCGTCGGGAATGCGCTTGGACAGGTAGGCGGCGACCTCGGCGATCATCGGGCCGCAGGTCTGCGACGAGGTGGAGTAGCCCGCGAGCTGATCGCCCTCGACCACGCCGAGCATGGTGCGGCGGTAGTCGATCATGATGATGCGAGCCTGCTCGGGGGTGGCGCTCTCGACCAGTCCCATGGCGATGTTGCGCAGCAGCGTGGTCTTGCCGGATTCGACGTCGGCGAACGCCATGAGATGCGGTTCGGCGCCGAAATCCAGGACCAGCGGCTCCAATTCGCTCTCGCCGAGACCCACGACGACCCGGGTCGGGGTCTGCACGATGCCGCGTTCGGCGGCCAGCGCGAGCAGCGCCTCGCGCGGGTACTGGCCGGGCAGCATGCGCACCTCGGGCGCCCGCCGCGGCCCCCACAGCTGGGTGAGCTGTTCGCGGGAGACGGCCACGCCCTCGGACATGGTCGTCGCGTCCGTGCTGGAGTCCAGCCGCGGCAGCGCCATCAACATGTGCAGCTGATCGGGCGTCAGACCGCGACCGGGCCGCCCCACCGGCACCAGAGCCGCGGTGCGCCGGTTCATTTCGGAGTCCGACGGATCGCCCAGGCGCAGCTCGAGCCGGGTGCCGATCTGATCCTTGACCACCGGCCGGATCTCCGCCCACCGCGCCGCGCCGATCATGAGGTGGACGCCGTACGAAAGCCCTTGTCCCGCAATGGCGTTGATCTGCGGTTCGAGCGTGTCCATCTCCTCGCGGATGGTCGCCCAGCCGTCGATCACCAGGAACACGTCGCCGAAGCGGTCCTCCGCCAGCGGATCCTCCGCGGGCAGCGTGCCGTCCGGGCGCATCTTGGCGAACTTGCGCCGCCGGAACTCGGCCATCGATTCGATGCCCAGCTCGGCGAACCGCTCCTCGCGCTGCCGCATCAGGCTGGTGAGCTCCGCGATGGTCCGCCGCACCCGATCGGTGTCGAGGCGGCCCGCCACCGAACCCACGTGCGGCAGCCCGACCAGACCGGCCATCGAACCGCCACCGAAATCCAGGCAGTAGAACTGCACCTGCTCGGGCGTGTGCGTGGCCGCCGCGGCCATGATGATCGTGCGCAGCGCGGTCGACTTACCGGACTGCGGGCCGCCCACCACCGCGACATGCCCTTGCGCGCCGGACAATTGGATCGTCAGCACGTCGCGGCGCTGCTCATAGGGCTTGTCGATGATGCCGATCGGCATCCACAGCTGCCCGTGCCGGTTGACCGGCGACCGCCAATCCGGATCCGGCAGCAGCATGTCCACCGACGGCGATTCGTCGAGCGGCGGCAGCCACACCTCGTGCGCGGGCCGACCGTGCCCGGTCAACCGGCTCACCACGACCTCGAGCAACGACTTCGGAATGCCCTCCTCCGCGGTCGGTTGCGGCGGCGGCTCCGGCAGCGCGAGCGGATCGAAGGGCGCCTCGTCCGGCTCCGGCGACTCGAGCGCCTCGACCGGCGCGGCCGTGAACACCGTGGGTCGACCGCCCGCGACCCGCCCGTCCAGTCCGACCTGCCCCGCGCCGCGCGGCGACTCGTAGGGCCCGGACACGTAGGTCGCGTTGAACCGCAACGGATCCGCCGCGTCGGTCTTCAGATAGCCCGAACCGGGAATGCTCGGCAGGTGGTAGGCGTCGGTGATGCCCAGCACCGCGCGGGACTCGTTGGCCGAGAACGTCCGCAACCCGATCCGATACGACAGATGCGAGTCCAGCCCGCGCAGCTTGTTCTCCTCCAACCGCTGCGAGGCCAGCAGCAGATGCACGTGCAGCGACCGGCCCAACCGGCCGATCATCACGAACAGATCCGCGAAATCCGGCTTCTGCGAGAGCAATTCGGAGAACTCGTCGACCACGATGAACAGCGCGGGCAGCGGATCCAGCGGGGCCCCGGCCGCGCGCGCCTTCTCGTAGTCGGTCACATTGGCGAAGTTGCCCGCCGACCGCAGCAGCTCCTGCCGCCGGTTCATCTCACCGGCCAGGGCGTCGCGCATGCGGTCGACCATGGACAGTTCGGCTTCCAGGTTGGTGATGACCGCCGCGACGTGCGGCAGCGGATCCAGCCCCAGGAAGGTCGCGCCGCCCTTGAAGTCGACCAGCACCAGGTTCAGCGCGTCCGGCGAATGCGTGGTCACCATGGACAGCACCAGCGTGCGCAGGAATTCCGATTTACCCGAACCCGTTGCGCCGATGCACAATCCGTGCGGGCCCATGCCGTATTCGGCGGACTCCTTGATGTCCAGTTCCACCGGCGTGCCGTCCGGCGTCACGCCGATCGGCACCCGCAGCCGCTCGCGCGGGGTGCGCGGCCGCCACACCTTCGCCGGTTCGATCTGCGCCGCGTCCGGAATCTTCAGCAGCGCCATCAGTCCGGGATCGGTACGGGTCTCGTCGCCGAGACTGACGATCTGCGCGGCGGTGGCGATCCGGTACCGCGCGAGCGTGCGCGCGAACGTCTCGGCCTCCGCGATGCTCACGTCGTCGGCGGTGGCGAAGCGTTCGACACCGGCGGCGCTGCGCGCGCTCACCGCGCTCCCGTTGACGACCAGTTGCAGGCCGCGCCGCGCGGCCAGGCCGTTCTCCGGCGCGGTGAGGTCGAGCACGGTCACCGAGTCCAGCCCGGACTCGCTGACCAGCCGCTCGGAGCCGTTGACATAACCGTCGTCGATGACGACCAGCAGATGCGTACGCCCTTGTGTCGGTTGCGGATTGCGCATGAACCGACCGCGTTCCATCAGCTCGGCCTGCAGGGCGGTCTCGAGTTCGCCCAGCGAGCCGTACATCATGCGCGCCGAGCCGAGCCCGTCGCGCATGGTCGGATGTTGCAGGTGCGGAAGCCATTTCGCCCACGCCCAGGCCGGGCCGTCCGGATTCGCGCACACGATCGCCACCGCGACGTGATCCGGTCCGTGAAAAGCGGTGAACGACATGATCATCGCGCGCACCAGCATCCGCGCGTCCTCGGCCGGACCCTCGATGTTGATGGCCGGGAAGGCCCGCAGCGACACCGCCGTCGGCAGCCCGTGCACCACCGAATGCGTGCGCACGAACCGGCGCAACGCCACGGTCGAGACCGGTTCCAGATCCTCGAGCGGCCCGGTCTCCGGCCGGGCCAGCTTGGTGGCCAGGCGATGACTGCCGACCCCCACCCGGACGTGGCCGAAATCGGGATCGTTGGGCCGCCGCTCCCACATCCGCCGCGTGCCCACCACCGATTCCAGGTCCGCGGGTTCGGGATGACTCCACGACAGGGCCTCGAGCTGTTTCTGCCCGGTGCGGCGCACATCCCGGCGCACCTGGTCCAGATAGCGGAAGTAGTCCTTGCGTTCCTCGTTGAGTTCGGCCGCCGACTTCGGGCCGCCCGCCCGGCCGAAACCCATCATCATGCCGACCATCGACATGAGCATCATCATCGGGAACATCATCATGAAGGGGTTGGCCAGCAACGACTTCCCCATCATCACGAACATGGCGAGCATGCCGACCACGGCCACGACCATCACCACCGGCATCAGCCGGGCCAGCAGCGGGGCGGGCATCGGGCGGCTGATCTCCGGAGGCGGGCTCAGCGTCACCTCACCGCCGGGCGCCCGCGGCGGGGCGATCCGGGGGCGGCGCACATAACCTTCGGTAACCATGGCTCCTCTGGTGCTACAGCTGGGTGTCGGGCTCGTCGTCGCGCCGGCGGCGGTACGGAATCGCCACGGCCAGACCGATTCCCAACGCGGCCAGGCAGGTGATCGATCCGATGATCGCGTAGCGGCGCGGGCGCGGGTCCGGCGGCGGCGGCGCGTACGGCGCGGCGATGGCCCGGGGCTTGTCGGCGTCGGCGTCCACCGGGCGCGCGGGCAACTGGGCGGTCAGCGCGGCCAGCGGATCGATCATGCCGTGCCCGACGCCGTCGTCGCGACCGCGACCCGGACCGTGCGAGGTGCGCACGATCCGATCGATGACCTGTCCGGCGTTCAGCTCGGGGAACCGCGCCCGCACGAGCGCGGCCAGCCCGGCCACGTACGGGGCCGCGAAACTGGTGCCCTCGATGGGCCGGATGCCGTCGCTGGTCTGCACGCCGTTGACCAGGCCCGCGCCGCCGGGCTTGCTGTCGAGCGAGGTGATCTGGCGGCCCACCGCCGATACCCCGATCCACGGCCCGCGCAACGTGAGTTCCGAGGGGCTGCCGTCCGGATCGACCGAGGCGACGGTCAGCACGTACTTGTCGAACCAGGCGGGACTCGGGATGGTCTGTACCCCAGCCCATCCCGTCGATTCGTTCTGCGTCTTACAGGGCCCGTCGGACTGTAGATTGCCCGCGGCCGCCACGACGACCACATTGTGATCGTAGGCGTATTGCACCGCCGCGCCGAGCGCGCCGTCCGCGGTGTCGGCCCCGGCGGGCGAACAGGCGACCTCGGAGATGTTGATGACCGAGGCGCCCATGTCGGTGGCCCGCACCACCGCCGCGGCGAGGGTGAGCACATTGCCGTAGCCGGAATCGGTGATGGCGCCGGGGGTTTGGCCGCCGCCGCGGTTCTTCGGCTGATACGCCAGACTCAGCTGACGGATGCTGAGGATCTCCGCGTCGGGCGCGACCCCCGCGAATCCGTCCTCGGGAGCGGGTCTCGCGGCGATGATCCCGGCGACGATCGTGCCGTGCCCGTCGCAGTCGACGGTTCCGTCGGTGTCGGCCACGTAGTCGCCGCCGGACTGCAACGCGGCCAGCCGCGGATGCCGGTTCACGCCGGTGTCGATGACCGCCACCTTCTGCCCCGCGCCCCGGCTGAACTGCCACGCGGCCGGAAGATCCAGCACGCGTTGGGCGATCGGCGGTTCCTGCGGCGGGCCGCCCACCAGAATCGGCTCGGCGCAGATGAGCCGCTGCTCGGTCGGTTCGAGCGGGGCGGGCCGCCCGCTCAGGCCCAGCGCGGGACCGAGCGCGCCGGGATCCACCGCCGGGGGCGCGACCGCGACCGCCGGATTCGGTGAGCCGAGCAACGCGACCGCGAGAACCGCTGCCGCACAGCCGATCCTCCCCCAACCGCGGACCGGCACGGTCATATGTTGCGGGCCATCGCGTACACGCCCATGATCCACAGCACCAGCGGGATCACCAGGATGATCAGGAAATACTCGAACAGCTCCCCGGCGCGGCGCTGCACGGGCGAGATCTCGATGTGCGGTCCCACCACGCCGAAGAACACCACCGCGGCCGCGAACGCGAGCAACACCGCCGCCGCGGGCACCAGCATGCGCGAGTCCCCGAGCGCGAGCCCGGTGAACACCCCCGCGAAAGTGACCGCGCCCCCGGCGATCAGCGTGCCCGCCTGGGTGAGATCGGCGAACGCGCGCCCGCGCAGCGCGAGGATGATCGCGGTGATGACGGCCAGCGCGACGCCCTGCCAACGGGCCTCGCCCAGCGGATCGGCCGCGCCGACCGCCCCGACGACGGCCGCCACGGTCGCGCCCGCGAGGATGCCGGACTGGAATCGGTTGGCGGCCTCCGCACGTCGGCCCAGGCCGACCGCCGACGGCAGCGCGGTGGCGCCGATCGCGCCGATGCCCTCGATGGTCGGACGCGGTTCGTGGTCGGCCGGATCGATGGCCGCGCCCGCGGTCGGCACCGGCGGCACGGGCAGCCGGGCGAGCACCGCGGCCAGCCGCGGCACCGACGAGATCACGATCAGCGCGCCGACCAACAGCCCGGCCGCGATGCGCGGGAACGCGGGCTCCCAGATCATCCGGACCGCTGCGGCCACCGCGCCGAACACCGATCCGGTGACGGCCATCGCGAACAGCGTCGCGCCCACCCCGGTCGCGCGGTAACCCACCACCCCTGCGACCAGCAGCACCGAAAAGCCCAGCAGCAGATGGGGACTGCCCAACGCCCCGGGCGCGAACAATCCGCCGCCCGCGAACAGCAGCACCAGCGCGGCGAGCGCGAGCCAGGTGCCGGTGAGCGCATCGGCGTAGCGCCGGGCGGCGATCGCGGCCGCGACCATCGCGCCGATGCCGACGCCCGTGGCCAGCAGCGCCGGAACCAGTTCCTGGCCGTCCCCGCGGCTCGCCGCCAGCAGCAGCACCGCCAGCACGGCCGCGACCACCGCGGCCACCAGGCCGGTCCACCGCGCCGACGCGGGCGACCAGCCGCGGAACGAATCGGAGGTCAGCCGCGACACCGCGTCGATGACGTCGTCGAACAGCGCGGGAGATTCCTTGGCCGACACCGACCGCAGCACCAGCAGCTCGCCGTCGTAGACCTCGGCCTCGGTCAGGGTGCGGTGCGGGGGAATCGGTTCGCGGCCCAGCCGGGCCAGCGTCCAGTGCTCGGTCCGCAGCGTCGCCGAGTCCTCGTCGGCCTCGGTGGGATCGGGATTGCGCGAATCGATCAGCGCGACAAGCTCACCGATGAATGTGGCAATCGGCACCGACGCGGGCAAACCGACATCGAGCTGGGTATTCCCACCGATGACGGAAACTCGGCACAATTCGGGTTCGACGGCGGCTCGGCCGCCGATGGCTGGCGTGGTCAATTCCGCGCCAACTCCGGAGTCTCGACCGACCCTTGTCGTGCGCTGAACGATCTCCGTACCGGCAGAATCACTTTCACCCCGTCGACGATCTCACATTGCCACCCTCCGGCCGCGAAAACTACTGTATCGGACAGCCCGGACCTGCGCTATCGGTAGGCTGGTCGGTAGGTGTAGGAAATCGTTCCGACAACAGAAAAATTCGGGGATCGACAGCAATGACCGGCAACCGCCAAGCACAACGCGCCTTCGACGCGGGAGTCCTGTCGCTGGGTCTGGCCATCGACGGGCAGGAGTCGACGCGCGATCTCGACTACGCGAAGCTCGCCTTCCAACGGGCGACCGAATGGGATCCCACGATGTGCGACGCCTGGCTCGGCCGGGCGGCGGCCGGTGAGGTAACCAGGGAGGTGCTGGGCAACCTCTTCCGCACCAGCGGCTCGTCGCTGTACCGCGAGCAGCGCCGCCTCGGGCTGCGCCCGCGAGAGTTGGCCGGGCGCTTCATGACCGGGCTCTACATCGACTACCCGCTGTCCAACTACACCGAGATCTGGGTCGCCCAGGCCGCGCAGCTGATCGCGGACAAGGAATACGACGAGGCCGTGCGGGTCCTCGACGAGCTGGCCGAGTACCAGCGCCGGGCGGGCGGCGGGGCCGACGCGGTCGCCGACGGCCGCATCGCCGCGTACGTGCGCGGCGTGCTGCACTACAACACCCAGCGCTGGCCCGACGTGATGAGCGTGCTGTCGGGTTCGGCCGACTGGGACGATCCGTACATGGCGGCGGGCGCGCACGTCATGGTCGGTTCGGCCTGCGCGCAGCTGGGCCTGTTCGCCGAGGCGATCCGCCGCATGGAACTGGCCGAGCAGGGCCCGATTCCGGCCGCGCGCACCACGGCCATGTTCTGCCGCGGTCTGTGCCTGCGCGAGATGGGCAACGAGGACGAGGCGCAGCGACTGTTCGAGAAGGTGTACTCGCAGGCGCCGGACTTCGCCGCGAACACCGAGGCCATGCGCGACCGGACCTACCGCTTGACCGTCACCACCAAGGAGTCGATCGAATCCCGCACCGACCGTTGGGATCCCGCGTCCGCGCCGTCGCTGGAGTCGATCGAACAGGCCGAGACCCAGGACCGCGCCAAGCGCATCCTCGAGGAGGCCCGCGCCGAACTCGACCGGCAGATCGGCCTGCAAGCGGTGAAAACCCAGGTGGCCAAGCTGCAATCGTCGGCGACGCTGGCGAAGATCCGCGCCGAGAAGGGGTTGGCCAGCGCGCCGCGCGGCCAGCACCTGGCGTTCACCGGCCCGCCCGGTACCGGTAAGACCACCATCGCCCGCATCGTCGCCAAGATCTACTGCGGCGTGGGCCTGCTCAAGACCGACAAAGTCGTCGAGGCCAAGCGCATGGACTTCGTCGGCGAGCACCTGGGCAGCACGGCCATCAAGACCGACAAGCTCATCGACAGCGCCATCGACGGCGTGCTGTTCATCGACGAGGCGTACACGCTGATCCAGACCGGCCTCTCCGGCGGGGACGCGTTCGGCCGCGAGGCCGTCGACACCCTGCTGGCCCGGATGGAGAACGACCGCGACCGCCTGGTGGTGATCATCGCCGGATACGACGGCGAGATCGATCGCCTGCTGGCCGCCAACGACGGTCTGGCGTCCCGCTTTTCGAAGCGCCTGCAATTCCCCTCCTACACCGCCGAGGAGCTGGGCCGGATCGGTCAGGTCATCGCGAAGGCCCGCGACTCCGAACTGTCCGCCGAGGCCCAGTCGGCCCTCGTCGAGGTCTGCTCCCGCCTCTACGCGATGGAGAGCACCGACCAGAGCGGCCAGCCCCGGCGCGGCGTCGACCTCGCGGGCAACGGCCGCTTCGTCCGCAACGTCATCGAGGCCGCCGAGGAGGAACGCGAATTCCGCCTGGCCAACGACGAATCCCTCGACCTGAGTCAGGTCGACGAATCCGTCCTCATGCGCATCGAGGAGCCCGATATGCGCACGGCCCTCGAAACCGTCCTCACCTCTTTGGGTTTGGGGAACCGTTCCTGAACCGGGCTTCGCCCGGTCCAAGACCAGAAGGGGCGGTCCAGGACCAGGAGGAGCGGTCCAGGACCAGGGGCTTGGGACCGAAAGGCCGGGGGTAGGCCCTCAGCGGCTCGCGGGCAGGGTGTCGTAGCTGGTCAACGCGTCCTGGGGGGACAGGGTGGGGCCCGGGACGAGTTGGCCGACGATGGCCCACGGGGCCAGGTGCGGGCTGGTGCCCAGACCGAGGACCTGCGCGGTCTTCATGTCGGGGACGCCGTAGCGGACGCCGTTGTCGCCGATGTAGAACAGGCTGTCGCGGCGGACGCTGCCCGACTCCATGCCCGTGGTCTGCACGAATTCGCCGGTGGACGGGCGGATGTAGACGTTGTCGACGTGCTCGCCGGAACCGGAGGACGAGGCCAGCTCGACCGGCTTGGCCGAATCCGGCAGCGGCAGACGCGAACCCACGAGCAGGCGCACCTCCGCGCGATCGGTCGGATCGGCGGTCTGCGCCTGCGGCGAGACCGTGCCCGCGCTCTTGCCCCACGCCACACACGCCACGGGCGCCTCCTCGGCCGTGATCACCTTGGGGACCTCGGTCGGGAAGTGGGCGATCGGCAGGTCGGAGATCGTGGGCACCCCGTCGAGCGCGTCCGGCGGCACCGTCTTGATCTCGCTCATCCCGTGCGAGTCGGCGTTGCGGAGCAGCTGCGCGGTGAACGGCCCGACGCGCTGCACCCCGCCGGCCAGCACCACGAACAGGTCCGGACGCCCGCCGCCCTCGACCGCGGCCACCGAAACGACCCCGCCGACAGGCACATTCGACAACTTGCCCGGCCCCGGCTCCCCGGCCCGGGGGATCGCGGGCGGCGCGATCGGCGGCACCGCGACCGCCGCGTCGAGCAGCCCCGTGCCGCCCGGCCGGGCCGCCCGCGCGCCCAGGTTCAGCGTGCGGGCCACCACCGAGTTGGCGGTGTCGATCTCGGCCCGCTTGCCGTCGTAGACCAGATAGGTCTTGTCGTTGTGGCGCACCAGCACCGCCTCGCCCGGATTCGCCGCGCGCGAGCGCTGACCCAACTCCGGCGATCCCGCCAGCACCGTCGTGGTGGTGCCCGCGCCGCTGGTGAGCGACCCGGTCGCCGACAGCTTCACCGATTCGCACAGCGTCCAGTCCGATCGCGCGCCCTGCCCGGAACCCGGAAGTGCCACGGGCGCACCGGGAATGCCGAGCAGCGGGCCGCGCGCCAGCGAACCGAGCTTGTTGTCCTTCACCGAGGTCGGCGATTCGTTGCTGCCGCTGATCAACCGCGCCGAGGCCAGATTGAGCACCGGATGCAGCGTGGTGTTGCCGCTCTTGTCCTTGATGACGACGTAGAGCGCGCCGCTGTCCTTGCCCATCACGATGTGCGCGTCGCCGATCGCACCCTGCGGGCGCAGGAATGCCAGGATCGCCGCGCCCGCCACCACGAGCAGGCCCAGGATCGCGCCGATGATCAGGGAACGGGAATGGGACCGCATCGGGTCGTGCAACATGCGCACATCCCGGCGGACCAGAGCGTGATCGAGCCGTCGCAACAGGAAACGGTAGCCGTTGACCTGCTGACGAGTGGTCAACTGTGCGGGCACGGGATCAGACTATGTGGTCCCGGAGCCACCCCGCCACCCGCGGCGGGAACGGGTAACGTATTCGCGAACCCTCTGAACGACACTGTGAAAGACCGGTAACCGTGGTCGAAGAAGCGATCGTGTACACCGGCCCGCGCGCCGCAGATCCCATTCCCCCCGCCGGATCGCCCGAGGGCCCGGGTCGCGCCGCACGATCACAGGCGGCGTTGCGCGACGAGGACTTCTGGCTGTTCCGCGACTTCCCGCTGCACGTGGTGCTGCCGGTGCTGCTGCTGGCGGCCCTGGCCACCTGGGTGGCAACGGTTTTCGACCTGCCGCTGTGGGCGATCGCCGCGATCGGCGTCGTGGTGGTGGCGCTGGGCCTGGTTCCGGTGCGCCGCAAGGCCCCTCGGTCACTGGCCGGAATGGTGGCCGCCGCCTTGGCCTTCCGCTGGTACCGGCTGCAACACGATCCGGGCGCCGAACCGGCCCCGGCCTTCGACGTGCCGCTGCCCGAGGGCGGCAGCTACGGCGTGCGCTGGGACGGCGACCACGTGGTGACCATGCTGCGCATCGAGCCGCCGCCGGACACCATGACGTTCCTGCGGCCCGGTTCGCTGGGCACCGAGCAGATGCTGCCGCTCACCGAGATCGCCGGCAGCCTCACCCAATTCGACATCACGCTGTCGTCGATCGACATCATCAGCACCGGCGCGCGGACCGCGAGCAACGGCCCGGTGGCCTGGCTCTACGACCGCATCCTCGGCCCGCTGCCCGCCGTCGCCCGGCGCACGGTGTGGCTGGTGCTGCGGCTGGACCCGCTCGCCAACGCCGAGGCCGTGGACAACCGCGGCGGGGGCGGCGGCGGGGCGCTGCGCACGGCCATCATCGCGACCCGCCGCGTGGCCAACCGGCTGGCCGCCCGCGACATCACCACCGCGGTCCTGACCGCGGGCGAGATCAACTCCGCGGTGCGCCAGATGACCCGCGCGGTCGCGCTGGACCGGCTCACCGAGACCCCGGGCTCATTGCGTTCGGAGGGAATGCATCTCACCAGCTACGCCATCGGCAAGGAGCTGATCACCTCGCGGGGCTTCGCCGAGATCTGGGCGACCCCGAGCCTGTCGACGACGATCACGTTGCGGCTGCGGCCGATCGAGCCGCGGCCCGGCCACCGCGAGGACGAGCGCACCCTGATCGCCCTCACCGCCGTGGTCCGCTTCGACACCGTGGCCGCCCCGGACGGCCCGCCGCTGCCGGGCCTGCGCCGCCTGCCCGGCCAGCAGCTGCGCGCCCTGCTGGACACGCTGCCCACCGGCACCCCGGGCCGCGCCCAGGGCGACGAGAATCGCGGTCCCCTGGACGCGCTCGCCGACATCACCGTGCCCACCGCGGGCTGCGGCCAGCTCATCGGCGCCGACCAGACCGGTCGCGCCATCGCGGTGCCGCTGATCGGTGAGGGCACCCGCCACCTGGAGGTCGTCGGCGCGCTGGACCTCGCGCAGCAGGTGGTGCTGCGGGCGATCGCGCTGGGCGCCACCACCGTCGTACACACCGTGCGTCCCGAGGCGTGGCACACCATGGTCTCGGGAGTGGCGGCGCCGCACGCCCTTTCGATCGCGCCACGCTCGGCGGCGGCGAGCCAGCGGCCACCCACCCCGCCCGCGCAGCCCGGTTCGCCCTATCCGCAGACCACGGTGGTGGTGTTCGACGGGATCGCGCCCACCGCCCTGCCCGGCGGAGCGACAATCCTCTACGTGCGCGGCCCGCACGACGCCGCCGCCCCGTTCGAGGCGGATGTGACGCTGACCCAAGACGCGGCCACGCCGAACCTCATCACCGTGCGCACCCCCGCCGCGGCCGCGACCGTCTACATGGTCACCACGCCCGACGAGATGCAGTACATCGGCGAATCCCTGGTTGCCACACGGTAACCCGGGAACGACAGCGGCCCGGCCGGAGTCTCCTCCGACCGGGCCGCCGAGTGGTTCGGCGAACTCAGAAACCGGCGAAGCCGTCACCGACCTTGCCGTCGGCCTCGAGCGCGCGGTGCAGCGCGTTCTCGACCGCGGCGGCCAGCCGGTCCAGCTTGTCCAGGGTGTCGCCCAACTCCGTCGACGTGTTCTTGTGCGCCGTGTTGAAGTTCTCGATGGCGTTGTCACCCTGCAGGTTCGCGCGGAAATCGTTGGCGGCGCCCTCGAGCGCGTCGATCTCGCCGCGCATCTTGCCGCCGTGGTTCTGCAGGTCGCTGAACAGCTCGTTCATCGCGCCCGGATCGTAGAGAATCGTCATGCTCAGTTCCTTCTGTCGATGGTTGACCGAACCGCTACCGGGGCAGCGATTTACAGGTTGGTGTAGCCGCCGCCGCTGCTGGCCCCGGCGCCGCTGAGGCCCTGCTGGTCCATGCTGACGATGGTGTTCTTGCCCGAGTTGACCGCGTCCTGCAGCTGGTCGAGCTTCTTGTTCAGCGCCTCGGCCTCGTCGTGCCAGTCCGCCGAAACCTTCATGAACTCGTCGTTGGCGTCGCCCTTCCAGCCACGCCGAACCGCCTGAGCGGCGTCGTCGATCGCCTTCACCGAGGTGCGAAGGTTGTTGATCGAGGACTCCATATTGCTGACGACTTTGTCTACGCCACCAGCTTCTACACCTACTGCGCCTGCCATTTTTCAGACCCTTTCGTCATGGATGTACTTTTCGAATGGTCGGTGCGTTTCCACCGAATCGGGGAAATCACGTCTGGATTCGCGACAATTACGGTTGCAGCCACCTCCCCCCGGGCAGCATTTCGATCAGGGCCGAAATCGCCTGCGCGATCCGGTGATCCGTGCCCGGTGTGACGGTGGACCAGATCCGCTGATCCGGAGCCAGCCCCGGGGCGGCGACGATCCGGCCGCGGTCGGTGTCGTACACCGCGACCGCGCCGGAGGATCCGGTGGCGATGCCGTCGTCGTGGGCGTAGGCCACGATCTCGGCGAAGGCGTGACACGACGCGAAGGCCGAACCCAGCACGGTGGCGTCGCGGTCGGGCACGCCGAGGGCGTAGAACGTGTCGGCGTAGTCGCTCGCGGTCGCCGCGGCGTCGAGCCGCTCGCTCAGTTCGTCGGCGGGCGCGCTGAAGTTGGCCACCTCGGCGGGGGCGCACGCGCCCAGCGCGGTCAGGATCGGCCGGGCCAGCGCGGCGCCGGATCCGTCCGCCCACACCGGCTCGATGGCGAAGCTGTCGCCGGTGCGCACCGCGAACGCGTGCTGTTCCCCGCGCCGCACCACGCACACCCGCACGACCCGGGCGGGTTCGCCGGAGTCGTTGCCCGCCAGGAAGATTCGAGCGACCAGCTCCCGCTCGGGCTGGGTCAGCGCGTGCAGGGCGAGGGCCAGATCGGATTCGACCTCACCGTAGGAGTCGAACACGCCGGTGTCGGTCAGCGTGGTCACGGCCCGCTCCTGCGCCGCGGTCCAGTCGTCGAACGATTCGTGCGCGGGCGCGACGGCCAGCACCAGCGGCAGGGTCTGCACCCCGAGCCGCTGGGCCACCGCGAACAGTTCGTCATTGGTCAGGGTCGCCATCAGGCCGCCCCCGATCCGGTCGCGCGCGGCGCGGCGGTGTCGGTGGCGGGCGCGCCCAATACCGCCGGGGCGCTGACGATTCCGCCCTCGAGGCCGATCTCGTCCGCGCCCTCGAGCGCGAGTCCGGCGCGGTGTTCCTCCTCGCCCTGCGCGGACGCGGCGGCCCCGGCGGGACCGCCCATCGCGCCGGGCATGGTGGAGGAATACGGCGAGGATGTCGAAACCTGTTGGGTGACGGGCACTTCGGTGGTCTCGACCGCCTGCACCGGCAGCGGGGCGCGGTAGGCGGTCTTGATCGGCGCGGGCATCGCGAAGCCGCCCGCGGGGAAGCCGCCGGTGGGCAGCGTCGGCATACCGCTCATGCCGGTGATCGCGGCGGGCCCGGCGGCGGGGGCGCCCGCCTGCTCGGCGGCGAGCGAGGTACCCGCGGTCAGTTCCGGCGGATCGACGTGCGTCCACGGCGTCGCGAGCGGTTCGGTGGCGGCCTCGTAGGTGCGCATCACGCGGGAGGCGGTCGCCTTGGCCGCGTCGGCCTCGGTGTCGGTCGCCGCCGCCACGGCCTTGATCGGCGCGCCCATCGCCGTGCCGATCTGCTCGATCGAGCGCTGCACCGCCTCGAGCGCGGCGATCTCCCCGGCGTTGGGCATGGTCAGCCGCGCGAGTTCGTAGGCCGCGGCCTGCGCCTCGGCGCGCGCCGAATTGTTCGCGGCCGCACCGGCCGTATCGCCCAGCCAGTCCCGCAGGGTCGTGATGCGTTCGTGCACCGCGTCACTCGCGCTGGACTGCCAGGCCCCGCGCAACGCCGTGAGGATCACCTCGTATTCGACCACCGCCGCGCCGAAGGCCGCGGCCAGGCGGGCCCATGCCGCACCCGCCTCGGCCATGGGCACCGGACCGGGGCCGGTCGTGAGGTCGGTGGCCAGTTTCCCGGCCTCGCGCGCCTCCCAGACCACCCCGGTGAATCCGGGCTTCGGTGGTTCGATCATGTCGATTGTCCCGGGCTCGCTCAGGCCGATCGCGTGCCGCCGACGGCGGCGGCGGTGTCGCTCTCGACGCGGCCGACGTGGTTCACCTGGGCACGCAGCGACGCGGCCAGCTTGCGCAGTTCGAGGATGCCCGCGCTCACGCTCTCGGCGAACGAGTCCGCGACCCCGTTCATCGTCTGCGCGGCGCGCCCGGACACCTCGTCGGCGCCGGCAGCCGGAACCGTCAGCGCCGTCTGGTTCTCCCGCAGTTCGTCTTCCAGCCGTTGCGCCAGGGCGTCCAGGCGGGCGGCCGCATCGGTAGCCGCCGCCGGGTCGAAGTACACGCCCGCGAAGTTCGCCGTCTCGGCCATGACAACCTCACTAATCCATTCGAGCCATCGCTACAGCGTCAGTTCCTTGTCGGGCGGCGGTTCGCTCGCCTGCCCGGCCGCCCCGACCACGGGCACCGAGACGCCCTCGATCGGACCGACGACCTCGTCCCCGTGCGCGCCGGTGACCAGGTTCGCTTGGTGTTCCACATCCGAACTCGTTGCGCGCGAGCCCATTCCGGCCGCACCGGCCGCGCCCGCGCCCATCGGCATCATCCCCGGACCGCCCGCGGCGGTGGACGCCGCCGAGGTGGGGGTGATCGACACGGGAGCGCCGGTGCCCGAGGCGGTTCCGAAGCCGCCGACGGTGCCGGACAGCGGCCCGACGCCGCTGGCGACGCGGGTTCCGGTGAAGGGGCTCAACGGCGTCGCGCCGCCGCCGATTCCACCGACTCCCCCGCCGATGCCACCGCCACCCCCGGCGCCGCCGCCACCGCCGTGCGCGGCCGAAAGATGTTCCAGCGCGGCCTTGTCGGTGATCGGCGTGGCCGCGGTCGGGGCGCTCAGGGCGCTGGCCGCCGGACCCAGCTTGCTCGCGGCCTGCGCGCCCGCGCTGGCGGCCTGGGCCAGCGGCTGGATCAGCTGCATCAACTGCTGGAGGCCCTCGGTGGACTTGACGCCCGTGGGGGCGTTGGTCACCGGAACCTTGGCCCCGGCGCGCGTCATATTGACCGAGTGGACCGTCATCTCGCCGCGCGTCTTGGCCGTCACGGCCAGCGCCTCGGTGATGCTCTCGATGGCCGCCTCGGTCAGGAAGGCCGCCCCGGGCGGGGTGCCCAGGAACGGCGCGGTGAGCGCGGCGGTGGTGGTGAACTTGCCGATGATCCCCGTCATCAGCGCGCCGCCGATGGCGACCGAGGTGGCGCCCTGACCGAGGATCAGCTTCTGCTGCCCGCTCTGCTCGGCCAGTTTGCCCGCATCCCCTTGCGCCGCAGTCTGTTTCGCGGCGGCGGAGTCCGCGCCCATGCCCTGCCACAGCGTCATCGCCAGTTGCACCGCGGACATGCCGAGCTGCATCACGGTCTGCATCCCCGTGGACACGGCCTGCATGACCTGGGTCGGGTCCACCGGCGGCGGGGCCGGGGCGGCGGCGTTCTGCTGGCCGCCCGGCGCGTTCTGCGGGGCCGGGGGCGCGGCGGGCGCTGCGGCACCGGGGAATTGGCCCGTGCCGAAGGCCGCGGCCAGATCGGTCAGCGGTTTCGCCAGCGCCGCGATGTCGATGACCGGCATGGGTGGCATACCGGGCAGCGACGGCGCGGGCGGGATCTGCGGGAGCGCGGGAACGCCCATGTCGCTGAGGATCTGGCCGATCGGCTTGTCCAGCATGGGCGCCATGGCGCTGCCGCGCAGCAGATCCATGATCGACGGATCGAGCGGACCGGTCATGGCTGGTCGTTCGTCGCCGCGCCCAGATTCGACGCCGAGGCGTCGTCGGTGGATTGGTAGGTGGCGGCGCCCTCGTAGGCGGTCAACGCCGTGCCCGCGTGCACGGCGGCCAGTTCGGCGACCGAGCTCAGGTGGGTGGCCTGCGCACCCGCGAAGGCGAGCAGGAAGTCCTGCCCGATCAGACCGAACACCGGAACCGCCGCCGCGACCGACGCGGCCTGATCGACTCCCGCCAGGGTCGCCACGGTGGTGGCCATCGCCGCCGAGGTATCGCCGTATCGACGAATCGCGTCAGGCGACGCTGCTAGCACGTCCATCGAAATCCCCGATCCATTCAGGCAATTGATCCTGCCTTATCGTAGGCAGACCCACCGACATCCCGCTACGCGTAGCGCCCCCCGAGAACCGTGGGCAAGGCTTAAGGCAATGTAAATTTACGTCCCGCTCATCTCTTCGTTGAACTCGTTGATGAGATCCGCCCGTTCCGTGAACGCCCGACGGGCCGCCGCCATGACGACCTCCACCAGCGCCGATTCGAATTCGGCCGGGGACAGCCGGGAAATCGACTCCGACAGTTCGAGATTCAGTAACGCCCCGTTTCCGTCCACTTCAGCGGAGATCATCTCGTCGGGCGAGGTCTCCCGGGCGCGCACGGCGGCCATCCGATCGCCGAGATCGCGCATCCGGTACAACCGGCGACGCACGCTGTCTTCCAGCTCGTCCATCGTTTCGTACACGGGCGCAACACCTTTCACACCGACCGCAGCCAGCTCTCCGGCTCGGTCTCGTACTCCTCCTGCTCGGCCTGTTCGGCCAGCGCCACCTCCTCGGGGGTGGGCAGTCCCATCAGCCGCAACATGGCCGGATCCACCCCGGCCTGCTCGAACTCCCGCCGCCGCGCGAGCGCCGCCCGATTGGCCGCCTGGCGGCACAGCCGCACGATGTCGGCCGCCAACTCCCGGGGATTGCGCCGCAGCTCACCCGGCTCCACCGAAACCCCCAGCGGCAGGCCCTGTTCGGTGGTCCGCACGGTGATCGACCCACTGCGCGAACTGGCACTCCACTCGACCGGCGCGGCCGGTTCGTCACTCATCGGATCACCCGTGTCCTTCCGCTCCCCGATACCTGTCGGACACCTCAGGGTACAAGCATCGCGCGGTCGATGACCGTGGCTTTCGCGGCTGACGCCGCACCCGGGTTGTGCCAAGATGACCACGAGGGACGGCGACGACCGTGAGTTCGGACGAGTACGGGACGGGGTGTGCGACGTGGGCCTGAACGACGACATCAAGGGTCTGCAACAGCAGGCGTCGGACGGCAAGTTCAGCTTCGACCACCAGATCGCCTGGAACCTGGCCGATCTGTGCAGTTCGCTGCTGTACACGTTCACCCAGATCGAGAACGGGATGAAGAACGCGGCCACCGTGCCCGCCCTGAGCACGCTGCCGTCGGGCCCGAAACTCTCCGACCAATTCAAGAAGGCCGCCAACGATTTTCACGATGTCTCGATGAAGGGACATCGCGATATGGTGACCAATCTCGCGGACCTTTTCATCAAGGCGGGCAAGGTCATTGTCGACGACGATCACACGACGAGCGGCGTGATCGCCAAACTGACCGATCTGCGTGCCGCGAAAAAGGATTACCACGACGATCATCAATTCTCGCCCACCACTTTCTCAGCGCTCGATTACTCCGGGCTACCCGCCGATCGCGCGAAAGCGAAACTGTCCACCGACGACAGCAACAGCTACGGCGCCACGACGGACGTCAATTACAACGGGGTGGGCGGCCTGTACGTCTCGCGCAACAAGGACTTCGACGGCAAGCTGGGCAATCCCAAGGAGCTCGACGCGCTGAAGAAGGAGGTCGGTGACCAGGTCGACAAGAGCAACACCTACGCTCCCGAGTCCGGTGCGATGCTCACCCTGGCCATGATGAAACAACATCACGACCTGCTGAAGGGCAATCTCCCCAAGCTCGACGACCTCGCGATGACATGGAACGGCGCGATCACGTTGCTGGGCAAGGAGGCATCGGACTTCCTGGCCAACACCGGCGCCGCGATCAATGGCAAGGGCGTTGGCACCGCGTGGGAGGGGAAGTCGGCGCAGGAGGCGAAAAGTGCTGTCGAACGGTACTGTACCGAACTGAATCGTTTGAAGACCTCCATGCAGGCCGTCTTCGACAATCTGCGATTCACTTCCGGATGGTTACACGGCCTTCAGCCCTATTTGCCCCAGTACGACGAGGCCGATCTCCAGTCGTGGAACTACGAGCCCGACACCATTCGCCAGATCCGCGAGATCTGCGCCTCGAAGTGGGACGACTTCTACCCGCCCGGTTACACCGCCTCGCGGGACCAGGTGGCCCTGATGCCCGATCCGGCGAAACCGCTCGCCGAGATGCCCAAGCCGACAAACGATCCCACCGGGAAACCGACCGGCGACCCGAAGGGACACCCCACGGGCAGTCCCACCGGAAGTCCGACGGGCAGCCCCACGGGTTCGCCCACCGGCGGCCCCACCGGCTCGTCCCCGCAGAACTCACCCTCCGCCGCCGCGTACCAGAAGCAGCAGGAGGCCCAGCAGAAGGCCGCGCAGGAGCAGTACGCGAAGCAGCAGGCCGAGTACAAGAAGCAGCAGGAAGCGCAGCAGAAGGCCGCCGAACAACAGCAGAAGGAATACCAGAAGCAGCAGGAGGCGGCCGCCAAGGAGCAGGCCAAGCAGCAGGCCGCCTACCAGAAACAAGCCGAACAGCAACAGGCGCAGCAGCAGGCCCAGCAGGCCATGTCCCAAGTGCAGCAGGCACTCTCGCAGGGCATGTCGGCCGCGCAGCAGGCCCTGCAACAGGGGATGCAGGCCGCGCAGCAGGCGTTCGCGCAGTCCCAGCAGGACGAGGCGCGCCGCGCCGCCACCGCCGGACTGTCCGGACTCGCCGGGCTGCCCGACGAACTCGATCCGACCAAGGGCGGCGGCGCGGGCGGCGGCGGCCTCGGCAAGGGCGGTGGCGGCGGCGGTGTCGGCGGCGGCGGGGGCATCGGCCCGAGCAAGCCGCAGGAGGTGTTGCAGGCGTCGCGGCTGTTCCCGCGGGCGGCGGCGGCCACCGACGGGCAGGGCCTGACCGCCGCGCGCTCGGGTCTGGCGGCGAGTTCGGGCGGTATGGGCGCGCCGGGCGGCATGGGGCCGATGGGTCACGGCGCCGGTCAGCAGGGCGCCAAGGATCGCAAGCGCGCCGATTACCTCGACAGCGCCGAACATCTCGACGAGGCGTTGGGCGAGGCACCCGTCGTGGCCAAGCCGGTCGTGGAGCGATGAAGCGCAGCTGGACTCTGGACGACGCCGAGTTCTACATCCTGTGGAACACCCACACCGACGACATCCTGCCGCGGCCGTTCTCGTACACGTCCAAGGCGACGACCTACGAGGAGTTCGACGCCGAGCAGATCGCGGCGCGAGATCGGTTGCAGCGGCGCGTGGACGCGGGGCTGCACGACGCCATGGCGGCGATCGTCCAACCGGACCTGTACGTCGTCGTGACCGGCTGGGACGAGAAATCCCCGCTGCGGCACGAATCCGAGATCCGGATCATGGCGACCCGGCGGGGTCCCGGCGGCTACCTGATCAGCCAGGCCCCGGGCGAATCGTTCTGGCACGGCGGCGGTTACCGGATCACCGAATGCGATCCGCTGCGGCTCGCGGACGAGGCGGTCGCGGCCCTGCCGGAGATGCCCGCCGGTAAGCAGGGCGAGGTGGTGCTGCCCGCCGACGAGACCGACGAATTGGATTACGCCTTCGGCAGTTCCGGCGTCCGGGACTCCTTCGAGGACACCGTCCAGGTGCGGGCGAAGAACTTCCTCGATCTGAAGGCGGAGCACGCGGGCCGCATCCGGGTGGTGCAGGGCCGGTCGAAGTTCGGGCCGCGCGGCCGCATCGAACATCAGTTGCGCTGGCGCGACGTCGAGGACGACGGACGCTACGTCATCACCGACGAGCATCCGCCGGTCGCGATGCCGGTCGACGCCCGGCAGTTGATCTCGATGATCAACGGCCGGATCGCCGACGTCGTGCGCGCCATCAAAGACGAACGCGCGTAACGCTTCTCACCGCACCGGCGAATCCGCGGCGGCACTCGTCTGCCGCTGGTGGAACCGCTGTTCGAACCCCTCGGCGTAGATCGACGGCGCGACCGACGAGGACGACTGCTCGATCACGCCGTCGTCGGCGATGTAGAAGATCGCGCGGCCGATGGCGATCTCGCCCGGCGCGGTCGGCACGAACACCATCCAGCCGACGCTGAGGCGTTCGGCGACCAGTTCGTCCACCGGGTAACGGGAGGTGTCGATGTCGAGGCCGCGGATGTGCTCGCGGACCCGGCTGATCGCGCGCTCCTCGGAGATCGGTTCGGGCACCGAGGTGACCAGACCGGCCAGCGACAGCTGGTAGAGCGCGCCGTCGATATCGTCGGAGGGATCGGTGAACAGTGCGGTCAGGGTGTCGCGGGTGACCACGCCCGCCTCGGCGGCGGCCACGAGATTGCTTGCCGCGCTGCGCAATTCGTCGCTCGGATCGTTGCTGAGCAGTCCGCACACCACGTCGGCGACGGTGTCGGCGGTCCACACGCCGGGCACGGCGGCGCTGATGTGTTCCGAGCTCGGGGAGTCGCCGCGATACCAGGCGCCGCGCTCCCACCAATAGCAGAACGACAGCACGCCGCGCGCCGCGCGCGGATTGAGCACCTGGTTGGCGACCCAGTCCGGCGCGCCCGCGTACAGGTCGGGCAGCGCGGCGCCCTGGTTGTAGGCGGCGTCGAGTTCGGGGGCGTTCCAGACGCCGCCCGAGAGCACCGCGCGGCCGCCGGGCAGCACGTACAGGGTCGAGCCGCTGCGCGAGGAACCCTCGAAGACGCCCAGCGCCGGGAGGATTCGCGGACCCCACTCCGAGCCGACGGCGACGAAGGCCGCCGCGATCGTCGCCCACCGCGCCCACAGCACCGGCAGCACCGGGAAGTCGTTCTCGGAGCGCACCGGCGCGCGGTTCGAATCCCGGTCCGCGCGAGCCTGTTTCGCGGCGTCCTGCGGGGAGCGCCACTGCCGGTTCCCGTGCCCGATGTAGGCGGCCAGCCAGACCGGCAGGTGGCGGCGCGGGTACGCCTCGAGGTCGGCGCGATACGCCTCGGGGATGAGCATCTGCTCGTCCGGGAAGGGGTCGTCGCCGTAGTCGTAGTCGGCCTCGAGTTGCCCGGTGACGGTGAGCCGCAACACGAGTCGCCACCACGGCCCGTCACCGAGCCCGGCGGAGACGTCGCGCAGCTGCCGCACGTGCTCGATCACCTCGTCGGACGGATCGGCCCGCACCACCCGGTCGTCGTCGTCGAAATACAGCACGTAGGTGACGCCGCCCGCGACCGTCATCGAGAACACCGCCTCGAGCCGCGCCCAGCCCTCGGGTCCGGCGACCGCGAGTTCCCGCGCGACCTGGTGGGTGAGTTCGGTGGCCCGCTCCTCGACCGACTGCTCCGGGGCCGCTTCGGGCTCGGTGGACGCCCCGTCCGGTGCGGGAGTGTCCGGCGACGCCGCATCCGAGGGACCGTCCGAGCCGCCCGGCTGCATCCGGAAGGTCACATCCGGCGCCTCGTCGGTCCCCTCGGGCTTGTCCTGCTGCGGATCGTTCATACGGTTCGGCCCTTCCTCATCGCTACGGCGCGCGACACACGGATATCCGCAATAGTGCCGTGGCCGCCCATCCGACGCCAGACGACTGTATCCGGGTCCCCACCACCCGTCATCGGAAGATCCCCGCCCGCCGCTCGGGATCCACCACGATCTGCTCGACCACCCGCCCGAAGTCCAACTCCGCCCCCGGGAACGGGTACCGCGCATCGAAAACACACACCCCCGACACGCCCACCTGGAACCACGCGTGCGTGGCGTCCGACCGCCCCCAATACACCCGCACGGCCTCGTCCTCCAGATCGATGCCCCGCCCGTCGACCCACAACTGCAACCGCCCGCCCCACCGATAGAGCACACCCGTCGTCTCCCCGAACCGGCCATAGATCCCCGTCACCGGTCCCACGGTGGCGGCAAGCCCGTGCAGCCGCCCCGTGGCGGTATCGAACGCGGCCGGCCCGCCACTCCCGTCAGCGGACTGCACCACCAATTGCTCAGCAGCGGAACGTCTTTCGGGCTTCCACCGCCCCGATCCCCCACCCGAGGCCCCCGCCGCCGACGGCACCGGCGGCGGCATCATCCCCGGCGGCGGCAGCACCGGCGGCGGCGCAACCGGCGGCGCCTGCCCCTGCCCACCATCCCCCTGCCACTGCCCCGGCCCATACGAAATCCCCTCCTGCCGCCACGGCTGCAACCCGCCCCCGTCCTGCTGCCACGCCTGATACCCGGACCCCCCGGCCCCGTCCCCACCATGCTCCAACCAAGGCGGCGCGGCAGGCATGGGCCCCCGCGGCACCGGCTGCGAATCACCATACGGCCCAGCGGGATTCGGCATCACAGACGGCCCGGCCGCCCCACCATTCGGACTCCACCCTGCCGATTGTGGTTGCGCCCCAGCCCCACCGGCCCAACCATTCGCCGGACTCCCCACCCCTTGCGATCCCCCAGGCCAACCAGCCGCACCCTTCACCCCGGAATCCCGCGGCGATTCGAAAGCACCCGGCACGTCCGAAGACCCAGGGAGGCCCAAACCGTCAGGAAGCTGCGAGTGCCCCGACCAACCAGCCATATCGGGGACGCGCGGAAGCCGCGACACGTCGAGAGCGCTTGGGGTGTCAGAAGCTCCAGGGAGATCCAAACCCTCAGGAAGCTGCGACGGCTCCGACCAACCACCGCCACCCGGCACGCGCGGAAGCCGCGGCACATCGGGAGCGCTCGGCACGTCCGAAGGCCCAGGGAGGCCCGAACCCTCTGGAAGCTGCGACGACTCCGACCAACCAGGGTGACCGGGGACGCGGGGAAGCCGCGGCACGTCGGGAGCGCTCGGCGGGTCCGAAGGTCCCGGCCAGCCTGGCACCTCGGGTAGCCGCAGCCGGTCCGGCCAACCCGGATCACCATGGGCCCGTGGTGCGTCGGAAGTACCCGGAACCCCTGAAGATCCCGGTGCTTCGGGCGTTTGGTGTGGGTCCGGCCAACCAGTCGGGCCAGGCCCCTGTGGCACATCGGGAGTACCCGGCGTACCCGAGAGTTCCGGCAGGTCTGGAAGATGCGATGGACTCGGCCAACCGGACGCGCCGGGCACCCGTGGTGCGCCGGGAATGACGGGCGACTCCGGAGAGCCTGGGAGGCCGGGCATCTGGGGCAGGTGCGGTTGGCTCGGGTGACCAGAGGTGCCCGGAAGCCGCGGCGGCTCCGGGAGACTCGGCGGTTCCGGAAGCTGCGGCGGCTGGGGCCGACCAGGCGCACCCGGGGGCTTGGGCAGACCCGGGTCTTCCGGAAGGTTGTGCGGGTGGGGCCATCCAGTGCCTGGAACCTGGGGCGGCTCGGGCAGGTTCGGGACTTCCGGGAGGTGCGGCGCATGAGGCCATCCGGGAGCGTCCGGAACTTGAGGTGGCTCAGGCAGATTCGGCACTTCCGGAAGGTGCGGCGCAGAGGGCCACCCGGGAGCGCCCGGAACCTGAGGTGGTCCAGGCGGATTCGGCACTTCCGGAAGATGAGGCGCGTGAGGCCAACCGGGAGTGCCCGGAACCTGAGGTGGTTCAGGCAGATTCGGCACTTCCGGGAGGTGCGGGGCATGAGGCCATCCGGGGATGCCTGGAATCTGGGGTGGCTCGGGCGGATTCGGGGCTTCCGGGAGGTGGGGAGGATTCGGGAGGTGGGGTGGGGTGGGCTCCTGGGGAGGCTGCGGGAGGGGTGGGGGTGTGGGGGTATGTGGAGGCTGAGTTGGGTTGGGTGCCTGCGAAGGGTCCGGGCGTGCCGGGGTGGCGGGGGGCTCGGGGGTTCGGGCGGATGCGTGCGTGGGTGTGTTAGGGGATGGGGTGGGCGAGTCGTGGGGAGCGGGGGGCTCGGGCCGCGAAGGTTGTTGGGGGACATCGATGTCGGGGGCTACGAGGGTCGGCACGTCCCATTCGTCGTCGGGCATTTCGACGTCGAAGAAGTGCGGGGGGTGCGGGATTCGGGACATCACGTACAGCTCGGGTTGCCCGTCCTGGCCGGGTGCGGCCGGGCGGCGGCGGTGACGGCCGTCGCCGGGGTCCGTCTCGCCGGGTTGACGGGAGGCATCGTCGTCAGCGGAGCGCGTCCCGCGTGCTCGAACACGCGAATCTCCGTCTCGTCCCGAGTCGTCCCCGGAGCGCGAACGCTCGTGGTCACCGGCACCGGGCGGCTGAACCGGCTCGCTATCCTCTTCTCCGCCTTCGGCTTTCCGATCCGAACCGTCCCCGACGTCCGAGGATCCGGCCTCGCCGTCCCCGGCCCAGCGCACACCCATCTCCCACGAGCCCCCGTCCTGGTCCACGGGCCGTCTCGTACCCCCATCGGTATCGCCCTCACCAGTCCCCTCGGTCCGGCCTGCCGTCACCCCGTCATCCCGCTCGTCACCACCCGGCAACACCTCGGTCTTTCCGGACTCCCGCGCCACGCCGCTCCGGTCGCGCCCCTCCTCCTCGGCATCGGCGGCACCGACCTCCTCGGCCGCATGATCGCCGTCCCCGTCGTCGCGGGACACCGCAACCTCGCGCAGCCCCGACTCGGCACTCCCCTCCCCGGAACCGCCCGGCTCGGCCTTGTCACCGGAAGCGCTGGCCCCCTGGGGCTTTGCCTCGGTGTCGCCATCGCGCGTCTCCTCCGCGGGCTCACCCGGACGAGTCGGCCCGGACTCCGGAACCACATGCGTCCCCGGCCGGCTGAAGCGAACCGAAGCTCCCGTGTTCTCCCCCAGCGGCCCCTCCAGCTGCTGGACCGTGACCTCCGTGAACCCGAACTCCGCCGCCAGCCGCCCGGTGAAGGTGTTGCGGGCGGCCTCTTCCGGGGTGAGGAGGAGTTCCTGGATGCCCGCGTTGAAGGAGTCGAGGTTGTCGGAGAGGCGGGGGCCCGCGTTCCAGGTGTCGTCGATGTGGATGATGTGGGGGGCGATGGCGTGCATCATGTCTCGGAACATGGTGCCGCCGTCGGGAGTGTGCGGGCCGACGCGGATTTCGATCTGGGCGATGCCGGAGCGGCTGACCCAGGCGTGGATGCCGTGTTCGTTGCCGCCGCCGTAACGGTGTTCGTAGAAGACGCCGAGTTCGCTCTCGACGATCTCCGGGCCGAAGCGGGCCTCGAGCCGGTGCAGGTGCTGTTCGAGGTCGGCGACGGCGTCGCGGGCGCGCAGGTATTCGCGGGCGGCGTCCTCGAGGGCGCGGGCGCGCTCCTCCCACAGGTCGAGGGTGGGCAGTTCGCGGGTGCGGGCGCGCACCTCGTCCATCCAGCCGGGGAGCTGGTCCTCGTCGCGCAGCTCCGCGCGGGGGTCGACGGGGAAGTACCGCGCGGCGTCGTCCACGGCGTGTTCGGCGCGCTCCAGCCGCGCGCGTTCGGCCTCGAGCCGCTCGCGCACCAGCGCGGTCTCCTCCTGCGGCGACGGCAGCGAATTCCGCTGCGGCTCGGCGCTTTCCAGCTCGTGATCGGATCGCTCCGCACCCGGCTCGGTGCGCCGCAATGCCTCCTCCAGCCGATCCAGATGATCGTCGGCGTCGACGTAGTCGCGCACCGCCCGCTCGAGCGCGTCCACCCGCTCCCCCGAATCCGTCTGCGCCGCACGCAGATTCGCGAACCACTCGTCCCCACCGAACTCCCGCCCGATGAGCGCGGCCACCGGATCGAGTCCCAGCGCCTCGGCCGCGCTCTCCAGTTCCGCCGACGCCGACCGCCACCGCTCCCGCGCGGCGGGCAACTCGTTGCGATACCGGTCTCGCGGCAGGAACGACGACAGCTCGTGCCGCCCCTGGTACAGCGCCGACCCCTCCAGCCCGGCCCGCACCCGACCCAGGTGCGCGTCCGCCTCCACCCGCTCGCGGGCCGCACGTTCCAGCGCGTCGACCCGCTCGACCGAATCCGGATGCGCCGCACGCAGATCCGCGAACCATCGCTTCCGATCCGCCGACCGGTACGCGGCCACCGCGGCGTCCGGGTCGACGCCCACCGCCCGCGCGGCGGCCGCCACGGCCTCGGCCGCCCGCTCGGCCCGTTCCTGCGCCCGCGGCAGTTCGAGCAACTCGGCGAGATAGGAGTTGTACTCCAGATCCCGGCGCCAGCCCGTGAACGGCGGCCGGTCCGCGTCCCAGTGGTAGCCCTCGCCGACCGCGTGGGCGTTGGCGTCGTACCAGGTCTTGCCCGCGCGCTGATGGGCCGGATTCCGCTCGTACTCCGATTCGGCCAGCGCGTCGTGCAACAACACGATGTCCTGCTGCAACGGCCGCCGCAGTCGCGGAATCACCCTCTCCGGCAACGGCTCCACGGTCAGCAGCCGGTTGATCGCCTCGGCGACGTCGGCCACCTGATCCATCCGCCGCCGCACGAAACGCCCGGCCGGATCGTAGGGGTCACGCACCAGATGCTCGTCGACCATGAGGTGATCGAGGATCTGCCGGATCTGCTCGCGGGTGAACGTCGGCGGCGCGAATTCGTCCGCGCCGGTCATGTAGTCCGCCCGCAGCGGCGGATGCCCGTCGGCCAGTTCCTCGGCGATCCGATGGATGTCCCGGTCGCTGATCCGCCCGTTCTCCTGCATCCGCAGCAGCCGCTCGCGCAGCTCGAAGACGGTGTCGCGCACCAGGTTCCGATCCTCGGTGTCGAACGCGTCGCCGAGCTTGCGCTGTTCGGTGTCGGAGTACTTGTCGATGTAGTTCTCGAGGTAGCGCTCCAGCCGTTCCCCCGCGTCGGCGCGGGTCAGCTCGTGGGGCACACCCTCGATCAGTTCGGCCCGGATCCGGCCCAGGATCTCGCGGGCCGCGAACACCCGCTGATTACGACGATGCCGTTCGAGCCCCTCGAAGATCTTGTCCGCGAGCTGCGGATCGGCGCGGAACCGCTCGTACTCCCGATCGGTCCACGACAGCAGCCGCCACTGATCCAGCACCGGATCACCGCTCGCGTGATCGCTGCGCATATGCGGCGCGAGTTCGGTCACGATCGCGTCGATATCGGCGTCGGCGATGCGGCCCCGGTCCTGGAGTTCCAGCAGCCGGTGCTGGATGTCGGCGACCGTATCACGCACGGCCCGTGGGTCATTCGCGTGGAAGGCGTCGGCCAGGCGACCCGCCAGATCGTCGATGCGGGCGTCGACGCGCCGCACCTGCTCGGGCACGTCCCCGCGGGTCGGATCGATCCGCGACCCGCCGTCGACCAGTTCGCGGCGGATCCGCGCCACCACGTCCTCGGCGGCGCGCCGCCGCTGCTCGTCGCGGAACCCGTCCGGGTTCTCGCGGGTGCGATCGATCAGCCGTTGCATGTGATCGGGCAGTTCCGCGCGATCGGGGGCCAGCGTGTGGTCGGCCGGATCGCGGCGCGGGAACATCTGCTGCACGTCGTACTGCGAGCGCTGATGCCACTCCACGCCGGACCACATGGTCGAGAACGGCGGCACCTTCTTCAGTCCCGGGTGGGCGTCGAGGAAGTCGCCGATCCCCGGATGCCGCTGGATCCACGCCTCCACGCGCGGATGTTGCAGCGCCATCATGAGATTGCGCAGATTGCGCTGCACGGCATTGATCTCGCCGCCGATGTGCAGGCTGAGGATGTCCTCGTCGGGTATGTCGCCGCGGAAGAACTTGCCCTCCACGCCGAGCGCGTTGAACGGCAGCAGGTCCAGCGGAATCTTGCCCGGCGGGATATCGGTGAACGGCAGCGCGAGCGTGTTGATGTAGTGGACCAGCCCGCCCCACCAGTCCGGATTGCCCGGATCGTAGGGGTCGGGGACGGTCTGATCGCGGTTCGTGCGCCACTGCGGACGCGTCGGATCCACGTAACGCCATTCGCCCTCGCCGTCGCGCCAGCGCGTGACGCGCATACCGGGTTCGCCGCGGAACCAGCCGGTTTCCATGACCTCCACGCGCGGCGGGGGCAGCGGCTCGGATCGCACGTCCCACAGTCCGCCCATCATCTGCCGGTATTCGATCTCCGGCCGCAGCGTCATGAGGTGCGCGATCTCCGCGTGGGTGAGGATCGCCTCGGCCAGCGCCCGATCGTGGTCGGCGGTGGGATGATCCAGATCCGCGCGCGGCCCGAGCACGATGAGCCGCGGCGGCTCCCCGTCCACGACGGCGACCAGATCGGTCACCATGCGCGCGCCCTCCTCGGTGAGCAGATCGTGCCACCGTCCGGCGACCCGCCCGGCCTCGTCGTCGAGGCGGCCCATGGCGTTGTCGACCCGGATCACGTCGTGGGCGGCGTCCCCGAGATTGTCCAGCCAGCGCAGCAGCCGGTCGCGGATCTCAGGATCGTCGAATTCGGCTGCGCGCGTGCGGGCTTCGGCCAGGACGCGATCCACCGTGGCGGGGTCCGGGCCGAGATCCTCCGCGCGCACGGGGACGCCGTGCTCGGTCAGTCGTTCCGCCAGGTCCTCCAGCATGGAGCGGCGGGCCTTGTTGAACTGCTCGCGGAACAGTTCGGCGCGTTCGGCGCCCAGCCGCAGGATCTCCCGGGTCACCTCGGGCGAGAGCGGACGGCCCTCGCCGACACCGGCGTCGCGTAGTTCGGTCAGTCGCGCCTCGACGTCCGCGACCGCCTGATCGATGCGGTTGAACGCCTCCACGGTCTCGACGAGCTTGCGAATCCCCCTGCGCCGCAACGCCACTTCGGACGGCGCCATCTGCTGGTGCACGATCCGTTCGGGCGTGTCGAGGGTGGCCGGGATGCGGATGGACCGGGCCTGGGTCTTCTCGAAGAGCTCGAGGACCCTGCGCTCCAGCGCTTCTCCGGCGAGCCCGGCCGCGTCGCGCAGTTCGGCGCGCTCGTCGCGCTTGACGCGCAGGAATTCGCGTTCGCGGGTGAGTTCGTGCCAGCGCTCGACCAGCCGCTCGTATTCGGCCCGCGGGGATTCGTCGCGGCGCACCGCGCGGATCTCGCTCTCCAGCCAGCCCAGATCCTCGTCGGTGCCGCTGATCCGTTCGACCACGCGAATGAGTTCCACGACGTGCTCGAGTTCGTCGGTGTCCTGCACGCCGTGCCGTTCGCGCACCTCCTGCAAGGTGTCGCCGAGGCGTTCCGGTCGTAGCGCGGCCCAGTTGTCCGCGTCGGGAATGCCGAGGCCGACGGCCAGGGCGTTGCGGCGGCGCACCATCGTCTCGCGGTCGCGGATCAGATCCTGGCGTTGTTCGTTGAGTTCCTCGAGCCGCTGCTGGAGCTCCTCGTGCGCGGCGCGGGCGGCCGAGGCATCGGGTGAATCACTCTGGCGCGGTTCGCCTTCCCGGTCCGGTGTCGCCGCGGGCTCGTCGGGCCGGGCGGCGGGCGCGGGGTGATCCGGTGGGCGCAGATCGACGACGCTCGCGTGACCCGCCTCGTCGACGCGGGTCTGCCGGTAGACGACCTCGATCCCCTGTTGCGCCAACGACTCTCGGAGATCGCGGCCGAGCAGGTGATCGGGCTCGCTCGCGGGCGAGACGACCAGGATGCGGGTCGGTTCGCCGGGCAGGTAGGCGACCAGATCGTTGCCGCGCACCGGGGTGGCGTGCTCGGCCGCGATCACGTCCAAGGCGGCGGCGGTGGCCGCCTCACCGCGCAGCGCCGCCACTTCGGCCGCGGCCGCGTGGTATTCGCCGAGCACCCGCGTCACCTGCCGCGCGTGCCCGCTGACCTCCTCGAAACGCTCTTGGGCCGCGCGCAGTTCGTCGAAGTGGGTGACCAGCTCCGGACCCGTCACCGAACGCCCGTTCAACTCCTCGATCCGCGTCCGATGGGCATCGCGAATCTCCTGGACTCGGCGATCCAGATCCTCGCCCCCGAGCTCACCGCGAATCCCCAACGCCTCGGCCAACTCCCGCGCCCGCCCGAGCAGCCGATCGCGCTCGGCGACCCGCTCGGCGATCCGTGCCGTGAGTTCGGCGAACCGCCCGGCCTGGCCGGTGGGCTCGAACGGTCGCGGCTCGCCCTGGGTGGTCCAACGGTCCGACGGCGGCTCACCGCCCGTCGGCGGAGCGGGCGGCCGCCCACCGTTGGCCCCGGAACCGCCACGATCACCCGCACCGGCGGTGCCCTCCGGAACGAATTCGCCTTCGCCGGAAGCGGTTTCGCCCGGCGGTCGCTGCGCGCCGCCACCGGAGCTCGGCTCGTCGGGTTCGGGGCGCGGTGCGGAACCGGCGGGGGGTTCGGGGTCTGGCGGGTCCTCGCGGCGGACGACGATGGTGCCGTCCTCGTCGACGGACAGCCGCAGGATCACCACATTGTCGCGATTCGGTCCCGCGATCTCGCCGATCTCCGGGTGCAGCGCGGCGGCGTTGTCGAGAATGCCGTGCGGACCCTCTTCCTCGCCCCACACCACGACCGCGACGCGGCGCGGATGGCCCTCGATGATCCCGGCGCGGTGCTCGCCCAACAGGACGTGCGCGCCCGCCTCGGTCAGGGCGTCGTGCTCGATAGTGCGCGCCATCGCGGCGTCGGCGCGGGCCAGATCGTCGACGGCGTCGCGGTGGTCGGCGGCCGCGTCTTCCAACTCGTCGAACGCGGCCAGGCGGCGGCGCGCCTCGTCCCCGTGGGCCATGGTCTGATTACGCAGGCGCTCGAGCAGTTCCGCCAGCCGATCGGGATCGGTGACCACGTCCCAGTCGAGGGTCTCGCGGGAGACGCGGTCGCCGCGGCGCTGGGCGTCGCCCTCCGCGCGATCCACCTCGTCGATGGCGGCCCGCAACCGCTCCTCGGCCTCGGTCCGTGCGCGGGCGGCCGCGAGCAGTTCGTCGCGGCGGTCGTCGGCGCTGGCGCGGCGATGCTCGTCGAGCAGCGCGCCGAGTTCGTTCAGCGCGGCGGCGCGGTCGCGCACCTCGCCGCGCAGTTCGGAATGCACCTCGGCGAGTTCCTCGGCGGAGAGCCGCTCGTGGTCCTCGATGACGCCGTCGCGGAAGGCGTCGTAGGCCTTGATGTACTTCTCCATCCGCTCCCGCAGATCGGCGCGCAGCTCGGCGTCGAGCGCCTCCCGCTCCTCGGCGGTCAGGTCGCGGTGTTCCTCGCTCGTGCCCGCGCGGAACTCCTCGTATCGGCCCATGTGCTCGGCGAGTTCCTCGCCCGCCGCGTCCACGCCGATGATGCGCGCCCAGTCGCGGTTCACGCCGTTCTCCGCGGGCAGGCCCACACGGCCGTCGAGCAGATCCGCGAAGCCCACCAGATCGCCCACGACCTCGCGCAGATGCGCCACCGCCGCGTCGTCGCGAATGGGATGTTCGGCGCGGGCGGCGAGCCGACCGGCGTCGGGGTGCCGGGCCGGGGCCGGTTCCGCGGCCACGATCGCGCGGACGAACGCGGCCAGGGGCTCGGTGAGATGAGCGACGTCGGCCGGGCCGTCGGCGCGCCGGACCAGTTTGTCGATGGCGCGCTTCAGTTTTCGGGTGCCGATGCCGCGCGGATCGTCGGTGCGGCGGAAGTCGTTGTCCAGGCGGCTGCCGTACAGGTCGCGCGCCTTCAGTCCCAGCTCTCGCGCCAACCGGTCCCGCGCGATGAGCGCCGCCCCGCGATCGGCGTAGCGCATCTCGTGGAAGCAGTCGGTCAGCGCGTCGATCAGCCGGTTGCGCCGCGCCCGGGTGAGCGTGCGGTCGAGCAGCACGGTCGTCAACCGTTCTGCGGCCAGCTCGTGCGTTCCGGTCACCTCGGACAGGATCGCGCGCAGTTCGGTGAAGGCGGTCTCGCTGCGGGTCGGCGAACCCGCGCCGACCAGTCGCGGATCCGCGGTGCGATCGCCCTCCCAGACCCGCTGGGTGGGGTCGCGGTCGATCAGGGTGCGCGCGAATTCGTCCAGGGCCGTGCGCAATCGGGTCTCGGCGTCGCCGCCCGTGCGGTGTGCGACGTTCGCGATCGCGCGGGACAGCTTCTTCGGATCGAGGCCGTCCGGGTCGGGTTCGAGTTTGCGCAGGTCGTCGTCGAACTTGCGGGGATGCAACTCGCCCGGCTCGACGCCCAGGCGGCGGGCGAGCCGGTCGCGGGCGGCGTCGACGGCGTCGGCGTCGATGCCGCGGATCTGCGCGGCGTAGTCGGTGAGCGCCTTGACGATTCGGTTGCGGCGGGTGGCGCCCAGGTGCGGGTCGGCCAAGGTCTCGGCCAGCCGTTCCCCGGTGAGGTCGCGCGCGGGGATCTCGAGTCGCCGGGCCAGCGTCCCGCGCGCCAGGCCGACATTGTTGAACTCCTCGATCGCTCCGGCACTGCGGACATAGTCGACGAGGGCCTCGATCTGCGCCGCCCGCACCGCGTTTCGCAGGCGCTCCTCGGCGAGCAGGCCGGTACCGGGACGGTCGAGCAGCCGGTCGGCGTCCAGGCCGAGCCGGTCGGCCAGGGCGCGAATGTCGTTTTCGACATCGGTGCGGGGCCGGGGCGACGAAACCGGCTCGGGCGCGGCGTGTTCCGGCACGGACGGCGCGTCAGGTTCGGTGGTCGGCTGGACCGGTCGCCACGGACCCTCGCCCTCGCGGAGCAGGGTCACCCGCACCGGTCGGCCGTCGATCTCGTCCTCGAAGAACCGCGCCTGCGGCGCTTCCAGCCGGGCGATGCGGACATTGCCGTCGGGGTCCACCCAGCCGATGCGGTAGTCCGGCACCAGGTCGCCGCGATTCACGGCGTCGGCGTGTTCGGGGTGCGCGGCCAGGGTTCGGGCCAGCATCTCGTCGTGCCCTAGGCCGGTGTCCACGATCACCAGGCGCGCGGGTTGCCCGTCGACGTGCCAGACGCCCGGTTCGACACGCTGGCCGCCCTCGCCGTGTCGCAGCCATTCGGTGGCGGCGAGATCGACCAGGGTTTCCCCGGTTTCGCGATACCGCTCGTCCAGATCGCGGTAGTCGGCGGCCAGCTCGCGCAGCCGCCGCAGGGCGTTCATCCGGTCCTCGGTGCCGCTGCGCAGCCCCTCGATCGTCTCCGCCAGCCGTGCCGGATCGCGGGAGATATCGTCGGGTAGCAGATCTTCCCAGGTGGCGCGCTGTTCGCGAATCTGCTCGCGGCGCAACGCCTCCTCGAAGTACAGCCGCAGCCCGCCCTCGCGGGGACGGCCCTGATCGTCGAAGAGTTCGGTCCAGACCGGCGGCGGGGTGGCGGTCTTGTTCTTGATGCCGCCCCAGTTGAGGAAGTTGGCGTCGCCCTCGTTCGCGATGACCAGTTCCTGGAGGAAACGGTTCAGCGGATCGTTGGTGAGGGAATCGATCTCGTGGCTGTACGGGATCAGCGCGTCCTCGGCGTTGTACCACCGGGTCGCGCCGAGCAGGCCCTCGATCGCCGCGCCCCGCCGCGCGATCTGGTACTCCAGGTGTTCGATCGCGCGGCGGACCGATTCGTGGCCGAGGTCGGGCAGATCCAGACCGTAGTTGCGGGCCAGCGCCACGATCGTCGCGGCGACGTCGGCCCGCTGCTGATGCAGGGCGTCGACCTCGTCGAGCCAGTTCCGCAGGGCCCGACTCTCGGAATCGTCGGGGCGGTATTCGTCGCCCGCGGCGGGTCGTTCGAAAGGTTCGGGGGGCGTGGGGTTCTCGGGTGGGCGGTGTGGTGCGGCGTTGCCGTCTTCGCGGGGTCCGCCCCAGCGGGCGGCCTGTTCCGGGGAGAGTTCGACCTGCCGCAGCAGTTTCGGATCGGCCTGTTCGCGCCAGTACTCGTATTCGGCGCTGTCGGTGCGGTAGGCCGCGGGCAGTTCGCTCTCGTGGTGGCGGTGAAACAGGAAGTCGCCCAGCTTTTCCCGGTTCTGATAGAAGGTGATCAGCTCGACGGCCAGGCCGATGGGCAGCTTCTTGAGCACCTCCGAGGCGCCCGACAGGCCCTGGATGAAGTCGGCGACGTCGTACCCGGCCCCGTGCGCGGGCGGATGCGCCGGTGTCGCCGGAGCGTTCGACTCGCTGCTCGGCTGCGCCAGCGCCGACCCGGAACCCGAAGGCGCGGGCGGTGTTTCGCGCAGCTGCGGTTCCCGCAGCCGATCCAGGATCCGCCGCCACAGCGACTTCTTCGGCTCGGCCTCCGGGGCCTCCTCCGGGGACTCGTCCGGCCGCCGCACCCGCTCGTCACCGACGACCCGCCAGCCGCCCTCGCCATCGGCCTCCGCCCGCAGATGCACCCGATCCGCACCGATCTGCAACACCAGATCGTGCCCACCGGCCGCGGGCGCCTCCCGATCCGCGGCGGTCAGCGCGGCCAGATCGGCGATATCGTGCGCCTCCCGCAGCACCTCGGCCCGCAGCCGCGCCAGCTCCCGAGCGGCCCCCTCCGGCGTGCGCAGCTCCGCGGGATCCACACCGAGCATCCGCGCCCAACCATCGCGCGTCGCCTCGACCTGCCCCCGATGCCGAGGCTCGGTAACCTCCGCAACCCGCCCGATATGCTCCGCCAGCGCCTCGACGGCCCCCGCCCGCACCGCATTCCGCAACCTCTGCTCCTGCAACACCCGATCGCGATCGCCCCCGGTGAGCTGCTCCTCCCGCACACCGAACCGCCGCAGCAACCGCTCGCGCAGTTCATCATCGGAGATTCGTTGTGGCGCCCGGTTTTCCGGCTGGGCCGAATTCCGCTGAGCGGCAGAGCTTTCGTCGCTCCCGGCGGCGTCCGGTCGCGGAGCGGGACCCGTCCGGTCGCTCGATCCTTCGCCCGGCTCGGGAGGTGTCTCCGGGCCGGACTCCCTATTCGTTCGCCCGGCTCGCTCACGTGACGAGTCCGGAGAGGTCGCGGCGGGGTCCGTCCCGGCATCGGATCGAGTCGCCGCCTCCGGGCCAGACTGCCTGTTCGGTTCACCGGCTCTCGATTCCGGGGGAGTTGTGGAATCGGGCCGAGTTCCCGTGGGGTCGGTCGTCGAGTCGGGACCGGAATGCCTGTTCGTTTCTCCGGCTCCCGAGTCCGGGAGGGTTGCGGAATCGGGACGGGTGCTCGTGGGGTCGGTTCTCGCGTCGGGACCGGACTGCCTGTTCAGTTCTGGGGTTTGCGAGTTCGGGGAGGTGGGCTCGGGGTGCGGCGGCGCTTCGGGAAGGGCGGCTGGGGGGCGGGGTGGGGTGAGTTCGGGGGTGGTGTCGGGGTTGGGTTCGAGGAGCCAGTACTCCTCGTCGCCGTATGCCTCGTCGAGGGTGAGGGGGGTCAGGTCCTCCGGGTAGCGCATGGGGCGTGGTTGTTCGCCGGGGGTGTCGTCGACGAAGCCTCGGGCGCGGGCTGCTTCGGCGAGTTCCTGGAGGGCCGAGAGGGGGTCGGGGTGGCCGGTGAGGGCCTCGTCGAGGCGGAGGACCTCGATCAGTTCGCGGGCGTAGGCGTCGAGTTCCTCCGGATGCCGGGGGGCGGGGTCGTCGCGATGGGCGGTCGCGTGGTCGGCCAGGAACTTGCGGACCTGGTCCAGCGGCCGACGCACATGGGCCTCCGCGTCCCCGCCGGGCGCCTCCCCCGAAACCTGTTGCGGCACAGTCACAGAGCCGGTCTCCGCTCCCTCCTCCGGGACACCCGCCTGCTCCCGCAACCAGTCCGCCATCTCACCGTGCTGCCGCGCGGTCCACTCCGCCTGCTCCGCCAACCGCTGCTTCAGCCAATCCCCCGGATCGGCATCGGCCACGCTCCGCGCCCGCTCGGCCCGCTCCCGCGCCTCCCGGGCAATCCCCTCGACCCGCTCCAACTGCTCCCGAGCCGCCTGCCGCCCAGCGCTTTCCGCATCTCCGCCGGAGCGCTCCGCTTCGCCATCGCCTCTCCGCGTCTCCACCGCCGACTCGGACCGCCCGGTCGCACGCGCACCCGAAGGCCGCCCGTCCTCCTCCGGCGACCCCTCGGCCTCGCGCGTCCCCGTTTCGGTGACGACCTCTCCGTCGCCGCCCCGCGTTCCCTCGGAATCTCCTGTTTCCGAAAGCCCCTCGCCCTCAAGCGTCCTCGGTTCCGAGGCGTCCTCTCCTTCGCTGCCGCCTCGAGTTCCCTCGGGAACTCTTGTTTCCGAGGGACCCTCGGCCTCGCGCGTCCTCGCTGCGGAGGCGTCCTCTCCTTCCTCGGCAGCCCGAGCCTCTTCGGAATCTCCTGCCTTAGAGGGCAACTCGCCATCGGTCACGTCTTCGCGCGTCCCGGGCGCGGTAGGCTGCCGGTCCTCGGCGGCAACATTTCCGCTCTCGCGTGTATCGGGCTCGGAGGTTCCTTCCCCCTCAGCGGGCCTCTCGCCGTCGGAAGTCTCGGAGGGCGCTTCGTCGTCCGGGGTCCGCACATCCGGTGCGTCTTCGGAATCGGACCGCGACTCCATCGAATCCCGAAGCCACGCGGCCATTTCGGCGTGTTGGCGGGCGACCCATTCCTCGTGGTCGGCGAGTTGGCGGGTGAACCAGTCGTCGATTTCGGTCGCGGCGCGGCGGCGGAGGGCTTCGGCGCGTTCGTGGGCCAGGTGGGCCTCGCGGAGGATGCGGTCGTAGCGACGGCGGGTCGGGTCGGTGTCGGGGTGGGCGGTCAGGTCGTGCAGCCAGTCGGCGAGGTCGGTGTGTTGGCGGGCGGTCCATTCGGCCTGGACGGCGAGTTCGCGTTTGAACCAGTTGCCGGGATCGGCGTCGGATTCGCGGCGGAGCCGGTCGGCGCGTTCGCGGGCCTCGCGGGCGGTGCGGTCGGCGGGATGTTCGTCGCGGGACTGGCCGATGGTGCGGTCGCGGTCGGGGCGCGCGAGGTCGGCGGCGGCCTCGGCGGCGAGGCGGGCGCGGGTGGCGTCGTCGACTCGGGAGAGCGGGCGGCCCTCGTGGTCGAAGAGGATCGCCTCGGTGCTCTGTACATCGCTCGGCAGGCGGGACAGATCCTCGTGCACCTCACCGGTGGCGGCGTCGCGGACCACGATGCGGCCGCCGCCCTCGTGAACGAGCACATACGCGTGGCCGCCGACGCCGTGCCGATCCGACGGCCCGCGGTACATGTCCACGACCAGGGCCGCCGCCCCGGGCTCCAACCCGCGCAGATGATCCGCGAGCGCCCGATGGTCGGCGAATTCGCGCAACCGCCCACCCGCCGCGGCGACGAGTTCACCCCGGGTCATGCCCTCGACACCGACCGTGCGCTCCGGCAACCGAATTCCCGAATCCGGCCCGAACATCCGGACCAGCTCACGCAGGGACAGCTCCCCGCAGCGGCCGCGGTTCAGCTCGTCGAGCAGGGCCGTCGCCTCCGGTGTCAGCAACCGCTCGAGCAGCGCGTCCGCCGAATCCCGCAGCGTCGCGTCGTCGTGCGCCGACCATTGCGGGTCGGGAGCGCGGAACTTGGGGCCCCGGCCGCTCTCGGAACCACGCGCGCCATCCGTGTCCCCTTCGGACCGCGCGTGCGCTTCGTCCCAGGCCCGCCGGTAGAACTCGGCATGCGAAACGCCTTGAACCACATGATCTCTCACGATCGGCCGCAACGCGTCCATCGCCGCGTCGTTCGCGGTGCGCTCGATCACCGGCGTGAGTTCCGGCGGAACCGGACGATCCCCGTACCCGGCGTCGCGCCGCGCCCGCGCCCGCGCCTCCTCGAACGCCACGGTGTACTCCCGGGCGCCCACCGGCTCCGGAACCTCGTGCCCCGCCGCCCGAAGTTGCCGCGCCGCAACGATTTCCATCGCGTGCGCCCGCGTCTCCTCGTCCAGCATCCGATCCACATAGGACTCGCGGTCCAGCCGCATCAGCTCCCCGGCACTGCCGCGCGCCTCCCGCGCCCGCGCCGCCTCCACGTGAATGGCGTGATGCACCAGCGCCGACATCTGCTCGGCATCGGACAATCCGATGTCGAGCACCAGCCGATCCCGATACGGCCGATACCCGTGCTCGGCCGGATCGGCGGTGTGCGCGATCTCGGTGCCGCGCAGAATGCCGGTCGCCCATTCGCCGACCGGGGTCGCGGCCAGCGCCTCGGTGATCTCGCGCAGCCGCGCGTTCGATGCCGACGAGGCCAGATCCACCGCGAACATGCTCTGCGCCCGACCGATCGGATCGTCCGGTTCCGCTACGGTTTCGGTCCGGATCCGGCCGATCCCGTCCACGTCGACATTGACGAACTCCACATGATCGCGCCCGAGATCCTCGACCTCCGCGGCGATTTCGGGCCGACGCAGCAATTCGTGATGATCACCGCGCAGCGCCGGAACGATCAGCCGCTCCTGACCACCCGGCCCCGGTACCAGCACCGCGCGGCCGTCCACGAGTTCGGCGCGCGGATTGTCGCGCAACAGCGTGTCGAGCACATCCCGGACCGCGATGCTGTGCACCGCGTCATTGATGAAATACAGTCCGGCACGGCGGTTCTCGAACTCCATCCGCCGGTCCACCAGCTCCCGGAGTTCGTGCTGGGCACGACGGATCTCGACGGCGCGTTCCGGGGCGGTACGGGGATCGCGCAGTTCGGCGTCCAGTTCCGCGATCCGCTCGGCCACCTCGTGCCGCATCGCGAATTGGTCACGGCCGGAATCGATGTCGTGTCGCTGGGCCATCGCGTCGATCTCGGTGGCCAGCGACCGCGACCGCAGACCTTCGGAATGCCGATGCATCGCCTCGAGGCGCAGCCGTTCGGCGACGGTCGGATCCTCCGGCCGATATCCCGCGTCCGAACCCTCGATGTGCGTGTGGTCCCACATCTCCCGCGCGATGTCGACATAGGTCTTGCCCGCCGGGTCGCGATAACTCTTGACGATGTCGCGCACCGCGCGCGTGGCGGCGGTCTCCGCTTGTTCGCGCGCCTGGTCGGGGGTCAAGGCCGGATCGTCGCGGAAGAACTCCAGCGCCCGCTCGTAGCGTTCGCTGAACACGCGCTCCACCTCGACCGGCGAGGATTCGATATCGAAGCCGAGTTCCCGCAGCTCGCGCACGAGCTTCGCCTCCTGCGCGAAGGCGGCCGTCTCCTCGTCGAGCACCGCGCGCACGAACGATCGGCGGTCCAGTTCCAGGATCCGGTCCTCGAGCATCGCGGTGCGGCCGTCGAGGAACCAGCGGCCGTGGATGGCCTCGTGCGCGAGTGCCAGCGCCTGTTCGAGATGGTTCCGCCCGCGCGTGTAGACGGTGGCGGTCAAGTCGGCGGACTCGAATTCACCGTACACCTCGTCGTTCGCCGAGGCGTCCAGCCGCTGCCGGATCAGCCCGTCGTCGAACACGCGCAGGATGTCGCGCCCGGTTTCGGTGCGCGACAACAGGTCTCGCAGCTGGTCGGGCACCGGGTCCAATGCCCGGCCGATCCGGGGGCCGCCGCCCGGATCGTAGGCGTTCGCGGTGTCAGCGGGCCGGGCGTGGGCGGCGATGTCGTCGAACCGGCGCATCAGCACGTCGTGCCAGTCCTCGCGACCGCGGGCGGCGAACTCGGGGCGCAGCGCCTCGAGCTGACGGCGGGTGTCGATCAGCTGCGTCGGATCCAGGTCGTGGTCGCGGAATTCGACACCGCCGTCGGCGCCGACCCGGAGGAATCGTTCGGCGAACTCGCTGACCGTGTCGCGGGTGAGGACCGGATCGAAGGCACGGGTCGTCAGCGCGCCGATGATGCGCCCCCCGTCCGGGTCGATCACCCACCGGTCCGAGCCCCGCGCGGGCGCGCCCACCAGCGCGTCGTGCAGGCCGAGACTGCGTGCCGTCCACTCGTCCTCGTGCATGTCCGCGACGGTCCCGGGCGGGAGCCGTCGCAGGTAGACCACGTCGCCGTGGACGTACGCCTCGGAGATGTCGCGCCCGAAGACGCGGCCGACCAGAGCGGACAGCGCGATGGCGTCCGCGGTCCGCGCGTCGCGCACGGTGACCTCGATCAGGCTGGCGCCGTTGACGTGACCGACGATCGCCATCTTCGCCACACCCGGCGGCAGCTCCCGACCGGGCACCGCCAGGTCGGTGACGTCCCGGACGGCGGCGAGCCGGGCCACCAGCACCTCTTCGCGGAAGGTCTGCACGGCGTGCGCCCTGTCCCAGGCGGCGCCGTAGCTCTCGGCGTAGGTCTCCCCGTGCGGGGCGTAGTTCTCGACCTCCGGGCGCAGCGCCGCGATCCCGGCCTCGACGCCGATGCGCGGCAGGTCCGCGGCGGGCACGCCACGCTCGCGGGCCGCCTCGACCGCGGCGTCGTAGGCGTCCCGGAACGCGTGCTCCCCCAACACTTCCGGAACCTCGAGACCCGCGCGGCGCAGCTGCGCCACGGAGATGATCTCCATCGCGTGCGCCTTGGTCTCCTCCGAGACCATGAGGTCGACGTACTCCCAGCGCCGCCAGGTCGAGCGTTCCAGCGCCGCGCCCGGCGTCTCCCGGGCCCGCGCGACCTCGATGTGGATGGCGTGATGGATGAGCGCGGCGGCCTGCTCGCCGTCGGTGAGGCCGATGTCGAGCAGCACGCGACGCTGGGACGGGCGGTAGCCCTGCTCGTCCGGATCGGCGGTGTGCCGCACCTCCACGCCCTCGTCGGACAGGACGCGGGAGACCCATTCGCCCACGGGGGTGGCGTCGAGCTGTTCCCGGACGCGGGTGAGGCGTTCGCGGCTGGCGGTGTCGGCCAGATATCGCGGGGACACCTCGCTCGGCGCGGGGAACGGTATGGGTGGTTCGGGGGCGTCGACCTCGCGGACGTAGACATTGCCCTCGGCGTCGACCGTGACGGTCCGGTAGTCGACATCGTCCGCGCCCACTCGGGCCAGCGCCGCGGCGATGTCCGGATGCGCCAGCGCGATCTCGTGGCCGCCGGGTTCGGCGGCGACGATCAAGCGTTCGGGGTGGCCGGGAAGCAGAATCGCTCTGTCGCCCAACGGGATAGAGCCCGGATGATCTCGACGCACCGCCGCGAGCACATCGGCGACGGCCAGTTCGTGGGCCGCGCGCATGTGCTGATCGAGGCGATACTCGTAGTCCGCGCGCCGATCCAGCGCGTCGGACAATTCGCGCAGGGTGTGTTCCTCGCGGCGGAGGTGGGCGGCGGTCTCCGCGTCGATGCCGGGTTCCGACAGCCGTTCGCCCACCTCGGCGAGCCGATCGGTGACGGTGCGGCGCGCCTCGGCCTCGGGCAGATACGGTTCGGCGCCGAGGAGTTCGGACAGGCGGGCGACCTCGGCATAAGCGTCCTGGGATCGGCGCACGTCCAAACCCCAACGCAGGCCGTGGGTGCGCAGGCGCTCGGCGGCCTCGGGGGTCGTCGCCTCGTGCGGCGGACGCGTCTGGTGCTGTCCCGCAAAGGGATTGGCCTGGTCCCAGGCCTTGCCGTAGTAGTCGTGGTAGTTGGTCTCGCCGTGGCCCCAGTCCACGAATTCGATGACCTCGCGCGCCTCCGCGCGGGCCGCGGCGTCGGCTCGATCGTGGATCTCGTCGGGGGACAACGCCGGATCGGTGCGAAGCCGGTCGGATTCGGCGCGGTAGCGCCGCGTGTACGCGTTCTCGTAGGCGGTCGACGGGACCACGTGGCCCTCGTCGAGCGCGCGCAGTTCCCGGGTGAACAGCATTTCGGTGTGGAAGCAGGCGGCCTCCTCGTCCACCCGGTCCCGGATGAACTCGTCGCGACCGAGCGTCCTGGCGTCACCCGCGCGTCCCGCCACGAATCGGGAGGCGTGGACCAGTTCGTGCACCATCGTCATGGCCTGCTGCACATGGTCGTTGCCCGCCGTGTACACGGTGGCCGTGTGGTTCTCACCGCTGAACGTGCCGGCCACGTGGAGGGTCGGGTGCACGAGTTCGAACCGCTCCTCGATGGGCATCCGTTCGCGCAGTTCGAGCATGGCGCGCCCGGTCTCGGTGCGCCGCACCAGTTCCCGCACCTGATCGGGATAGGCGTCGAGCGACCGCCCCACACCCACCCAGTCCGCTTGCCCCAACCGCGCGGCGCCCGACTCGGCCAACGCGTCGCGCGTGTCCTCGTCGATGCGGTCCACCGGGTTGCCGTCGCGGTCGAAGACGATCGCCTCCGTACCCCGCACATCGCGAGCCAGCCGCGCCAGATCCTCGTGCGCGGCCCGCGTCGAAGGATCGCGAACCACGATGTGCCCGTTCTCGTTCACCAGCAGATAGGCGTGCGCACCGACCCCATACCGATCGGCCGGCCCCCGATAGGCGTCCACCACCAGCGCCGCCGCGCCATCGCCCAACTCCGACAGCCGGTCCGCCACCGCCGCGTGATCGGCGAACTCTCGCAGCCGCCCACCCGCGGCCGCCATCAACTCCTCCCGCGCCATCCCCTCGACGCCGATCAGCCGCTCGGGCAGCCGAATCCCGCTGTCGCGTCCGAACATTCGCCGCAGCTCGTGCAGGGAGAGTTCACCGCAGCGCCCGCGGGTATCGACGAACGTATCGGGGCGCCCATCATCCGCCCGCGGCCCGGTGACCTCCGCCGTCGGTGTGGGCGAGACGAGACGGCGTGCCGGTCGGGACACCGACTCCGCGTCCGCGGACCTCGCCTCGACGGGGCGTGACCCATCGACGACGCCCTCCCGCGCCGCACGCCCGCCCCCGTCCGAAACACCCCGCGCCGCATCCCACACCCGGCTGTGCGGCGCCTCCCCGACGGCCCCCACCGACTCCCCCAGAGCCCGCACCCCGACCCCATGCTCCCGAGGCGGCGCGAACAACGGCCGAGCATCATCTCCACCCCGCCGCGGCAACCCCTCACCCGCACTCGAATCCCCAAGCGGCACAGACCCGTCCCCGCGCGGCACATCCCGTCCACTCGGCCGAACCGCTGGCCCCTCGGAGAGATCCCGCCCCGCCTGCCCGGTGGGCGAGTCCTCGGACTCCGGCTGCGCGAAACGGCGGCGCGTCGGAGTCGTCGGCGGATCCTCCGGCTCACCCAAATCTCTACGCGACGAGGGTTCCTCGGTCCCCGGCTGCGCGGTACGCCGAGTCGGCCGCGTGGGTGGGTCCGCCAATTCGTCCGAATCCCGCCGCACCGAAGGCTGATCAACCTCCGACTGCGTGGAGCGGCGACGGACCGGGGTCGTGGACGGATCCTCCGGCCCCTCCGAATCCCGCCTGGCCGAGGGATGCTCGGACTCCGGCTGCGCAGAACGGCGGCGCGTCGGCGTCGTGGGCGTGTCCTCCAGCTCCTCCGAATCTCGCCTGGCCGAGGGCTGTTCGGAGTCCGGCTGCGCGGAACGGCGGCGGGTCGGGGCCGTGGGTGGGTCCTCCAGGTTCGCCGAATCTCGCTGGGGCGGGCGCTGTTCGGGCTGTGGCTGGGTGGGGCGGCGGGGGGTCGGGCGGGTTGGCGGGTCTTCCGAGTCGCCCAGGTCTTTGCGGGATGTGGGCTCGTCGGTCGGGGGGCGGCGGGTGTGGGCTTCGAGGTGGGTGAAGCGGTCCATGACCAGGTCGTGCCAGGACTCGCGGCCGTGGGCGGCGAATTCGGGGCGGAGGCGTTCCAGGGCGGGGCGGTACCGGGCGAGTTGGTCGGGGGTGAGGGTGTGGGGGATGAAGTCGACGCCGCCGTCGGGGCGGACGCGGAGGAAACGTTCGGCGTAGGGGGTGACGGTTTCGCGGGTGAGGATGCGGGATTCGAAGGCTCGGTGGTGGTTGTGCCAGCTGGTCGTGCCGTCGGGTTCGACGACCATGCGGACGGTGTCGCGCGGCAGGCCGACGAGCGCGTCGTGCAGGGCCGCGCCCACCGAATCGAAGTCCGGACGACCCAGTTCCCTTCGCAGAGCATGGGTTTCGTGTTGCAGGTAGACGACATTGCCGTCGACGACCGCATGGGGAGCCGGGAACCCGACCGCGCGGGCCAACGCCGAGGACAGCGCCTCGGCCTCGGCGTACCGAGCGTTGAGCATGGTCTTGCGAACGTACTGCTCACCATTGCCGAACGTGACCAGTTCGGCCTTGCGCACCCCGGGCACCCGCACCTCGTTGCCCAGGAGCCGCACCGAGCGTTCGCCGAGCAGCATGGCCGCTTGGAGCCGCTCCGCCACCGAACGGACCCCGTTCGCCCGATCCCAGGCCGCGCCGTACTCCTCCCGATACGAACGCCCTTCCGGCGCATGGTTTTCCACCTCGGGCCGCAACGCCGCCAGACCCGCGTCGTTGGCGATCCGGTCCAACTCCGCCGCGATCCGCGTGGGCACGGGTTCGGTCAGTCCGAGTTCCCGCAGCCGCTCGTGCCGCGCCCGTTCGTACGCCTCGGTGTAGGCCCGCTCCCCCAGCACCTCCGCGACATCGTGACCCGCGTCCCGAAGCTGGCGCGCGGCAAGGATTTCCATCGCGTGCGCGCGGGTCTCCTCGCCGATCCGGCGTTCGATGTAGGGCTCGCGCTGCAAGGTGACGATCTCGCGGAGTTCGCCGCCGTCGCGACGGGCTCGTTCGAGCTCGACGTGGATCGCGTTGTGCACCAGATCGGCCATGTGCTGGGCGTCGGAGGCTCCGACGTCTAGCACCAGGCGGTTCAGCGCCGGTCTGAAACCGGCCTCGGCCGGGTCTGCGGTATGCCTGATCTCGACGTCCCGCAGCGTGTCCAGCGCCCAGCGGCCCACATCGGTGCGGCCCAACTCCGCGCGGATGGTCTCGAGCCGTTCCCGGGTCGCCGTGTCGACGAGGTCCAGCCGGTGCAGTTGCGGCGGGTGCGCGGGCTCGGCGAGGCCGGGCGCCCGCCAGACGTGGATATCACCGTCGTCCTGCAACCTGACCACGTGGTATTCGACATCGGCCCCGTCGCGTACCGCCGCGACGCGCGGATCCGCGAGCACGGCGTGGTGCTCGCCGGGCGCGCCCACCAGCAGCAATCGCCTCGGCTCGCCGGGCACCAGCACGGCGTTGTCCGAAATCCGTTGCGCGCCGGGATTGTCCGCGAGGGCACGGCCGATCACATCGCGAATCACGATGTCGTGTTTCGCGGCCGTACGATCCCATTGGATCCGCTTGTGCAGTCCGTCGCGCTCGTCGACGAGATCCCACAATTCCCGCAATCGGTGCTGTTCACGCAGCATGCCGGGCACATCGCTCGGCGCGGCGTCGACCAGCGCGAGGTCGAGACGGGCGAGCCGGACCGCGATCTGGGTTCGCATCCGATCGGTGTCGCCGGGCGTGACACCGAGTTCGGTCGCCTGCCGCCCGATGCGCCGGATCACCTCGTTGGCCTGGTTCATATCGTCGAGGCGGTACATCTCCGCCTCGCGCAGCCGGCGCGCGCTCTCGGGCGTCGGATCGTAGCTGCGGGAGGAGCGAGCGGGTGGCGGCGTCGGATGCGCCGCCTGCTGCGAGCTGTGCGCGTGGTCCCACGCCTCCTGGTAGTACTTGGTGTAGTTCTTGCCGTTGGGCCACACCATCTTCCGCAGCTCGTGATGCACCGCTCGACGCGCGGACTCCCGGGCCCGCGCCTCGATCTGCTCCGGTGTGAGCGTCGGGTCGGCGCTCGCTCGCTCGACGGCTTTGCGATACGCCGCCGCGTGCACGGTTTCGACGGGCGCCTCCCACACCCGATACCCCAGGTCACGCAGTTCCCGGCCGAATTCCATTTCCCGGATGAAGCACTCGGTCTCCTCGTCGACGCGAGCGCGGACGTAGTCCTCGCGCGACGGGTAGTCGAGCGGATGCTCCTTGGCGCGCCCTTCGACGTGGTACTCCGCGTGCACCAATTCGTGAACGAGCGTTCTCGCCTGCCACACATGGCCGTTGCCCGAGGTGAACACGCTCGCGCGGAGTTCTTCCTGGACGAATTCACCGCTGCGCCCGTCCCGGGCCATCAACACGAACCGCTCCCGGACCGGCATCCGTTCCAGCGCCGCCAGCGCGCGCCGCCCGGATTCGGTCTGCCGCAACAACTCTCGGACCTGGTCCGGCGCCGCGTCCAGCGACCGTCCGACGCCCTCCCACTCCGGCTGTCCCAGCCGCTCGGCCGCCTCCCGCGCCAGCCGATCGCGCGTGGCGTCGTCGACCCGATCGATCGGATTGCCGTCCCGGTCGAACAGGATCGCCTCGGTGCCGCGCACATCCCGTCCGAGAACCGACAGATCCTCGTGTGGCCGGAGATTCCCCGGATCCCGCACCACGATCCGGCCGTCCTCGTTGACGAGCAGATAGGCGTGCCCGCCGACGCCGTGTTCGTCGCGCGGCCCGCGATACGTGTCGACGACCAGCGCCGCGGCCCCGTCCCCCAGCTCCCGTAGTCGTTCCGCGACAACCCCGTGATCGGCGTACTCCCGCAACCGCCCACCCGCGGCGGCCACCAGCTCCTCCCGCGCCATCCCCTCGACACCGACCACGCGCTCCGGCAATCGGATTCCGCTGTCGTCCCCGAACATGCGTCGCAGTTCGCGCAGCGACAGCTCGCCACACCGCCCCTGCTCCACGACCTCACGCACCCGGGCATCCACCTCGCGCGCGGCGATGTGCTCACCACCGCGCACCGAATCCGCCTCGCCCCCAGGGTGTTCCGTGCGCGGCACCGGATTCGACCCGTCTCGCACCGGCGTCTCCGCGGCGCGCGGCGTCGCCCCCGCGCCGTCATCGGCACGCGACGCCCGCAGAGAAACCGGCGAATCCCGTTCGGCGAACCCACCGAACGTCTTCTCCCGCACCGGCTCGCCGGTCGACCGACCGGGCCCGTCCTCCCACGGCGGCCGCGTCACCTCGGCCTGCGCCAGGCGCGTGGGCCGCTCCGGGGCCGACCCGATCCGGCGGTCGTGGAACTCGCCCTGCGCGGGGGGCTTCGAACCTGCCGGGGGTGGATTGTCGTGAGGGCGGGGATCCGAACTCCCGGAATCCTGCGCCCTGCTCGCCGAGGGCCGATCGCCGGGCGCACGGGGCTCCGAACCCGCCGAGCGCGAATTGTCGTGCGGGCGGGGCTCCGAACCGGCCAGGCGCGAATCGTCGTGCGGGCGGGGCGTGGAGCCGTCGGGGGCCGCATTCGTTCGGTGTCTGGGTGCGGGTGGGGTGTCGGGGCGGGCGTGGGTCTCGATCCGGGAGAGGCGGTCGAGGATGAGGTCGTGCCAGCGGTCGCGGCCGCGGGCGGCGAATTCGGGGCGGAGGGATTCGACGCGGGTGCGCACCCACTCGACCTGGGAGCGGGTGAGGTCGTGGTCGATGAATTCCACCGAGTTGCCTCGCGCGCGCAGGAAGCGTTCCGCGAAGCGGCTCACCATGGCCGGGGTCAGCGCGTTGGTTTCGAAGGCGAGGTGGTGGTTGCTCCAGGTCAGTTTGCCGTCGGGTTCGGTCACCAGGCGTTCGTCGCCGCGCAGGCCGATCAGGGCGTCGTGCAGGCCGGTTCCGACGCCGCCGAATCCGGAGCGTGCCAGTTCCCCGGCGAGTTTGGCCGAAACGAGTTGCAGATACACGGTGTTGCCATCGGCGTACGCGTGCGGCATGTCGAGGCCGAACGCGCGACCCAGATGGGCGGACAGCACCTCGGAGTCGGCGTAGCGCGAGTTGAGCATCGTCTTGCGGATGAACTGCTCACCGTTGTGAAAGGTGACCAGTTCGGCCCGGCGCACACCTTGGACGGGCGTGTTCTCGCCCAGCGGTTCGACCGTGCGCACCCCGGAGTCGATCGCGGGCCGGAAGGTGTCCTCCATGCCGCGCACGCCGTGGGCCTCGTCCCAGGCCCGGCCGTAGCGGTCGCGATAGGTTTCGCCGTGCGGCGCATGGGCTTCCACCTCGGGCCGTAGGGCCGCCAGCCCCGCCTCGTTGGCGAGCCGGTCCAGCACCGGCCGCAAGCGCTCGGGAATCGGTTCGCCGAGCCGCTCGACCGTCTCGGCGCGAGCGCGATAGAACGCCTCGGTGTAGGCGTGCGTGCCGACCGGCTCGGGCACCGGATGACCGGCGGCCCGAAGTTGCAGCGCCGCAACGATTTCCATGGCGTGCGCCCGGGTCTCCTCGTCGAGCATCCGGTTGACGTAGTCCGAGCGCCGCAACGCCGACCGTTCCTGCGGCGTGACCCGGTCGTGCGCGCCGAGCGGTGTCTCGTGCCCGGCGGTGGCCGCGGCGTGAATGGCGTGATGGACCAGCGCCGCCATGTGTTCGGCGTCGGACAGGCCCGCGTCCAGCACCAATCGATTGCGGTAGGGCTGGTAGCCCTGTTCCGCCGGGTCGGCGGTGTGGGTGATCTCGACATCGCGCAACATGTCGACGGCCCACTTGCCAACGGGAGTCGCGGCGAGATCCGCGCGGATTCCGGCGAGGCGCTCGGTCGTCGCCTTACCCGCCGCGTCCATCGGGACCACCGGCAGGGGATGTTCGATCGGGTCGGACGGCGTCGTGACGCGCATGATCTCGACCCGGCCCGAATCGTCGATCGTCGTCTGGAGGTATTCCACTCGGTCCGTGCCGATTCGGGCGATCTCCTCGGCCACGCGCGGATGCGCCATGGCCTCCTCGTGTCCGCCGCGCCGGGCGATCACCACCAGCCGCTCCGGTGGGCCCGGGACCAGTACCGCGTGATCGGAGACGCGGGTGCCGCCCTGCAGGCGGGCGATCGTGTCGACCTGATCGGATGCGGCCAGCTCGTGCATCCGGTCGGACATGGTGCGGGCGCGGGCCTCCAGATTGTTCGTGTGGTCGGCCAGATCCGACAGTTCGCGCAGCCGGTGTTGTTCGCGCCGTAGTTCCGGCACCTGCTCGGGCGCGGTGGCGGGGTCGGCGAGCCGGGTGTCGAGGTCGGCCAGACGCTGCCGCACCTGGTCGTGAATCTCGTGTGTCGCGCCGATCTGGATGCCGTTGTCCGCGCACAACCCGCCCAGCCGGGCGAAGGCCTCGAGGAACCGCGAGTCGACGTGGAAGTGCGCCAGCGCCTCGGTGCGCAACCGCTGGGACACCTCGGGCGACATCGTCTGGTAGTGCACGGTCGACGTATGGCCTTGCAGCGCATGCCAATCGGCCTCGTAGCGATCGGTGTAGCTCCGGCCGTCATTGCCCTTGAAGGTGGCGATCTCGGCCTGCGCGGCGCGGAAACCGGCGTCGTGCGCCTGTTCGTGGATCTGCGCTTCGGTCAAGCCGGGCGACTGGCCGCGCAGCCGGTCGGCGGTATCGCGATAGGCGTTGTCGTAGGCCAGTTCGCCCGACTGCGGTCCGATCTCGTAACCGAGCGCGCGCAGCTGTTTGGCGAGTTGGCCCTCCCGCACGAAACATTCGGTCTCCTCGATGAGCGTTTCGCGCAGGTACTCCTCGCGCGTCATCGTGTGGGCGCGGCCGTGCGCGGTGCGGCCGTCGACGAAGTGCTCCGCGTGCACGAGTTCGTGGGCCAGGGTCAGGGCCTGTTGCAGGTGGTTGTTGCCCCGGGAGAGCACGACCATCTCGCGGTTGTGGCTGTCGAAGTATCCGGCCCGGACGCCGTCGCCGCCCTCGCTGTCGAAATGGTCGCGCACGGGCAGCCGATCCAGCGCCTCGAGCGTGCGGCGTCCGATCTCGGTCTGCCGCAGGATCTCTCGGACCTGATCCGACGGGGCATCCAAGGCGTTCCCGATCCGGCCCGCGGCCTCGGGATCGAAACGGTCCTGCGCCAGCAGGGCACGCTCGGGTTCGGCGAGGGGTTCGACGGCGTGGCCCTCGTGGTCGAAGACGACGGCGTGCGGGCGGCCCTCCAGTTCGTGCGGTACGCGGGGCGGGAAGCCGTGCTGTTCGCCGGTGGACGGATCGCGGACGACGATCTCGCCGCCCTCGTTGACCAGCAGATAGGCGTGGGAGCCGACGCCGTGCTCATCGGCGTGGCCGCGGTAGGTGTCGACGACGAGGGCCGCGGAACCGTCACCGCGGGCGAGCAGTTCATCGGCCATCGATTGGTGGTCTGGAAACGACCGCAGCGCACCGCCCGCGGCCGCGATGAGTTCGTCCTCGCTGACGCCACGCTCGTCGACGACGCGGTTGGGCATGCGAATGTCGGTGTCGTCGCCGTGCATACGCAGGAGTTCGGCCAAGGCGAGGGCCGCGCATCGACCACCCGGATGCGGGGTGACACCGAAACCGCCTCGGTCGCCGAGGATTTCGAGGATCATGCGGCCGGATTCGCTCTCCGACAGCAGTTCCCGGATCTCACGGAGCCGGGTGGGGTCGCCGTCGGGGCCCAGGGCGTGCAGTACCTCGCGGCCGAATTCCGTCTCGCGCAGGATGGCGCGGACCTGATCGGCCCGGCGGGTGAGCTGGTCGCCGAGTTCGTGAGCCTTGGTCGCGGATTCGGCGCCCTGCCGCATCAGGTATTCGCGCGCTCGGTTGCCGATGCGGTCGACCGGGCGGCCCCGGTGGTCGAGCACGATCGCCTGGGTCCGGCCGAGTTCGTGCGGCACGCGCGGGGGGAAGCCGTGTTCCGCGCCGTGGGCCAGGTCGTGGACCACGATCCGGTCGCCCTCGCGCACCAGGAGGTAGGCGTGCGCACCCACACCGTACCGATCCCGCGGGCCGCGATAGGTGTCCACCACGAGAGCGGAGGCGCCGTCCTTCATCGACCGCAGCACATCCGCGATCTCGGCGTGTCCCCCGCCGAAGTCGCGCAGCCGACCGCCGGTCGCGGCGACCAGTTCGCCGGTGCTCATACCCTCGGCGCCGACCTCGCGATCGGGGAGCCGGAAGTCGCGATCCGGGAAGCGGTTCCGCAGTTCCTCGATCGATAGCACGCCGCATTGGGCGCTGTCGTCGGCCTTGCGGGTCGAGGAATCCTCGCCGTCGGCGCGACGGGTGGGATTCGGCCGTGTGGAGGAATCCTCGCCGTCAGCGCGACGGGTGGGATTTGGCCGTGTGGAACCGTCGCCCGCCTCGTTTCGGGACGGGCGGCTGTGCGGCTGTGCCTCGTCGTGCGCGTGGAGGGGGGCGACGCCTACCAGGGCCGGGTCGTCTTCTCCCGCATGGCGGTTCGGTGTCGGGTCGTCGTCCTCGTGGGCTCGCGGACGCTCGGCGTCGCGGTCCGGCGCGTCCGCGTCCGCGCGGCGGTGGCCCTCCTCGTAGGGACGGAGGGGTTCGTGCCCATCCTCGCTTCGATCATGTTGCGCGGCAGAGTCTTCGACGCGATCTCGATCGGGCCTGAGATCCGCTCGCTCGTTCCCCGCCCGTTCCGACGTTTCACCGTCGCGTATGGGACGGCCGTCCGCGTCACCGTCCCGCTCCCCACGCTGATACGGCTCATGACCGACGCCCCGATCCCCCAGCGTGTCCGCGTCTCCCACATGCCGAGGGCTCCCCTCCGCCCCATGCTCGCTCCGGCCCTGCGGCTCATCGGGATTGGCTCGATCACGGTGCGCGGCCTCGTCCTCATCGCGTGCCGGGCGGGTCGCATCCGCGTCGTCCTTGTCGCGAGCCGGGCGTGTTCCGTCAGCATCGTCACCATGACGGGCGGGGCGTGTGCCGTCCGCATCGTCACCATCACGAGCTGGGCGTACACGGTCCGGATCGTCGCCATCACGAGCGAGGCGTCCGCCGTCCGCATCGTCCTTATCTCGAGCTGGGCGTACACGGTCTGAATCATCGCCATCACGAGCGAGGCGTGTGCCGTCCGCATCGTCACCATCACGCGACGAACGCGCCGCATTCGCGTCGTCGGCATCGCGAGCGGGGCGCGCCCGGTCCGCATCGTCCCCATCGCGAGTCGGGTGCGACGCGTCCACGTCGTCGTCGCGACGAGGGCGTGATGGATTCGCATCGTCTTCGTCGCGGATCGGCCGATCCTCGGCTTCTCGGGTTCTATCGCTCGCGCGGCCCTGGTCGGCGTCTTTCGAGCGGGCCTCGAAGGCGCGCGGCTCCTCCCTGGTGCCCGCGCGACTTCGGTCGGGGGCCGAGCGTGTGTCCTCGTCCGCTCGGGGCGTGGTGACGTCGGTGCGGGCTTTGGGGCCGTCCGGGGCGGGCTTGGCGCGGTCGGGGGTGGGTTTCTCGTTCGGGAGTCCGGCGCGGTCGCTGGGTGGGGCGGCGCGGTCGGGTGCTGTCGCGCGGGGTTTCTCCGCTGTAGGGGTGGGATCCGTGCGTGCGGCGGGCTTTTCGGGTACTCCCGCACCGTCTTGGCGAGACGTCGTAGCCGTGTCGGCAGCGCGGGCCTGGAGGCGTTCGCCCGGGTCGGTCGTTGCGCGGGTCGCGGCGCGGGGGGATTCCGAACCGGTGGAGTCGGCGCGTAGCCGGGAGGCCGAATCCTGGAGTGCGCGAGAGGTATTCGGATCCGCGACGCCCGCGCGGGTGGGGGTGGTGGAGCGCTCCGCGCCCGGGCGCGCGTCGGAGGAGCGGGATTCGCTCCCGGCGGAGCGGGAGGTGTCACTCGTTGACGCGCTGGAATCCGAACGCGTGGACGAGGCGACGGCGTCCGAGCGGGCCGGGGATGCGGCGTCCGAGCGCATCTGCGACGCGCCGGAGTCCGAACGTGCGGGAGCGGCGGAATTGGACTGTGCCGCGGGCGAGTCGGCGCGTGCCGGAGCGGTGGTATGCGACTGTGCCGCAGCGGAATCCGAGCGAGTGGGTGTGCTGGCCGAAGAAGCGCTGCCGTCGGTGGCGGCGGCTGCCCCTGCGGGACGGGTGTCGGTCGATGTTGTTTGCTCATGCGGGACACCGGCCTGCGGCCGCATGGTTTCCGTTGTGCCCGAAGGGCTTTCGGTCCGAGTGAGGCCGCCCTCGGTCTGGACCTTGGGCGTGGAGCCGTCCCCCGCGACCGGACGGGACGAGGTATCGGTTCCGGCCGGACGCACCGCGGTGCCGTCGTGCGAGTCCGCGATGCTTGCCCGAGGAGACGAACCGGTACGCTCGCCATCCGGGGAAAGCGTTGTGCCGGAATCGGTTCGGGATGGCACACCGCCCCCTCGCACGCCACCGTCGGTGCCGCCCGGAGCGCTCTCCGCGTCGACCCGTGGCTCCGCGAAACTCGTCGTCCCCACTCGCGCGGCGGCGGGGTCTGCGCCGACACCCGCTCCGCGCCCCCAGTTCGGTGAGGTTTCGTAGTGCCGGGTGATGGACCCCTTGAACATGCCGGTGATCGAGCCGCTGAGCACACCGCCGGTCAGCATGCGCGGATCGAATTCGGTCACACCGCGTTTCAGGTTCTCGACCGCGTAGTCCATGCCGTGTTCGGCGACGTCGAGGCCGAATTGCGTGCCCAGCCCGGCGGCCCATCCGACGCCGCCGCCGACCAGGCCGCCCGCCTTGGCGGTGATGATGTCCTTCAGCAGCGGACGCATGGCGACGTCGGCGAGCTTCTCCCCGACCAACTCGCCGAACTTGCCGCCCGCCGCGCCGCCGACGGCGGACGAGACCGTCGTGACCAGGAACCGATTCCAGTCGAAGCCGCCCTTGCGATGCCCCTGCAGGATCTGGATGGCCTGGATGGTCGCGTCCTGCCCGGCGCCGATGAGGGTGTTGATGAAGACATGGCGCAGAACGAAATTCAGGATGATCTTGGCGATCCGGTTGCGCACCCAGCCCAGGATTCGCTCGCGGACCTGCATCATGAACAGCCGGATCGCGAAGCGGGTGGCCGCGATCGCGGCGGCCTCCTCCGCGGGCGCGGTCGGCGGAAACGCCCACGCCGCGGCGATTTCGATGGCCAGCAGACCCAGCGACGACTCGACCATCCACTGCCCGGATTCGATCTCGTCGGCGGTGCTGTCCGCGCCCTCGGCGATGCTGTCGAAGTCGTGCGCCAGCCGCGCGACGGATCCGTTCTTCGGATCGTCGAGCGCGAGTCCCGGTGCGTCGCGCAGGGAGTCGAAGGCGGCGGCGATCTCGTCGCGCGCCTCACCGGCCGGATAGGCGTCCAGCGCCGCCTTCTTGGCGGCCTCGATATCCTTCTCGATCTCGCGGAATTCGGCCGCCGCCTCGCGCCACAACCGCGCGAGCTCGCGCATCTGGTCCGGGTCGCCGTTGGGCCACTCCGCCCCGGCTACCCAGCCGAGGCCGTCCATCAAGTCCATGGGCCGTCAGTCCCCGATTACCAACCGGAATCGGTGACACCCGGTTTGCCGTCGGTCCGGTCGCCGAAGATCTCCTGCACCGGCTTGGTGACGGGGGCACGTTCCTGGCCGGGCATCCGGTCGCGCAGATCCGGCATCCCGGGCACGAGGTCGGACAGTTTCGGCAGTCGGGCGCGCTGTTCCTCCAGCGGGGCCATCAACTCTCGGGCCTTGCGCCCGACGTCGGCCGTCGCCTCCTGCGCGGCCTCGACGACCGCGCGAGCGAGGTCCGCGTAGTCCAGATCCTCCACGTCGCGGCCGAATTTCAGATCGACCAGGACGCCGTCGGCGTTGACGGTCGCGGTAACCCTGTTGCGCCGCACCGATGCTCGCCCCACGAGCCGGAGGCGCTCGCGCTGCAACCGCGAGATGTTCTGCAGGGTCGACTCGATGTCCTCCCTGAGGTCCGGACGACTACCCGGACCGAGCGCTCCGGTCATCGCCGCCTACTTCCGCGTCTCGAAGCTCTGGCGGTTCTGGGCCTCGAGTTCGCTGCGCACCTTGTCGCCGGTCTTGCTCTGGCCGTCGGCGAGGTTCTCGATGCTCTTGGTCATGCCCTCGCCGCCGACGATGCCCTTGCCGACGTTCGCCTTGGTCGTCACGTAACCGTTGCCGCCGTCGCCCTCGGCGAATTGCCTTCCGGTTCGGTCGGTTCCCCACGGCGTGCCCAATGCGGTGAGCCCGGTGTCGAGCTTCTGCCAGACCTCGCTGATCCGATCGGCCACGTGCTGTGTCTTTCCGGCAGCCTTCTTGAAGGACTCCGGGTCGATCTCCCATTTCTGGGTCCCCATCACGCACCCCTCTCCTGCACTCCGGCCCGGGAAGCGCGCACCCCGAGTCGACAACCGGGCGAACCCGACTGGGCCGATTCTGTCATCCCAACGGACGGAGCAGAATTGGTTACCAGTTGTGAAAGCCAAAGGAAATGTTAAGTATTCGCCCCAGGTACGAGGCGAGCAAGCCTTCGTGGGTTCCTACTCCAGTGAAGCACAGAACGTGCCGCCGGACAACGGCACGATGGAACGGTCAGTGCGTGGGGTGTTCGGCCTCGGGCAGCAACTCGGCGAGCTCGGCGGTGTCGCGTTCGAGATAGCGCGCCACATACCGGTCGACCAGTTCGGCGGCCACCCGGCCGGGCGCGACCCGGGCCTCGGTGAGCCGCGAGGTCAGTTCGGCCACATCGGCGGTGGTGCGCTCGGACTGCTGGAACGACTGCCACGCCGTGCGCTCGAACAGGTCCACGAACCGTCGCGCGATGCGGTCGCAGTCGGCCGCCAGCCGCTCCAGCTCGTCCAGCACCTGAGCCTGCGGCAAACCCGCGGCGGCCAATTGATCGGCCACCCCTACGATCTGGCGATCCACCACGCGGTAGGTGGACGCGTCGACCGGTTCGTACATGCCCGCGGTGATCACGCGGGCCAGCCCGTTCGGCACGTCGCGATAGCGCTGCGCGAGTTCCGTTGCGGCGACGGTGATCTCACCGACACCGCGACCCTTCTCGGCCGTGAACACGAAATCGGTGCGCGGCTCGTCGGCGGGCGCCGCGGCGCCTTCGTGCTCGCCGACGCCCAGGATGTCGCCGAGATCGTCGCCACGATCCCAGGCTTCCAGCAACTCCCGGATGCCGTTCAGCTTGATGCCGCGATCGAGCAGCCGACTGATGGTCCGGACCCGGTTGAGGTGCTCGGGCCCGTAGAACCCGGTGCGCCCCTTGACCTGTGGCGGCGGCAGCACGCCGCGCTCGTGGTAGACCCGCACGCTGCGCACGGTGGTTCCGGCCTCGCGTGCCAGCTCGTCGATCGTGAACTCCGCACCCGCTGACATACCTCAAGGAAACCACACCGCAACATGCCCGGCTCCGGTCCGCGAGCGCGTGACGACGGTCGAAACATGAGATGACAACCGTGCACAGGTATTGAACGTGCCGTTAAGTAGCGGTACGTTATTCACCGATATGATCGCCATCACATGAAAGGCCATCGTCATGACCACAGTTCGACCGCCCGCGGCGGAGGAGCACTCCGCGGCCCCCGGCTTGCATGCGGAGGACGCCGGCTACCACAAGGCCCTGCGGCCGCGTCAGTTGCAGATGATCGCGATCGGCGGCGCGATCGGCACCGGGTTGTTCCTGGGCGCGGGCGGTCGTCTCAAAGACGCCGGAGCCGGCCTGTTCCTGGCGTACGCGGTCTGCGGCATCTTCGTGTTCTTCATCCTGCGTGCCCTCGGCGAGCTGGTTCTGCACCGCCCGTCCTCGGGTTCGTTCGTGTCCTACGCTCGCGAGTTCTACGGCGAGAAGCTGGCTTTCGGCGTCGGCTGGATGTACTTCTTCCACTGGTGTATGACCGGCATCGTCGACATCACCGCGATCGCCACCTATGTGCACTACTGGGGTTCGCTGCAGGTCATTCCGCAATGGGCGATCGCGCTCATCGCGCTGGTGCTGGTGGTCTCCATCAACATGGTGTCGGTGCGGTGGTTCGGCGAGATGGAGTTCTGGGCCGCCCTGATCAAGGTCGTCGCGCTGGTCAGCTTCCTGGTCGTCGGCACGATCTTCCTCGCGGGCCGCTTCACGATCCAGGGGCAGAGCACCGGCTTCAGTGTTATCTCCCAGCACGGCGGGCTGTTGCCCAACGGCATGATTCCGCTGGTGCTGTGCACCACGGGCGTCATCTTCGCCTATGCCGCAGTCGAATTGATCGGCACCGCCGCCGGTGAGGCGGAGAACCCGGCCAAGATCATGCCGCGCGCGATCAACTCCGTCATCGCCCGCATCGCGTTGTTCTACGTCGGTTCGCTGGTGCTGCTCGCGCTGCTGCTGCCCTACACCGCCTTCAAGTCCGGCGAGAGCCCGTTCGTGACGTTCTTCTCCAAGCTGGGCGTCGAGGGCGCGGGCACGATCATGAACCTGGTGGTGCTGACCGCCGCGTTCTCGAGCCTCAACGCCGGTCTGTACTCCACAGGCCGCATCCTGCGCTCCATGTCGATGAACGGCAGCGCCCCGGCCATCGCGTCGCGGATGTCCAGTCGCGGTGTGCCTTACGTCGGCATTCTCGCCACCGGCACCATCGCCCTGGTCGGCGTCGGGCTCAACGCCGTGGTCCCGGAGAAGGCGTTCGAGATCGTGCTGAACATGTCGGCCCTGGGCACCATCACGGCGTGGGCGGCGATCGTGCTCTGCCAGCTCAAGTTGTGGCAGTGGGCGCGCGAGGGCCGGCTGGAGCGGCCGTCGTTCCGCCTGATCGGCGCGCCGTACACGGGCATCGCGACGCTGGTGTTCCTCGTGGCTGTGGTGGTGCTGATGTTGTTCAGCAACAGCGATGTTCAGCGCGGCGCCGTCATCGCCATGCTGGTGATCATGCTGCCGGCCCTGGTCGGCGGCTGGTTCCTGGCGCGGCGGCGGGTGCTGCGGATCGCGGCCGAGCGCGAGGGCTACACCGGTCAGTTCCCGGTGCTGGCCGAGCGGCCGATGGAACATCGCGAACTGCACCACACCGATCCCACCGACGGCGCCACCGACGATGGGGCACAATCGCGATGAAACGCGGCCGATCGCTCCGCGACACGGACACCCACCCGTGTCGCGGAGCGTTTCGGAAGGGCAACGGATTCGTGGGTCTGAGAGGGGCTATGTCGGAACACTCCAGTGCGTCCGAGCAGCCACGCCCACAGACCTGGGCGACGCGGCGGATGCGGGAGCCCGAGCCGAACGGCAACTCGCCGACCTGGGCGGGGCGCCGCGCGGCCTCCGACACTCGATCGTGGGTGGTGGAGGTCAGCGAACCGACCGCGGCCGACGGCGATCCGGGATCGGGCGCCAGCGTTCGTTCCCGGCCCAGCGTGCGCCGATTGGGCGCGGGCCTGGTCACGTTGCCGCGGATCGCGCCCGTCGACCCCGCCGCCGCGATGCTCGCCGATCCGCTGGTTCCCGAGGCGAAGCGGTTCTGCTGGAAGTGCGGCAAGCCGGTCGGCCGCTCGGCCGACGGCGAGCCCGGCCCCACCTCGGGCCGCTGCGGAAACTGCGGCTCGCCGTTCAACTTTCGGCCCCTGCTCGATCACGGCGAACTGGTGGCGGGACAGTACGAGGTGCAGGGGTGTCTGGCCTACGGCGGGATGGGCTGGATCTACCTGGCCCGCGATCGCAATGTCAGCGACCGCTGGGTGGTGTTGAAGGGCCTGCAGAATCCGATGGATTTCGAGGCCCATGTCGTCGCGCTCGCCGAACGCCAATTCCTTTCGGAGATGACGCATCCCGGCATCGTCAAGATCTTCAACTTCGTCAAGCACCGCACCCCCGACGGTGTCCAGGCCGGGTACATCGTCATGGAGTACCTGAGCGGGAGCTCGCTCAAGACGATGCTGGATCGCCGTGCGCCGGAACGGCTTTCGGTATCCGAGGCGATCACCTATGTGATGGAGGTGCTGCCCGCGCTGGATTATCTGCACTCGTTCGGGCTGGCCTACAACGACCTCAAGCCCGACAACATCATGATCGGGGAAGACGAGGTCAAGCTCATCGATCTCGGTGCGGTCGCGGCGCGCGAGTCCGGCGGCAATTTGTACGGCACACCCGGCTACCAGGCCCCGGAGTTCACCCGGACCGGGCCGACCATCGCGTCCGACATCTACACCGTGGGCCGCACCCTGGCGGCGCTGACCTTGGATCTGCCCACCGACGCGCACGGGCACAAGCTGCCCGGCATCCCGGACGACGATCCGGTCCTGACCAAGCATCCGACGTTCCGGCGGCTGCTGGTGCGCGCCACGGATTCCGATCCGACACACCGGTTTCCGTCCGCTTACGCGATGTATCGCCAGTTGTCCGGGGTATTGCGGGCGGTGCTGGCCGAGGAGTCCGGGCGCGAATATCCACAGGTGTCCTCGGTGTTCGGCGCGCCGCGCGGTGAGTTCGGGATCGACACGCTGGTGCGCCGGACCGATGGCCTGGTCGACGGCCGCCATCGCGAGCTGGTGCTGGACGCGCCGAGTGTGGTTGCGGCGCTACCGGTTCCGCTCATCGATCCCGAGGATCCGAGCGCGGAGTTGCTGTCGCCGCTGTTGCACGGCGATCCGCGCCTGGCCCTGGACACCCTGCGGCAGAGCGGTGAGAGTATGCGGGCGGGCACGATCGACGAACCCGCCACCTTCGCGCTCGAGAGCGCCCTCACCGCCGCCCGCGCCCATCTCGACCTGCGCGAAACCGACGCCGCCCGCGCGAGGTTGGCCGCGCTCGCCGACGGCTATCGCACCGATTGGCGCGTCGACTGGTATGTCGCGATCGCCGAGCTCGCCAGTGGCAACTACGAAAAGGCCTACAACCGTTTCGATCTCGTGCACGGCCGGGTTCCCGGCGAGATCGCCCCGCAGCTGGCGCTCGCCGCCACCTCCGAGTTGCTGATCCAAACCCTCGACGAACCCGAGGACCTCGAGCTGTGGTGCGAATCGGCCACCCAGTACTACCGCGCGGTCTGGCGCACCAACCGCGGCATCACCAGCGCCGCCTTCGGCCTCGCCCGACGGCTCGCCGCCGACGGCGACACCGCCACCGCGGTCGCGACGCTCGAACAGGTCCCCCCGACCTCGCGCCACCACAACATGGCCGTCCTGACCGCCTGCCTCCTCCTGGTCTCCCGCTCCCCCGCCGACACCACCCAGGCCGACCTCGACCAGGCCGCCGCCCGCCTGCAAACCCTCCCCGACGAACCCCGCCTCCTCCAACTGGAGGCCATAGTCCTCGGCGCGGCCCTGAGCTGGCTCCGCGCCGGAGGCCACCCGACCTCCCCCACGGCCACCATCCTCACCGCCCCCTACACCGAACCGGGGCTACGCGAGGGCCTGGAATCCGTCCTTCGCGCCATCGCCCGCACCAGCCCCCACCGCCTCCAACGCTATGCCCTGGTGGATTTGGCCAATTCCCTACGCCCCCGCTCCTGGTGGTAGCCGCCCTGGGGATCGAGGCGCGCTGGCCGTAAAGCGTTCGCGCCCAACCGAATCAGCACGAGTTCAAACGAACCGACGCACCACGTCATTGACACCCGAGCCCACAAGTCGCACGGGGATCGGGACCGTCCGTCGAGGTTCCGTACGGGCGCGTCGTACCCAACCCGCACCGGTCGCTCACTAATGCAGCACTCGGGGACTGCTACTCGCAGCACATCACGAAAGCCAGCACGCGTCGCCCGCGATCGCCCGACCCCTGGCCCGCGACCAATGCACCACCAGCACAACTCACAAACAGGACCAACGCCCCCTACACCGAACCTCCCGACCTCACCAACCCGAATCGGTCGCCCGATGATTACGGTCGCGGTCGTGGTCGAACGCCTCGACGTCCGTGAAGCGCATACTGCCGTCGGAGGTGGGGCGGCGGCGGGGTGGGTCGATCGACGCGCGCGGGGGTTCCGGGAGGGAGAGGTCGGGCATGCCCTCTACCAGTTCGGTCAGTTTGGGTAGGCGGGCGCGTTGGTCTTGCAAGGGGGCGAAGAGGTCTCGGGTTTTGCGGGCCACTTCGGCGGACGCCTGTTGGGCGGCTTCGGTGATGGCCTTGGCTATTTCGGGGTAGGTGAGGTCCTCGATGTCGGGGCCGAAGGTGGTGTCGATGATGGTGTTGTCGGCGTTCACGGTGACGGTCACGCGCTTGCGGACCGTCGCGCTGGCGACGAGTTCGGCGCGTTCCATTTGCAGGCGCGCGATGGTGCGCAGCTGTTCCTGTACGTCATCGATGATTCCGGCCAGATCGGCCCTGCTCGCTCGTTCATTGGTCATGCGACGGTCACTTCCGTTCCCTTGCCTGTCCGACGACCATGGCAGCCGAGTTCGAATCTATTGTTAAGGGAATGTGAATGCCCGCTGCCGTGACAGTTGCGCGCAAACCACCGGACATAGTCGGCGACAAGGTTTTTCAGCTTGCGCCGCTGGTCGAGAACAGAAGCGAACAATCGGTTCATCGAACATGAACAGTGGATGATCTACACCCGAGCTGAAAGGATGGACCACCGTGCGGGTACTGGTGCAGCGAGTGACGTCGGCGCGGGTGCGCGTCGGCGACGAGATCGTCGGCAGTATCGATCCGAGCCAGAGCGGCGCGCCGCACGGCCTGCTCGCGTTGGTGGGCGTCACCCATTCCGATACCGAGGCGACCGCGAAAGCCTTGGCGGACAAGACATTCCGGTTGCGCGTTCTCGACGGGGAGCGGTCCGCGGCCGATCTGGGGGCGCCGATCCTGGTGGTCAGTCAGTTCACCCTCTACGCCGACACCGCCAAGGGCCGGCGGCCCTCCTGGTCGGCGGCCGCGCCGGGTCCGGTCGCCGAGCCGCTGGTGGATCGCTTCGCGCAGACCCTGCGCGAACTCGGCGCCACCGTCGCGACGGGAAGATTCGGCGCGCATATGCGCATCGAACTGGTCAATGACGGGCCGGTGACCCTCCTGCTCGAGGCGTGAGGAGTTCAGCTCTGCGCGAACGGTCTCGGCGAACAGATCAATTCATTGTGAAATCTCCAGCGCGAGCGGCAAAGCCGCCGTACCGTACTCCACACCCGGCTACCGTTCGGTCCGCCCGCCTCGCAGCACGCCGGGACGGGGAGGAAAAGGAGACCATCATGACCAAGCGCCGCGGCCCTGCGGCTCCCGAAATCCATGAAATATTGGACTATTTCGGCAAGTGCCCCGAATGCGGTTATCCCGCACGGGCATCCATGTCCGCCCAGGACACCACCATGGTCCACGCCTCGTGCGACCGCCCCTGCGGCTGGACCGGCACCGTCCCCCTCACCACCATGACCGGCCGCAACGGACGCACCCGCACGGCCTGACCCAGCCGCACCCCTTGTTCACACACGCACACCTTCCAGGGCACTGAAGGGGGTGCGGATCCGAATAGAGGGTGCGGCTGGGTGGGAGTGCTATTCGGGGCGGGGGGTGAGGATTCGGGGGCCTTGTTCGGTTACCGCTACCGTGTGTTCCCAGTGGGCGGCTCGGCTGCCGTCTTCCGTGACGACCGTCCAGTCGTCGGCCAGGATGCGGGTTTGGGTGGTGCCGAGCGTCAGCATGGGTTCGATCGCCAGGACCGAGCCGACGACCAGCTTCGGGCCGCGGCCCGGGTCGCCCTCGTTGGCGAGGAAGGGGTCCATGTGCATCTGGCGGCCGATGCCGTGGCCGCCGTAGCCGTCGACGATGCCGTAGGCACGGCCGTGGTCGCGTTCGGCGGCGCGGGTCCCCAGCTCGATGGCGTGGGAGACGTCGGTGAGCCGGTTACCGGGCAGCATCGCCTCGATACCGGCCTCCATCGACAGTCGCGTGGCCTCGCTGAGCAGGCGGTCCGCCTCGATGAGGGTCCCGATGCCGAACGTCCACGCCGAATCGCCGTGCCAGCCGTCGAGGATCGCGCCGCAGTCGATCGATACCAGATCGCCGTCGGCGAGCACCTCGTCGGCGGACGGAATCCCGTGCACCACACGGTCGTTCACCGACGAGCAGATCGACCCGGGGAATCCGTGGTAGCCCTTGAACGACGGAACCGCACCGGCGTCGCGGATGACCTGTTCGGCGATCTCGTCCAACTCGAGCGTCGAGACGCCCGGCTTGGCCGCGGTGCGCACCGCGACCAGGGCCTGGCCGACGATCGCGCCGGCCGCGGCCATGGCGTCGAGTTCCCCGGCGGTGCGGAACGGCACCACCTTCTTGTTCTTGCGGCCGAAGACCATTCCGTCAGCGACCCAGGGCCCGCAGGATGCGCTCGTTCACTTCCTCGACCGAGCCCACGCCGTCGACGGAGACGACCGAACCGTCGTAGTGATCGAGCAGCGGCTCGGTCTCCTCGCGGTAGACGCGCAGCCGGTTGCGGATGACGCCCTCGTTGTCGTCGTCGCGGCCGCGGCCCAGCATGCGCTGCACCACGACGTCCTCGGGCACGACGATGCTGACCACGCCGGCGAGCTCGCCGCCGGACTCCTTGAGCATCTTCTCCAGCGCCTCGGCCTGGTCGACCGTGCGCGGGTAGCCGTCGAGGACGAAGCCGTTGGCGGCGTCCGGCTCCCCGATGCGCGACTCCACCATGCGGTTGGTCACGTCGCTGGGCACCAGATTGCCCGCGTCCAGGTACTTCTGCGCCTCACGACCCAGCGGGGTCTGCTGAGAGATGTTCGCGCGGAAGAGGTTCCCGGTGGAGATGTGCGGAACACCCAGCTTGTCCGACAGCAGTTCAGCCTGCGTGCCCTTGCCGGCACCCGGCGGTCCGAGCAGTACGAGTCTCACTTGAGGAACCCTTCGTAATTTCTGTTCATCAATTGGCTCTCGATCTGTTTGACCGTATCGAGGCCCACGCTCACCACGATCAGCACCGAGGTGCCGCCGAAGGGCAGGAAGTTGGACCCTCCGGCCGCGCCGATGTGCAGGAACACATTCGGCAGCACGGCCACCAGACCCAGGTAGAGCGAACCCGGCAGGGTGATGCGGCTCAGGACGTATTGCAGATAGTCCGCGGTGGGCTTGCCCGGGCGGTACCCGGGGATGAACCCGCCGAACTTCTTCATCTCGTCCGCGCGTTCCTCCGGATTGAACGTGATCGCCACATAGAAGTAGGTGAAGAACACGATCAACGCGAAGTAGATCGCCACATAGACCGGGTTACCAGGGTTGACCAAGTATTTCTGGATGATCTCCTGCCACCAGCTGCCCTTGCCGCCGGAGGTGTTCTGCGTCAACTGGGCGACCAGGTTCGGCAGATACAGCAGCGAGGACGCGAAGATCACGGGAATCACGCCCGCCTGGTTGACCTTCAACGGCAGATAGGTCGACGAGCCGCCGTACATCTTGCGGCCCACCACACGTTTGGCGTATTGCACCGGGATCCGGCGCTGACCCTGTTCGACGAAGATCACCGCCACGATGACCAGCAGCGCCGCGAAGCAGACCAGGCCGAAGATCAACCCGCCCTTGCTGTCGAGAATCTGCTTGCCCTCACTGGGAATTCGCGCCGCGATACCCGCGAAGATCAACAGCGACATGCCGTTTCCGACGCCGCGCTCGGTGATCTGCTCGCCGAACCACATGACCAGCGAGGCACCGGCGGTCATCACCAGCACGATGATGATCATGCCGAAAACGCTTGTGTCCGCGAGGATGTCCTGCGGGCAGCTCGGCATCAGCTGCTTGCGCGCGGCGAGCGCCACCAGACCGGTCGCCTGCAGCACCGCCAGCGCGATCGCGAGATACCGCGTGTACTGCGTCATCTTGGTCTGGCCGGACTGGCCTTCCTTGCGCAGTTCCTCGAAACGCGGAATCACCACGGTGAGCAGCTGGATGATGATGCTCGCGGTGATGTAGGGCATGATGCCGATCGCGAAAATCGACAGCTGCAGCAGCGCGCCACCGGAGAACAGGTTGATCAGTTGGTAGATGCCCGCGTTGTCACCGCCGGAGACGATGTCGACGCAGTGCCGGACCGCCTTGTAATCCACACCGGGCGACGGCAGTGTCGCACCGATGCGGTACAGCACGATCAGGCCCAGCGTGAAGAGAATCTTCCGCCGTAAGTCCGGGGTCCGGAAAGCCGATACGAAGGCGGAAAGCACAGATCCTCCTGGCTAACGACATGGGGCGATGGCAGACAACAATTGAACTCTAACAGCGGCGCCGGACGGGCTCTCACCCGTCCGGCGCCCACTGTCTATTGACCCTTACTGTCAGCCCAGCTCGGTGGCGGTGCCACCGGCGGCGGTGATCTTCTCCTTCGCGGAGCCGGAGAACTTGTCGGCGCTGACCTGAACGGCCACACCGATTTCCCCGTTGCCGAGCACCTTGACCAACTCGTTCTTGCGGACCGCGCCCGCCGCGACGAGTTCGTCCTTGCCGATGGTCCCGCCCTCGGGGAACAGCCGGGCGATGTCGCCCACGTTCACGACCTGGTACTCGACGCGGAAGGGGTTGGTGAAGCCCTTCAGCTTCGGCAGCCGCATGTGGATCGGCATCTGGCCGCCCTCGAAGCGGGCGGGCACGTTCTTGCGAGCCTTCGTACCCTTGGTACCGCGGCCCGCGGTCTTGCCCTTGGAGCCCTCACCGCGACCGACGCGGATCTTCTCGGTCTTGGCGCCGGGGGCCGGACGCAGATGATGCAGTTTGATGGTCATGCGTTGACCTCCTCAACGGTAACGAGGTGGCGCACGACGTTGATCAGCCCGCGGTTCTGCGAATTGTCCTCGCGCACAACGGTCTGGCGGATTCCGCGCAGGCCGAGGGTGCGCAGCGACTCGCGCTGATTCTTCTTGGCGCCGATCGTGGACTTGATCTGGGTCACCTTCAGCTGTGCCATGTCAGACTCCCACTCCCGCGCGCGCACGCAGCATGCCCGCAGGAGCGACGTCCTCGATCGGCAGACCGCGACGGGCCGCCACCTCCTCGGGACGCTGCAGCTGCTTGAGGGCCGCCACGGTCGCGTGCACGACGTTGATGGCGTTGTCGCTGCCCAGCGACTTGGCCAGGATGTCGTGGATACCGGCGCACTCCAGCACGGCACGGGCCGCGCCACCGGCGATCACACCGGTACCGGGCGAGGCCGGACGCAGCATGACCACACCGGCCGCCGCCTCACCCTGCACCGGGTGGGTGACGGTCGAGCCGATCATCGGCACGCGGAAGAAGTTCTTGCGCGCCTCCTCGACACCCTTCTGAATGGCCGCGGGAACTTCCTTGGCCTTGCCGTAGCCGACGCCGACCAGACCGTTGCCGTCGCCCACGATCACCAGGGCGGTGAAGCTGAAGCGCCGACCACCCTTGACGACCTTGGAGACGCGGTTGATGGCGACGACCCGCTCGAGCTGGTTCTTCTCGGCCTGGGTCTGCTCGCGACGATCGTCGCGGCGACCGCGACGCTCGCCGCGACCGCCCTCGTTGCTTCCGTTCTGTCCGGCGGGTCCGTTGCCGCCGTCACGCCGCTGACGTCCCGGCATCAGACATTCCTTCCGTTGGTGAGCTTGGTCATCAGAACTTCAACCCGCCTTCCCGAGCGGCGTCCGCGAGCGCGGCGATCCGGCCGTGGTAGTCGTGGCCACCGCGGTCGAACACCACGGTCTCCACACCGGCGGCCTTGGCGCGGGCGGCGATCAGCTCGCCGACCTTCGCGCCCTTGGCGCTCTTGTCGCCCTCGACGGCCCGGACATCGGGCTCGATCGTGGAGGCGGCGGCGACGGTCTGGCCGATCGAGTCGTCGACGAGCTGGACGTGCAGGTGCCGCGAGGAGCGGAACACGACCAGACGCGGACGCTCGGCGGTGCCGAGGACCTTCTTGCGCAGACGGAAGTGCCGGCGGGTCTTGGCAACACGACGCCGAGTCGACACATCCTTGCCGAGCGGCTTGCGCGCGGCCTTCTGGGTTTCGGTTTGTGCCATGGCTTACTTACCCGTCTTTCCGACCTTGCGGCGAACGACTTCGCCTTCGTACCGGATGCCCTTGCCCTTGTACGGGTCGGGCTTGCGCAGGCCGTGGATGACCGCGGCGATCTGGCCGACCTTCTGCTTGTCGATGCCCGACACCGAGAACTTGGTGGGGGTCTCGACCTTGAAGGTGATGCCCTCGGGGGCCTCGACCGGAACCGGATGGCTGTAGCCCAGGGCGAACTCGAGGTTCGAGCCCTTGGCCTGCACGCGGTAACCGACGCCGAAGATTTCCATCTTCTTCTCGTAACCCTGGGTCACGCCCTGGATCATGTTGGCGATCAGGGTCCGGGTCAGCCCGTGCAGCGACCGGTTCTGGCGCTCGTCGTTGGGGCGAACGACCTCGATCTGGCCGTCCTCACCCTTGGCGACGGTGATCGGCTCGGCCACGACGTGCGACAGGGTGCCCTTGGAACCCTTCACCGTCACGCTCTGGCCGTCGATGGTCACCTCGACGCCGGTGGGAACCGGGATCGGCTTCTTGCCGATACGCGACATTGCTCCTACCTCCCTTACCAGACGTAGGCGAGGACTTCCCCGCCTACACCCTGCTGCTTGGCCTGACGGTCGGTGAGCAGGCCCTGCGACGTGGAGATGATGGCCACGCCGAGGCCGCCCAGCACCTTGGGCAGGTTGGTGGACTTCGCGTACACCCGAAGACCGGGCTTGGACACCCGGCGCACACCGGCGAGCGAGCGCTCGCGGCTCTGTCCGTACTTCAGGTCGACGATCAGGGTCTTGCCGACGGGCGCGTCCTCGACGCGGTAGTCGGCGATGTAGCCCTCACGCTTCAAGATGTCGGCGATGTTCGCCTTCAGCTTGGAGTGCGGCGCCTTCACCTGATCGTGGTACGCCGAGTTGGCGTTGCGCAGACGGGTCAAGAAGTCTGCAATCGGATCAGTCATGGTCATGGGTAGACCACTCACCTTTCTCGCCGCGGTTCCCATGCAGCACCGGCATGTCCCTACGGGCACGCCGATCGTGGGCCTACAGCAATTCGGCTGGTCCGGCCGGCTTTGGCCGGTCGGTTGAGTGCGTGTTGGCGGGGGTCGTGTGCGGACACAGAGCTCCCCAGGCAACCGGTTCAGTGTAAAGGGGGGCGTGAGCTGGGCAAAATTCGGGTGGGGTGGGTTGGGACACAGTCGGGGTCTGGTGCGCCTAAGGTGTCACGCAGCACGACAGCTCGATATATCCGCCCTCGAGAGGAGAGCTTGTGCGTTCCGCGATCTTCGCGTTCTCGGTGTTCGCCGCGGTGGTGACGATAACCGGCTGCGCCGACGACAAACCGACGGTCACCGCGACCCCCAGCCACGCCGACGCGGCACAGAAGTCGGAGCCGTCCGGCCCCGGCGGCCAGCTGACGGTGCAGGCGGGGACGGGCACCGAGCGGTTCCCGGTGCCGGGGGTGGCGGTGCGGGTGACGTCGTGCGAGAACGATTCCGAGCTCGCGACGATCACCACGGGCAAGGATGGCAATGCGTCGCAACAGGTTTCGGCCGGGTGTTACCGGGCGACGGTGACGACGGTGCCGTCGGGGTGCCAGCCGGACGCGGTGGCGAGTGAGACGGCGGATATCAAGGTGGATGAACCGGCTACGGTGAAGTTTTTGATCCACTGCGCGTAGGGGGTCATTCCAGCCAGCCGGTGCGGCGTTTTCGGGCGAAGTATTCGTCGTCTTCGGTCCAGTCTTCGGTGTGGTCGAAGACGGGGCCTGGGGGCCAGTGGCGGGGTTGCTCCGGGCGGGGTGACTTGTCTTTCGCCTGTTCCGGTTCCGACGGCGACAGCGAAGGTCTCACCCGCAAGGAGCCCGCAACGGCATCGCCGTCCCTGCTCGATTCGACTCGGGTCGTGACCGTGAGCTGCACGAGGTACTGCTGGTGGGTGAGACGAAAGAGCAGGTAGCGGTTGGACGACCAGAGCCTCAGCGCGCCCGCTGAATACCGGCCGCTGATCACAGCGGACGGTTGTCCGCCGAAAGTCCCACTGCCGCTTAGCTCCTCGTGCCAACCAGGCAACGCGCGGGAACTCGTGAATGCACAGCTCAACAAGGCCGCAGCGTCCACCTTGCTGGTCAACCTGCCGATCAGTAGCACCGCGTTGTCCGCCCAGCCCTCTCCTTCCGCGGGCGGTAGCGCCCACACCCCGTAGGCGTGCGGGAAGGCGGCCGCTGCCACTCGCCGCCAGCCGACCGGCACCAGAACCTCGGCGATCGGCACACCCACGGTGTCTCGATGGGCGACCACGAGACCAACCCCGACGCGGTTCAGGTACTCGGCCACAGAGAGGGGCATGCCGCCCGGCGATCCGGAAGTCATCGCGCCGCATTTCCTTTGCCGTACAGCTTGGACAACCTCTGCTGCTCTGCCAGCGGGGGTGGGGTGAACCACGCCGGGGCATCCGGATGGGCCAGACAAGCTCGGGACTCGGGCCGCGAAACCAGGATCCGCACGACAGCCAGAACCGTATTCACCTCTCCCGCAAGGGCATACACCGGCAGCGCCACTCGGTCCGGCCGGTCCAGCCGCAGCTCCAATCGGGTAACCGGGGGGCAGGGTGTTCTGAGGTACAGATCGATGGTCGGTAACGGCCCCGCTTGGGCCGACGAGCGAAACTCTCCTTTCGCGGCCGACGCCACGTCCTCCCATTTCACGAACCGATCCTTCCGGTCACCACCCGGAAATGCGCTGGGCCTCTTCACGCCGAGGGGATACAGCTCGACCGACAGTTTCCAACGGAGCAGGACGGCCAACACCAACGCGCACAGCGCGCTGACCACACCGAATATCAGCGCGAATGTCGCGCCACCCTGATTGTTCTTCGACAACGGCAGCAGACCGTCGTCATAGAATCCGTTCCGCCAGGCGAGCCACGCGGCGATTCCATAAACCGCGACGCCACCGAGCGCGAGGTACAGTATCGGATTGGTCCGGCGGGGTCGAAGCACAACGCCGGGACCGTGCTCACCGTCCAGACGGCGATACGCCTCGGCGCGGGGTTTGCGACGCACCAAATCCGCGTTATCGATGAGCACGAATCCGATACCTGCGACCATCGAAGCGCCGCCAAGGCCACCGATCACCGTGACGATGTGCCGCGCGCGCAGCCCGTCGACAATCACGATGGCGATCCAAACAACGGCGACGATCACGAGCGCCCCACCTGTGACCACCGCCAGAACCCGGGTACCGAGCGAACGGCCCGAAATCGGCCAAGCCGGAACCCATTGCCACTGCGGAAAAGGCACCTCCGACCGCGACGCCGAGCCGTTCGGTTCGGTCATTCCCATAACCATTGAATCCCTTTCGACCCCAAGTAGGACGCACCGGCGCCCACCGCGGATCCGACGACGAGACCCACCACGTTTCCGACGCCTGGAACCACACTCCCGAGTTCTGTCCCAGCGACCGCTCCGCTGGCCATACCCCCGAGCACACCACCAGCCAGCAACCCCGCGGCAGTTCCGCCGCCCTCACTCACGACCGCCTCGGTCGGGTCCATCCCGCCATGAATATCGTCCACGATGGAAGGGACCGTCCCGATCGCGCTACCCACGACTCCCAATCTGCTGAACCCGGACGAGACATCGCGAGCCCAGGTGCCGTCCTTTCCGACGTTTCCCCAGTTCTCGACCCATTTGAGCACCCCCGCGTCACCCGCGTCCTTCGCCGCGTTCTCCAACCCCAGCCGGGTCCCCTCCGTCATGGCTCCCGCGATCGTGGACGCGGTCATTCCCGGCACATCCGGCGCCCAGAACGAGGTGGGATTGGTGGCGATACTGTCCGCGATCGCCTTCGGATCCTCCTTTTTGATCTTCTGAATCTCCGCGGACTCCGTTCTCAGCGCCGAATCCGTTGCCAGCATCGTGAGCTCATGACGCGCGTGGGAGAGTTTGGCGCTCCATTTCACGTCCGCGGACACCAGCGTCGTGACGAGGCCGGACAAGCGGGAAAGTTGCTGTCCCGCATCGGAATTCCAATCCTCGACTCCGGTGATGGTCCAATCGTCGGCCACGGCGACCGGAGCGACGGCATAGAGTTGGAGGATGGTCTTGATCTCCGAGAGCGGATGGGCCATTTCGTCGTGGGCACCCGAGCAGGCCGCGGCGATATCGTCGTAGGCCGTCGCGACGGCCCGCATCTGTTTCTGCTCCCTGTCGGCCTTGCCTTCGGCGGCATCCTTGGCCGCACCTTTCCAGACCAGGCCGTCGTGAATGGTGGTGTGCATGGTGTCCGCCGCCTTGGCGATCGCGTCCGCCAGCGCGGTGGCGTCCGCGGCCAGACCGGCCAACCCGTCGACATCCCACCTGCTCACCTGGCTCGGAGTCGCCATGGTCACCGCCCCGGAAAGGAGGTCGGCAGTGCGGGTTCGGCGGGATTCCCGGAATTGAAATCGGCGACCGCCGCGATCCGTTGAGCCGCGTCCACATCGCTGCCGTGGAATTTGTCGGCGGACAGCGCCAGCACCCCGGAGAACTCGTTGAACCGGGCCTGCAACACGGCCTTGGCCAACGAACTGACCGCATCCAAACCCGCCAGCACGTCCCCCATGGCCGATCCCTTCAGCGCATCCGCCACCGGCTGCGATTTCACCTGCGGCGCATGATCGATCTCTTCCGGCAGTAGGGCCAGAGCCGCAGCAGCTTGCCGGAGACTATCGGGATTCACTTCGAACGGCATGCGCTACAGCATTCCGGACACGTACTGTCCACCGCCATACCAAGTCCGACTTGTCCCTTTACGAGTGGTAGTCCGGCATATCGAACCGTGCTGGAAGGGGCTTTCACCGACGGCCGCGGAGGGTGCGCGACCTTCGGCAACCGAGCCCGTGAGCACGACATGATCCGCGACTGATTGGGCGGCGGCGAAAGTCCTTTGGTAAGTTGACCTCTCGTCGTCACATGCGGCTCGACGGGCTTCCGCTGACGCGGATACGCCCCCACCGCACGATCATTCGTGCTATCCGGGGGTTCCTGCCTTGCCGAACCAGGTGTACCGTTCGACCGCCGAAGAGGTGCTGGCGCTGTCCGCGCAGAATTAGCTGTCCGCGATGGTGACCGAGCATTTGGGTCGTACTCGGCGGGAACGGCCCACCGCCGAACAACGGTCCTGGGATGTGAGTCTGCCGTGGATCGCGCGGGATCTCGCCGAGATCGGCCTGGAAAAGACGCAGATGCTCATCGAGTACCGGCTGCCCGAATCCAGCCGCCGGGCCGATGTGATTCTCGCGGGCGCACATCCGCAGACCGGCGAGGACAACTATGTGGTCGTCGAACTGAAGCAGTGGAGCCGGGCGGAGACCGTGTGGAATTCGGACCGCATCGTCCGGGCCTCGGGGATTCCGAACGAACAGTTGCATCCGATCGATCAGGTGCGCGGCTACTGCCGATATCTCACCCAGTTCGTCGAGATCCTGCACGCTCGTCCCCATGCGGTGAGCGGAGTGGCGTATCTGCACAACGCCACCGAGAATTCTGTGACCGCGCTGCGCGCCCGACAGCCGGACCGATTGGGCCGCCTGTTCACCGGTGATCAACACGACGAGTTCCTGGAATTCCTGCGAAGCCAGCTCGCCCCGCAACCCGCGGGCGACGCCGCCGAACGCCTGCTCACCAGTCCCCTCAGACCCAAGCCGAATCTGTTCTCCTTCACCGGAGCCGAACTCCGGGCCGCCACCGAGTACACCCTGCTCGACCAGCAGAAGCTGGCCTACGAGACGGTGATGAACCAGGTGCGTGCGGCGCATCGGTCCAATCACAAGAGCGTCGTCATCGTCACCGGCGGACCGGGCAGCGGTAAGAGCCTCATCGCCGTTTCCCTGCTCGCCGAACTGCATCGGGACGGATATCGCGTTCGGCACGCCACCGGATCGCTGGCTTTCACCGAGTCGCTTCGCAAGTTCCCGGCGAAGGGCTCGACCGAATTGCAGGGCCTGTTCAAATACTTTCGGAACTTCGCCACCCTGGACGAGAACGAACTCGACGTCCTCATCTGCGACGAGGCCCACCGCATCCGCGAGGTATCGACGAACCGCTTCACCCCCAAGTCCGCGCGCACGGGCCGCCCGCAACTCGACGAACTGATGTCGGTCGCGCGGGTGCCGGTATTCCTCCTGGACGAACATCAGGTCGTGCGCCCCGATGAAGTCGGACGGGTGCAGGAGATCAAACGCCATGCGGCCCGTTCCGGGCATATCGTGCACGAGATCGAATTGGACGTCCAGTTCCGCTGCGGCGGCAGCGGGGCCTACGACGAATGGGTGCGACGCCTGCTCGGCCTGCGGGAAGGCGGCCCCACGCCCTGGACCGGCGATCCCACGTTCGAGGTCCACGTCGCGAACTCACCCCGGGAGATGGAGGATTTCCTCCGCGCCAAGAACGCGGAAGGCCTCACCGCCCGCATCGCCGCGGGTTACTGCTGGCCGTGGAGTTCACCCAAGGATGACGGCACCCTGGTCGACGACGTCGTGATCGGTGAGTGGAAACGGCCGTGGAATCTGCGCGGCGACCCGGAACACGGTTCCGATCTTCACCGACTCTTCCGCGTCGTCGCCGCAGTAGTCCTGAAGGTCCTGGAAGGGAATGCCCCAGCGCCGCAAGGCGTTCCGGAATCGGGTGGTCTCGTGATTGGTCCGAGTGATGAGGGCCGTCGCCGAGAGCGGGATGCCCTTCTCCTGAATCCGCTGGAGTTGCTCGTGGATCGCCTCCTCGACCTCGGCATCCGTACCGGACCAGGTGACGGCTTCGCCGCCGGAGAGCGCGGTCTGGGCGCGGCCGAGCGTGACGGCGGGAATACCGTCGAGATCATCCACGAGATTGCGGCCTTCGAAGGACGCGGCCAGCCGCATGACCTCAGCGCAATTGCGATAGTTGACCTTCAGCAATTCGCCGCGGCCGACGATTCGGATCCCCGCGTCCGCGATCCGCCAACCGCCCGCGTAGATCTTCTGCTGCCCATCGCCGACCAGCAGGAGAGCATTGGGCGCGTCACCGGCGATGGCGTGCACGAGCCGCAATCCCTGCACCGTCATATCCTGCACCTCGTCGACGACGACCATGTCGTACCGATCGTCGAGCGGTTCACGCTGAAGTTCACGCAGGGCCGCGGTGATCAGGTCATTGGCGTCGAGGAAATTCATTTCTTCGCGAATCTTCTCGTATTCGCGGAAGAGCTCCCAAACGGCCGCGCGGGCGTCACGGCGCAACACACCGGTTCGGCCCCGCCGCACGACGGACGCGTACTCCTCGAAATCGTCGGTACCCATACCACGGCCCTTGATCAGCCGGTCGATCTCGGCGCGCCAATAGCGGTTGTCCGGTTCGATCGCACCGAGCGGTCCCCGGCTGCCCACTCTCGACCAAGCGAGATTGAAGGCGTTGTCGGCCTTGGTCAGGTTCATCGTGACGTGGTGGTTTCGACTGTCCAGCAGCTGTCCGGCCCAGGCATGCAGGGTCATGAACTGGGCACGGTCGACGGCGAAGGGCGCCAACCGCGCGAAGGCTCGTTCCTGGCAGCGTGGCAGATTGCGAACGAAGGTGGTGAACAGCAGTTTTCCGGTCGTGCGGTGTGCGCGGCTCGCCATCCGATGCAGCGCGACGACCGTCTTTCCGGTACCGGCAGGCCCGGCGATGCGAGCGGGACCGCTGTAATTCTTCGTCACCAAGGCGCGCTGTGCGGGATCGAGGAATGTCATCCAGGACGGAAGCGGTTCGCGCAGCGCCCGTTCCCGCTCCTGGTCGACAAGTTCATCGACCCCGATCAGCGCGTCGGCGCCGGTGGTCTCGGGTCGGTCTTCGACAGACAGCGAGACCAGTTGGCGGTCGCGTTGCGCCGCTGCCCGAGCCAATCCGTCGGCGGCTCCGCGAGACAGGCGTTTGGGCCCGGCGATCGCCCGCGGATAGTCGATCTCACTGACCACCAGGAACCGGCCATCACTTCGAACCCGCTGGTGCGGTGCGGTCACCAGAACCAATCGCACTGTGTCCGTGACGAATTCGTGTGGCGACCCACTCACCCTCACACCATCCAGCAGTTGCTGGAGGTGGGCGCGCAATCGTGCGATCTCGGTCCCGTCGAGCGGCTGATCGCCGAATACGAAAGCAAAGACGCCGCCCGTGCCGATCAGCAACAGGTCCACTCGATCTCTCGTCGACTCCAACCGATCCCGTACCAAAACATGCCAGCCGCGCCGATCGGCCAACAGACCGGATATGAGGTTGCGCCGACGTGTCGGCATCGGCCCCAACTCGCTGATCGCCCGCTCGACGGCGAGTCGCCGCCGCTCCTGATTGAAGCTCGTTCCACCGCTCACGTACGAACCCCCACATTCGTCGACGCTGGTTGACGAAGACGGTTCCAGAGTGACGGGTTCGGGAGCGGATCGCAATAGTGGCTGAAATCGACGTGGTCCAATGGTCCTTGATTAGCGCGCACGGTCGCGGCATGGATGGCAGACCGAAAGGCCGGTTCTATCGCGCCTCGTGATACCGCTGCCAGCCCTCTGACAGGTAATCGCGCAGACGCTCCTCGAGCCCTTCGAATCCGGGCGTCCCGTCCGTGGGCGGAGGCGAGAATGTAATGAACGGCTCCATCTCCGGCGGATAATCGAACTCGGCATACAGCTTTTCGATTGCTTGAAGGGGCTTTCCCTCGAAATCGGAGGGGTGCTCATAAACCCAGGCCACGGTCAGATAGACCCAGACCGCGCCCCCATCGACGACCAGTCGATCAACCAGATCATCGACTTTGCCGAGCTCATCGGACAGAAGCAACGAAAGTGACTCGACCACCTCCATGGGCTCGGTCTCCGGCACAACGTCCGTCGTCGCCAAGCGAACCACGTCCGCGTCCGTGATCCACCTATTGCGGTAGCCGTAGCCGAGTTCGCGCGGGGTCAACTTGGCCCTCGACTCGATGAACGATGCCGGTAACTCGAACCGGATCAGCGCTTCGCTCATTTCACGGCTCCATCTCGGAAAGAATCAACCGTACAATCCCTCATAACCCTCTCGAGCCCGGACCCTCAGCTCTTCTTAATCCAAACCACCAGTGCGCTCATGAAGATGCGGTCTCCGACGTAGTCGTCCACGAAACCCAGTGGCGCTGAAATTCACCCATTGATGTCATCCGACTCGCTGTCGATGTCCAGGCTCTCGGGTCGCGGCGGCCATTCAGGCGTGGTAACCAGCTGCCCGGTCCATGGATCTATACGGCGCACAGGATAGTCCGCGAGTTGCGCCAACCCGGCACGAGTCCACAGTACTAGAGAACCTGCTACTACAGCCGCAGGTGAGGTTGCCGGACACTCCGGGAGGAACAGCTTCCAACCGTTTCGAAAAGCAACTCTCGCCCCGCCGGATTTGAAGAATACCGGCGAAAGAATCTCGGATTTCAGTGCATTCTCGACTTCGTCCCGACGCCAATGCCCGATCTGGTGACGCCCGATCGCATCCTTGGCAACCGGTTGCGGCGACAGCTCAGCGTCGTAACCGATCACAATCAGGAAATCCGTGTCCAGAAGAAGGCCGACCTCCTCCGGACGCCAATCCACCCCCACCACGCGACTGCCCCGCAGCGGTAGGAGGATCCAACGGTCCTCGTGCTCGATGATCTGCGGATGCATGCTCCCGCTTTCGCTCATTCCCCGAGCTCATCGAGGATGTTGCCGCGCCACGCGCCCTGCGCCTCGATTTTGTGAATGGCGTCTTTCACCGCCTTGGGACTGACGCCGTAATGCCCGGCGACTTGTTCATCTTCGACACCGACAGGGTCGAATGATACATAATTCAGTCAACACCGAGCAGACGTTTTACGTTCGCGATCCCCACCCGGCTATTCGGAGTTATATCGGCAGGATCAATTGCCGAAGCGGTAGCAAGTACCGGATACTCTCCCATGCCCTCCAACTCGTACAGTTTGTAGGCGATGTAATCGGCATCGGGATCGTCGGCGCGACGGCCCACTTCCTCGAGCACCGCCAGCACGCCCTTGGTCCCTCCGCCTCGCGTCAGCACCTCGGCTGCGGCTACCTGGACCGCGACATCGCCGGGGTCGCGCAGCAGCTCCTCGAGCCGATGCCTTGCCGCAGGGTCGTCGATGAATCGCCCGAGTTGTTCGGCGGCGGTCACCCGCGTGGACCAGGCTGGATCTGCGGACATTTCCAGGGCTTCTGGCAATGTGATGCCGGAGTCTTCTCGACTGGTCATGGAATCTCCTCCGGTGTCGCGGGTCTGACGTTCCGATTGTTCGGTCGCGGGAACTTCTCCCCGGTATTCGGATTGACGTTCACCTCGTATTCCACCACATGGGGAGTCGGTACGCCCGCATGGGTGGCTCCGGTGAGATCCACTCGTTTGACAGCATTTCCTTCGGAGTCGTATTGGGTATAGTTCGAGATGTTCCCCTGCGGATCTCGCTTGACCAGATAACCGTTCGGTGGCCCGTTTTTCGCCGGAAGGTTTCCATTGGTCCACGTCTGAGCATTGTCCAACTCACTCTTCAACGACGGCTTCGGCACCCGCTTGACATTCTCCCCCTTCTTGCCCAACCGCTCGAACAAGTCCTGCACGGCTTTTCGCGCCTTGAACAGGGCGTCCTTGGCCTCTTGCTTCATGCCCGCGATTTGCAGCGCTTTGCGGGCGCGCCAGGCGAGAATACCGTCTTTGATCTTCGCCGCCCATCGACGCACGGAATCGAGGGCCTTCACGGCCGTGACCGCACCGGCGCCGAAACTCACCAACGCCAGGCCGATCGAGATCGCGGCGTCCATGGCGAGTTCCTCGAGCAGGCTCTCCAGCAGACCTTTGATCTCCTTGCGGAGTTCGTCCAGGGCTTCCTTGTAGCCGATGCACGATGCGCTGATGTCCTTGCAGGCGGTCAGCATCTTGTCGATGGAATCCGAAAGCGTTCTCAGATCGTCTCGGACGTGCACCGCTTCGGGAGAGGTAACGTCGTCGAACAAGGTGGCCGAGATCGTGATCTTGTCGCGTGCGTTCGTATTCTGATAGATCGTGCCGAGTCGGTCCCACGCGTCGGCCGCCTTGGCGAGGCGTCCGGTGTGCCCGTCGGGAACCGGGATACCGATCTCGCTGACTATGTTGATGCCTTTGTCGACGATGCCCTGACCGGGGCCACCGGCCGAAGCGGGAACCGAGAAGGGCCCGAAGACGGGTGCCTGCGCGTCCGTCGGGCGACCCGGTTGGGGCGTTCCCTCGATCGATGCGTCGGCTTGCGCGTGATTGAATCCGATGTCGTTGAGCGCGCTTCCGTATGTCATCAGGGTGGAGTGGACCTCCTGGAACATACCCACCACATGATACGCGGCGGTGTTGTACGACGTCGCCCATTTCTTGCCGTCGTCGTCGACCCCGGCCATCGACCCGCATTCGGCCAGCTCCGCGAAGATGTACACGAAGCTGTCACGCAATGCCGCGGCCGCGTCGAAGCAGTTGATCGCCGCCTGGTAGTACGTCTTCGGATCGACGTCGAGTTTCGTCATATGCCGAGGATTCGCAGGTTGTCCGCGACAGCACCGGTGTAGCCCTCGTGGACTTGCTTCACGACCTTTTCCAGATTTCGCAGGCCCTCTTTGATATCGATCGCACCCGCGAGCCATTCGGCATGGGTTTCCCGGTAGGCGTCCGCAGCGCTCCCGGTCCAATGGCCGTCGGCTTGCTTGGCCTTCTGATCGATCGAATCGAGTTGTCCCGCAATGAAATCCGCGAATCCTCGGATTCGCGCGGCGAGATTCTCCAGCTTGTCGAGGTCAACCGTGAATGCCCGTGCGTCTTCGGTCATCGGAACGATCCGTTCAGAGGTCCAGCATGCGCGTACCGGCGGCGTTCGCCTGGTCCGTCCTGTCGACCATATCCACAGTCACCCCCAGCCTCGCGGCCAACTCCGCCAACGCGTCCCACACCTCCACGGCCCCGGTATGCAACTCGTCCCACGCCCCTCCGAAGGCGTCGGCATTGTTCCCCCTCCACTCGTCGAGCAGGTCCCGCACATCGGTCTGCAAGGCGGACAACCCCTCTCGGCACTGTCGCGCGACCTCGAAGGCCGCCCGCCCGAGGGCCCTGACTTCCTCCGATTCGATCGCGAACCGCGGACTTCCCCCACTCTCACTCACCCCCAAAACCTAACACCCCCACCAACACGACAACCCGGCACGGCCGAAGCCGTACCGGGTCACTCGCGAAGCAAGTCCTACCAGGAAGCCTTGTGCACCCCGGGCAGCTCACCCTTGTGCGCCATATCCCGCAAGCACACACGGCACAACCCGAACTTGCGGAACACCGCGTGGGGCCGGCCGCAGCGCTGGCAGCGGGTGTAGGCGCGCACGCCGAACTTCGGCTTCCGGTTGGCCTTGTTGATCAGAGCTTTCTTAGCCATGCTCAGTTCTCCTTGAACGGGAAGCCGAGGTGACGCAGGAGGGCGCGGCCCTCTTCGTCGTTGGTGGCCGTGGTGACGACCGTGATGTCCATGCCGCGGGGGCGGTCGATCTTGTCGACGTCGATCTCGTGGAACATCGACTGCTCCGAGAGACCGAAGGTGTAGTTGCCGTTGCCGTCGAACTGCTTCGGCGACAGGCCGCGGAAGTCGCGGATTCGGGGGAGGGCGATGGACACGAGGCGGTCCAGGAACTCCCACATGCGGTCGCCGCGCAGGGTGACGCGGGCGCCGATCGGCATGCCCTCACGCAGCTTGAACTGCGCGATGGACTTGCGGGCCTTGCGGATCTCCGGCTTCTGACCGGTGATCAGGGCCAAGTCGGCGACGGCGCCGTTGATCAGCTTGGCGTCGCGGGCGGCGTCGCCGACGCCCATGTTCACCACGACCTTCACCACGCCCGGGATCTGCATCACGTTGGCGTAGTTGAATTCCTTGTTCAGCGCGTCCTTGATTTCCTCGCGGTAGCGCAGCTTCAGCCGGGGCTGGATCTTCTCGGTGGTGGTCATCAGATGTCCTTCCCGTTGCGACGGGAGATACGCACCCGCTTGCCGTTCTCGTCGGTGCGGTAGCCCACGCGGGACGGCTTGCCGTCGGAGTCGACGACCATCACGTTCGACACGTGGATGGGCGCCTCCTGGGTCACGATGCCGCCCGAGCTGGCGCCGCGCTGGTTCGCGGAGTTCGCGACGTGCTTCTTGATGCGGTTCACGCCCTCGACCAGGACCCGCTGCTCCTTCGGGTAGGCCTGGATGACCTTGCCCTTGGCGCCCTTGTCCTTACCCGAGATGACGATCACGGTGTCGCCCTTGTGCACCTTCATGTCAGAGCACCTCCGGGGCCAGCGAAACGATCTTCATGAAACGCTTGTCGCGCAGCTCGCGGCCGACCGGGCCGAAGATGCGGGTGCCGCGCGGATCGTTGTCCGCCTTGATCAGCACCGCGGCGTTCTCGTCGAAGCGGATGTAGCTGCCATCCGGACGCCGGCGCTCCTTGGTGGTGCGCACGACGACGGCCTTGACGACATCGCCCTTCTTGACGTTGCCGCCGGGGATGGCGTCCTTCACGGTGGCGACGATCACGTCGCCGATACCGGCATAGCGACGCGACGAACCGCCGAGCACGCGGATGCAGAGAATCTCCTTGGCACCCGTGTTGTCGGCGACGCGCAGCCGCGACTCTTGCTGAATCACTTCAGCTCTCCTCCTGGACCTGGACGATATGCACGCCGGATTACCGACCCGACGGGCATGGTCAGCTGCCCCTCGAACGCGCGCCTGCCAGCGGATTCTCGCGATCGAAGCGATCACCACTGGGGGTTCACGGCCGAAGTGCGGGCACAACTCCCCCGCAGGCAACCTGGCCAGTGTAGCGAAGGCGCAGGTGGTCCCCAAATCGCAGGCCTGGGGGCGCGGGCGATCGCCCCCCACGGCCCGGCGGGATGACGCGGGAACGCCGGAGACATTAGCCTCGATCGCACAGCCAGATCGCCATACCGTCGGGAAGAGGTTGCCTGTGACATCTCGAGGCCGGGCCCGCCTGGATCGTCGTTCGTTTCTGATCGCGCTGGGGGCGGTGCCGGTGGCGACCGCGCTGGTGGCGTGTTCGAAGCAGTCGGCGCCGGTGCAGTTGCACGGGGCCGATCTGTCGGGGGTGGATCCGGCGGTGCGGCCGCAGGACGATCTGTACCGGCACGTCAACGGGAAGTGGCTGCGGGAGTATCAGCTGCCGCCGGACAAGAACAGCTTCGGCACGTTCGACGAGGTGTCCGATCGGGTCGAGGGGCAGCTGCGCGAGATCGTCGAGGCCATCAAGGACCCGAAGAACGGCACGCCCGAGCAGCAGATCCGCGACCTGTACGACGCGCGGATGGATCTGGACACGATCGAGAAGCTCGGCATGTCGCCGTTGCAGGACCTGTTCGACAAGGTGGACAAGGCCCCGACGAAGGCGGACCTCGCGAAGGTGATGGGCGAGCTGCCGATCGCCGGGCTGATCGGGCTGAACGTCTCGGTCGATCAGAAGGACTCCAACGCCTACATCCCGTACGTGAGCCAGTCCGGCATCGGCCTCGGCGAGCAGTACTACCGCAAGCCCGAGCAGGCCGACAAGCTCGCCGCCTACCGCACCTATCTCGAACGCATCGCCACCGGCGCGGGCTTCCCCGATCCGGCGGGGATGGCGCAACGGGTGTTCGATCTGGAGAAGCGGATCGCCGCGGGCTTCTGGGACAACGTGCGCACCCGCGACAGCGACGCCACCTACAACCTCAAGTCCTGGAACGAATTGGTCGCTCTCGCACCGACTTTCGAATGGGACGCCTGGCTGGCGGGCACGACCGACCGGCCCAAGAACCTGTTCGACAAGATCGTCGTCGGCGAGCCGTCGTTCGTCACCGCGGCGGGCAAGCTGTGGACCGAGACCGATATCGCCGTGCTGCGTGAGTATCTGAAGCTCTATCTCGTGCGCGAGTTCGCCCGCTTCCTGAAGAAGGACATCTCCGACGCCAATTTCGACTTCTTCGGCAAGGTGATGAACGGGACGCAGCAGCGCCCCGAACTGTGGAAGTCGGCGATCGGCACGGTCAACCAGTACGCCGGGGAGCAGCTCGGAAAGGCTTATGTCGCAAAGCATTTCCCACCCGACGCGAAGGATCGCGCGAAGGAGATGGTCAACGACATCATCGCCGCCTACCGCGACAACTTCCGCAATTCGAGCTGGATGTCCCCGCAGACCCGGGACGCGGCCATCGCCAAACTGGACAAGATCACCGTCAAGATCGGCTATCCCGACAAGTGGGTGGACTATTCGACGCTGAAGGTGACCCGCGGGAAATTGATCGAATCCCTGCGCGCCATCAACACTTTCGAATCCAAGCGCAGCATGGATCACCTCGGCACGCCGGTCGACAAGCTGGAGTGGGGCATGGCCCCGCAGGAGGTCAACGCCTACTACTCCGCCGCCTCCAATTCGATCAACTTCCCCGCCGCGATCCTGCAGGCCCCCTTCTTCGACAAGGACGCCGAACCCGCGGTGAACTACGGCGCGATCGGCGCCACCATCGGCCACGAGATCGGCCACGGCTTCGACGATCAGGGCTCGAAGTACGACGGCGACGGCAATCGGCGCGACTGGTGGACCCCGGCGGACCGCGCGGCCTTCGACACCCGTACCAAACAGCTCATCGACCAGTACGACGCGCTGGTCCCCGAGGGCATCGACCAGCACGTCAACGGTGAACTCACCGTCGGCGAGAACCTCGCCGACCTGCGCGGCCTGATGATCTCCCTCGCCGCCTACCGCCTCGCCGAGAAGCGCGAGGGCCGCGACACCCCCGACTACACCGACATGTTCCACTCCTGGGCCCGCAACTGGCGCACCAAGTCCACCGCCGAGTACACCGAGTGGCTGGTCACCAACGACGTCCACTCCCCCAGCGAGTTCCGCTGCAACCAGGTCGTCCGCAACCTCCCGGAGTTCTACGCCACCTTCGACGTCAAGGAGACCGACAAACTCTTCCTGCCCCAGGACCAGCGCGTCAGTTTGTGACCCGACGGTTCAGCGCGCCAATTCCGACAACACGACCTCCCCGACCACCACATGCTCCAGCCGCAGCACCCCGCCGCGGTGGAACTGGTGGAGCCGGTATTCACCCGCGTGCGCGTCGAGGCGGAATTCCAGAACGTCCTCGATCTCGTACTTGTCGTTCAGGACGATAACGAGATAGAGCGGGATTCCCACGCGGGCGTACTGGGCCTTCTTGTCGAGGAGGTCCTCGGCGGCGGTGGACGGGGACGACACCTCGACGACGATCAGGGTGTCGCCCGCTTCGGGCTTGGCGCCGGGCTCGTCCAGGCAGCGGTAGACCACCACGTCCGGGCGGCGGAAGGTGAATTTCGGGACCCGCCAGAGGACCACGTCGATATCGGTCTCGGCCCGGACGCACGGTTCGGTGCTGGGGAGCCGCTCGAGCTCGTTGGCGAGTCGCCGAGCGATCCGATTGTGCTCGGGGCTCGGCGATTCGCACACGATGACATGACCGTGGACGATCTCGATCTCGCGGGCGATGTCCTCGGGCAGCCGACGGTACTGCTCCTCGGTCATCTGGTGCGGGAGCGAATCCACCGCCTGGATGGTCATGTCGGAAAGCTTACCCAGCCGCAGGTCCGGACCCGCTCAATGCGTGATCAACCGCCAATCCTCCGGCAGGTTCGACGCGACCACCCGCTGACCGTCCACCGCCAGATCGATCATCGATCCCCCCAGCCGCAGATCCGTGAGTTCCACTCGGCCCCACCGCGACGGCAGGTGGGGGAGCACGGTCAGGGAGCGGCGGGGGACGTCGGGGTCCAGGCCGAGGAACGAGCGGACCAGGAGTAGGGGGGCGGCGCTGGCCCAGGCCTGGGGGGAGCAGGAGGTGGGGTACGGGACGGGTGCGGAGAACCTGGATCTCGGGAAACCGCAGAACAATTCGGGCAGGCGGCCGCCGAAGGCCGCGGCGGCGTCGAGGAGGCCGTCGGCCAAGCGGGTGGCCAGGTCGACCGCGCCGGGGATGTGGCGGTAGCGCAGCAGGCCCGCGACCGCGATGGCGGTGTCGTGCGGCCACACCGAACCATTGTGGTAGCTCATGGGATTGAACGCGCCCATGCCGGAAGCCAGTGTGCGCAAACCGAATCCGGAGTCCATCTCGGCGGTGGACATGCGCTCGACCAGCTGCGCGGCGTGTTCGTCGGGCACGATGCCCGACCACAGGCAGTGCCCCACATTGCTGGTGAGCGCGTCCACGCGGCGTTTCCCGCGATCGAGAGCTACGGCGTACCAACCCTTTTCGGGCATCCAGAACGCCTCGACGAATTTGGTGCGCAACGCCGAGGCGCGGTCGCGCAGGCGGGCGGCGACGATGACCTCACCGAACTCGTCGGCCAGTTCCGCGCGCGCCAGCAGGGCGGCGTACTGGTAGCCCTGCACCTCGCACAGCGCGATCGGCGACTCCGCGATGTGCCCGGCGATATCGTTGATGCCGTCGAAGCTGTCCTTCCAGCCCTGGTTGATCAGGCCGCGGTCGGTGGCGCGCTGGTATTCGATGAAGCCGTCGCCGTCGCGGTCGCCGAAGTGCGACATCCAGTCCAGCGCCGCGTCGGCGGCCGGGAGCAGGGCCGCGACCGCGTCCGAGGGCGCGCCCCAGCGCCTGGTTTCGGCCAGCAGCATGACGAAAAGCGGTGAGGCGTCGACGGTTCCGTAGTACGTCTCCCCGCCGAGCGCGAGACCGCTGGCCGGTCCGCGCCGGATCTCGTGCATGATGCGGCCGGGCTCCTCCTCGGTCAGCGGATCCACCCGCTGCCCTTGGGTTTCCGCGAGTTGCTGCATCGTTCCCAGTGCCAGGCTCACGTCCAGCGGCAGGGCCATCCAGGCGGTGAGCAGGCTGTCGCGGCCGAACAGCGTCATGAACCAGGGGGCTCCGGCGGCGACGAAGGTGCGGCCCTCGCGTTCGGAGTCGTGGATCCGCAACGCGCCCAGATCGCTCTCGGTGCGTTGCAGGACGGCGGTCAGCAGCGGATCGCCGCTGGTGAGCTTGGTGGCGGTGTCGCGCCACGCCTCGATCTTGCGGCTCGGTTCGCTCACCTCGAAGTGTTCGCCGGGCGGCAGCGTGGGCTGCACGCGTTGATTGGCCATCGTCGGCTGCGCGAGGACCTCGGTCTGCCAGCTGCCCCCGGCCGGCACCACCACCCGCCACGCCAGCGAACCCGGCATGATCAGGGGCGCCTCCGACGACGAGACGGCCAGGCCGCGGGCCCGGTCGGAACGGTCGTTGAGCAGCAGTTCGCTGTCGGTGACCAGCACCTCGGCGCGGCCGTTGCCCGCCCGGCCCTCCTTGACCGCGAACAGGTCGACGAAGTCCGCGTCGGCGAGCAGTTCCAGCGAGACGGCCGTGGGTTCGCGGCCGAGGTTCTCCAGCGTGATCTTCTCCCGCAGTCCGTCGGCGACCAGGCGTTCGCGCACCACCAGCAGCGTGCTGTCGGCCGCGCCCGCGCGCGGCGGCCGCCGCAGGATGAAACGCGCGGTGAAGGCCTCGGGGCTCAGCACCGACAACGGCTCGGGCCGCTGCCCGTCCACCCGTAGTTCCCAGCGCGAGACCACGCGGGCGTCGCGATAGAACAGCCCGTGCGCTGTTTGCGGTTCGACGTCTCCCATGCGGTTCGACAGGCAGAAGGTGCTCCCCTCCACCAGAGTGACCGCGCCACCGGGACCGCCCACGGTCGACGGCTCAGCGGCGTTGAACGCGGCGGGCGCTCCGTTCACGCAGTGTCTCCTCTCCTAGGGGGACAACGGTTTTCGGCTTCGCACAACAGAATTTCGCCCCATCGGTACGGTTCGTCGTGATCCACGCTCGCAAAGGTGAACCGGCCCGGCAACAAAGCGTAGCGCGTTGTTTGCGGTTTGAAGGGCCGTTCCCCACCCCGAACCGGCCTTTCGGTGGTCGATTCCGGCGAGCCGACCCATCCGAAGGGCCTCCGACGTCGAACAACACGTGTGGGGGGCAACCCTGGGACGATGGCCGTCGCGGCCGCGGGGAGCCTATGCTTGCCGCAATGGATCAGTCGCGCCGATCGAAGGAACGGGGAGAGGTCGTGAGCACCGCACTCGACAATGATTCTCTGTTCGGCATCGGCCCGTACACGCCGGAAGACCTCCACAACGGCCCCGAGGAGGGGAAGGGCTTCGAGTTGTGGAACGGATGGCTGATCGAGAAGATGTCACCCTCGCTGCGGCACAACCGGATCGGCCGGGGCCTGCGCCGCCTCTTCATCGACGCCGCGAAACGCGCGAACGCCGACGTTCTGGTCGACGGCGGGGAATACGAGTTCGCCTTCCCCACAGGGATTCGGAAACCGGACGTCTTCGTGCTGCATGCCGGGGCCGAGGAGGCCGGGCTCGCCGACGACGAGGTCTATCTGGACCCCGCCGACCTGCTTCTCGTCGCAGAGGTCGTCTCCCGCCGCAGCGGCAGTGAGATCCACGACCGCCGGATCAAGCGGATCGAGTACGCGCAGGCCGGGATACCGCACTACTGGATCGTCGACTTCCGTCCGGCACCGCGCATCGAGGTGCTCGAACTCCAACGCGGAGAATACGTTTCGACGCGGATGATCACCGGCGACGAGCTGCTGGTGGTGGGCGATCCGTTCGAGATCAGCGTCACGCCCAGCACGCTCTACGCCTTGGGGCGCCACGAGTCCTGAGGCATCAGCCCTGAGCCGCCCTGCGGTAGCCGCGGATCGCCAGGGTGCCGAACGCCACGGCCAAGGCCGCCGACCAGGCCAGGGTTTGCAGGAACGGCAGTAATACCGGGCCGCCGAGGGTGAAGTTGCGCATGGTTTCGATGGCGCAGCTCATGGGTTGGGCGCGGACTATCGGCTGGAGCCAGCCGGGGTAGTTGTCGACGGGGACGAAGCCGGAGTTGAAGAACATGCCGAGCAGGGTTACGGCGGCGAAGAGTTGGACTACCTTGGCGCCGGCCTTGCCGACGCCGACGGTGATGACCATGGTGGCGAAGCCGGGAATCAGGACGACGGGGACGAGCAGGGCGCCGAGCAGGCCGAGCCAGCCCGCGTGGAAGCGCAGGCCCAGGGCGACGCCGAGGACGACGACCAGGGCGGTGGCGACGAGGGTGCGGCCGCATTCGGCGATCAGGCGGCCGATGAGGCCCGCGCCGCGGTGCACCGGCAGCACCCAGAAGCGCCGCAGCAGACCGCTTTCCACCTCCGCGTGCAGCGACAGGCCGGTGCCCATCGCGCCGTACATCGCGCCCGTGACCGCGATCATGGGGACGAAACCGTAGATGGCGTCGGTCCCCGACGACGCGGTCAGCGCCCGGTTCAACACCAGCTGATACATCAACAGCAGCAGCACCGGCAGCACCAGCGTGGAGGTGATGACCTCCTGTTCGCGCGGCCAGCGCCGCATCAACCGCCCGGCCTCGACCAGGCTCTGATCCACCAGGGTCCTCACGAGCGCCGCCTTTCCACCAGTACCGACACCGCGGTGAACGCCACGATCATCCCGGCGATCCAGGCCAGCGAAATGCCCAGCGCCGCGGTGAATTTCCCGTCCGCCAGCTCCCGCAGCGCCGCCGCGGTCCGGGAGACGGGCTGATTGCGCACGAACGGCTGAATCCACCCCGGAAACGCCTGCGCCGGAACGAATCCCGTCGACATCATGATCAGCAACAGCTGCGGGGCCAGCAGCGCCGACGCCCCGACCTCCGGCTTACCGGTCGCCACCCCGAGCGCGTCGGCCCCGATCACCAGCGCCACCCCGAAGGCCAGCGCCAATCCGACGAACGCGAACGCCCCGGCCACGTCGTGGAAACGGAACCCGAACGCGCCGCCGATCGCCAGCGCCCCGGCGACCGCCGCGACGGCCCGCACCAGATTCGCCGACATCCGCGCCGCCAGCGGCAGCCACGCCCGCACCGGCATGGACCGCAGCCGGGTTCCCATTCCGCTGAACGTGTCGCGCGCGGCCCGGTCCCCCGCCGACATGGCGGTGAAGAACATGCCCTGCACCACGATCACCGGGAGCAGATATTGCGCGTACCGGCCGCCACCCAGTTCCATCGAATGTCGCAGCGGCACGAAGAAACACACGAAGAAGATCATCGGCGCGACGAACCCGAACGGCAGATCCCCCTCCCGCACCGCCGCGCGAATCGTGCGCCCGCTCAACGCCCGCCATTGCAGCCCGGCCGGAACCCGGTGCTCGGCAAGGGTTTCCGTGCTCATGCCCCCACCGCCGGACGGGTCAACTCGATGAACACCTCGTCGAGCGAGGGGCGGCGCAGCGCGATATCGATCAGCTCCACCTCGGCCTCGGTGACCCGGCGCAGCACCTCGGCCAGGGTGGCCGCGCCGTCGGGCGCGGGCAGCGACACGCGGTCGGCGGATGCGGCCACGGTCGGCTCGCCGAGCTCCGCGAGCACGGACACGATCTTGGCGACATCGCCCGCGTCGACCGGAACCACCTCGCAGTAGCTCGCCCCCGACCGCGCCTTGAGCTGGTCGGCGGTGCCCTCGGCGATGACGGTGCCCCGGTCGACCACGATGATGTTGTCGCTGAGCGCGTCGGCCTCCTCGAGGTACTGGGTGGTGAGCAGGATCGTCACCCCCTGCCGTTTGAGGTCGCGGATCAGCGCCCACAACCGCTGGCGGCTGACCGGGTCGAGGCCGGTCGTCGGTTCGTCGAGGAACACCACCTTCGGCAGGCGCACCAGCCCGCAGGCGATATCGATGCGGCGGCGCATACCGCCGGAGTACTGGCCGACCCGGCGGTCGGCGGCGTCGGTGAGTTCGAACTGGTCGAGCAGTTCGGCCGCGCGCCGCTTGGCCTGTTTCGGCCGCAAACCCATGAGCCGCCCGAACAGGACGAGGTTCTCCCGCCCGGTCAGCACCTCGTCGAGCGCGGCGTACTGGCCGGTGAGCATGATCGACGCCCGCACCCGATCCGCTTGGGCGACAACGTCGTAACCCGCGACGGTGGCGCGTCCGGCGTCGGGCCGGATGAGCGTGGACAGCACCGACACGGTCGTGGTCTTCCCGGCGCCGTTGGGCCCGAGCACGCCGAGCACGCTGCCCGCCGGGACGGTGAAGCTGATCCCGCGCAACGCCTGGACCTGTCCGAACGATTTCTCGACCGATTCGACGACGATCGCCGAATCCGTGGCTTGCGACACCTGATCCTCCGTCCTCACTGTGCGTACCGCGCGTCGGTCAGCGCGGCGACGGCGCGCTGCCAGATTTCGATGAGCCGCTCGATATCGGCGGGGTCGAACAGCTCGGCGCTCCACCGCCACAGCGTGACCACCCGCGGCCCGTCCGGTCCCGGCTGCACGCCCGCGATGACGTCGAGCGCGTAGCGCAGCGGGAGATCCGGTTCGGGGGCGATCGGAAGGTGCTGGTGCAGTGCGAGATCCGAGATCGGCGACCAGGGGCCGTCGGGGTCGGCGCCCAGGTCGAGGCGGCCGAGGTAGTCGAACATGACCTGCGGTTCGGCCACCGGTTCGACTACGCCCCCGTAGCGCAGCAGACCGTAGTCGAAGCCCTTGTTCGGCACCGCCTCCGTCTGCGCCGCAACGGTTTTCAGCAGTTGCCGGGCGGCGTCCGGATCGGTCTCCAGGGTGGCGACGTCCGGTTCCAGCCCGGCGGCGAGCCGCAGCGGGTAAACGGTGGTGAACCAGCCGACGGTGCGGGCGGTGTCGGTGCCGAGGAGGTGATCCTCGCGGCCGTGGCCCTCGAGCGCGACGAGCGTGCCCGCCGTGGTGTCGCGACCGTGACCGGACTGCCAGGTCGACAGCGTCGCGCAGAGGGCGGCCAGCAGCAGTTCGGGCAGGCCGGTGTGGGCCAGCAGGTCACGCGTGAGCTCGCCGGGCACGATCACCGGGGTGATGCGATAGGAGGCCCAGGTGTCGCGGCGGGGGTCGGGCGCGCGGTGCCCGATCGGCGGATCCGGCCGCGCGACCTGTTCCGCCCAGAACGCTTGCTGCGCAATGACTTCGGGCTGTCGTGCGCGCGCGGTGAGCCGTTCGGCCCAGTGCCGGTAGGTGGTGGGCTCGGGTGGCACGGCGAGGGGCGGCCCGCCGGAGGTCGACCGGTTCCACGCCTGTGCGAGATCGCCGATGATGATCTGCCACGACACCGGATCCACCGCCAGGTGATGCACCGACAACAACAGCACATCCCCGGACTCGCGCACGAACCGCACCGCCCGAATCATGCTGCCCGCGTGGGGATCCAGCGCGTCGATGGCGGCACGCGACGCCGCCGCCAGCACCGGACCCAACTCGCCCTCGACCCGTACCTCGGCGAGGATGTCCCCGGCGTGCACACAGCCCGGCGCACGCGTGACGAGCCGCGACCCGTTCGCCGTATCGCGCAGCTCCGCCCGCAGCATGTCGTGCCCGTCGACGACCGCTTGCAGCACCGATTCCAATGCGCCCCGGTCGATTCCGGCGGGTAGCGCGACGAGGGTGGACAGCGCCAGCCGCCGGAAGCCGCCGAATTCGTAGAGCCACGACATGATCGGGGTGACCGGCACCTCGCCGTAGTCGGCGGGCCGGGACGAAACAGTCTGCGCCGCACGGGCGTCCACCGCGGCGACAAGATCCCGCACGGTCGGCGTCGCCAGCACCATGGCGGGGCTGATCGACAATCCGGCGTGGCGCGCCTTGTTGACCAGCGCGATGGCCACGATGCTGTCGATACCCAGATCGAGGAAGTCGTCATCGATGCCGAGCGTCCGCCCCAGCGCCGCCGAGAACGCCTCGCACAGCGCGCGTTCGGTGGCGGTGCGCGGCGCGGTGCCCCCGCCGCCCGCACTCAACTGCCGCGTCCCGATACCGACCAGCTCCCGGACGTCCAGTTTCCCGTTCGGCGTCAACGGCAGCGCCGACATCAGCACCAGCCGCGCGGGCACCATATACCCCGGCAACCGCTCGGCCAGCGCACCGCGCAGCGCCCACCCGTCGGCACCGGACTCGGCGACCACGAATCCCACCAGCGCGGGCCCGCTCTCGCGCGGTACGACCACCACCGCGGCCTCACGCACTCCGGGCAGCCGCAGCAGCGCGGATTCGATATCCCCCAGCTCGATCCGGTAGCCGCGGATCTTGACCTGATCGTCCGCGCGCCCGAGATACGCCAGCTCCCCGGTCCGCACCCGCCGCACCAGATCCCCGGTGCGATACATGCGCTCCCCCGGCCGGAACGGATCGGCGACGAACCGGTCCGCGGTCAGCGCGGGTTTACCCACATACCCGCGGGTGACCTGCTCCCCGGACAGGTACAGCTCACCCACCACCCCGTGCGGCACCGGCCGCAGCAGACCGTCGAGCACATACCCCGACATCCGGTCGGTGGGCCGCCCGATCACCGGCGTCGGCGACGAATCACTCTGTCCCGCACCGGTGTTCACGGTCGCGACCACGGCCTCGACGGTGGTCTCGGTGGGTCCGTAGCAGTTGAACACCGCGGTGTCCGGCAGCGACCGCAGCCGCTCCCACACGGCCGGGCCGATCGCCTCGCCGCCCAGGGCGAGCACGGTCAGATGGTCGCCGTCGACGAGTCCGGCGGCCGAGAGCTGGGTGAACATCGACGGCGAGGTGTCGATCATGTCGACGCGGTGCCGCCCGATCCCGTCCACGATGCCCTGCGCGTCGCGCATCTCGGACTCGTCGAACAGATGCAGCGCATGGCCGTCGAGCAGTCCGACCAGCGGCTGCCAGGACGCGTCGAAGCTCAGCGACCAGGCGTGCGCGATGCGCAGTTTGCGCCCGAGCCGCCGCTCGGCGGGCCGGTAGACGCGGTCGCGGTGATCGGTGAAATAGCTGAGCAGCGCGGCGTGGGTGCCGATGACACCCTTGGGTTCGCCCGTCGACCCGGAGGTGAAGATGAGGTACGCCCGAGCGAGCGGCGACACCGGCCGCGCCTGGGCCTCGGGCCGCTCCGCGATGCGGCGTTCGGTCTCCGGATCGTCGAGTACCAGCGCACCGGGAAACAGCGCGGCGTGTTCCCGATCGGTGACGACCAGCAAGGGATCCGCCTGCCGCACAATCGATTCGATGCGTGCGGCCGGTGCGGCGAGGTCGACGGGCACGTACGCGCCGCCCGCCCGCAGCACCGCCAGAATGGTCACGATGGACCGCGCCGATCGCGGAAGGGCAAGGGCCACCGTCGTTTCCGGACCCACACCGCGGTCGATCAGTTCGGCCGCGAGCCTGCCGGACGCCGCGCCCAGCTCCCGGTAGGTGTATCGCTCGGCGGCCGTCGACAGCGCGACCGCGTCGGGCCGCTCCGCGACCTGCCGCAGGAACAGCTCCGCCACACCGGCCGCGCGCACCGGCGCATGGTCCTTGGCGCGCAACGCTTCTCGCTCGCCGGGCAGCAGCACCTCGAGCGCGGCCGGGGAGTGTGCACCGTGGTCGGGCAGCTGCCGCAGCACCGCGAGCACGCGTTCGCCGATCTCGGGCACGCCGAGGTGCGGCAGCGCGTGTTCGACGGCCTCCAGCATGACCACCAGCACCCCGTCGTGCAGATGCGACACCACCGACAGCGGATAGTGCACCAGGCTTTCCATGGCGACGGGCAGGAACCGCGTCCCGTCGGCGGCCACGACCGGATCGGTGGCCGCCCCGATCGGCGCGTTCTCGAATACGAACAGCACGTCGAACAGCGCGCCCCGCCCGACCGCGCGCTGAATCGTGGACAGGCTCAGATATCCGGCGTCGCGCATGGCGGCCTGCTCGCGCTGCGCGCGACGGCACTGCTCGACCACCGATTCGGCGGGGTCGAGCACCAGCCGGGCGGGCACGGTATTGATGAACAGCCCGATCATGGATTCGACGCCGGGCAGCGAATCCGGGCGACCCGAGATCGTCGTCCCGAAGACCACGTCCGGACGGCCCGACAGGCGCGAAAGCACCACAGCCCAAGCGAATTGGACGACGGTGCTCATGGTGAGGCCGTGGCCGCGTGCCCAGCGCACGAGCCGATCGGTGTCGGCGGCGGACAAACTCGTTCGGGTGCGGCGCGGAATCGCCCCGCCCACTTCGGCATTCGCGTCGGCCAGCAGGAGCGGACCCGACACCGGTCGCAGGTAGTCCCGCCAGGCGCGTTCGGCCGCGGCGGTGTCGCGGGCGGCGAGCCAGGCGATGTAGTCGCGGTACGGACGGGGTGCGGGAAGGGCACCGGCGCTGCCCCCGGCCTCGTAGACGGCGATCAGTTCCCGGAAGAACACCGCGACCGCCCAGCCGTCCATCAGGATGTGATGCGCGGTGAGGATCATGCGGCGGCGGCCGTCGGGCAGCGTGACCAGGGTGACGCGCAGGGCGGGGCCCTGACCCAGATCGAAGTTGCGCCGCCGGTCCGCCTCGGCGAGGGCGTCGAAATCGTCGGGGCGCGTGTCGATCTCGGTCCAGGGCAGATCCGCGACGGTGGGAATGATCTGCACCGGTTTGGGCAGATCGCGATCCCAGAACGACGCCCGCAGATTCGGATGCCGACGCAGGATCGCCTCGGCGCTGCGGCGCAGCCGCGCGGTGTCGACCGGGCCGCCGATATCGATGACGAACTGCATGGAGTACAGGTCCACCCCGTCGGCGGCCAACCGGGCCAGCGAGAACAGACCCTCCTGGAGGGGACTGAGGGCGAGCACGTCCTCGATCTCGGGCGCGGTCATCGCGACGCCTTCCAGGCCGCGCCCAGCGCCGCGAGCGCGTCATCATCGAGACCCGAAAGATTCTCCACCGCAACGGGTTCCGGTTCTCCCGCCGTCGCGGCCGCGTCGACCGCCGCGGCGAGTTCGGCGATAGTCAGATGCTCGAACACCAGCTGCGGCGACAAGGGCAGCCCCAGTTCGGCCGCGCGCGCCGACCATTGGATGGAGATGACGCTGTCCCCGCCCAGGGCGAAGAAGTTGTCCGCCGCGGTGACGCCCTCGATCTCGAGCAGCTCCTCGAGCAGGGCGATGAGCCGCTGTTCGGTATCGCCGCCCGCCGCCGTGGATTCGCGACGCGGCGCGGGAGCGGATTCGTCACCGGGGAACGACAGCCTCCCGTCGGCGGTCCAGCGGGCCCGGTCGCCGGTGCGATGGAGGTCCCGCCCGGTCGCCAGCCCGGCGCCGCCGATATGGATGTCGCCGAAGACGCCCGGCGGCACCGGATTTCCGTGCTCGTCGAGGATCAGGATGCGCGCCCCGGGCACCGGACGGGCCCGGGCGGTGAGATCGAGGGGACCGCGCGCGACCGGGCCCGCGTAGCCGGGGGTGTGATAGGCGAAGGTGGCCAGCGAGTCCGGGGCCAGGGCGGGCAGCAGATCCGGCAGCGACGCGGGCCAGCTCGTCGCGGGAACGTCCCAGCGCAGCACCGACGGGAGCATGGACACCCCGGTCTGCACAACGCGGGCCAGCGTCGCCGGATCGGCCACGACATGGGTGACGGCGTGGGCGCGGATCAGCTCGACCAGGGCCGTCGGATCCTCCCGCTCGGCCTCGGCGGCCACGACGAGGGTCGCGCCGTCGGCCAAGGCGGCAAGCAGTTCGACGGTCAGCTCCGGGACGCCCCACGGGGCGGCGATGAGCCGGACGTCGGGGGCCGGGCGGGTGGTGCGCCGTTCGCCCGCCACTGCCCGGCGATCCGCGACCGCCGCCACCAGCGCCGCCTCGTCGAAACGCACGTCTTCACCTGTCCAGCAGAGCTTCTCACCGGCCGAGCAGGCGCGCTCGAATCCCCGCACGATCGCCTTCAGGCCCGCCGCGCCGGGCTCCGTCGAGGCCGGGTCCACACCGTCGAACACCTCGCCGTAGGTGAGCGAGTCGCCGCCGTGCCGGATGGCGATCCGTTCGGGCGGCACCTCGGCGCCCCGCCGCAGCAGCCGCGCCATCGGCAGCACATCGGCGGGTTCGACACCGGTGGCCCATTCGCCGGTGAGCCGGGCCCGCTCCGCCGGGCTCAGCACGTCCAGTTCGGTCAGCGGCGCGTCCGAGTCCTTGGCGAACGCCTCCAGCACGCGAATCATGCGGCGCGCGAACGTCTCCGCGGAGGCGGCGTCGTAGAGGTCGGCGTTGACGATGACGCTGGCGGCCAGCCCCGCATCGCCCTCGGCGAAGAAGTTGATCGACAGGTCCAGCAGCGACACGTCGAAATCCAGCGGCAGCACCCGCACCGACGCGTCGCCCCAGCGGATATCGCTCGCGGTCCAATCCTCCTCGCGGAAGTGGGTCATCGCCTGGAACACCGGGTTCCGGGACCTCGTGCGCGGCGGGTTCAGCGCCTCCACCACGCGTTCGATGGGCACGTGCTGATGGTTGTAGGCGTCCAGCGCGACCGCGCGCACCCGTTCCAGCACCGTGCGCACCGTCGGATCGCCGGACAGATCGGTGCGCAGCACGACCATGTTCGCGAGCAGACCCACCAGCTCCGCGGCGGTCGGATCGGTCCGGTTGGCGACCGGTGTGCCGAGCGGAATGTCCACGCCCGCACCGAGTTTGTGCAGCAGCGTGACCACGGCGGCCTGATACAGCATGAACTCCGACGCCCCGGCCGCCTCGGCGACCGCCCGCAACCGGGCGCGCAGCGCGGCGGGCACCCGGAACGGCGCGACATGCCCGTTCTTGCCGAGCACCGCCGGACGCGGCCGGTCCGGGGCCACGGTGATCTCCTCGGGCGCCCCGGCGAGGCGGGCCCGCCAGTACTCCAGCGACGCCGCGTCGGCGTCGAGCGAATCGCGTTGCCAGAGCGCGTAATCCGCGTAGTCGACGGGCAGCGGCTCCCAGTCCGGCCGCTCCCCCCGAAGGCGCGCGGCGTACGCCCGGCCCAGATCGCCGAGGAGGGTGCGGAACGACCAGTGATCGGCCACCAGATGGTGCACGAGCAGCGACAGCACGTGGGAGCTGTTGTCCAGCACCAGGATTCGTGCCCGGACGAGGAGTTCGGACTCCACGGCGAAGCAGTGCCGCGCCTCGGCGGCGAGCGTGTCGCGCAGGTCCGCCGCCGCGATCGCGGTGACCGGCACCTCGAACGGCCCGGCGGGTCGGATCGATTGATACGGCAGCCCGTCGTGCTCGGGGAACACCGTGCGCAACGCCTCGTGGCGGCCCACCACATCCCCGAGCGCGGCGCTCAGCGCGGGCACGTCCAGGGCTCCGTCGATCCGCACCGCGAAGGGGATGTTGCCGACCGGCGAGGGCCCCTCCATCTTGCGCAGGAACCACAGGGCCAGCTGCGCGTGCGTCAACGGAATACGTTGCGGCCGTTCGCGTCTGGTGAGCGCGGGCGGGGTCGCGGCGGCGGTGGCCGGGGCCGCCTCGATGAGCGCGGCCAGTCCCGCGACGGTCGGGGTGTCGAACGGCGCGCGCACATCCAGCCGTACCCCGAACTCGGCGGCGATGAGCACGATGAGCCGGGTCGCCAGCAGCGAGTGACCGCCCAGTTCGAAGAACGAGTCGTCCGCGCCGATCCGGTCGCGGCCGAAGAGTTCGCCGAACAGCCGCGCGAGCCGGATCTCCGTGGCGGTGGCCGGTTCCCGGTACCGGTGGGCGACCGTGCGCTCCGGTTCCGGCAGGGCCCGGCGGTCGAGCTTGCCGTGCACGGTGAGCGGGATCTCGTCGATGACGGCGAACGCCGACGGCACCATGTACTCGGGCAGTGTCGCAGCGGCGTGCGCGCGCACCCGCTCGAGGTCCACGCCCCGCCCGGCCTCGGGCACGACGTACGCGGCCAGCATCGCGCCCACCGCGTCGTCGCGCACCGCGACCACCACGCAGTGCCCCACACCGGGGTACGCGGCTATCGCGGCCTCGACCTCGCCCGGTTCGATGCGGTAGCCCCGCACCTTGACCTGTTCGTCGGCGCGCCCGACGAATTCGATCTCCCCGGCCGCGTTGCGCCGCGCGAGGTCACCGGTCCGATACAGGCGGGCACCGATGTCGTCGGGTCCCGCGAAGGGGTCGGCGACGAACCGTTCCGCGGTCGGACCCGGCCGTCCGAGATACCCGCGCGCGAGTTGCGCGCCGCCCAGGTAGATCTCGCCGACCACACCGTCGGGCACCGGTTGCAGCACCCGATCCAGCAGGTAGGCGGACACATTGCGGTTGGGCACGCCGATCGGCACGATCCGGGTGCCCTGCGGTCCGGTCACGGTCATGTGGGTCGCGCACACCACGGCCTCGGTGGGTCCGTAGTGGTTGCGCAACTCGGCGTCGAACACGCCCGCGAACTTGTCGGCGATCTCGCCGGGCAGCGCCTCGCCGCCGACCGGCACGTGCCGCAGCGCGCGCCACTGATCGACCTCCGGCAGCAGCAGGAACGTGCTCAGCATGGACGGCACCATGTGCAGCACGGTCACCCCGCACCGGGTGATCACGTCGGCGACGTACGGAATGTCGCGGAACGCATCGGGTTTGGGCACGACCAGCCGCGCGCCCACGGTGAAGGTGACGAAGATGTCCAGCAGCGACGCGTCGAAACTCACCGACGACGATTGCAGCAGCCGGTCCGCCGCGGTCATCCCCCACTGCGCCGCGAAACCCTCCAGATGTTCGGCGATCGCGTGGTGCGCCACCGGCACACCCTTGGGCGTGCCCGTGGAACCGGAGGTGTAGATGACATAGGCCAGATTCCCCGGCCGCAGCGGGCGCGACCGGTCCGCGTCGGTGGGGGCGTGCGCGGGCAGCGCGGCGGCGGACTCCTCGGCCGCGGCCAGTTCGGCGCGCCCGAGCACCAGCCGCGGTTGCGCGTCGGCGATCAGGTGGTCGATGCGGTCGGCCGGGTAGGCGGGGTCGATCGGCAGATACGCGCCGCCGGACTTGAGCACCGCCAGCACCGCCACCACGAACTCCACGGAGTTCGACAGCCGCAGCCCGACGATGTCCTCGGCGCCGACGCCCGCGCGGATCAGCCGGTGCGCCAACCGATTCGCGCGTTCGTCGAGCGCGCGGTAGGTCAGCTCCAGATCGGTGTCGGGTGCCACGACCGCGACGGCGTCCGGATGCGCGGCGACCCGCCCCTCGAACAGCGCGACCATGGTCGTCGGGGTGGACGGCACCCGCTCCCCGTGCGACAGCGCGAGTACCCGGGCGCGGCCCTGCGCGCCGAGCATATCGATGTCGCCGAGGCGGCGATCCGGTCGTGCCAGCGCGCTGTCCAGCAGTCGCACATAGTGGTCGGCGAGCTGTTCGACCAGGTCGGCGTCGAGCGCGCCGGTGCGGTATTCGATATCCAGATGCGCCCCGGCGGTTTCCAGGGCGACGGTCAGTCCCAGCGGCACCTGCGCGACCGGGCTGCGCAGCGCCAGCGGTGTCGATTCGACGCCGGGCAGCGCGAACCCGTCGGCGGATTTGCGAACACCGAAGCCGAGCCGGACCAGCTGTTCGAGGCCGTCGCGGCCGTCGTGCCGGGCCGGATTCGCCGCCCGCACCACGCGATCGACGCCGACGCCGTCGTGGGCGAACGCGCCCAGCGCGGTCTCCCGCACGCGGTCTACCAGCGCGGCGAAGCTGTCGGCGGGCAGCGGGGTGGCGCGCACCAACAGGGTGTTGCCGAAGTAGCCGATGGCGTCGGCCGCGATCGCGGTGCGGCGCACGGTGATCGGCACCGACACCAGGAAGTCGGTGGCGCCGGTGTAGCGGTGGATCACCGCCTCCCAGGCGGCGAGCAGCACCATGAACGGGGTCGCCGACCGCTCGCGCGCGAATTCCTCGACCCGTTCCACCAGGTCGGCGGGCAGCGGGCGCAGATGGTGGTCGGCGGTCTTGTCGGCCGTCGCGGCCGTGCGGCCGGGCAGTTCCAGCGGTTCCGGCAGCGGCCGCAGCGTGTGCCGCCAGTAGTCGAGATCCTCCTCGGTGCCGGTGATGTCGTCCACGTCGGCGAATTGCGCACGCGCAGTGGGCAGTTCACCGTCGCCGTAGGCGGTGTTCAGGTCGCGGAAGAACACGCCCCACGAGTCGTCGTCCCAGCAGATGTGGTGTACGACCAGCACCAGCGCGTACTCGTCGGAACCGGTGCGCGCCAACAGGATTCGCAGCGGGGATTCCGTCGCGAGATCGAACGGGCGGCCGAACTCGCGGCGCGCCAGCACCTCCAACCGCAGCGCCCGGCTGGTGTCGGGCAGGTCGCGCAGGTCCTGGGTGTGCCAGCCCGGGGCGAGGTCGGCGTGCGCGAGTTGATACGGCTCGCCGTCCTCGCCCAGGCCGTAGGTGGTGCGCAGGATCTCGTGGCGGGCGACCACGGTTCCCACGGCGCGGCGCAGGCGTTCCGGATCCAGGGCCCCCGTCAGCCGGTAGGCGACGCAGATATTGAGCGCCGTGTCCTGCGGGTCGCGGGCTTGGAGGAACCACAGCCGCCGCTGCCCCGCCGACAGCGGCAGGCGCTCGCCGACGTGGCCGCGCGCCGGCGCGGGCGCGGAATCCGCTGCGGCGACGCCGCTTTCGGCCAGGCGCCGCCGTAACAGCTCGCGGCGTCGGTCGAGGACGGACTTGTCGGTCATCGTGGTCTCGCTCCCTGAATCTCTCATGCTCACGCCCGCTCGGTCGCCATCAGCCGGACGACGTCGTCGAGCGACGCGCCCCCCAGGATCGCCGCCACGGGCAGCTCCCGGTTCAGCTCGGCCCGCACCCGCTTGCGGAAGTCCAACGCCTGCAACGAATCCAGGCCCAGCGCCACCAGCGGCACGGTGCCGTCCAGCCCGTCCAGGCCGTCGGCGCCGATCACCTTGCCCAGCTCCCGGCGCACCCGCTCGGACAACGGCGCGTCGGCGGGCGGCGACGCGACCTGTTCCGGAACTGGTTCGGCCGCAACGGTTTCCGTGTCATTGGCGGCGCGGACGCGTTCCAGCAGCGGATGGAAGCCGAGCGCCGACATCATGGCGCGCACATCCGACCAGTCGGCGGCGGCGACGAGGCGGTTCGCCGCTCCCGGCCGGTCCGCGTGCTCGGTCAGGCCGACGGTCAGCGCGTCCGCCGCGGCCATGGCGACCACCCCGGCGGCCTCCACCGGCCCCACCCCGACCGCGTGCAGCGGGCCGGGCAGATCCCACAGCCCCCACTGCACGGCCACCGCGTCGACACCCTGCGCGCGCAGCCGCCGGGCCAGCACGTCGAGCATGCGGTTCACGCTCGCGTACAGCACCTGCCCGCGCCCGCCGAAGGTCGCGGCGGCCGAGGAGCACAGGATCACCCGGCAGTCCTCGGTGCGCGGCAGTGCGCGCAGCACGACGTCGGTGCCGTAGATCTTGGAACCGGCCATCTCCCGGGTGTTCTCGGCGGTGACGTCGGCCAGTTCGGCCCGCACATAGTTCACCGCGGCGTGCACGATCAGGCTCGCGGGCAGCTCGGTCACCGCCGCGACCGCGGCCGGGTCGGTGACATCGCAGGCGGTGACGACGATCTCGGCGGCCGGGGCGTCGGCGCGGATGCCGCGCAGCCGCGAGGTCACCGGTTCGGTCTCACCGGAGCGGCTGAGCAGCGTGATCCGTCGCGCCCCCGCGCGGGCGTAGTGCTCGCAGAAGGTCGTGCCCAGAGTGCCGGTGCCGCCGATGATCACGACGTGGTCGAGATTCCGCGCGGCGGGCGCCGGGTGCGGGGTCGTGTCGACATCGAGGCGCTTGGCGTACACGCCGCCGCCGCGCAGGGCCAGCTGCGGTTCCGCCTTGATGTGCAGCGCGCGCACCAGGGCCGCGGCGATATCCGGGTCGGCGCCCGCGGGCAGATCGATGTGCCGGAACGAGACGCCGAGGTGTTCGGTTGCCAGACAACGGAATCCGGCCGACACCGCGCCCTGGAACGGATGCGGGGCGGGATCGTCGTCGGTGGCCGCCTCCCCGCCCGTGGTCACCAGCCAGCATTCACGCACACCCGTGAGATCGGGCAGCCAGGTGGGATCGCCGAAGAATCCGGCGAGCTCCTCGACCGCCGCCGGGCCGTCCATCTCGGGCGACTCCGGCAGCAATACCACCACGGCGTCGTAGCCGCCTCCCGAGTGCGACCGGGACGAACCGGCATCGCCGCCAAGGGCACCGGATCCCTCGGCGCGGGGCCGGGACGAATCAGCGGCGTCGCCGGTGACCGAAGCGCGCGCGGTGTACAGCCGGGCGGAACCGCCGTGGTCGTGGGCGGCCGCGCACACCGCGGCGGCGAGGTCGGCGCGGGTGCCGGTGTGGTCGACGACGAGCAGATCGCGCGGGGGCACCAACGAGCGGCGTTCCAGTCGCGTCCAGGTCTCCGCCAGCCGCAGCGGCAGGGGGCGGTCCGCGGCCGGAACAGGTTGTGCGGCAGGCGGTTCGGCGGCGGCCCAGAGCCGCCGCGCGGCCATGACCGTGTGCGGAAAGTCGGGCAGCGGCAGCGGCACCGGACCCTCGACACGCAGTGCCCGCCAGTCGTAGCCGAGGTCCGCCACCGCGACCGCGGCGAGATTCCGGGTGAATTCGCGCAGGCTCGTCGCCGTGCGCAGCGAGGTGCCCAGCACGCGGAAATCGCGCGGCGGCGCCGCCGGATCCGGCGGGACCAGCGTCAGATTCTCCTGCACCGCCAGTTGCAGCGTGGGATGCTCGGCGACCTCGACGAAGGTGTCCACCCCGTCGACGCCCGCGGCGACGACCGCGCGATCGAAGCGAACCCGATTGCGCAGGTTGAGATACCAATAACTCTCGTGGTCCAGGTCGGGCGTGATGCGCCCGCCCAGGGCCGCGCCGTAGCAGGGGATGTCACCCGGGTCGAACGTGCGCCCGGCCATCCGCAGACCCAACTGGTCGGACAGCGAGCCCATCACCTCGTAGACCAGGGAGGTGTGCGCCGGATAGGCGACCTTGATCTCCTTGGCGAACAGCCCGCGCGCGGCGCTCGTGGCGACGATATCGGTGATCGTCTCCCGATCCCCGGCAATGGCCAGGATGTGCGGCGAGTTGATCACCGACAGTTCGGCCCAGCCGCGATGGCGGGCCAGCAGGGCCTCGCAGTCCTCGCGATCCATGCCGAGCACGGCCATGGAATAGCCACGCGGAGCGAGCTTTTCGACATTGAGCGCGCGCTGGGTCACCACGTACACCGCGTCGGCGCGGGACATGATGCCCGCGATGTGCCCGGCGGCCAGCTCGCCCTGACTGTGTCCGATCGTCGCCGCCGGGCGCACGCCCGCGGCCTGCCACATTCTGGCCAGCCCCGCCATGTGGAACATGAGCGCGGGCTGCACCTCCCACACGGTGTCGGCGTAGCCGCCCTCCTCGCCGAGCAGATAGGCCAGCGGCTGCCGGTGCCCGAACTGCTCCTCGTGCAGGGCGGCGCACGCGTCCACCTCGTCCCGATACGCCTGGGACAGTTGGTGATACAGCGCGCCCATGCCCGGCCGTTGACTGCCCTGACCGGGGAAGACGAAGCCGACGCGGCGCGCGGTGGCCGTTCCCGCCACGACGGCCGGATGCTCCTCCCCCGCCGCGATCGCGTCCAGCGCGGCCAGCAGTTCCGCCCGCGTCTCGACCATCGCCAAGGCGCGGCGGCGGCGCGCGAGCCGGGTGCGGAACAGCATGTCCGCCACGCGTTCCGGCGTCACCCGGTCGTGGTCGCGGAGATAGCCCGAGATCCGCGCGGCCTCGGCGCGCAGTCCGGCATCGGTGTCCGAGGACACCAGCACCGGAATCGTATTGTCCGGGAGGCGATATCCGCCGTACCGCTCAGACATACCGCTCCTTCAGGACGGGCATGGCGACGACGGCGTGCGCGTTGGTGCCCGCGACGCCGAACGAGGAGACCGCGCCGTAGCGCACGCCGTCGGCCGGATCCCACGCGGTCAGTTCGGTCGCCAACCGCAGGCTGGTGCCGTCCCAGTCGACCGCGTCGGTCGGGTTGTCGGCGAACAGGCTCGGCGGCACCTGACCGTGCGCGCCCGCCAGCAGCACCTTGATCAGGCCCAACGCCCCGGACGCGGCCTGGGCGTGGCCCGCGTTGGATTTCACCGAACCCAGCAGCGGCCCGCGCTCACGCTCCGGCGCGCCGTACACCCGGCTCAGCGCGGTCAGTTCCAGCGGATCGCCGACCGGGGTGCCGGTGCCGTGGCCCTCGATGACCCCCACCCGATCGGCCGAAATGCCCGCGGCGGCAAGGGTTCTCTCGATGAGCCGTTGTTGCGCGCCCGCGCTCGGCACCGCCAGCGGGGCGCCCTTGCCATTGTGGTTGACACCGGTCGCCAGGAGGCGGCCGTAGATCCGGCGGCCCTGATCCCGCGCCCGCGATTCCCGTTCCAGCACGACCACGCCCGCGCCCTCACCCCACAGGGTGCCGGTGGCGTCGGCGGCGTAGGCGCGGCAGTGGCCGTCGGTGGCGAGGGCGTTGTTCTTGGCGAATTCGAAGAACGCGGCGGGCGAACCCATGACGCACACGCCGCCCGCGAGCGCCCACTCGCATTCGCCGGTGCGAATCGCGGTGGCGGCCAGGTGAATCGCCGAGAGCGCCGAGGCGCAGGCGGTATCGACGCTGAGCGACGGCCCGACCAGCCCGAGGCCGTGCGAGATGCGGCCCGCCACCGCGCCCAGCGCCGTGCCCGTGGCGCGGTAGCCGCTGTGTTCGGTGACCGCGGCGCTGCTCGGCCCGTATTCGGTGATCGATACGCCCATGAAGCAGCCCGCCTCCGCGCCGTCGAGCGCGCCCGGGTTGAGCCCGGCGTGCTCGACCGCCCGCCAGGCGACCCGCATGGCTACGCGCTGCTGCGGATCCATCGCGATCGCCTCGCGCGGGGTGACGCCGAAGAACTGCGGATCGAATTCCGTTGCGCCGTACAGGAATCCGCCCGCGTCGTGGACCCGGCTCCATCCGTCGAGCTTGTGCAGCGTCAGCAGCCGCTCGATCGGCCACTCGCGGTCGCGCGGGAACGGGCCGATCAGTTCGCGGCCCTCGGCCAGCGCCGCCCAGAACTGGCCGGGCGTTTCGATACCGCCCGGCGCCTCGATCGCCATGCCCGACACCACGATCGGATCGTCGTGGTCGGTCATCGGACCGAATTCGTTTGGGGGGCGAGCAGTTCCACGATTCCGGCGATATTGTCGTCGAGGTAGAAGTGGCCGCCGTCGAAGAGGGTCACCTCCACGTCCTGCTCGCTGTGCCGGTCCCAGGCGTACAGATCGCGCGGGGTGACGAAGGTGTCCTCGCTGCCACCGAGCACGTGGATCGCGGCACGCACCGTGACATCCGGCGGGCAGCTGTAGGCGTCGAAGGCGCGGTAGTCGGCCTTGACCACCGGCAGCGCCATCCGCATCACCTCCCGGCTGGCCATCACCTCCGCACCGGTGCCCTCCAGCGAACCGAGATGGTCGAGAATTTGCTCGTCCTCGGTCGGATGCGGCGGCAATTCGGCGGCGCGGCCCGGGGCGACCGCGGCGGAGGCGGCCAGCAGCCGTACCGGCACATCGGCGGCCTCGGCGGCGCGAACCAGTTCGAAACCGACCATCGCGCCCATGCTGTGCCCGAAGACGGTCAGCGGACGGCCCGAATGATGGTCGGAGGCAACGAAATCGGCGAACGCGCCCCGGGCGATCTCGGGGATCGTCGCGCACGCGGCCTCGCGGGCGCGGTCCTGGCGTCCGGGATACTGGAAGATCACGACGTCGAAGTGCGCGCTGAACGCCTTGGAGAACGTGCGGTAGGCCGAGGCGCCGGTCCCGGCGTGTGGGCAGATCAGAAGGGGCGGAAGGTCGGCGGACGCCGGCTTGTGGAACTGCCGGACCCAGCCGAGTGGTGCTGGCATGACGAAGAACTCCTGCGATACGGACGGATCACTCGGGCGCGTCGGTGAGATAGCCACCGCGAGCGAAGAATTCGGCAGCCGGACGCTCGTCTCCGGCCGCGATGCGCACGCGCCGGATCACCAGTCCGTGATTGCCGCCGCGGAACGCGTCCGGGCCGCAGACGACCGCGCCGCCGCCCTCCTGCACGATCACCCGACCGGGCGTGCCGCCGTAGCGGGCCTCCGACACCGCGGCCTCGAGCACCTCGACGCGTTCGCCGCGGTAGTAGGTGAACGCGCGCGGGTACGGCGCGGACAGCGCGCGCACGAAACGTTCCAGATCCGTTGCGGGCCAGGACCAGTCGATGCGGCTGTCGCGGTCGGAGCGCTTGTGGAAGTAGGTGCGCTCGGCCTTGTTCTGCGGACGCCACCGGGCGGTACCGGTGTCCAGGGCGTGCAACGCCTCCCCGAGCGCGCCCGGGATGAGTTCCATGGCGGCCTCGACCAATTCGGTGCCGGTGGCGCCCGGCGGCACCGGCAGCTTGCGCTGCACCAGGATGTCGCCGGTGTCCAGGCCGTCGTCCATGCGGTGGACGGTGAGGCCGATCTCGGATTCACCGCTGATCAGGGCCCACAGCACCGGGGAGAAGCCGGTGAACTTCGGCAGCAGCGAATCGTGCAGGTTCAGCGTGCCGTGCGGCGGCAGGTTGTACAGCTCGGCGGGCATCCACGTGTACCAGCTGTTGACCACGATGAGGTCGGGCTCGGCCCGCTTGACCAGATCGATGGTCTCGGCGTCGGCGCGCTCGGTGAGGTGGACCGGGATTCCGTGCTCGCGCGCCAGCTCCTCGACCGAGTCGTTCCAGATCGCCTTGTAGGACTGGGCGCTGGTCGGATGGGTGACGGCGAGCACCACCTCGTGTTCCGAATCGATGAGGGCCCGCAGGGTTTCACGACCCCAGGTCTGATAGCCGAACGACACGATACGCATTGAACCTCCCGTTAACTAAGCTGAGCCTAACCTATCTTCGCCCGTCCAGAACAGACCTCCCCCGCGAACGCGCGCCGCGGACCGGTGCGGGCGCGAGGACGCGATCGGAGAGTTCGCCCAGGCAGCTGAGGTTCGGGAAGCCGGGACCCTGGGACAGTGCGGCGAGGTTGGGCAGGTAGAGCTTGGCGTCGAGACCGGTGACGGCGAGGTCGTAGCCGATGGCCGTCTCCACGCGCTGTTGGGTGAGCGGACCGCCCACGGCGAGTTCGAGCAGATCGGCGGCGTCGGAGTCGAACAGCTCCAGGAACCACAGCGGCTGCCCGCCGGTGGCGTCGACGACCAGGTCGAAGGTGTGAATGTGGTCCGGGCGCGGCAGGTTTCGCAGGGTGAGCGCGACGCCGTCGCCGTGACCGGCGACGCGGATGACGCGGCCGCGCAGGTGGTGGACGCGATTGTCGCTCATCAGGCTTTCCTGCACGCGCACCGAGAACACGCCGCGGTCGGCGCGCCGGATGACCTCGCGGCGTTCGTCGATGCTCAGGCCCGCCCACGCGGTCGGATCGCTGAACAGGGCGTTCTCGAAATAACTTTCGCCGCGGGTGTAGATGGTGGCGTTCGGGGAGATGACCGAGACGGTGAGCACATCGTGGCGGACCAGTTCGTCCAGGGCCGAACCGGCGGTCTCGCCGCCGCCGATGACCGCCGCGCGCGAGGAGGCGGGCAGGCCGCGCTTGCCCGCGAGGTCCCAGAAGTCGGCGATGCTGAGCACCCTGGGGTGGTCGGCGAGGGCGCGGCGGCTGTCGCCGGGACCGGTGATCATCAGGGCGTCGGCGTCGATTTCGGCGGTGCCGCCGCCGGATTCGTCGACCGTGACCAGCCAGCCGTCGGTCGCGGGACGGATGCGGCGCACGGAGCCGGAGACGATCTCCGCGCCGGATCCGGCCGCGACCCATTGCAGGTAGCGCGCCCAGACGTGATGGCGCGGGCTGGGTCGGCCGCGGTCCACCCATTCGGCGTAGGTGCCGTTCTCGACGAGGAACGAGGTCCAGCTGTAGGCCGTCATCGCGGCATCGATCTCGCGATTGCGGCCGCGCGCCCAGGTGGACCGGTACGGGAACCCCACATCCTTCTCCGGGCTGGTCCCCAGCCGATGCTGCCCATCGGTCCAGCCCCCACTGGGCAGCCAATTGCCGCCCACGGCATGGCTTTCCACCACGATCACCCGCGGCGCGGAAAGCCCCATCTCCCGAAGGACCCGCGCCTTCGCCGCGACCGCCATGGCCTTCGGCCCGGCCCCGACCACGAGAAGTGTGTCCACTGGGAGCTCCGATCCCTACGAGTAAGCGTTACCTACGTTTGCATAGGCTTACCTTATATCGCTCGGCGGGGCCAGCCGAGGGGTATGGGAGATCGGGGTGGTGCTCACCACGTACCGGTGGTGCGGGGCGGGTGCGTTCCGGCTAGCCCAGGTTCTCGACGGTGATCGGCTCGATGCCTTCCTCCGGGGGCAGCGGGAAACCGAAGACCTGGCTGTAGAAGCTCAATTCGGCGTCGAGGGCGCGGCGGATGTTCTCGGCGCGGCGGAAGCCGTGTTGTTCGCCGTCGAAGACGAGGTACGCGACCGGGATTCGGCGTTCGCGCAGGGCTGCCACGATCATCTCGGACTGGTTGGGCGGGACCACGGCGTCCTCGCTGCCCTGGAGGACGATCAGGGGCCTGCGGAGTTGGTCGACGCGATGGATGGGGGAACGTTCGCGGTAGACGTCCCGCCGGGCGGGGTATTCGCCGATGAGGCCGTCGAGGTATCGGCTCTCGAATTTATGGGTGTCGGCGGCGAGGGCCTCGAGGTCGGCGACGCCGAAATGATCCGCGCCCGCGGCGAATACGGTGTCGGGGCGGGCCAGGGCGGCCAGGGTCGTGTAACCGCCCGCGGAGCCGCCGCGGATGGCGAGGCGGCGCGGATCGACGCGGCCCTGGTCGCCGAGCCAGCGGGCGGCGGCGAGGCAGTCGGCCACGTCCACGATTCCCCAAGTGCCCGTGAGCAGTTCGCGGTAGGCGCGGCCGTAGCCGGTGGAACCGCCGTAGTTGACGTCGACGACGGCGAAACCCCGGCTGGTCCAGTACTGGGTCTGCGGTGACAGGGCGGGGATCGCGAGCGCGGTCGGGCCGCCGTGGATCATGACCAGCAGCGGGGGGAGTTCGCCGTCCGGGCCGTCGAAGTCTCCGCTCGCGGGCGGATAGAACAGGGCGTGCGCGGTCCGCGGCGTGCCGGAGCCGTCGACCGACGGGAAGGAGATCGGCTCGGGGACCGAGATGGACGCGGCGTCGAGGCCGAGGTCACGCGGCGGGCGCAGCACCTCGATACGCGGTGTGCCGTCGGCGATTTCGACGCGATACACCCCGGGTTCGGCGGTCGGGGTGGCGGCCACCACCACGACGGCGGCGGCCGCGACCCGCGCGACGGCGGCGATCGCGGAGAACGGCACCTCCAGATCCGTCACCGAGCCGTCCGGAGCGCGCAGTCCGAGTCCGTCGTAGCCGTCGCGCCAGCGCGCGAACACGATGCCCCCGTCGCCGAGCACGGCGTACCGCGCCGAACCCAATTGCCAAGCGGGCGTGCCGATCTCGGCGTTCATCTCGATCACCGGGGTGACCTCGCCGCCCGGCGTCCAGCGGTAGAGATTCCACCACCCGTTCCGATCGGACAGGAACAGCAGCGAGCCGTCGTCCTGCCAGCGCGGTTCCTGCACCGACTCCCCCGGCCCGCCCGCGACGATCGTGTCGACGCCGCTGGCGAGGTCACGCACCCGCAGCACGGTGTCGTCCCACGGCATGGCCGGGTGATCCCACGACACCACCGCGAGCGCGCGCCCGTCCGGGCTCACCCGCGGCGCGACGACGAAGTCCGGGCCGCTCACCAGCACCTCGGGCACACCGTCCGCCGCCAGCCGGACGATCTCGTTGCGCACATCGATCGCCCCGCGCCCGCCGACGGGATGGTGCTCCCGCACGGCCACGACGCCGGTGCCGTCCGGGACGACCTCACCGTCGCCGTACCGATCGCCGCGCGGCGCGGCGGGCGCCGGGGTCATCGCCTCCGGCGCGCCCCCGGGCGCCAGCCGATACAGTCGCTGATCGGCCCAGTTCGCGAACCAGACCACGCCGTCGCGAACCCACCACGCCGCGCCGCCGTACTCGTGTACCGCCGTCCGCGCGTCCATGCCCTCCGGCAGCAGATCGGTCAGCGTTCCGTCCGGTTCCCGCCGCACGATCTGGGTGCGCCCGCCCTCGTCGGGCCGCCCCTCCGACCAGTAGACGTCGTCCCCGTCGACCCGCACCTCCCCCAATCGCACCGCCGCGGCGACGACGAGTTCGGAGGTGACCGGGGTCGGCCACGACCCGAAAGGCGACTGTGTGCGGTTCACGGACCCAGGCTAACCGGCGTTCGAGTCGGGACGCGTGCACGAGGCGGAATGGACTGGGCGGCAAGGGTGTTGTCGGACGCGACGGCGTTCTGCTATCGAGGAGGCGATATGACGGGTTCGGCGGTCATCGACGAGGGAACCGAGTTCGGGGGGCGTGTCGTGGAGCGCCTCGGGAAGGAGGCGCTGGGGTGGCTGACCACCGTGGGGCCGAGCGGGACGCCGCAGCCCAACCCGGTGTGGTTCCTGTGGCACGGCGGCGAACTGCTGGTGTTCAGCCGTCCGGACCAGGCGAAGCTGCGCAATATCGCGGCGAACCCGCGGGTCGCCCTGAACTTGAACAGCGGCCCCGACGGCGGTGACATCGTCGTGCTGACGGGTGCGGCGCGGATCGATCCGAGCGGGGCCACCGCCGACGAAATCGATTCGTACACAAGCAAATACCGCGAGAACATGGACCGGCTGAAGTATACTCCCGAGGGCTTCTACGGTGACTACTCGACCTTGATCCGGATCGTCCCCGATCGGGTGCGCGGCTTCTGAAACGACCGGTAGCCGGATCGTGTTACCCGCCAGCTACTGTCGTAGGCGATGAGACGCAGGCAGCGGCCGCCGTTGGGTAAGCGGCACGGATTGGATCCCGCGCGGCTCCGGCTTCCCGAGGACGGCGCGTGGGTGACCATTCGCGACCATCTGGTGGAACGGCTGCCGCGGGTGCCCGCCGAACGGATCGATCAGCTGCTGGCCGAGGGCGCGATCGTCGATCTGGACGGGCCGATCGCGCCCGACGCGGCGTATGTGCCCGGTGGGGCGGTCTGGTTCCACCGGGATCTGCCCGTCGAGACCGAGGTGCCCTTCGAGATCACGATCGTCCATCGAGACGACGCGTTGCTGGTGGTCGACAAGCCGCACTTCCTGTCGACGATCCCGCGCGGACAGCACATTCTCCAAACCGCGCTGGTGCGGTTGCGCCGCGAGCTGGATCTGCCCGATCTGATCCCCGCACACCGGCTCGACCGGGCCACGGCCGGACTCGTGCTGTTCGTCATCGATCCGGCCCGCCGGGGCGCGTACCAGACCCTGTTCCACAAGCGGCGGGTGCACAAGGAGTACGAGGCGATCGCGCGCTACGACCCGGAACTCACCCTTCCGCGCACGATCCGCAGCCGAATCGTCAAGGAGCGCAACATCCTTCGCGCGTTCGAGGTGGACGGCGAACCCAACGCCGAGACGCGGGTCGAACTGCTCGAGCACCGCGACGGCCTCGGGCGTTATCGGCTGGTGCCGGAGACCGGGCGCACCCATCAACTGCGCCTGCACATGAACGGGCTCGGCATCCCGATTCTGGGGGACGACTTCTATCCCGAGATCACCGACCGCCCGGTCGACGACTTCACCCGGCCGCTCCAATTGCTCGCGACCGCAATGGAATTCACCGATCCGATCACGCGCGAACCCCGTCGCTTCCGGACCACCCGCACCTTGCAGGCGTGGACCGACCCGCGGGGCTGGGCCGCGGGCCGGTCCGGGTGAGGGATCGTCAGACTTCGACCGAGGGCCGAATGTCGGTGTCCTCCTTGGGTTCCCGTACCGCGTCACCGTGGCCGGGCCACCAGGCGATGTGTCCGATCAGCGCGGTCAGCGCCGGGGTGAAGAACATCGCCATGACGAACGCGGCGATCGCGATGCCGACCGAGATGGCGAATCCCATCTGCGACAACACCGTATTGCCCGCGAGCATCATGGAGGCGAAGGTGCCCGCCAGGATGACACCGGCCGCCGCGATGGTCGGACCGGTGTGCCGGACGGCCAGCGCCGCCGCCTGCCGGGGTTCGTTGCCCTCGCGGGCCTCCTCCCGCAACCGCGCCACCATGAGGATGTTGTAGTCGGTGCCGAGCGCGACCACGAACAGGTACATGATCAACGGAAGCGTGAAGATCAGCCCGGTCTGGCCCTGGAGATGCTGGAACACCAGCACCGCCGCGCCCAGCGTCGCGGCGAAGCCCAGGAACACCGAGAACATGAGGTACCACGGTGCGACCAGGCTGCGCAGCAACAGCGCCAGCACGATCATGATCAGGATCGCCGCCACGGGGAACACGACGGCGTAGTCGTGATTCATGGCGGCCTGGAAGTCGACGAACACCGACGTCAGACCACCCACGACGGCCGTGCTGCCCGGTGGCGCCGCCGCGTGCGCCGCGTCCCGCAGCGGACCCCGCACGGTGGCGAGGGCGGCGTCGGATTCCGGCGCCGACGCCAGGGTGACCTTGAAGTCGGCGACCGTCTTGTCCACGGACACAACGGGATCGGCGACCTGCCCGACGCCGTCGACGCGCAGGGCGTTGCGATAGGCCGTCAGCTGTTCGTCGGTCAGCGGACCGGGCGATTTCAGCAGCACATCGGAGGGCTGGGTGACGCCCGCGGGCAGGCCCTTGAGCAGATCCTTGCTGTACACCACCGATTCCGACGCGTCGGAGGTCGATCCGGAGGTGAGATCGAAGGTCGGATTGAAGCCGATCGCGATGGCGCCGAAGGCGATCAGCAGCAGGCCCGACACTCCCGCGAAGACCGCCGGACGCCGTCCGAGCGCGCCGCCGACGGCGCCGAACCGCGCCCCCTTCGGCTCGGACTTCCACGCCTTCGACGGCCAGAACACCTTGGTGCCCAACAGCGATACGATCGCCGGAACCAGCGTCAGCCCCGCCAGCAACGCCACCGCGACCGCGATCGCCAGCGCCGGACCCAGCGAGCGGAACATGCCGAGCGTGGACAGGATCAGCGCCATGAAGGCGATGATCACCGCGCCCGCCGCCGAGGTGATGGCCTCGCCGACCCGGCTCACCGCCGACACCATGGCCGTCTTCGGATCCTCGCCCGCCCGCAACCGTTCTCGATAGCGGAACATCAGGAACAGTATGTAATCGGTACCGACGCCGTAGAGCACGACGACGAGGATCGAGCTGACCGAACTGTCGATCTTCAGATCGAAACCCTTGCTGACCCAACCGATCAGGCCGTTGACCACACCCGTGACCGCGCCGATCACGACGATCGGCAACAGCGCGATGACCGGGCTGCGGAAGATCACCAGGAGCAGGGCCAGGATCAGCACGATCGTGGCGATGCCGATGATGGCCAGACCCTTGGTCGAGGACTCCTGCGCGTCGAGACCCTGTGCGGCCTGACCGGTGATGCCCGCCTTCAGATCGGTGCCGTCGACCTTGGGGTGCAAGGCTTTTCGCAACGCCTTGACCGCGTCGGCCTGGCGCGTGTCCCCGGCGCTGGTGACCTTCGTCATCTGCACCGCGGCGATCTGGATCAGGCGGTTCTCCGACGGCGGCGTCGCCTGGATCGCGGTGACGTCGGCCAGGTGGGCATCGCTCAACTGGGTGGTGACGGCCGCGACGGTCGCGGCGTCGGCGTCGGTGAGCGGCGCGCCGTCGGACCGTTCGAAGACGATGATCGCCGCGGGCGCGGACACCTGCGGGAACGCCTTCTCCTGGAGCTGCGCCGCCTGGATCGACTCGTAATGCGAAGGCAGGAAGTCGGATTGGTCGGTGGTGGAGGTGAGCTTCGGCGCCGTGGCGACCACGGCGATGACGATCAGCACCCACAGACCGATGGTCTTCCACGGATGGCGGACGACCAAGCGGCCCAACCGTGCGAACATGTCGAAAGTTCCTTTCCCGTCGACCGGGTGTCAGATGTTCAGATCCTCGGTGTACGGGGTCTCCACCGCGGCGACGACCCGGCGATGCAGTTTCGCCGGGATGTGCTCGCGCAGTTCGTCGATCGAGTCGACGATCTCGACGGAGTAGTCCCCCCAGTCCGGCTCCTCGGGCCCGAGGCCGAACAAGTTGCGCCAATTCTTCCAGCTCGAACCCAGGTCCGCCACAACAATTTTGCGGTTCGGGAACTCGGCCCATTCCGCCATGTGGCGCTGCACGACGAACTTGCCGGTGCGGCTGCGGTAGACCTCGTGACTCTCGATCCCGACCTTGGTGCAGTCGCGCGTGCGGGCCAGGAAGCGGCCCGTGAAGCGTTTGCCGCGCAGGCCGTTGGGGCCGTCCTTGACGACGATCTCGCGCAACGCGTCCTCGAGCACGTTCGCGGGTTCCGATTCGGTGGTCATGACTTCTCCATTCGCGGATTGACTCCTGTGACGCACCCGGGTCCGCGCGTCGGGCTCGACGGCCGTCGCGCCCTGCGCCGACTATACGTAGACGTATACATATAGAGCAAGGGGTAATTCGGCCGGACATGCCCGCGGCGCCCCGAGCGGATGAACGTAGACTTGCCGCGATGTCTCGAACCGATAACGCCGACCCGCCCCGACGCCTGCACGCCTGGCTCGACGTGGCCGTCGTTGTCGTCGTGCTGGCCGGGACGAATCTGATCGCGCACTTCACCTCGGCGTGGGCGAACGTCGTCACCGTTCCGCTCGCGGCGATCGCGCTGGTGGCTCTGATGCGGCGACGCGGACTCGGCTGGGCCGAACTCGGACTCTCGCCACGGCACTGGCGGCGCGGGACGGTGTACGCGCTCGGCTCGGTCGGCATCGTGCTGGCGGCCGTCGGTATCGGCGCGCTGCTGCCGATCACGCGGCCGTTCTTTCTGGCCGATCGATATGCCACGGTGTCGGGCGCGCTGGTCGCCTCGATGATCGTCATTCCGTTGCAGACCGCCATTCCGGAGGAATTGGCGTTTCGCGGCGTGTTGCACGGCGCGCTCGACCGCGCGTCGGGGGTGCGGGGCGTATTCGCCGCTGGTTCACTGCTTTTCGGGCTCTGGCACATCGCCTCGTCGCTCGGTTTGACCAGCGGCAATCGCGGATTGAGCGGCATTCTCGGCGGCGGGGTGGCCGGGCAGGTCGCGGGCATCGGCCTCGCCGTGGTCGCGACGGCCGCGGCGGGGGCCGTGTTCACCTGGTTGCGGCGTCGCAGCGGCAGTCTGCTCGCGCCGATCGCGCTGCACTGGTCGCTCAACGGCGCCGGCGCGGTGGCCGCCGCGCTGGCGTGGCATGTCGCATTTCGCTGATCCCGAAAGTCGCCGGTAGCGGGGCGTTTTCGGGCGCGTCACCGAACTGGTGTTCGGATCGAGCATTGACCACGGACAGGTCACGGATTACTCTCACCTCGATCACACATACGTTCGAGTGATCGCCCTCAGGCATTGCACCACGCGGAAACGCACACCACCCCGCCGAGCGGAGCGAGGCCATGAAAGACGAGTCCGGCACTTCCGAGATCGCGGCGTTGGCGCAGCGCGTGGCGACCGCGCGCGGCAAACTGCCGCTGCAGAGCGACCCCGCGCTGTTCGACGAGCTGTCCGAGGCGGAACTCGCCGCGGAACGCGAACTGGCCGAATGGATTCGGGCCCAGCGCCGCCGCCAGCGCCGCCGGGCCGTCGCGGCCGAGCTGACCGCCGAGAAGCGGGACCGGCGCGTCGCGCTGTCGGTCCGCCGCGCCGAGGACGCCGACCTGCGCTGGCATCGTCGCGCGCTGGCGGCCCGCCGTCGCGTGTCGAGCCCGGACGCGCGTCTGGCCCAGCTGTATCGCCGCGCCGAGTGGTCCTCGCGCGCCCTGATCGGCGTGGTCGTGCTCGGGATGCTGTGGGCCGGGGTGAACGTGCAGCACAACCTCGTGCCCAGCGGCGATATGCGCGACCCGCTGTACTGGCTCAGCTACGGCTTCGAGGCGATGATCTCGATCCCGATCATCACCATCATGGTCGTGGCCACGACGGCCGCCCGCTGGGGACGCGAAATCGCCCGGGGCAAGGTGGTTTTCTTGGAGGCGGCCCTGCTCGGCGTCACCATCGCGTTGAACGCGGGGCCGCATCTGGTCTCGCATGCACCCGCTCGTGCCGCGGAGGCCGCCGTCGCTCCCGTGATGGTGGGCGTGGTGATCTGGCTGCACGCGTGGGTGTCGGCACGGTACGCGCAGTTGATCGACGCGGTGCCCCTCGAGGATCGGGACGCGGAGTCGACGGTCGTCACCAGTGAACGGGCGGATGTGGCGGACGGATTCGGCTCGGCCGGGCTCGCCCTCACGTCGGGATACGCCACCGGCGGCCGCGAGCTCGGGGAGGGGTACGCGGACGTCTTCTCGGGGCGGTATCGCGCGCCCGAGCCCGTGGTCGAGTACAACCCGGAGCATCGGGAAGCCACCGAGACGACGGGGCGGAACGGTCACGCGCATACCGAGATTCGGACGGCGGTCGCCGGGGCGGAGCCGAATTCGGCCGCGTCGCACGGCCGTAACGGTCATACGCACCCGTCGGAGCCGAGCGAGCCCGTCGTCCGCAACGGCCACCGAATTCCGAACGGCCAAGACCCGGCTCCCGCGAGAAACGGCTCGCACAACGGGCACCCGGTGCTGTACCCCCTCGGTACCGAGCCGGGCGGGGACGTGGCACCGAATCACGCTGCGGCCGAACAGATTTCCGAGCGCGACGATTCGGACCGGCCGGACGAGAACGATACGACACCCCCTCCGGGCAGCACGGGAAAAGACCGGGCGCCCAAGGAGAATCGACCCACGAGTAAGCGAACAGCCGGGGCCGAACATCCTTACACCCGGCGCCCCCTCCCCGCCCCGGAACCCGAGACGGGCAGGTCCCGCACCCACGAGGCGATCGACCGTGCAACCCAGCTCGTCCTCGACGACGCCCCCCTCGACCCGCCCTCGCCCCGCCGCGCCTACCCCGTCGCGGCCCCCGCCCCCGTCGCCGTGAACCCCGACGACGAGATCGACCCCGAACCTCCGACCGAGGACGACACCGACTACGCCGCCGAAATCGACGACGTGGAGGTATGGGCCGTGGCCCGCGAGATCTCCGAACGCGGCCTGTCCAAACTCCCCGTCGAACAGCTCGCCGAAATCCTCACCCTCGCCGACGAATCCTGGACCCCCGTAGCCATCGGCGCCAACATCGGCCTCCCCGGCTCGCGAATCCTCGGCATCCTCGACGCGGCCCGCAAAATCCGCCGCCCGTACGCCATTTCGGGCTGAGCGAGCGACCCGGCGGGGCGCGGCCGCGATCAGACCGCGGCGGCGGCGGTGCGGATAAGGTTCGCGACGACGTCCGGGCGGGAGACGTAGATGGCGTGGCTGCCGGGGGTTTCGGTGATGGTGGCGCCGATGCGTTCGGTCATCGACAGTTGGGCGGCGGGCGGGATCATCCTGTCCTCGGTGACGTGCAGGTACCAGCTGGGCTTGCCGCGCCAGGCGGGGTCGGTGATCGCTCCGCCGAGCGCGTCGAGGCCCCACGGGACCTGGGCGTCGGCCAGGAACGCGGCGTCCTGCGCGGTGAGGTCACCCGCGAAGGAGTCGTGGAACTTGGTTCGGTCCAGGAACAGGTAGCCGTCGACGGGCGGCAGGATCGGGGGCTGCGGGCCGTCCTGCGGGAAGGTGGCGAGGAGGCTGTTCACCGATTCGTCCTTGTCGGGGGCGAAGGCGGTGATGTACACCAGGGCACCGACCTTGGGGTGGGTGCCGGATTCGGTGATGACCGCGCCGCCGTAGGAGTGTCCGACGAGGACCGCGTCGCCGTCGACGCCGTCGAGGATCCGACGGGTGGTCGCGGCGTCGTCGGCGAGGGATGTGGTGGCGTTCTGGACCACGCGCACGTTGAAGCCGTCGCGGGTGAGTTCGTCGTAGACGCCGCGCCACCCGGCGCCGTCCACGAAGCCACCGTGGACGAGCACGATCGTCGGTTTGCTCATGGCAACCTCCTCGTCGGCAGGGCGGCGGGATTCGCGCACCCGGAACTGCCGGTCACATCGTCGGTGATCAGGGGTGGTTCCGGCGCGGACGTCCGCGCACTCGATGGGGACGAGAGCGCATCATCGCCTTCCGGGCGGCGGGCGTGCCCGCGCCGCAGTTCGCCGGGGCTGATTCCGTAGGTCGCGCGGAAGACCCGATGGAATCCGCTGATATCGCCGAAGCCGTTGCGATGCGCGAGCGTCGCGATGCTCAGGTGCGCCCACCGGCGTTCGAGCAGTTCGGCGCGCACCCGCGTCAGACGGCGACGGCGAATGTACAGCGCGACCGACTCGTTCTCCGCCTGGAACAGCTTGTGCAGGTATCGCGTCGAGATGTGCGCCGCCGCGGCGATGTCGTTGGGCGACAACGCCGGGTCCGAAAGATGTTGCTCGATATGGGCTTTGACGCGCGTCGTCAGACTCCGCTGCGCGGCGTCGGCGTGCCGGACCTCGCCGGGTTCGGCGAGCAGGCACACCGCCAGATCGGTGGTGCGGGCCAGGATCTCCTCGGACCGGGACTCCGGCACGTCGGCACCGTGCCGGACGAGGTCGAGCACGAATCTGCCGACCACTCCGGACAATCCGTGCCGCCCGGACAGCACCCGCCCGCTGACGCCGCGGCGCTCGGCCTCGCCGAGCGGTACCACCTCCGAGGGCACCGACAGCACAGATACCGACCACGGGCGGGAGAACGTCCAGGTGAACGGCCGCGAGTTCTCGTAGACGACGAAATCGCCCGGCGTCAGCTCGGCGATCCGACCGTCCTGCTCCAGGGACGCGGCACCCTCGGTCAGGACGGCGATCTGGAAGTACGCCGCGTCCGATCGCCGGATGCACCGCCGCGTCCGCCGATGGATGTGCGGGCTCGCGGTCAGCTCGGCGAACAGCATCCGGCCGCGGACCGTCCCCGTCAGCCGCGCCATCGGGTCCGGGGAAAGATCCCAGCCCTCCAGGTTCACCGGCGCGAAGGTGTCACCGAGGACGTGATGCCAATAGCCCTCCCGCTCGGAGGGTTCGACCTCGTCGGTCGCCGCGGAGATATCGGGCACAGCCCCCATCCTCCCCGCCGCCGCGCCGACGATGTCGAAATCCGGACGAATCCGTCTCGCCCGCAACGGGTTCGGCCGAGCGTGCCGCCAGGTACCGGAGTGTCGGCCGATTCGACGCCGGTCGGCGCTCTACGCTGGGCCGATGCGCCTAGGGGTGTATCTGCCGCCGTTCGGGGAACTGGCCGATCCGCGGGTGCTGGCCGATCTCGCGGCCACGGCCGAGTCGGCGGGTTTCGACGGGGTCTTCGTCTGGGACCACGTGGTCCGGCCGCAGCATCCGGGGTTGCCGGTGTGCGATGCGTGGATCGCCTCGGCGGCGATCGCGGCCGCGACCCGCACGGTGCGGTTCGGGCCGCGCGTGACGCCGTTGTCGCGGCGGCGGCCGCACGAGGTGGCACGGCAATCCGTGGCCCTGGACCAACTCGGTGGGGGACGCTTCGTGCTCGGCGTCGGGTTGGGGTCGAACAACGGCGGTGAGCTCACCGCGCTGGGCGAGGAGGCCGACCCGCGGGCGCGGGCGCGGCTGCTCGACGAGAGCCTCGAGGTGATCACCGCCCTGTGGCAGGGCGGGGTGGTCGAGCACCGCGGTCCGCACTTCCGGGTGGACGGGTTGAGTTTCCTGCCCCGCCCGGTACAGGTTCCGCGCATTCCGATCTGGGTGGCGACGCAGTCGCTGCACCGCGCGCCGCTGCGGCGGGCGGCCCGATTCGACGGGTGCTGCCCGGAGGCGTCACCCGCCGATCTGGCCGCGATGCTCGACATCATCGGCGAATTCCGTAGCGGCCTCGACGGTTTCGAGGTCGCGGTCGCGGGCACCGCCGACCGCGACCCGGAGGAGTACCGCGCCGCCGGAGCGACCTGGTGGCTGGTGCAGGTGCCCGAGATCAGCACCCACTCCCAGGCCGCGGCGGTGATCCGCGACGCGGCGGCCCGTCTGATCGGCACCGGCCGGTAATCCGTGACGCGGCGGCTCGCTTGATCGGCACCGGCCAGTGATCCGCGACGCGGCCACCCGCCTGATCGGCACCGGCCAGTGATGCCGCGAGCGCGAGCCGTCAGCTGACGGTGGTTCCCGACCAGCCGAAGCTGAAGCTGTGCCCCTTCGAGGTGCAGTACAACGCGCCCCGACCGCCGCCGGTGCAACTGGCCCCGCCATTGGTGAGGGTGCCCGAAATCTGTGGGCTGCCAGCGATTCCGTGAGGGCCGGTGAGGCCGAACGTGGGGTGCGCGGGCAGGAACGGCAGATCGATCGCGAGGTCGTTCACCTGGATCCCGTACAAATTGGTGCCACCGGGGATATCGCACCCCACATCGCCATTGGCGTGTATCGAACAGTTCGAACCGGCGTAGCTGAAGTACACGGTGTCGTCGTCCACGGCCTGCGCGGGAGCCGCGCCCGCGACCGCGCCGCCCGCCATGGTGAGTGCCGCGGCGAAAAGCGCCGATCCGGCGAGATATTTGATCTTCACCCGGTCGAGTCAACCAAAGATTCTTCCGGATAGCATCTTTCGACGCAGGCGCGCCAATCCTCCAGCGCGCCCGCGAGATTCGCCGCCCGGCGGCCGTTCAGCCCAGCCCGAAATTCGGGCGCCCCATCCACCAATTGCCCGGGGCGTCGGGGTCGGGGTTGGACCAGTAGTCGATCACCGCTCGGCGGAACTCCTCCGGGGACAGGCGGCCGTCCCCGTCGGTGTCGAGGTGGGTGAACGCCTCGTGGATCTCGGCTTCGCTGAGGTTGGGGAAGTGGCCGCGTTGGAAGGCCAGGAATTCGGCGGGGTCCACGGTGCCGTCGGCATCGGTGTCGGCGATGGCGAGGAAGGCGTCGGCCAGGGCGCCCACGGTGGCGTCGGCGGCGGCCGGGTCGTCGGCGAGGCCGCGGGTGGAGGTGACGAACTGCTCCTTGGTGATCGCGGTGCCGCCGTCGGGAATGTGGGGCAGGTGCAGGTCGCGCCAGATCGCCACGTACGCATCGATGATGCTGCGTTCGGCGTCGGAGCCGGGCGGATGCCCCAGCCCGGCGGCGGCGCGCCGGCCGTAGAGGACGTGGTCGTGCTCGGTCAGCCGACCGTCGCCGTCCACATCCAGATGATCGAATCCGTGGCTGATCTTCGCTGCGAGAAAATCGGGAACCGACATGACACACCTCCGCGGCAGGCCGGGTCGACGGGACCCGGATCGGGTGGAACCACACAGATGTCTTGCTCAGCGTCCCCAATGGTAAGGATCGAACGACCTCAGGAACCGAGAAGTCGCGCGGGCGTTACCAGTTGGTTGTGCACGACCACGTCGAACCATTCGGCGACCGTGCCGCCGGACAGGTGGTACGCGGCGTCGTCGGCCGGATCGTATTCGGGACCGATGAGCCGGGTCTTCGCCGGTCGATCCAGCCAGGGCCGCACGTCGTCGCCGGCCGCGCGCAGATCCAGCAGGAAGGCGTCGGCCCCGCCGAGCGCGGCTTCGGCGAAATCCGCTGGCGGCGAGGGGAATTCGTAGGCCATGGAGGTCCCGTGGTCGAAGGTGAGCCCCACCGAGAGGTAGCCCGGCCCGAAATGCCGCCGCAGATACCCGCCCGCGTTGCGGTGCGTCACCCACCGACCCGCGAAACGTACGGTGCGCGCCGCCGCGGCGGCCGTGTGCGCCGTCCCACCCCAGTAGACGATCTTGTCCCCGGTGTTCTCGTGCCACCGGATGACGTTGTCCGCCAACATCCGTTCGATCTCCTCAAGCCCGCCCGTCCCCGGCCCGACGTACCGATCGGGCTCCGGGTGGGCGATCCGCACGGGATCCGCCGGATGTCGCCGATTGTGGTCCCGCAGCCGGACGAGGACCTCGAGAAGCTCCTCCGTGCGCCAGAAGCTCCGCGCGTGCGCCAGCAAGGCGCGCGGGTCGCCGCTCCCGTCGCGCACATACGCGTCGGCCGCGGCGCTGACGGCGTCGTCGCCCTCGAAGACGACGGCACGGAAACCCTTGCGCTCCACCAGATATCGGACGAGCCGATGCGCCACGGCGGACAACTCGCGCGTATCCCGCGTCGCGGCGCCGAGCGCCACCACGCTCGCCTCCCCCACCATCTCGCCGAACGGTTCCAGATCGGTGAGCGCCGCCGCCGGGTCGAGCGTGCGCAGCGGATGGGCTTCCCGCTCGACCCAGGAACCGACGGCGGTGCTGAACGTTGTCATGCGGCCAGCCTGCTACCTGAACCGAAGTTCAGGTCAAGGCCGCCGGATTCAGCGCTGCCGCCAGCTCAACGGCCCCGGCAGATCGACGCTGTTCTTCCGGCTGCGCGAATTCCACGACCACGGCCCGATCTTGATGCCCCACGAGGACAGACCCGACCGCGTGAAGTTGAACTTCAGCGGCCCGAAGGATTTACGTTGACGGAAATTGATGGGCATGACGACCTCCTAGAACTCGTCCCCTGGATAACCGGCGGGCACGACGCTAATCCTGTGCGGGCGTGACACGGGCCACCGCCAGTCCTGGCACGACCTTGCCATTGCTAGCAAGACATTGCGCCGCAGCGGTTTTCGATAATCCTCGGCTCGACCGCTAGGCTTTCGTCCGAGGGCCGTGAGGGAGGATTCGCATGTTCACGCGGGCGAAAATCTGTGCCGGAGTGGTGTTTTGCGTACTCGCCGTCGCGCCGTTCGGCGGTGTGGCGCAGGCGGAGCCGAGCGGGGGCAGCGGGTGCGGCAACGGCGATCTCACCTGGGCGGTGGACCAGCCGATCAATATGATTCCGCGACAGGTCACCTTCACCACGGCGGGGGTGCTGCGGGACTGCGTGGGGCTCGACGGGATCGGCGGGGCCACGGTGGCGGGGGTGCACGAGTCGGTGTCGAGTTGCCTGCGGCCCGCGGAGGGTCCGCTGACGTTCACCATCTACTGGTCGGACGGGGAGACCAGTACCGTGCGCGGGGAGTGGCCGGTGGGGATCGTGCAGCCGACCGTCGGCGAACTGGACGTCATCGACGGGCTGGGGGCCGGACGCCGGGTGCGGATCGTGGCGGACTACAACGTGCTGACGCCGGAGATGATCGGCGGCTGCCTCGGCGCGGGCGTGCTGTCGGGCACCGGGAAGGTGATCACCGTCGCCTTCGTGTGACGGTGATTTCGCTCGCGGGTGCGCGAATTCATTGCCTGTCGGCCGCGGGCGTTGTTAAGGTCCGCTGCGTACACGTTCTCAGGGCGGGGTGGAATTCCCCACCGGCGGTGATGGCATTCGGGCAGGTCCGGGTGTCCGAGCCCGCGAGCGCCACGGCCGCGAGGTCGTGGGTCGAGCAGATTCCGGTGCGAATCCGGAGCCGACGGTCACAGTCCGGATGGAAGAGAACGCGGGACCGGGGCGGTCGTGCGCGGCCGCTCGGCGTTCGCGTTGCCCTGGGTGACACCGCGAACATGGAGGAACTATGTCACCCACGTCCCACCGCATCGCCCTCGTCGCCGCGCGCTGGCACGCCGACATCGTCGACAAGGCCGTCGCCGCCGCCCAGGCCCGGCTCGCCGAGCACGGCTACCCCGAGGTCGAGGTGATCGAGGTGCCCGGCGCCTTCGAAATCCCGTTGCGGATCAAGCGATTGGCGACCAGCGGGCGGTACGCCGCCCTCGCCGGCTGCGCCCTGGTGGTCGACGGCGGCATCTACCGCCACGACTTCGTCGCCTCGACGGTCGTGGACGCGCTCATGCGCGTCCAACTCGACACCGATGTCCCGGTGTTCTCGGCCGTGCTCACCCCCCACCACTTCCACGAACACGGCGAGCACCTCACCTACTTCGCCCGCCACTTCGAGATCAAGGGCACCGAACTCGCGGACGCCATCGCCGCCACCCTCGAAGCGCCCGTGGGGGTGAGTTAGCGGCCCACCCTGAGTCAGCGCGGGAACTCGGGTTCCGGGGTCGCGGGCGGCGGGAGGACCGAGCCGGGAAAGCTGGTGCAGGCGTGCAGTTCGTAGGTGAAGATGCCCGCCCGCACGCCCGGGTCGGCGTCCAGGAGTTCGCGGGCGCGGTCGAGGCCGACGGTCAGGATCGCCGCCCCGGCCATGGACGAATCGTCGCGGATCGGGCAGATGATCGGCATGATGCCATCCAGTTGCAGCGACATATTGCGGCGGCCGTGCTCCCAGATGATCGGAAACGCCTGTTGCGCATCGAAATCCGGCGCCTTCCGCAGCAGCACGAGGGTGTACGGCGCGGCCTGCGCGATCCGCGTGCGCATCATCTCGTCGCTGACGTCGGCCATCGGGTCCTCCCGCGGTTGTCCAAAACGCCTCAGGCGCTGAGGTTCTCGTCCTCGTCGGTGTCCTGGTCGGCCTCGGCCGGGGCGGGCTCGAGGGCGATCCGGTCGGTGGCGGCGGCCATCCGCAGACGTTCGGCGACCTCGTTGAAGATGTAGAAGTTGGGGATCGTGCCGACCGGGGCCAGCGAGATCCAGTGGCCGTCGCATTTGAGACGGACCATGCCGTCGCGGGCGTCGATGGTCTGCACCCGTTCCCACGCGTAGGCGACGCCCTGGTAAGCGATGTCGTCCAGGCTCACCGTGATATCCCCGAAATCGACTGTGCGGCCCGCGTCGATGACGGCGACCACGCGCGGCAATTGCGTTGCGGTGACGGCCGATTGGATGTGCGGACCCCATTCCCGCGCGTTCGCGAACAGCTGTTCGTCGAATTCGGCGTGCGCCCCGCCCGGTCCGGTGACGGTGAACGAATAATCGGTGGCCGCGGCGTCGGCGGGGCGGAAGGGGATCACCAGCTGCCGGATCTGGACGGTCTCCCAACGGAACGCGACGATCTCCTGGCCCGAGAAGTACACGGTCATGCCGTGGTCGAACAGGTCCAGCCGGGCGCCGCGGCGGCGTCTGTTGTGCTGGCCGCGCAGGCCGAGGGCCGACAGCGGCACCAGGGCCAGCACGGCGACCGCCGCACTGCCGACGAGGGAGCCCGCCGTCGCGCAGATGACGCCTACGACGAGCAGCCCGCCCGCCACCAGCGCACAGCCGCGCACGACCGTGTCGTTGCTGATGGGAGCGGGCTGGAACGTCTGCCGATGTGCGCCCAGCCGCTCGTACTCGGACATGAGGTGGATGAGCTGTGTCAGGGGCACCGGTCGCCGGCCATCGGTTCCCCCGTCGCCGCGCTCCAGCGTGCTCGGGGTGGTGGTCAATATCCCTCCAATAGGCGGTTTCTCCGCGCGAAGCGTATTCCACCGGGTCGCATCGTGCTACCGGTATGCGCATTCGACGCGCCGAAAGTTCGGACTCCCGACCGGCGAAATTCTCACACGAAACAAAACGCCTGGCGAAATTCAGCGCACCGGAGCGTACTCCCGCGCCGACGGCCGCGCGCCCAGACCCGCCACCATCGCCAATCCGGCGCCCGCGCCGAGGCCGAGCACGCCCGCCGCCCCGAATCCCGCCGCCGAACCCCCGGCGTCGATCGCCAACCCGGCCATGCTGCTGCCGATGCCGGTGCCCAGCGTCATCGCCGCCCCGTGCCATCCGATCGCCTCGCCGCGCCCGCCCTCGGGCACGATCCGGCTGAGCTGGTCGACGGAGGCGGTAATCGTTGGGGCGCACAGCAGTCCGGCCACCAGCCCGGCGACGGCCAGCGGGAACGGACCGTTCGCGAGGGCCATCGGCAGCGTCACCGCGCCGAGCCCGGCCAGCAGCAGGAACGTCGAGATCGACCGCCGCATCGCGCCGTACACCAAACCGCCCACCAGCGAACCGAATCCCCACACCGCCATCACCACGCCCAGCCACCGCTGCGCCCCGAATTCCCGGATCGCGGAGACGAAGGTGAGTTCGGCGGCGGCGAGCACGGCCACCGCCGCGGTCGCGCCCAGGCAGACGGCGACGAATTCGACGCGGAACCAGTGCCGCCGGAGCACCACCGACGATCCGTCGCCGGATTCGCCGCGCAGCGGCGGATTCCACCACCACATCAGCGCGCCCGCGAGAATCATCGACCACTCCACGCCGAACAGCACCGTCCCGGTCGAGCCGACCGTGGTCGCCGCGACGCTGATGACGGGCCCGATCATGAACGCCGCCTCCACCGACACCGACTCCAGGGCCAGCGCGGCCTGCCGGGTGCGTTCGGTGGTCGCCGCGATCACGGCCTGCCGCACCACCCCGAAGACGGGGATGTCGAAAAGCCCTGCCGCGGCGGCCAATACGAGCAACGGGACATAGGAGACGAACGGGGCGATCGACCAGCAGACCGCGCCGACGACGAGCGAGGGCGCGAGGGTACGGCGCAGGCCCAGGCGATCCAGCATCCGTCCCCGCCACGGACCGCTCGCGGCCGTGCACAGGGTCACGACCGTGGCGAGCGCGCCCGCCTGCGCGTAGGAGCCGTGCAGTGTCTGCACGACGTGCAGGGCCAGCAGGACGGTGGCGGCGAAGAACGGGATGCGCACGAGCACGCCCAGCAGCAGCACGTTGCGCACCGCCGCGGCGCTCAAAACCTCTCGGTACGACCGCATTCCATCGAGCCTGACAGGTGCGCCGTCGGCGCGCCACGGAATTATCGGGCGACCGCGGCGGCGTGCACCAGGTCGTGGGCGAACAGGCTGCGGGCGGTGTCGAGCAGGGTGTCCTCGGTGGAACGCGGTGTCCAGCCGAGGGTTTCGCGTGCCTTGACATTGCTCGCGCGGCGGACCCGGCCCAGGTTCGGACCGAGTTCGGCCATGCCGGGGACCATCTTGGCAGCGGCCTTGACCATCCACAGCGGCAGCTGTTTGGTGGGGACGCGGTCGGCGTCGGGGCCGAGCCGGTCGCGCAGCAGCGCGGCGATATCGGGCATGGCGATGACGTCCCCCGCGGCGGCGATGAAGCGTTCGCCCGCGGCGGCCGGATGGGTCATGGCACGCAGGTGCAGATCGGCGACGTCGCGCACGTCGACCACGGCGAAGGTGAGCGGCAGCAGGGCGGGCGCGGTGCCGTCGAGCAGTTTCAGGATGAGCGGGATGGTCGTCGAAAAGCGCGGTCCCAGAACGGGTCCGAAGATGCCGACCGGATTGATCACCGACAGTTCGAGACCGCCCTCGCGGGCGACGAAATCCCAGGCGGCGCGCTCGGCGAGGGTCTTGGACCGGACGAACGGGGCGAGCGCCGGCTCGTCGGTATTCGTCCACTGCTCCTCGGTGAAGGGGCGTTTCGTGTCCGGATGGCCGTAGGCGATGGCGCCGAAGGAGGAGGTGACCACGACGCGGCGGACCCCGGCGGCGCGGGCCGCGCGCAGCACACGCAGGGTGCCGTCGCGCGCGGGGACGAGCACCTCGTTCTCGTCGGCCACCTGGCCCGCGGGCACCGGCGAGGCGACGTGCAGGACGTAGTCGCACCCGTCGACGGCCTCGGCCCAGCCCCCGTCCCCGGTCAGATCGGCCGGAACGACCTCGACCGCGTACGGGTCGGCGGCCCCCGCGGCCCCCACCTGTTCCCGAATCCGTTGCGCCGCAGCATTGTCCCGCGCGGTCGTCCGCACGCGATACCCCGCGCCGAGCGCCTGGGCGATACACCGGGTGGCCAGAAAGCCGGTCCCACCGGTCACGAGCACTGTTTCATCCGCCATACCATCGCCATCCGTTTCGTATCGGGGTCACAGGTATTCAGAAAGCGCACAACTCGGAAAGAACTCGGCGCAGTCTAGCGGACGATCCCTTTGTCCCAGAGCAGCTACTTCTTGGCCCAGGGGAACCACCTCTTGGCCCTGAGCAACCACCTCTTGTCCCTGAGCGAAGCGAAGGGCCTACCGAGATGGGTTGCAGAACCCGCAGATTCCGCTAGCGGGCAGCTGCACGAAACACTCACCGCACATCCGCGCCCGAGCCGGTTCGGCCTTCGGCTCCGCGCGCTCGACGCTCAACCCACGCTTGGCCGCGACCTTGGGCGTCAGCGGCGGAACCCCAACGGGCACATCGGTCCCGTGTGCCGCATAGCACTGCCACCGCGCGTACGCGGCATGCAGTTCGATGTCCTCCGGCACCGGCAGCCCCGCCAACTCGAGCACATACCGATAACTATCGGTGACGGTGTGATTGGGCCGCACGCACAATGCCGTCAACGGCGGCTCCCCCGCCGCATGGCACCGCCGCGCGACCTTCCGCAACACGGCGTCCACCCATGTCCGCGTAGGCGCCCCGGTCCGCACCCCCGACATCTCCTGCACCTGCGCGCCGAGATCGTTGATGGTCACGAAATGCCCGTAACCCTTTGCGGTTTCGACGAGCACCCCGTGCGCGGCCAACGCCCACGCCACCGTCGCGTCCCGAAACGAAACCGCCGCCCCATCATCCACCCGCCAGGCCGCGGGAGAAGCCGTCACTGCCCCATTCATAGCCCGCCTACGGTAGCGAATCGAGGGGGCGACCCGCCAGTCGGCGTCGCTCGACTCGCCGGTGTTCGCTTTTACTTCGAGAACGTTGTAGTCTTCAAGAGCAAGATTCCCCCAGTGAAGGAGATGGGCAGGTGGAGCACCAGATCAGCGTGGACGAGGAGGTCTTCGATGCCCTCGTGCAGCACCGACAGGGCTTCGAGCAACCCAACGATGTACTGCGGCGGTTACTGCTCGGGGACCCCCCAGCACGCCCGGAAACCTTCAAACTGTCGAAGTCGAGAACCGGACGCCTTGCCCCTTTGCTGGCGGCAGGGCTGCTGGAGGCGGGCGACGAACTCCGTCACGAACGCGTACGAAAGGGACAGGTCTTCACTGCCATCGTGACCTCGGAAGGGATGCTGCAAACGTCCGAAGGCGTCTACAGCGCACCCTCGCCCGCTCTCAAAACGCTGGTGGGAACTGAAGTCGACGGCTGGCACAACTGGGTTCACGTTCGATCGGGCAAGACGCTTCGTGAACTGAGGGAGAGTTCCTCGTCGGCCAACCCGCGAACCTGAACCTCACCAACAAGAGAACCGATCGCCCCTCCCTGGAGCGGGAGTGGACGATCGGCCATGTCTTCTCATCGTAGCAAAGGGTATCGATGAGCAACTCTCCACTCGGCGCGCGCACCGGTTTCACCGATACGCCTCGCACGACAACGTACGACAAGCCGTTCAAGACACTAGCGGAGCAGGTCACGCTGCTCCGCGAGCGCGGCATGGTGATCGCCGACGAGGATGCGGCAATGCGGACCCTGGGGCGAATCAGCTACTACCGCCTGAGTGGCTACTGGTACATCTACCGTCGCCGGGTCGACGAACCGGCGGGCGCCGAACGACCGGAAAGGCCCGAGATCGGCGAGGATTTCGTTCGAGGTACGACCCTGGACCGCGTGGTCGAACTCTACGAGTTCGATCGACGGCTACGCCTGCACGTTCTCGACGGAATCGAACGGGTCGAGGTCGCCTTGCGGATGCGACTCGGACACGTCCTCGGAGCGAGTCATGCCTTCGCTCACCTCGATCCGTCCGCACTCGATCCCAGCTTCACTCTCATGGACGAGCGAAACCCGGTTTCGAGCCGAGCCCAATGGTTGGACAGCAAGCACGCGGAATGGACTCGCATTGTGCTCGCCGAGGAGAAACGTTCGAACGAAGACTTCGTGAGGCACTTCAAGGCGAAGTACGGTCTGCCGCTGCCGATCTGGGCACTCACGGAAATTCTCACCTTCGGTAATATCTCGGTTCTATTGGCGGGATTGAAGCAGCCTCAACGGAATTCGATTGCCTCCGACTTCGGTATCTGGACCGACAGGCTCGAAGGCGATGGCGCCGCATTGGTATCGTGGGTCGCACACCTCAATTCGATACGCAATACGTGCGCTCACCACGCACGTCTGTGGAACAGGAATATCGAGAAACAGCTCGGTCGCCTGGATGGAATCGGCGATCTCGCCCACGCGAGCGGAGCTCGTTCTCGCGCGCGCATATACGCATCGCTGGCCGTCCTTGCGTACCTGGTAGCCCGACTCGACCCGCGGTCGACGTGGCGAACCGACACGGTGGACCTGATCACCGAGGGTCTGGAGCGCGTCGGCCAGCCGCCCAGTCGCATGGGATGTCCACCGGGATGGTCGGAACAGGCACTGTGGTCGGCGTCGTATATTCCTTCCGAAAACCCTTTATCACCCGAAAAGCGAGAAATTCTTTCTCGGTTCGAATATCTGAATACTGCGGAGGTCGGACTGATCATCGATCCCAGCGCCACGGCGAAACGACGCAGCAGCGCGGTCCGCTACCATCGCGCGCGGGGCCGACTTTTAGGATTCCCAGTTGGGAATACTTATCGATTCCCCACCTTCCAGCTGGACAGGACCGAGGGAAGGATAATCGAACTGGCCGCCTACGCCAATGAGGCATTGGATGCCAAGGGACACCCTTGGGAAACGGGTGAATGGTGGGCGTCCGCCAACTCTGATTTGGGCGGAAGGACGCCGATGGACATGCTGGCGAATGGCGAACTGACCCACGACCTGATCGACAAGGCTCTGAACTGAGCGACGACCGGCAGCTCGACGACGAAGGCCCGCTCCCCCGAAAGGGAAGCGGGCCTTCGTGTTTCGAGCCTCGGAGAACTGCCTACTTGGCCTTCTCCAGGACCTCCACCAGTCGCCAGCGCTTGGTGGCGGACAGGGGGCGGGTCTCCATGAGTTGGACGCGGTCGCCGACGCCGGCGATCTCGTTCTCGTCGTGGGCCTTCACCTTGGAGGTGGTGCGGATGATCTTGCCGTAGAGCGGGTGCTTCACCCGGTCCTCGAGCTCGACCACGATGGTCTTGTTCATCTTGTCCGAGACCACGTAGCCGATCCGCACCTTGCGGCTGCCGCGCTCGATTTCCTTGGCCGGCGTCTTGGCCGGACCCTTGGCATCACTCATGCCGCGTCTCCCTTGTCCGCCGGGGCCGAGGCCAGGCCGAGCTCGCGCTCACGCATGACCGTGTAGATACGGGCGATCTCGTGACGGACCACACGCAGGCGACGGTTGTTCTGCAACTGGCCCGTCGCCATCTGGAAGCGCAGGTTGAACAGCTCTTCCTTCGATTCACGCAGGCGGGCGACGAGCTCCTCCTCGGTGAGCTCGCGCAGGTCTGCGGCCGGAGTTCCGGTAGCCATCAGAACTGCTCCTCCCTCGTCACGATCCTGCACTTCATCGGGAGCTTGTGCATCGCGCGGCGCAGGGCCTCGCGCGCGGTCTCCTCGTTCGGGTACGACATTTCGAACATCACGCGACCGGGCTTGACGTTCGCGATCCACCACTCCGGCGAACCCTTACCCGAACCCATACGGGTCTCGGCGGGCTTCTTGGTGAGCGGCCGATCCGGGTAGATGTTGATCCAGATCTTGCCGCCACGGCGGATGTGGCGGGTCATCGCGATACGCGCCGACTCGATCTGCCGGTTGGTGACGTAGCCCGGCTCCAACGCCTGAATGCCGAACTCGCCGAACGACACCGAGGTGCCGCCCTTGGCCATACCGGAACGGCCGGGGTGATGCTGCTTGCGGTGCTTGACCTTGCGAGGCATCAGCATGGGTCAGCCCTCCTGGGTCTCTGCCGGAGCGTCGGCCACCGCGGTGGCGGCACCCGAACGCCCGGCCTCGGTGCTGGTCGCCGTGGTGCCCTGCGAGCCCGAACGGCGGGGACGGCTCGGCCGCTCACGACGCTCGCGACGCTCGCCGGACGGCGCGGCGGTCGCGGTGACCTCACGCTTGCCACCGACGATGTCGCCCTTGTAGATCCACACCTTCACGCCGATGCGGCCGAAGGTGGTCTTCGCCTCGTACAGGCCGTAGTCGATGTCGGCGCGCAGCGTGTGCAGCGGCACCCGCCCCTCGCGGTAGAACTCCGAGCGCGACATCTCCGCACCGCCGAGGCGGCCCGAGCACTGCACCCGGATGCCCTTGACGTTCGGCGAACGCATGGCCGACTGGATGGCCTTGCGCATGGCGCGCCGGAACGCGACGCGGTTCGACAGCTGCTCGGCCACACCCTGGGCGACGAGCTGGGCATCGCTCTCGGGGTTCTTGACCTCGAGGATGTTCAGCTGCACCTGCTTCTTGGTGAGCTTCTCCAGCTCGGCGCGGATGCGGTCGGCCTCGGCGCCGCGACGGCCGATCACGATGCCCGGACGCGCGGTGTGGATGTCCACCCGCACGCGATCCCGGGTGCGCTCGATCTCGACCTTCGAGATGCCCGCCCGCTCCATGCCGGTGGCGAGGAGCTTGCGGATCGCGACGTCTTCCTTCACGTAGTCCGCGTACTGCTTGTCCGCGTACCAACGCGACTTCCAGTCGGTGGTGATACCGAGGCGGAAGCCGTGGGGATTGATCTTCTGTCCCATTTACTGCGCCCCTCCCTTCCGGCGATTACGTGAGGAGGCACTGGCAGCGTTAGGCAAGCTCTCGACCTCGATGGTGATATGGCTGGTCCGCTTGCGGATCCGGAACGCCCGGCCCTGCGCGCGCGGCTGGAACCGCTTCAGGGTGGCGCCCTCGTCGACGTAGGCCGTCGAGATCACCAGGGTGTCCGGATTCAAGCCGAAGTTGTTCTGGGCGTTGGCCGCCGCCGAGGCCACGACCTTGGCGACCGGCTCGCTGGCGGCCTGCGGCGCGAACTTCAGGATGTTCAGCGCGTCCTCGACCCGCTTGCCGCGGACCATGTCCACGACGCGGCGAGCCTTCATCGGCGTCACGCGAACGAATTTCGCGGTCGCGCGCGCGGTCGTGATCTGAGTATCAGTGCTCATCGCCGCTTGCTCTTCCGATCTTCCTTGACGTGGCTCTTGAACGTCCTGGTCGGCGCGAACTCACCGAGCTTGTGCCCGACCATGTTCTCCGAGACGAACACCGGCACGTGCTTGCGGCCGTCGTGGACCGAGAACGTGTGCCCGATGAAGTCGGGAATGATGGTCGAACGACGCGACCAGGTCTTGATGACCTGCTTGGTGCCCTTCTCGTTCTGGACGTCCACCTTCTTGAGGAGGTGTTCGTCGACGAACGGGCCCTTCTTGAGGCTGCGAGGCATGTCTTGACCTCCTCCTTAACGCTTCTTGCCGCGGCGGCGGACGATGAGCTTGTCGCTCGGACGGTTGGGTTTACGGGTACGGCCCTCCGGCTGACCCCACGGCGAGACCGGGTGGCGACCACCGGAGGTCTTGCCCTCACCACCGCCGTGCGGGTGGTCGACGGGGTTCATCACGACACCACGGACCGTGGGGCGGCGGCCCTTCCAGCGCATGCGACCGGCCTTGCCCCAGTTGATGTTCGACTGCTCGGCGTTGCCGACCTCGCCGACGGTGGCGCGGCAGCGCACGTCGACGCGACGGATCTCGCCGGAGGGCATGCGCAGGACGGCGTAGGCGCCTTCCTTACCCAGCAGCTGGATGCTCATGCCCGCGGCACGGGCCAGCTTGGCGCCGCCGCCGGGACGCAGCTCCACCGCGTGGATGGTGGTACCGGTCGGGATCGAGCGCAGCGGCAGGTTGTTGCCGGGCTTGATGTCCGCACCGGGACCGGACTCGATCCGGGTGCCCTGGCTGATGCCCTTGGGCGCGATGATGTAGCGCTTCTCGCCGTCGGCGAAGTGCAGCAGCGCGATGTTCGCGGTCCGGTTCGGGTCGTACTCGATGTGCGCGACCTTGGCCGGGATGCCGTCCTTGTCGAGGCGACGGAAGTCGATGATGCGGTAGGCCCGCTTGTGCCCGCCACCGCGGTGACGAGTCGTGATGCGGCCGTGGGCATTTCGACCACCGGACTTGCTCAGCGGGCGCAGCAGCGACTTCTCGGGCGTCGACCGGGTGATCTCGGCGAAGTCGGAGACGGACGACCCGCGGCGTCCGGGGGTTGTCGGCTTGTACTTACGAATTGCCATGAGTTCTTCTCTGCTTTCTGGAATCCCCGCCGCTTACGCGACCGGGCCTCCGAAGATCTCGATGGGCTTGCTGTCGGCCGAGAGGGTCACGAGCGCGCGCTTGGTGTCCTTGCGCTTGCCGTAACCGAAGCGGGTCCGCTTGCGCTTGCCCTGACGGTTGGCGGTGTTGACGCTGGTCACCTTCACGCCGAAGACCTTCTCCACGGCGATCTTGATCTGCGTCTTGTTCGCGTCCGGGTGCACCAGGAAGGTGTAGGTGCCCTCTTCGATCAGTCCGTAGGACTTCTCCGAGATGACCGGCGCCAGCAGGATGTCGCGGGGGTCGGCTTGCACTTGGGTGGGCACGATTACTTCCCTTCTTCCTGTGCGGCCTCGGCGGGGCCGTGCACGAAGGCGTTCAGGGCCTCGACGCTGAACACCACGTCGTCACTGTTCAGCACGTCGTACGTGTTGAGCTGATCCGGGGCGATCGGGTGCACGTTCTGCAGGTTCGCCACGCTCTTCCAGGCGGCGAGATCCTCGCGGCCGACGACGACCAGCAGCTTGCGGCGGTCGGTCAGCTCGGCCAGGAAGCTCTTGGCGGCCTTGGTCGAAGGCGTCTGTCCCGCAACGAGTTCGGTGATCACGTGGATGCGCTCGCTGCGCGCGCGATCCGACAGCGCGCCGCGCAGGGCGGCGGCCTTCATCTTCTTCGGCAGCCGCTGGCTGTAGTCGCGCGGCTGCGGGCCGTGCACGGTGCCACCGCCGGTGAACTGCGGGGCGCGGGTCGAGCCCTGACGGGCGCGGCCGGTGCCCTTCTGGCGGTACGGCTTCTTGCCACCGCCGCGGACCTCGCCGCGGGTCTTGGTGGCGTGCGTGCCCTGGCGGGCCGCGGCCTGCTGGGCCACGACGACCTGGTGCATCAGCGCGATGTTGGCGGTCACGTCGAAGATCTCGGCGGGGAGGTCGACGGTGCCGTTGGTCTTGCCGCCCGGCTCTTTGACCGGCAGCGTCAGGTTGGTCTTGGTTTCGGTGCTGGTCATGCCCGGGCACCACCCTTCACAGCGCTCTTGACGATCACGACGCCGCCCCTGCGGCCCGGGATCGCACCCTTGATCAGCAGCAGGCCGTTCTCGGCGTCCACCTTGTGGACCGAGAGGTTCTGCGTGGTGACGCGGTCGTTGCCCATCCGGCCGGACATGCGCATGCCCTTGAACACGCGACCCGGGGTGGAGCAGCCGCCGATCGAACCCGGCCGGCGGTGCACGGCCTGCGCGCCGTGCGAGGCGCCCTGGCCGCGGAAGCCGTGGCGCTTCATGGTGCCGGCGAAGCCCTTGCCCTTGCTGGTGCCGGTGACGTCGACGAACGCGCCCTCTTCGAACACCTCGGCGCTGATCTCCTGGCCGACCTCGAACTGCGAGGCGTCGGCGACGCGGATCTCGGCGATGTGGCGGCGCGGGGTCACGCCCGCCTTGGCGAACTGGCCGGAGACCGGCTTGGTGACCTTGCGCGGGTCGATGGCGCCGAAGGCGACCTGCACGGCGGAGTAACCGTCGCGCTCGACCGTGCGGATCTGGGTGACGACGTTCGGACCGGCCTTGACGACGGTCACGGGAACGACGCGGTTCTTTTCGTCGAAGACCTGGGTCATGCCGAGCTTGGTGCCCAGGATGCCCGCGGCCGGACGAGTCTTGTTGTCAGTCATATTCGAGGTCCCCGTCACTGAATGTTGACGTCGACACTGGCCGGGAGGTCGATGCGCATGAGGGCATCCACCGTCTTCGGCGTCGGGTCGAGGATGTCGATCAGCCGCTTGTGCGTGCGCATCTCGAAGTGTTCGCGCGAGTCCTTGTACTTGTGCGGCGAACGGATGACGCAGTACATGTTCTTCTCGGTCGGCAACGGCACCGGCCCGACGACGCGGGCACCGGTGCGGGTCACCGTCTCGACGATCTTGCGCGCAGACGCGTCGATCGCCTCATGGTCGTAGGCCTTGAGCCTGATGCGGATCTTTTGTCCCGCCACGCTGAGTGTCCTTTTCTCCGCTTTCGTCGTACTCCCGGAGTCGCCTCCCGAAGCACCCTCGTTTGCATGCCCGAACCCGAAGAAGTCACAGCAGACGTGTCCGTCTCAACCAACGACCGGGACTGGACCCGATCCATCGCCGCTGTTCATCTGTCATGGTTCTTCCGGTCCACGCGGTCGGGCGTGTCGCTTTGCCTCTCATTCTTCGGCCCCGGCATGGTTTCCCCTGGGCCTCGGAACGGTGTCCCGGACGTATGCCCGCCGGACTCGACGGGATACAAGTTGGGTACTGCTCGCCCGCTCCGATCAGGTCGAATGCCGCATGGACAGACGCCACCCGGTGCAGGCAACCCGAACAGTATGCAGGACGGCCGGGGGCGCCTCCAAATCGGGGGTGCTGTGACTCCCGCGACGCCCTACAGCGCCAGCGCGACCCGCCCCGGCCGCGTCCGCCGCCAGACCACCGCGACGAACACCAGCAGCCCGACCAGCGGCAACGAGCCCACGACCCAGCTCAGCGCGAGCGGCGGGCCGGGCTGATCGAGCACGCGGACGTGGTCGAGCACCCCCTCGCCGTGCCCCTGCGGCCCGTCGATGGCGAAGGTGAAACTGTAGTCGCCGGGATCGTCGTACGCCTTCACGTCCAAACCCCACGAGTCCCGTTTGCGGGGGTGGCGGACCAGCGGCCGGGTGCGGTCCTTCAGTCCGGGACCGCGAACCGTGAGCGTGCCGGACTTGTCCGCGATGCCGCCCTCGGGCGCGAAGGTGAAGTCCAGCGAGCGCATCGCGCGGATCGGCCAGGTGGAGAAGCCGACGGTCACCGCGTAGGGCCCCGCCTGCACGCGTTCGGTGTGGACGATGTTCACCGGCGCGTAGGCGGCGGCCGGGCCCGCGGTGACCAGGGCGAGCACGACGAGGGTCGCGAGCGCGACCAGTATCCGGCGGGTCATCGGTGAATCTCCTTGTCCGGGGCCAGCATTCGCAGCATGGCGGCGGATCGACCGCCGAGGAATCCGGCGAGCAGGCCGAGCGGGACGCCGACCACCGCGGTCGCCAGCACCTCGCCCGCGCCGACGTGCGCGCCGGGATCGGTGAGCGCGAATTGCAGCGGCATGGTGACCGCGATGATCACCCCGACGACGACGCCGAGCGCCGGAACCAGCTTGCGCGCATCGATCGCCCGCGCCCGCCCCCACCGGAACGCGCCCTCGACCACGAGGGCGGCCACGCCCAGGAACATCGGCATCATGCTCGGGAAAGTCGGTGGGCGCGACCGCAATCCGTCGCGCATCGGGAGCCCGACCGCGTGGGCGTACACCTGCGCGGCCCACGGCGAGAACCACCACAGCAGCGCCTGCAACGCCCCGACCGCCAGCGCCAGCACCAGCGCCGCGCCGGGCCGATCCAGCAGCAGCGTCCCGACGATCAGCAGCAGCGACGCGCACAGCACCGCACCGGCGAACACCGGATCCACCGGCAGGTCCAGCCGATCGAAGGCCACGAACGGAATCGGCATGTGCGACACCAGGACCGCGACGGACGCGACCACCCCGGCCCGGCCCCAGAGTTCGTCGCGATGGGCGGCGAACACGATCAGGCTGCCGATCATGGTGATGGTCATCGACAGGAACAGCGCCACGTGCGAGGGCGTGTCCAGGACCGCGTCGAAACCGTAGATGGAATGCCATTCGAGATCGAGCAGGCCGTAGAGCAGGAACGACGCCGCGCCCGCCCCCGACACCATGTACCCCAGCGGGACCGTGAGCGCCCCGCCGAACACGCGGACCGGGGTGCCGCCCGCGCGCGGCACCGGCCGCCCGGCCCGCTGCGCGGCGGTGGCCAGCAGCACCATGGCGAGGCTGGCGAATCCGGAGATGGCGCTGCCGGAGTAGAGGAACAGGTGCGGCAGCGTGAAAAAGGTGTCGGGCCCGACGTCGTTGTGCCACTGGATGTCCCAGCTCACCCCGACGGTGGTGACGACGGTGCCGAGCAGGACGATCCAGGCGCCCGCGCGGGCGGCCGTGCCGGTGCCCGGCGGCGCGTCGGTCGTGACGGTGCTCATCATCTGCCTTCCTCGATCCACAGGGGGAATTCGATTCGATCCTCGCCCCCGGCGGTGACCAGCGACAGCCGCAACTGCCAGGGACCCGCCGACATGAAATGCACCGACTCGGCGCGGAAATGCCCGGGGCTCACGGTGTTCGCCATGACCGGGGGCGCGGAGTAGCCCATGCGCGGTTCGATCGCCTCGAGATGGACCATGGCGTCGGTGTCGTGACCGTCCCGGTCGGTGAGGGCGATGTCGACCGCGCTGCCGCCGGTGCGGGGCGGACGCACGGTGACCGTGACGAGGTGCCGTTCGGTGCCCGAGCGCAGCGTGAGCGATCCGGCGGGCCGCGGCCACAGCAACCAGGCGAGGAGCACGGCCAGGGCGACGATGGCGGCGAGGCCGAAAACCGTTGCGCGCCGGGCGTTCCGGGAGACGATCATCGCGGCATCTCCTCGGCCGCCGCCACCTCGACGACGATCGGCACCGTCAGCACGGTGTAGTCGCGTTCGGCCTGCACCCAGACGCGGTAGCGGCCCGGCGCCGGGAAGGTGTAGGTGAACGGCACGTCCGGCCCGTAGGCGGCGACGGTCTCGTCCGGCGTGCTGTCCCCGTTGACGACGGGCGTGAGCATCGCTCCCCCGCCCGGTTCCGCCATACCGGACATGTGCCCGGCGTGCGCGGACCCGGGCATCGATCCCATGGAGTGGGCGTGCCCCCACACCGGCGAATCCCGCACGGCCGCCGCGATATCGGCGGTGTCGGCGATCGGTCCGGCGACGATCAGATGGCCGACCATGCCGAGCCAGGGTTGCAGTTCGGGGCGGTCGCCGAACCGCGCGGTCAGGGTGGTCGGCGTCCCGGCGCGGGGCGATGTGGTGGTGATCGTGACCGGGACGTCGGCGACGGTGGTCGCGGCGGTGTTCCCGGCGGTGAGGCGGACGGGTTCTATCGACGCGGCGGCCGCTCCGGGCCCGACGCTTAAACCCGTTGCGGCCCGGACCAATTGCACCCCGCCGCCGCGCCGGGCCAGTTCCGCCGCCACCGCGTACCGGCCCGCAGAGGACGGCGTCAGGTGCGCCTCGTAGCGCCCCGGCCCGGTCCGGATGGGATGCAGATGCAGCAGGTCTCCGCTCGGCCCGACCACCAGCAGATGCATGAGCGCGCTGTCGTGGACCAGCAGATCGTCCACGCTCGCGCCGGTGGCGGCGTCGGTGAGCGCCAGGCGCACCTCGCCCGGACGGCCCGCGGTCAGTTCGCCGTTCTCGACCGTCAGCAGCACCGGCGGCCGGGAGAAGTCCGAAAGCCGGGGCTGCCCTTGGGCATAGGGGTTCGTGAGGTTGTCCACCGTCGGATCGAGCTGCACACCGGGCTGCGGGGGCAGGGGCATCGAGGCCGACAGCACGGCCGCCGTGACCGCCACCGCGACCCCGGCCACCATCCCGCCCGCCGGGAGCGCGGCCCATGCCGTGCGACGCGCCCGGACCGCCACGAGGATCGACACCGGAAGCAGCACACCGGCCACCAGGAAGCCGCCGTACACCAGCCGTTCGGGCGGCGAGACGACCTGGGCGGGCACCGCGAACGGAATGCGGGCGACCCGGGTGCCGTCGCCGAGGGTGAGTTCCCACGGTCCGGCGCGGTCCACGCTCAGATCGGTGCCGTACATGCCCAGGGCGGCGGCCAATTCGAGTTCACCCCGCGCGGTCGGCGCGCCCGGTGCGGGCCGATCCGCCGCCGCGCCCAAGGGCACCGCCGCCACCGCGAGCCGACCCGGGGCGGTTCCGGTGTGCGTGACGGCCTCGACGCGCAGCGGGCCGGGGATAGAGGTCACGCGCCGCAGCACGATGGTGAGTTCGCGGTCGCCGAGGGTCTGGGCGATCTGGATGTCGTTGCCGAACGACGGCGAATCGGCCTGGGCCGGTGCGAGGTTGGCGAGAACGAGGATCAGCGCGGCCACCAGCAGAGACGTCACGCGACCCGGAACGGCGCGTTGGCGGGGGGTGGTCACTGGGTCATGGTAGGAACGCGGCGGACGCGAGGGCATCACGCTCCGAGGTGATCCCGGATCCCCCGCGAGAGTGACGCGCTCTCGGGGGGATTCGGGGTCGGGCGACCGTCAGTCCAGGTCCTGCACGACAATCGTGTTGTGGCCCTGGTAGACCGACGGGTTGACGAGGGCGAAGCCGATCCGGCCCTGCGGGGCGCGCGCGGCCTCGGTGAACACGGCGGGCAGATCGGCGTAGACGTAGTAATCGTCCTGCGGCAATTGGGATTTCGCGTCGACCCAGTACTGGGTGTTCGGGAAGACCCGCTGCAACACCGCCGGAACGGGGCTGCCCGCGACCGCGACGGTCTCGTTGTGGTCGAGGCCGACGCCGAGCACGATGCCGCTCTCGGTGTCGTTGATGACCGGCTTGAAGGCGGCCGCCGGGCCCGCCGTGACAGCCGCGGCGACGACGCCGCCCGCGAGGGCGGTGCCGATCGTCGCGGCGATGGTTCGAATACGCATGGCTCAACGTAGCAAAGACCACTGAACTTACTCAGAAGTAAGATAGCGGTATGACGAAAGAGACGACCACCCTCCGCGGCTGGAAGCGGCTGCCCGACAACCGGCTGGGACACACCCTGTTCTCGCTGGCGATGGTGGCCCGGGTGCCCTACTTCGGCACGGTGCTGCCGACCGTGGTGCGGCTCGAGCCGGGCCTGTGCGAGGTGCGGGCGCCCAAGTGGTTCGGCATCCACAACCACCTGGGCACCTTCCACGCCATCGCCGCCTGCAACCTCGCCGAGGTGGCCATGGGAATGCTCAGCGAGGCAACGGTTCCCACCACGCACCGCTGGATCCCCAAGGCGATGAACGTGCAGTACCTCACCAAGGCCGAGACGGGATTGCGCGCGGTCGCGCAACTGCCCGAGGTGCCCGACTTCGACGCGCTCACCGAGGGCCGCGACCTCGTGGTGCCGGTGTCGATCTACGACGCCTCGGGCCAGGAGGTGGTGCACGCCGACATCACCACCTGGATCACCCCGAAGTAGGTCAGCAGGGCGGCGCCGCGGCGTCGGCCAGGGCCGCGGCCACCAGGGCCAGCGCGCGCCGATCCTCCAACAGCTCGGAGTGGTCGACCGGATGCGGCCCGGCGCAGCCGTCCTGCACCCAGAGGTTGCGGTTCGCGCCGCCCGGCGCGGCCAGCAGGGCGGTGTCGGTCGGGGTGATCACCTCGTCGTCGCGGCTGGCGATGGCGGTGTAGGCGATGCCGGGCAGCGTCTCGGCGGGCGAGTTGAGTTGCGCCAGAACGGCGGAGCCGACGGTCTGCTGGACGCCCGCGCTGCCGAACACCTGGGCCGCGATGTGCGGTCCGTCCAGACCCAGCCGGGCGAGGTCCGGATATTTCGCGGGCAGGTCGGCGAAGGTCGACCCGCGGTAGGGCGTGCCGAGGGTGACCACGCGGGTGGCCTCGGTCGGATGCGCCCGCAGGTACTGGCGGATGACCGTGCCGCCCGTCGAATGTCCCACCAGTGCAACGCGTTCCGCCCCGGTCGCGGCGCGCACGCTGGTCACGAAGGCGGCCAGTTCGGTCGCCGAGGTGGCGATGTCGGCCACCCCGTACAGCGTCCGGCCCGACAGCGCGGCGCCGATCGGGCCGAGTCCGGGCCACGCGGGACCGGCGTTCCCGCTGACCGCGGTGGTGAGCACGGGCGCCCGGCCGAGGTTGGCGGCGAACACGCAGTACCCCTCGGCACGCAGCGCGGGCGCCAGGACCGCGAAACTGCGCGGCGCGTCGGTCGCCGAACCGTGCACCAGCACAACGGGATTCGGCTTGTCGGGCGCGGGACGGCAGGCGAAGTCGTTGGCCCCCTCGAGGCCCGGGACCTCGACCGGCTGGGCGGCGGCCGGGGCCGCGAGCGCGAGCGCGCCCGTGACCAGCGACGCGACCGCCACCGCCAGGCGGCGGGAGATCGAGCCCATCGTCAGACCCCCAGCCCCGCGGCCAGCACCGGCCACGAGTCCTTCAGATCGTCCTGCCAGTAGCCCCACGAGTGGGTGCCGGTGGGCCGGAAGTTGTAGGTCGCCGGAATGCCGAGGCTGTCGAGCCGGGTGCGCATATTGCGCGAGCAGTAGTCGGCGCCCGCCTCGATGACCCCGCCGACCACGATCTGATTGGCGAACAGCCACGGCCCCGGCAGCGAGTACTTGCCGCCGTAGACGTCGTAGACGCCGGGGATGCCGGTGCCGTTGGAGATGTAGATCGCCTTCCCGCGCAGCCCCTCGGCCTGCACGTACGGGTCGTTGCGCACCCAGTTGGGGTCGTCGGGCGGGCCCCACATGTTCTGGACGTTCGCCAGGCCCCACTCCTCGACGGTGAGCCGGACGAACTCGTGGCCGATGGGGTCGCTGGTCTGCGCGCAGCCGCTGTAGGCGGCCACGGCCTGGTACAGGTCCGTGGTGGTGGCCGCGAGCGCGAGGGTGGTGGTCGCCGACATGGAATAGCCCGCGATGCCGTTGCGGCCGTTCGCGTTCAGATAGGCGTTCAGCAGCGGCGGCAATTCCTCGGTCAGGAAGGTGCGCCATTTGTTGCGGCCCAGTCGCGGGTCGTCGCGCTCCCAATCGGCGTAATAACTGAACATGCCGCCGATGGGTGTGACGACATTGACATTTTTATCCGAAAGGAATTGCCAGGCATCGGTTTTGGTGGCCCAGGTCGCGCCGTCCTCGCCGCCGCCCGCGCCGAGCAGCAGGTACAGCACCGGCCGCGGCACGCTCTGATCGGCGGCGCGCTGCACCTGCACGGGGATGTCGGCGTCCATGGCCGCGGAGTGCACGGTCAGCGTCTGATGCCGGGCGTCGTCGGTGGTGACCTGGACGATCGCGGATTCGGCGGGTGCGGCACGGCCGGGCGCCGCGGTCAGCCCGCTCCCGGCGGCGAGCACCGCGGCCGCCGCGATCCATCCGGCGGCCCGCCACCGACGCCGGGTCCGCACCTCGTTCTTGTTCACCCGCTCAGGTTATGAACGCTCCCAACGCATTTCACGACAGAATTTGCTGGGACAAGATTTTTCGGGGCGTAACACCGGGTGGCCGGAACCCGATACGAACCGCTTGGTTGAATTGACCCATGAGTGGTCGGCGGGTCCGGGCGGATGTGTGTGTGGTGGGGCTCGGGCCCACCGGTCGGGCGCTGGCGCACCGCGCGATGCGAGCGGGGTTCGACGTGGTCGCGATCGACCCGCGCCCGGAACGGCCGTGGGTGCCGACGTTCTCCTGCTGGGCGGACGAGTTGCCGGACTGGTTGCCCGACAGCGCCGTCGCGTCCCGGATCGCCGCGCCGACAGTATGGACCACGAGCGAGCATCGCATCGATCGGCCCTACTGCGTGCTGTCCAAACACGGCTTGCGCGCGGCGCTCCCGCTCGCCGAGGCGACCGTGCTGACGGGCCGGGCCACCGCGGTCGGCGCGCGCCGGGTGGAACTCGGCGACGACACCGTCGTGACCGCGGCGGTGGTCTTCGACGCGCGCGGGCTGCCCTCCCCCGGCTCCCGGCGCACCGCCAGCGCGCACGGCATCTTCGTCGACGCCGAGCGGGCCGCGCCCATGGTAGGCGAGGGCGAGGGGCTGTTGCTGGACTGGCGCCCCGAGAACGGGGCGGGGCCCGACGAGCCGCCGTCGTTCCTCTACGCGGTGCCGCTCGGCGACGGCACGGTCGTGTTCGAGGAGACCAGCCTCGGCCTGCGCGGCGGAATGCCGCAACGGGAACTGCGGCGGCGCACGCTGAATCGGCTTGCCGCGCACGGGATTCGATTACGCGGCGACGAACCGAGCGAGGCCGCGCACTATCCCCTGGATCAGCCGCCGCCGCGCCCGGGTTCGTCGATGGCGGTGCCGTTCGGAGCGCGCGGCGGCATGATGCATCCCTGCACGGGCTACAGCGTGGCAGATTCGCTGGCCCTGGTCGACACCGCGATCGAGGCGGTGCGGGCCGGACGGGATCCGATCCGGGACCTGTGGCCGCTGCGGGCGCGGCTGGTGTACTGGATGCGGGAGCGGGGGTTGTGGGGGCTGGGGAGATTGACCACGGCACAGTCGATCTCGATGTTCGAGGCGTTCTTCACCGCCTCGCCGCGCCAGCAGCGGGCGCTGCTGTCGGCGCACGAGGACTACGCCGCCCTGGGGGCGGTGCTGTTCCTGACCGTGGCACGGACGTGGCCGTTCCGGTGGCGGTTCGATCTGGTGGGCTGGACCAACCGCGACCGCTGGGTGGGTTACGAGTACGGGCCCTCAGACCCAGTTCTCGATCCAGTACTTCCAGATGACGGGGGCGTAGGCCGCTAGCGGCGGCACCACGATATCGGTGCCCGCCAGCGCGATCGTGGTGTTGCGGCAGTCGAACCAGCAGCCGAACTCGCTGTGCTCCAGCACATCCCGGGGCACGCCCAGCCGCGGCAGCACCCAGCTCGCGCCGGGCACCCGCAGGAACAGCTCGAGGGTCTCCTTGGGCATCACCTCGACCAGTCGCGGCGCCCCGGCCTGATCGGCGAACAGGTTCAGCACGTCGGCGGCGGTCTGGCGGCGCGGATCGACGAGATGGTAAGTGCGCGCGGATCTTCCGGGCAGGTGCGCGATGTGGTCCAGGGCGCGGGCCACGAAATCGACCGGGACCATATTGGTTTCGCCGAGTTTGGGCACCACCAGCGGCAGCAGCCGCGGCAGCTGCGCGGCCATCCGCAGCAGCCGGAAGAAGTGGTACGGGCCGGTGATGCGGTCGATCTCGCCGGTGCGGGAGTGGCCGATCACGATGGCGGGCCGGTAGATCCGCCACGGCACCCGATCCTGGTCGCGGACCGCGCGTTCGGCCTCGAAGGCGGCCCGCTGGAACGGGGTGAGCAGCACCTGCCCGATATCGAACATGTCCTCGGTGTAGAGCCCCTCCGCCGCACCGGCCACCTCGACCGTCGACACGTGGTGCAGCATCCGGACCTCCAGCCGCTCGGCGACCTCGACCAGATGGCGCGTCCCGAACCCCGTCGCGTCGTGGCCCCCGGCCAGATGGAAGACGTGCTCGATCGAACCCCGGTGGCGCGCAAGCCAATCCGGGTCGATCCCGAGTCCGTGCACGTCCAGATCCCCGCGCACGGCACGCACCCGGTCCCCGCCCACCCACTCCCGCACGCACCGATCGAACCGGTACGCCGAGTCCACCCCCGGCCGCACCACCACGAAGACCTCGTCACCGCGCTTCAGCAACTCGGGGACGAGATATCGCCCGATCCACCCAGTAGCCCCGCTGACCAGGTATGCCATAGCGTCAGCCTATCGCCAGGGATATGGGCGAGATCACCGGCACTAGCCGAAGACGGCCTTGCGCTTCTGGAGCATGGCCGACGCGCCCTCGGCGAAATCGGCCGACGTCAAAAGCTCCATCTGCCCGGCCTTTTCGGCCGCGAGCGCGGTGTCGAGGGAGGCGAGGGCGGCCTGGTTGAGGGCGCGCTTGGTGAGTTCGAGGGCTCGGCGGGGGCCGTTGGCCAGCTTCGCGGCCACCGCCTCCACCTGGGCGTCGAGTTCGTCGGCGGGCAGGACCGCGGTGAGCAGGCCGTACCGCTTCGCCTCGGTCACCGGCAGCCGCTCGCCCAGCAGGGCCAGTTCGGCCGCGACCGCGCGGCCCGCGGCGGCGGCGACCATCGCGGCGGCCCCGCCGTCGGGCATCAGGCCGATATTGATGAAGGCCAGCAGCAGATAGGAGTCGTCGGCGGCGTAGGTGAGGTCCGCGGCCAGGGCGATGCCGACGCCGATCCCGGCCACCGCGCCCTTGACTCGGGCGATCACGGGCACCGGCGCGTCCACGATCGCGCGCACCAGGCGGTTGGCCTGATCCATGGTCATCTCGGGGGTGACCCCGCGCGCGACCTCGGCCGCCGAGGCGGACAGGTCCGCGCCCGTGCAGAAGTCCGAACCCTCGCCGGTCAGCACGATCGCGCGCACCGACGTATCGTGTGCCACCTCGGCGAAGACGTCGGCGAGCGCGACCATCGTGTCGTAGTCGATGGCGTTCTTGCGCCGGGGGTTGGTGATCGTCACGCGGAGCACCCGGCCGTCCCGGATCGCGCTGAACTTGGTGCCGGTAGTCGGTTGGTCGAGCTGGCTCATTGCTACTCCCGGAAGTGGACCGCCGCCGCTGACGCACGCGCCAGAATTGTGGTTAACTTTGCGAATTGTGGTTAACTTAGGTTGACTGGTCGGGCGCTGTCAACAACGGCGGCTCGATAGAAGGAGAGGTGTATGGTCGCGGATCGCAGCGAGGCCGGGCTCGCATCCGCGCGACGCCAACCCGTCCAGCGCCGGCCCAAGGATCGCAAGGCGCAGATCGTGCGGGTCGCGGCCCGCGCGTTCAGTGAACGGGGCTATCACCCGGTCGGCGTGGACGAGATCGCGGCCGAGGTCGGCATCTCCGGTCCGGCCCTGTATCGCCACTTCACCAACAAGTACGCACTGCTGGTCGCCGCGGCCGAGGCCGGGGCGCGGCAGCTGCTCGAGGTCGCCCAGGGCGCCGACGACCCGGAACTCGATCCGGAATCACGACTCACCGCACTGATCCGGGCGCTCGCCGAGCACACCATCGAGGTGCGCCGCGAGGGCGGGCTGTACCGCTGGGAGCGCCGGTATCTCGAGCGCGAGGACCGCGTCCGCATCCGGGAGATCTACGACGGGCTGCACGCGACGGTCGAGGGTGCCCTCGCCGCGCGGCGACCCGAATTGCCCGACGCGGACGTGCGGCTGCTCGCGACCGGCATGCTGGGCGCGATCGGCAGCATCACCGCGCATCGGACCGCGCTGGCCACGGGACGGCTGACCGAACTGCTGATCGACATCTGCCACGCGCTGCTCGTCACCGAGCTGCCGCCCGCGCCGACGCAGGCGGCCCCGCGGTCGCCCGTGCGCGGCCTGCCGCTGAGCTCGAAACGCGAACAGCTCCTCACGGAGTCGATCCGGATCTTCGGCCGTCAGGGTTATCACGAGGCCAGCATCGAGGAGATCGGCGCGGCCGTGGGCATCAACGCCTCGAGCGTCTACCGCTACTTCACCAGCAAATCCGATCTGCTGGCCGCGGCCTTCCACCGCACCGGCGAGCGGGTCGCCATCGCCAATGCCGAGGCCCTCGCCGAGGCGACCAGCCGCGCCGACGCCGCGACCCGCATCGCCGAGCGCTTCGCCCGGCTCACCTTCGCCATGCCGGAGATCCTGCCGGTCTACTTCGCCGAGTTCTCCAATCTGCCCGCCGCCGAACAGCAGAAGCTGCGGTCCATCCAGCGGCAGAACGTGCTCGAGTGGGCGCATCTGCTCGACGGCGATCCGGCCGAGGCCCGCTTCCGCGTGCACGCCGCCATCGCCCAGGTGGTGGACGCCGGGCGGCGGCTCAAATTCGATCCGCGGCCCGAAAGCCTCGCGCGCGTCCAGGCTTTGATGACCGCGGTGCTGCTGGGCTGATCAGGCCCCGGTCTCGGCGGCTCGACGGTATCCGCGAATCGCGGGATAGGTGAACACGACCACGAACCCGACCACCCAGGCGAGGGTCTTCAGCAACGGCACCGCGACCGGGCCGTCCCACGCCAGCCCGCGCATGGCGTCGATGGCCGTGCTCATGGGCTGGTTCTGCACGGTCTTCTGCAACCACATCGGGTAGGCGAAGACCGGCACGAAGCCGGAGTTGAAGAACATCAGCAGCGTATTGATGATGCCGATGACGTTCACCAGCATCACGCCCTCGGAGAAGGTGGCCAGCGCGGTCACCAGCACCGCGAACGCCACCCCGAACAGCACCGGGATGAGCACCACCGCGATCGAGGCGAGCGGCCCGTTCCAGAACCGGAAGCCGATGCACACCCCGACCGCGATGACGAACAGCGTGGTCACGAACACCCGGACCGCCTCGGCCAGCAGCCGTCCCGTCAGCCCCGCGGCCCGATGGATGGGCATGGTCCAGAACCGGCCCAGCAGGCCCGTGTACTTCTCGCCCTTGAACCCCAGCGCGCTGACCACCGCCCCGGACATGGCCGCCACGAGCGTGATCATCGGGACCGTGCCGTAGACGCTCGGCATCCCGGTCGCGCGGGTGATCGAATCGCCCAGCACCACCCGGAACATGAGCAGCGTCAGCGCGGGATAGAGCAGCGTCTGAATGGTCGTCGCGGGATCGCGCGCCCACACCAGCAGCAGCCGCTTGCACTGGATCAGGCTGTGCCGCACCCACGTCGACACCGCGCGCTCCGAGCGCGGCGCCACGACCGGCAGCACGCCCACGGATTCGATTCGATCGACGGTCTCCACAGCACTCACGAACGCCTCACACTCGCCCAGATCGCCAGCGGCACGAAGCACACCGCGAGTCCACCCAGCCACACCAACGGCACCCACAACACGTGCCAGCTCACCCCGCCCGCCGCCATATCGCGCATGGCGAAGGAGAACTGCGAGATGGGCTGATTGCGCACGAACGGCCGAATCCAGTGCGGGAAGCCGCTTTCCGGCACGAATCCGCACGAGAGCATCCCGAAGATCAGCGTCGGCAGCGTCAGCGCCTGACTCAGCGACTCCGGGCTCTTGGTCAGACACCCCAGCGCGTCGGCCCCGATCGCCAGCACGGTCCCCACCGCGAGCGAGAACGCGCAGAACAACGCGGCCTGCCCGAATCCCGCGACGAACCGGAAGCCGATGATGTACCCGAAGACGATCGCCGCGATCAGCGAGGTCACCGAGCGCACCAGACCCGCGGAGATGCGCGAGGTGAGCGGGACCAGCATGCCGATGGGCATGGTCTGCATCCGGGTGTTGAGCCCCGTCATCGACTCGAACGCGGCGATCTGCGCGTTGGACATCATCGTGAACGACATGGTCTGCAACACGATGATCGGCATGACGAACTGGGCGTAGTCGATGCCGCTGAACTTCATCACGAACTTCAGCGGCAGATAGAAACCGAGCGTGAACACCAGCGGCGTGACGACCGCGACGATCAGCTCGCCCTTGGTGGCCATGGTCCACACGATGCGCCCGGTCAGCGCCCGCCACTGGGCGAAGGCGGACAGTCGCGCGCGGGGCATGTCGCTGAACAGACGCGCCCGCGCGTCGAGGGCGGGTGCGCTCACGGGCGGCCGCCCGAGTGGCCGGTGATCGAGAGGAACACGTCGTCGAGCGAGGGCCGTCGCAGGGCGATGTCGGCCAATTCGACTCCCGCCGAATCCAATCGGCGCAGCGCCTCGGCGAGGGTGGCCGCGCCGTCGGGGGCCGGGATCGAGACCCGGTCGGACCCGTCGAGTTCGGCGCGCACGGTCTCGGGGACCAGATCGCCCAGGGCGTCGACCGCGGCGCGCAGCCGGGTCGGGTCGAGCGGAACCACCTCGCAGTAGCTGCCGCCGGTCTTCTCCTTGAGTTCGTCGGCGGTGCCCTCGGCGATGACCGTGCCCTTGTCGATGACGATGATGTTGTCCGACAGGACGTCGGCCTCCTCGAGGTACTGAGTGGTGAGCAGGACCGTGATGCCCTGGTCCTTGAGGGCGTTCACCAGATCCCACACGCCCTGGCGGCTGCGCGGGTCCAGGCCGGTGGTCGGTTCGTCGAGGAAGACCACCTCGGGCCGCACGACCAGTCCGCAGGCGATGTCGACGCGGCGGCGCATCCCGCCCGAATAGTGCCGGACCGCACGCTTGCCCGCGCTCACCAGATCGAATTCCTCGAGCAGGGTGTCGGCGCGATGACGGGCGGCCTTCTTGCTCAGACCCATCAGGCGGCCGAACAGTTCGAGGTTCTCGCGGCCGGACAGATTCTCGTCCAGGGCGGCGTACTGCCCGGTCATCATGATCGAGCGGCGCACGCCCGCGGGATCCTTGCTCACGTCGTGCCCGGCCACCACGGCCGTGCCCGAATCGGGGCGCAGCAGGGTGGACAGGATCTTCACCGTGGTCGTCTTGCCCGCGCCGTTGGGGCCGAGAATGCCCAGCACCGAGCCGCGTTCGGCGGTGAAGCTGATGCCCCGCAGGGCGTGGACGTCGCCGAAGGATTTGCGGACCTCCGAGACCGCCACGGCGGGCACACCCGGCGCGGGGTGCGATTCTGCGTTGTCCAAGCTCGGCATCAACTCTCCACTATCGGGGCCCGGGGGGCGTCGAATGGTGATCCCTTCCAACCGCGCCGATGTTACTGGTCGTGCGCCTCGGTACCCAGTTCGCGAATCGGATATTTGTGTCTTTACTCACAATTCGTAATACCTGTCGGTACGACTCCGGATCGGCGCTGGTCCGGGGCCGGACCATCCGGTATGCCGCGCGGACCGGTCCTTGTCCGTGCAACGTCCGCGCCCATAGTGTGGCGGACGAGGGGAACCGACACCGACTCAGCTGTTCGAGAGGTGACCAATGGCCGAGTCCGCCCGAGCGCACACGGCGGCGCATCCGCCGGGCCGCTCGAAGGTCCTGACATCCTATGATCCGCGGACCGGCGAGGCCGTGGGCGATCATCCGATCATGGGCACCGGCGAGGTGACGCGTACCGTGCGGGCCGCGCGGCAGGCCGAGAAGTGGTGGACCTCAATCGGTTTCGCCGGGCGGCGGCGCTGGCTGCTGGACTGGAAACGCGCGATCGCCCGCAACGCCTCGGAACTGGTGGAGACGGTCTGCGCCGAGACCGGCAAGCCCGAGGTGGACGCGGCCATCGAGGTCATGCTCGCGGTGGAGAATCTGGACTGGGCCGCGCGCAACGCCGAATCCGCCTTGGGCCGAAGGCGTCTGGGCTCCACCTGGCTCACCCGCAATCAGCGCGCCTCGGTCGGCTATCTGCCGTTGGGCGTGGTCGGGGTGCTCGGGCCGTGGAACAATCCGGTGTTCACGCCGATGAGTTCGATCGCCTACGCCATGGCCGCGGGCAACGCGGTGGTGTTCAAGCCCAGCGAACTCACCTCCGGCGTCGGGGTGTGGCTGGCCGACAGCTGGGCGCGGCTGGCCCCGAATCAGCCCGTGCTGCAAGCGGTTACCGGCGACGCCGGCACCGGGGTCGCGCTGTGCCGGGCGCGGGTGGACAAGATCGCCTACGCCGGGCCGGAAGCCGGTGCGCGCGAGGTCATCTCGCTGTGCGCGCAGACCATGACGCCGGTGGTGGTGGAGCGCGCGGGCAAGGGCTCGATGGTGGTGCAGGTCGACGCCAAACTCGACGATGCCGCCGAGGCAGCGGTTTTCGGGGCCATGTCCAACGCCGGGCAGAGTCCGGCGGGGATCCAGCGGGCCTACGTCGCCGAATCGGTCTACGAGCCGTTCCTGGAACGCGTTGTGGCCCAGGCCCGTAAGCTGCGGCCCGGCGGCGACCGCAAGGCGTCCTACGGTCCGATGATCCTCGAGGCGCAGATCGAGGTGGTGCGGCGGCAGGTCACCGACGCCCTCGCCCGCGGTGGGCGGGCGGTGGTGGGCGGGTTGGAATCGTTCCGGGAGCCCTATATCGAGCCGATCGTGCTCACCGACGTGCCCGAGGAGAGCCTGGCGATCACCGGCGAGGCGGTCGGGCCGGTGCTCGTCGTGAACCGGGTGGCCACCATGGACGAGGCGGTGGAGCGGATCAACGCCGCCGACCACGGGCTCACGGTGCCGGTGTTCAGCCGCGACGTGAGCGCGGTCCCCGAACTCGCCGAACGCATCAGAACCGGTGTGGTGACCATCAATTCGTCGATGACCTACGCCGGAATCCCCTCGCTGCCGTTCGGCGGCGTCGGCGAGTACGGCCAGGGCCACGCCCACGGCGAGGCGGGCCTGCGCGAGTTCAGCCGCACCCTGGCCATCGCCCGCAAGCAATACCGCGCCCCGGTCAACCTCTCCACCTTCGACCGCCACCCCCGGCACCTGCGGATAGCCCGGATCATCTTCCGGCTCCGCCACGGGAGGATCTGAGAGGCTACGCCACGGACGTACTCGACCGGGCCAGACTCCCCGAGTTCCCGCTCGCCACGGACGTATCCGAACGAGCGCAACTCTTGAGGGAGGCGATGTAGGCGGCCATGGCGTCGCGGTTGCGGGTGAGCAGGTCGATGCGCTGGGTGAGGCGGGCGCACTGGTCCTCGAGGGTGGCGAGGATCTCCGGGGAGGCGTCGGCGAAGTGGATGTCGTCGGGGTCGCCCAGGCACGGGAGGATCTGCTTGATGAGGCGGGTGGGCAGGCCCGCCTCGAGCAGGCCCCGAATGTGGATCACCTGGTCGACCAGGCGCTCGTCGTAGTCGCGATAGCCGTTGGCGCAGCGGGCGACTCGAATGAGACCCTGTTCCTCGTAGTAGCGCAGCAGGCGCGGGGAGGTGTTGGTGCGCCGGGCGAGTTCACCGATTCGCATATGCTCCACCTCACAAGGATTCGGCTTGACCTTCACATCTGTGTGAGGGTTTCAGCATAGCGGCATGAGCACCGACATCGCCCTCTACGACTACAGTCCCATCACCGAGCGCGAGCCGATCCACTGGCCCGACGGCAAGCGGATCGCGTTCTACGTGGGGTTGAACATCGAGCACTTCTACGTCGATCTGCCCGGCACCTCGACCTACGAGGGCACCACCGCGCTGGTGCCGGACGCGCTCAACTACGGCTGGCGCGACTACGGACCCCGGGTGGGCATCTGGCGGCAGATCCAACTCCTGGACAAGTACGGGATTCGCGCCAGCGCGCTGCTGAATTCCGATGTGGCCGAGCGTTATCCACAGATCATCGCCGCCGGGCGCGAGCGCGACTGGGCGTGGCTGGCGCACGGCAGCAGCAACAGCCACCTGCACACCGGACTCGCGGAGGACGCGGAGCGCGGCGTGCTGCGCGATATCGTCGAGACCATCGAGAAGGCCACCGGGCAGCGGCCGAACGGCTGGATGGGTCCGGGCCTCACCGAAACCTTCCACACCCCGCGGCTGCTGGCCGAACTGGGCCTGAGCTACGTCCTGGACTGGACCAACGACGATCAGCCCTATCGGTTGAATGTGCCCGGCCTGCTGAGCGTTCCGTACTCGGTGGAGCTCAACGACATCGGCGTCTTCGTCACCAAGGGACTGACCGGGCCGGACTTCGTGCGCATGGTCACCGATCAGGTCGATCAGCTGTACGCCGATTCCGCCGACAGCGGGCGGGTGATGGCATTGGCCTTGCATCCGTTCGTCACCGGGCAGGCGTTCCGGCATCGGTATCTGGACGAGGCGCTGGACTACGTCGTCAATCACGAGGGGGTGTGGGTCACCACGAGCGACGACATCGCGGCGCACTTCGCGAATCAGGACCCGGTGACGGTCAAATAGATCAGCAGCACGTTGAGGGTGCTGATGACGGCTGCGATCAACCAGGCGAGCGCGGTGGTCACGCGACGGTTGACGTGCTCGCCCATCAGGGCACGGTCACTCGTGAAGCGCACCAAGGGAATCAGCGCGAACGGGATGCCGAACGACAGCACCACCTGCGAGACGATCAGCGCCCGCGTCGGATCGATGTGCGCGGCCAGGATGATCAGCGCGGGGACCAGCGTGACCAGCCGCCGGGCCAGCAGCGGGATCCGGCGGCGCAGCAGCCCCTCCATGATCATGGCCCCGGCGTAGGCGCCCACCGACGTGGACGCCAGCCCCGACGCGAGCAGGCCGACGGCCAGCAGCAGCGCGGCCCACGGCCCGAGCGAATCGCGCACCGCCGCATGGGCGGACTCGATGGAGTCGACGTCCTCGCGTCCGCCCAGCGTGTGCGCGGCCATCAGCAGCATGGACAGATTCACCGCGCCCGCGATGAGCATGGCCGTGCCCACGTCCCAGCGGGTGATGCGCAGCAGGCGAATTCGCGTCGCGCGGTCCTCGGATCGGCCGTGCCGGTCCCGGGTGAGGGCCGAATGCAGATAGATCGCGTGCGGCATGACCGTCGCCCCGATCATGGCGGCGGCCAGCAGCACGCTCTCCGCGCCCGAGAAGCGCGGCAGCAGACCGCCGATCGTGTCCGGCACCGACGGCGGCGAGATGACCACACTCGCCACGAACCCGACCGCGATGATCGCCAGCAGCCCGATGATGACCCGCTCGAACGGCTTCTGCCCGCGCCGGTTCTGCACGGTCAGCAGGACCATCGACACCACCCCGGTGACGAGCCCGCCGACCAGCAACGGCAACCGGAACAACAGATGCAGCGCGATCGCCCCGCCCACTACCTCCGCGAGATCCGTTGCCATGGCGACCAATTCGGCCTGCGCCCAATAGGCCAACCGCGTCGGCCGCGTCGCCCGATCCCGCACCACCTGCGGCAACGTCCGCCCGGTCACCAGCCCGAGCTTGGCCGAGAGGAACTGCACGAGCGCGGCCATCGCATTGGCCACGACGATCACCCACACCAGCAGATACCCGAACCGCGCACCCGCGCTGATATTGGCGGCCACATTCCCCGGATCGACGTACGCGATCGCCGCGACGAACGCCGGGCCGAGCAACACGGCGGCCGAGCGCACGCGGCGCAGGGAACTCCGGGGGTCGGCCGTTGTCGTACTCATGGAGAGAGTTTACGGGTTCCCTAACTTTTTATTGGGGGGTGTCCGGAAAAAACGAACTCGGCCCCGGTCGCATCGAGCGACCGGGGCCGAGGTGTGCGGAATCTGGAGTCAGATCCCCAACCCGTGGGCCAGCACGGGCCACGAGTTCATGAAGTCGTCCCGCCAGTACCCCCACGAGTGGGTCCCGGAGTTGCGGAAGTTGTAGGTGGCCGGGATGCCCAGGTTGTTCAGCTTGGTCTGGAGGTTGTGGCTGCAGTAATTGGTGCCCGCCTCGATGACGCCGCCGATCACGATCTGGTTGCCCAGGCCGTAGGAGCCGGGGAGGGCGTAGGGGCCGTCGAGGGTGTCGTACTGGCCGGGCAGGCCGTTGCCGCTGGAGATGTAGAGCTCGGTGCCGCGCAGCTTCTCGGCGTTGATGTACGGGTCGTTCTCCACCCAGGCGGGGTTGTCGTCGTCGCCGTACATGTTGCGGACGTCGCCGCCGCCCCACACGTTGACGGTCAGCTTCACGAATTCGCGACCGGCCGGGTCGGCGGTCTGGGCGCAGCCGGAGTAGGCGGCCGCGGCCTTGTACAGGCCGGGCTTGGCGATCGGCAGGTTCAGCACGGTGGTGCCCGAGGTGGACAGGCCCGCGATGGCGTTGACGCCGTTGGTGCCCAGCGCGCCGTCGATCAGCGGGGGCAGCTCCTCGGTGAAGAACGTCTTCCACTTGTTGCGGCCCAGCACCGGATCGTCCTGCAACCAGTCGGTGTAGTAGCTCCACTTGCCGCCGATGACCTGCACGACATTGACGTTCTTGTCGGCGAGGAACCCGTTGACGATATCGGTCTTCTTCACCCAGGAGGCGTCGTCCTCGCCGCCGCCCGCGCCGTTGAGCAGATACAGCGACGGCCGCGGCACCGAGGCGTCGGCCGGGCGCTGGATGTCGACCGGGAAGGTCTCGTCCATGGCGGCCGAGTAGACGTAGAGCCGGATGTTGCGGTCGTCCTTGTAGGTCGCCTTGCTGATGTGGGATCCGTCGGGCGCCTTCGGGTCGGCCAGCAGACTCTTCGACGCGATGATCGGGTCGTCCGCCGAGGCGTTGGTCGCTCCGACTCCGGCGACCACGCCGGCGAGAACTCCTGTTGCCGCGAGCACTGCCGCAGCCCTGAGACCACTACGCCGGAAGTGTCGACGAATCAATGTTCACACCTTCGCTATCCGCTCGATTGCCTGTTCAAAGCGCCGTTTGGCCCGGGTCGGACAGCCGACCCCACGGTTTGCTAGTCGTTCGTTCAGTGGCGCTCGTTACGTGACGCCCGCCCCATCATGCCATCGCTGGCGCGCTGGCTCGCGACCGACAGCACATGTCCCAATCGCGGACCGAGATCGGCCAGCGCCTCGGCCGAGGTCATCTGGTCGTGGGTCGCGGCGACGGGGTGATCGGTGATCTCGCCGTCCACGTAGAAACGCCAGTTCCGGGCGGCCGTGTCGTGGCCGAGCGCGCTGAAGTAGTCGAGCCGCCCCCGGAACACCGCGGGCGCGTACTCGGCGATGAGTTCGGCCGAGCGGACCGCGCTGCGATAGATGCGCCGCACCCGATCGGGCGTCAGCACGGCCATATCCGGCGGGATGGTGGCATGCAGCGCGGCCACCGCCTCGTCGCTCAGCTCGTGGATGTCGCCCTCGCCGACGAGCGCCTCCGCGCCGATCCCGATCTCCGCCAACGCCTCTCGAATGGCGGTGCGGAAGTCGGCGACGTCGATGTCGGGGTGGCTGTCCAGCATGGCCAGCAGTTCCACCTGTTCGCCGCTGCCCTGGAGCGCGGTCGCGACGGCGTGCGCGAGCACCCCGCCCAGCGACCAGCCGAGCAGCCGGTACGGGCCGTGCGGCTGTACGGCGCGGATCTCCGCGGCGTAACGCACGGCCATCTCGGTGAGCGAGTTGGGCAGGTAGCCGTCCTCGGTCAGCGCCGGGGATTGCAGCCCGTAGACCGGGGTGTCGTCGAGGTAGCGCGCCAAACCGGCGTAGCACCAGGACAATCCGTACATCGGATGGATGCAGAACAGCGGATTGCCCGCGCCCTCGGCCCGGATCGGCAGCAGCACCGACAGCGCCGCGTCGGAGTCCTGGTCGAAGTCGTGCGCCCGCGACAGCGCGGTCAGGATCCGCTCGCTCAGCGTGGCCACGGTCGCGCCGGTGAAGAACCACTGCACCCGCACCTCGGCCCCGGTGAGCGTGCGCAGCCTGCTGACCGCGCGGGTGGCGACGAGCGAGTTGCCGCCGAGATCGAAGAAGTCGTCGTCCAGCCCGACCCGCTCGGCGCCCAGCACCTCGGCGAACACGTCGGCCACGGTCTGTTCCAGCGGTGTCGACGGCGCCCGGTACGGCCGCCCGGCCGCCCGCGGCACCGGCAGCTCCTTGCGGTCGAGTTTGCCGCTGGCATTGAGCGGCAGCTCCGCCAGCACCACGACCGTGGCCGGAATCATGTACGCGGGCAACGATTCCCGCGCCCGCCCGAGCACCGCGCCCTCGTCCACCGTCCCGCCGGGAGGCGGCACGAGATAGGCGACGAGCCGATCCCCCGAGCCGTCGCGCACCAACGAGACCACGGCGTGCCGCACCGACTCGTGCGCGACCAGCACCGATTCGATCTCCCCCAGCTCGATCCGCTGCCCCCGCAGCTTCACCTGAAAGTCGGTGCGCCCCAGATACTCCAGCACGCCGTCCCGCCAGCGCACGATATCGCCCGTGCGATACAGACGCCCGCCGCCCGATTCGCCAGCCGCGCCCCCCGATCCGCCAGCAGCACCCCGCGATTCGCCAAGCGCGCCCCCCGGTCCGCCAGCAGCGCCCCCCGGTCCGCCAGCAGCGCCCCTCGATTCGCTAGGCGCGCCCCCTGATTCGCCAAGCGCGCCCCCCGATCCGCCCGTCGCACCCCCCGGTACCCCGAAGGGGTCGGCCACGAACCGTTCGGCCGTGAGCGCGGGCGCGCCCAGATAGCCGCGCGCCAATTGCACACCGGCGACGTACAGTTCGCCAGGCGCGCCCGGCGGCACCGGCCGCAGTTGCCGATCCAGCACGTGCACCCGGGTATTGGCGACGGGCAATCCGATCGGCACGTTCCCGGCGGGCGCGGTGTCCACCGGGTACGCCGTGACCACGGTGGCCTCGGCCGGGCCGTACCAGTTCACCAGCTCGGCCTGTTCGAACCGGGCCGCGAAGGCCGCCGCGGTCTCCCCGGTCAGCGCCTCGCCCGCGGCGAACACCCGGCGCAGCGCCGGAAGACCCTGCGCGACATGCGGATTGGCGGCCGGATCGAGGAACGCGTCCAGCATGGACGGCACGAAATGCACCGTGCTCACCGAACGCTCCTCCATGAGCCGCGCCAGATAGGCCGGATCCCGGTGCCCGTCCGGTTCGGCGATGACGACGGCCGCGCCGGTCTGCAAGGGCCAGAACAGCTCCCAGGTGGAGATGTCGAAGGTGATGGGCGTCTTGTGCAGCACCACGTCGCCGGTGTCGTGCGGATAGGTCCGCTGCGCCCACCGGAACTGGTTGACCATCTGCCGGTGCGTGATCACCACGCCCTTGGGTCGGCCGGTGGAGCCGGAGGTGTGGATGACGTAGGCGACGCCGTCCGCGCCGACCTCGACCGGGGCGGCGCTCCGATCGGTCGGCAGGTCGGTGACGTCGAGCACGAGAGCGCCGGTGTCCGTGGCGAATCCGTCGCGCCCGGTGGTCAGCACGCACACCGGATCGGCGTTGCCGAGCACGAATTCGTTGCGCTCGGCCGGATGGTCCGGATCGATCGGCACGTAGCCGCCGCCCGCCCGCAGCACCGCGTAGATCGCCACGACCAGTTCGATCGACCGCCGCATGGCCACCGCGACCAACTGCTCGGGCCCGACCCCGCGCGCGGTGAGGGCGGCGGCCAGCGCGCGGGAGCGCTCGTCGAGTTCGCGGTAGCTGAGCGTGGTGTCGCCGAAGTGCAGCGCGGGGGCGTGCGGGGTGCGGGCGACCTGGGCGTCGAACAGCGTCAGCAGCGTCGCGTCGTCGTCGACCAGTTCGGGGGCGGCGGTGGCGTTGCGTTCGGCGAGGGCGGCGCGCTCGTCGTCCAGCAGCGCGTCCACCTCGGCGACGCGGGCCTGCGGGGTGGCGGTGAAGCGGCCGATCAACCGCGAAAGCCGTTGCGCCAGCGCCTGTGCCGTCGACTCGTCGAACACGTCGCGCAGATACTTCAGCGACACCCGCAACTGCTGATCCAGCACCACCATCACGGTCACCGGATAGTGCGTGCCGTTGACCGACCCGACACCGGAGACGCGCATGCCGTCGATGGCGCTCGCCCGGTCCAGTCCCTCGCGGTCCACGGGGAACGATTCGAACACCACCAGCGAGTCGAACAGCCCCTCCACGCCGACGGTCTCCTGGATATCGCTCAACCCCAGGTAGTGATAGTCGAGCAGATCGGCCTGCTCGCCCTGCAACTGACGCAGCAACCCGGCCAGGGTGTCGTCGGCGCGCAGCCGCACCCGCACCGGGATGGCGTTGAGGAACAGGCCCACCATCGTCTCCACGCCCGCCAGTTCCGGCGGCCGTCCCGAGACCGTCGCGCCGAACACCACGTCGTCGCGGTCGACGCTGCGCCCGATGAGCAGACCCCACGCCGCCTGCACGACGGTATTGACGGTGACGCCGAGCCGGGCGGCCAGCCGGGTCAGGGCGGTGGTGTCGGCCACCGGCAGTTCGAAGCCGACTTCGCCCACGCCCGAGGCGATTTCGCGGCCCGGATCGACCGGCGCGAGCGGGGTGGGTTCGGTGATCCCGGCCAGCGCGGTCCGCCACGCGGCGCGCGCGGCGTCCGGATCCTGGGCGACCAGCCAGCGCAGATAGTCGCCGTAGGAGTGCACGGGCGGCAGCTGCCGCGAGCGCGGCCCGAGCGCGTACAGGATGAGCAGATCCTGCATGAGCAGCGGCATCGACCAGCCGTCGATGAGGATGTGGTGGCTGGTCACCAGCAGCCGGTAGGCGTCGGCGGCGGTGCGGATCAGGGCGAAGCGCAGCAGCGGCGCGGTGCGCATGTCGAAGCGGTCGGCGTAGTCGGCGGCCTCGATCCGGGCCAGCTCGGCGCGCGCCTCGGCCGGGCTCAGATCGGCGAGATCGACAGCGCGCCAAGGCAATTCGACCCGGTCCAGCACCACCTGCACCGGCTTGCCGTCGGCGTCGTCGGCGAAGGCGACGCGCAGATTGTCGTGCCGGTCCAGCACCGCCTGCGCCGCCTCGCGCAGCCGCCGCTCGTCCACCGTGCCGTTCAGGTCGAGGCTGAACTGGGTGGTGTAGACGTCGACCGACGCGTCGGCGAGCAGCGCGTGGAACAGCATCCCCGACTGCAACGGGGTCACCGGCCACACGTCGATCAGATTCGGGTACGCCGCGTGCAGCCGATCGATATCGGCCTGCGCGGGACGCACCAGCGGGAAGTCCGAGGGCGTGAAACCGCCCACGCCCGAACGGGTTCCGTGTTCGGCGAGCCCGCCCAGCGCGCGCACCCAGTGCCCGGCGAACTCCTTGATCCGCTCGACGTCCAGCACGGCCGTGGCGTAGTCGAACCGGGCCAGCAGCCCGTCCTCGGTGGCGTCGACGGTCAGATCCAGGAACAGGTCCGCGGCCGGGGTGTCCGGATAGGCGTGCGCGGGACGCAGATCGCGGTAGCGCAGCGCCGCCCGCCCGTGCGCGAGCGCGGCGAGGGCGTCGGCGGTGCCCGGATTCAGATAGCGCAGCAGGCTGTAGCCGACCCCGTGGTCGGGCACCGCGCGGCGCGACTCCTTGATCTGGGCCAGCGCCCGGCCCGCGGCCGGTCCGCCGACGAGCGCGTCCTCGACGTCGACACCGTCGAGGCCGAGCACCAGCGGGAACGTGGTGGTGAAACCGCCCACGGTGCCGAGGGATCCGGGCCCGGTGACGGTGCGGCCGTCGGCGGCGAGTTGCACGACCGGTCCGATCAGCGCGGCGGCGGCCCCGTGCAGCGGCGGCCGCAGCGCGAGCGCGAAGGCCGTGACGAGCACGTCCTCCACCGAGGCGTGATAGGCGTCGGCCACCGCGCCCACGGCGGCCGCGCCCTCGGCGGTGATGACCAGCGACACCCGCCCGCGCGCGGTGAGGTCGACGCCGTCGATCGGCTCTTCGGCCGGGACGGACGCGAGTTCGGTGCGCCACCAGGACAATTCGCCGGTGGTGGCCGGATCGGTGGCGCGCTCGGCCAGGGCGCGGGTCACCCGCGCGGGTCCGGCGTCGAGGGCCGCGGCGGCCGCGTGCCCGCCGGACCAGGCCGCGGACAACTCGTCCACGATGACCCGCCAGGACGCGTCGTCGACGACGATGCCGTTGGCGACCACGACCAGCGTGCCCGGCGCGGGGTCGGCGTCGGGTTCGGTCGGGGCGATCAGGCCGAAGCCGATATTGCGACCGGCGAACGGATCGAGTTCGGCGGCGAGCGTGCGCAGCGCCACCTCGGCGCTGTCGTCGGCGGGCACGAACCGCCGCAGCTCCGCCGGTTCCGGCCGTTCCGGAAGCGCCAGGCGCGGTTCGGGTTTCGCGGACGCCTCGGCGGCGGGCGGCACCGGCAGCAGCCGGGTCTCGGGGTCCGCGGCGACGGGCAGGATCTGCGTCTTGGCCTCGGCCCAGTCGGTGTCGAGGACCTCGCCCGGCGCGGCGACCGTCGGCACCGGCAGGAACCGGGTCGCGTCCGTCTCGACCGGTTCCCCGGCGACCATCGGCGGCGACCCGTCGGCCGGTTCCAGCCGGGCCGAGAGCATCGGATGCCGCTCCAGGACCGAGTCGACGGCTGCGGCGATGCGGGCGGGCGGGCAGTCGCTCGGGATGCTCAGGGCGATGGCGCGGTTGTCGCGACCGGCGGGGTCGATCTGCAACAGCCGCACCGCCATCGGCGGCAGCGGCAGCGGACCGGTGGCAGCGGCCGGTTCGGCGGTGTCGGCGTCGACGGTCGCGGCGCGGGCCAGCGCCTCGACCGTGCGGTTCTCGAACACGTCGCGCGGGGTGAGGTGCACGCCGCGCCCGCGCGCCCGCGAGACCGCCTGGATGGAGACGATGCTGTCGCCGCCGAGGGCGAAGAAGTCGTCGTCGAGCCCGACGCGGTCCCTGCCGAGCACCTCCCCGATCACCTCGGCCACCACCTGTTCGGCCGGGGTGCGCGGGGCGCGGTAGGCGCGGGCCTCGAGCACCGGCTCCGGCAGCGCCCGGCGATCCAACTTGCCGACCGGGGTCAGCGGAATCTCGTCGAGCACCACGATCGCGGTGGGCACCATGTATTCGGGCAGCACGCGGCCCAATTCCTCGGTGAGCGCGGCGGTGTCGAGCGTGACGCCCGGCGCGGGCCGCACATAGGACACGAGAATCGTTGCGCCCGCGTCGGTTTCGTGCCCCACGGTGACCGCGAAGTCCACACCCGGACGCGCCGCGAGCGCACTGTCGATCTCGCCGAGCTCGATGCGGAAACCGCGCACCTTGACCTGGAAGTCGTTGCGGCCCACATACTCCAGCACACCTTCGCCCCGCCGCCACCGCACCACATCGCCGGTGCGGTACAGGCGTCCGCCGCCCCGGCCTCGGCCTTCACCCTGGGCCCGGCCTCGGCCTTCATCCTGGCCCTGGCCTTGGCCTCCATCCTGGCCTTGGCCTTGGCCCTCATCCTGGACCCCGAAGGGGTCGGCGACGAACCGGGCGGCGGTCAACCCCGGCCGATCGTGATACCCGCGCGCCAACTGAATGCCGCCGAGGTACAGCTCGCCCGCCACACCCTCGGGCACCGGCCGCAGCCGCGCGTCCAGCACCAGCGCCCGAATCCCCCGGATCGGCCCGCCGATGGTCACCGGCTCGCCCGGAGTCAGCGGGTCGCTGATATTGGTCATGACCGTGGTCTCGGTCGGCCCGTACCCATTGTGGAATCGGCGCCCCGGCGCCCCGGCCCATTTCGCGGCCAGTTCGGCGGGCACGGCCTCGCCACCGGCGACGATCACCTTCATCCCGGCGAGCGCGGCGGGATCCAGCGAGGCCAGCACGGACGGGGTGAGGAAGGCGTGGGTGGCGCGTTCGCGGGCGATCAGGTCGGCGAGTTCGTCGCCGCCGAAGGTGCGCGGCGGCACCAGCACCAGCGCGCCCGCGCCGCCGACGGCCAGCAGCAGTTCCAGCACGGAGGCGTCGAACGACGGCGAGGCGAAGGCCAGGGCGCGCGAATCATGGTCGAGCCCATAGCGTTCCACCTGTTCGGCGCTGAAGTTGGCCAGTCCGGCGTGGGTGACCACGACGCCCTTGGGCAGCCCGGTGGAGCCGGAGGTGTAGATGACGTATGCGGCGTTGCCTGGTCGCAGCGGCGCGAGGCGATCGGCGTCGGTGATCGGCTCCCCCGACAGCGAGTCCACCTGGTACGCGAACTCCGGGGTGTCGAGCACGACCCAGCCGCCGCTCACCTCGGGCAGTTCGGCCACCACCGCGCGCAGCGTCACCCCGAGCGCGGCGCGGGAGTCGGCCACCATGTGCGCGATCCGGTCGGCCGGATAGGTGGGGTCCACGGGCACGAACGCCGCCCCCGACTTGGTCACCGACCAGAGCGCCACGACCGCCTCGATGGAGCGCGGAATGGCCACGACGACAAGCACATCGGGGCCCGCGCCGAGTTCGACGAGCCGCCGCGCCAGCTTGGACGAGGCGAGGTCGAGCTGGGTGTAGCTGTAACTGCGACCCTGGTAGACCACGGCCGGGCCGTCGGGATTGGCGTCGACCGCGGCGGCCATGAGGTCGGGCAGCGTGCGCGGCGGAACGGCCGGGGCGCCCGCGCGGCGGACCAGGTCGGCGCGTTCGGAGTCGTCGAGCAGATCCAGATCCCCGGCCGCGGTGGCGGGCGCGGCGGCGACGGCGGCCAGCAGGCGGCGGAACCGGCGGCCGAGGTCGGCGACCGTGGCCTCGTCGAAAAGGTCACGCGCGTAGGTGATCTCGGCCGCGAGCCCGGCCTCGGAGCCGTCGGCGGCGCGCTGTTCGCGCATGGTCAGCAGCAGATCGAATTTGGCGGTGTCGGCGGCCGGGTCGAGCGCGGTGAAGCTCAGCCCGGGCAGGTCGAAGGCGGTCCCGGCGAGGTTCTCGAACGACAACGCCACCTGGAACAGCGGGTGCCGGGCGGCGGAGCGGGCCGGGTCGAGCGCCTCGACCAGTCGCTCGAACGGGATGTCGGCGTTGGCGAAGGCGCGCAGATCGGTTTCGCGGTTGGCGGCCAGCAGCTCGGTGAACGGCCGATCGGGCGCGACCCGGGTGCGCAGGACCAGCGTGTTGACGAACATGCCGATCAGATCGTCGAGTTCGGCCTCGCCGCGGCCCGCGATCGGGGTGCCGATCGCGATGTCGTCGCCGCCCGACAGCCGCGCCAGGAATACCGCCAGCGCGGTGTGCACGACCATGAACAGCGTCGCGTTGTGGCCGCGGGCCAGCTCGGCGAGGGCGCGATGCACCTCGGCGTCGACCACGAAGTCGGTCTTGCCGCCCGCGAAGGTCTGCGCGGGCGGGCGCGGCCGATCGGCGGGCAGGGTGAGTTCGTCGGGCAGATCGGCGAGTTCGGTTGTCCAGTAGGCCAATTGGGCGCCCGCGAGGGATTCGGGGTCGTTCTCGTCGCCGAGCACCCGGCGCTGCCACAGCGCGTAGTCGGCGTACTGGATCGGCAGCGGCGCCCACGCGGGCGCGCCGCCGCCGGAGCGGGCGACGTAGGCCACCATCAGGTCGCGGGTGAGCGGGCCCATGGACCAGCCGTCGGCGGCGATGTGGTGGGCGACGAAGACCAGCACGTATTCGGTGGCCGAGAGCTGGAACAGCCCGATCCGGAACGGGATCTCGGCGCTGACGTCGAATCCGGCGCCGACCATCCGGCCGACCTCGTGGGCGACGCGTTCCTCCCCGATCGTCACGGGTTCGAGGTCCACCGGCACCTCGGCGACCGGCAACACCCGCTGCACGGGCCGCCCGTCGATCGCCGGGTAGACGGTCCGCAGGATCTCGTGCCGCGCGACGAGATCCGCGACCGAGCGCCGCAGCGCCGCCACGTCGAGCGCGCCGGACAGCCGGATGGCGACGGGGATGTTGTACACGGCGGCGGCGGTGTCGAATTGGTTGAGGAACCACATGCGCTGCTGCGCGAACGACAACGGCACGCGGTCGGGGCGTTCGACGGCGACGAGCGGGGTCCGGGTGGTCTCGCTCGCGCCGCGTTCGACCTTCACCGCGAGCGTGGCCACCGTCGGGGCCTCGAACAGCGCGCGCACCGGCACCCGGGTGTCCAGCGCCGCGCCGACCCGGGCGGCGACCTGGGTGGCCAGCAGCGAGTTGCCGCCGAGGGCGAAGAAGTCGTCGTCCGCGCCGACCCGGTCCACCCCGAGGACCTCGCGGTAGACCGCGGCCACGATCTCCTCGACCGGGGTGCCCGGGGCGCGGAAGGCGGCGGCCTCGAATTCGGGTTCCGGCAGCGCCTTGCGGTCGAGTTTGCCGTTCACGGTCAGCGGCAGCGCGTCGAGCACCACGAACGCCGACGGGATCATGTAGGAGGGCAGCGCGCCGGACAGGGCCGACTTCACCCGTGCCACAACGATATCCGCGTCGGCGGGCACGAGGTAGGCGACGAGCCGGTCGCCGGTGCGGGTGTCGGAGGTGGCCAGCACGACGGCGCGGGCGATCTCCGGCAGCGCGAGCAGCGCCGCCTCGATCTCCCCGAGTTCGATGCGGAAGCCGCGGATCTTGACCTGGAAGTCGGTGCGGCCCCGGTATTCCAGTTCGCCGTCGCGCCAGGCGACGAGGTCGCCGGTGCGGTACATGCGGGTGCCGATTTCGCCGTTGGCGCCCCCCTGTCCCCCGAAGGGGTCGGCCACGAAGCGGTCGGCGGTCAGATCGGGGCGGCCGAAGTAGCCGCGAGCCAGTTGCGCGCCCGCGAGGTACAGCTCGCCGGGCACCCCGTCCGGCACCGGACGCAGCCGCGAATCCAGCACGTACACCCGGCTGTTCCACTCGGGCAGGCCGATCGGGACCGCGACGGTGTCGGCGTCGGTGACGCGATGGGCGGTGATGGAGACGGCCGCCTCGGTCGGGCCGTACAGGTTGAACAGTTCGACGCCCGGGTGCGCGGCGCGCAGGCGCTGGGCGAGCGCGCCGGGCAGGGCCTCGCCGATGGCGAGCACCCGGCGCAGCGGGCTCGCGCCGGTGCCGACGGTCAGCAGCGCGTCGAGCATGGACGGCACGACGTGCAGCGTGGTCACGCCCTCGCGCGTCATCAGCTGGTGCAGATACACCGGGTCGCGGTGCCCATCGGCGGTGGCGATCACCAGGCGACCACCGCAGACCGCCGCGGACCAGAACTCCCACACCGACAGATCGAATGTCGCGGCCGTCTTCAACAACACCGCGTCATCCGCGCCGAGCCCGAATTCCGCCGTCTTCCACAGCAATTGGTTGACCACGGCCGCGTGCGGCACGGCCACACCCTTGGGACGACCCGTGGAACCGGAGGTGAAGATGACATACGCCGTGTTCTCCGGGCGCAGCGGCGCGACGCGCTCGGCGTCGGTCACCGGTTCGTCCGGGAAATGCGACAGGTCGAGTTCGTCGAGCCGGATCAGCGGGACCGGGACGCCGGAGAGGACGCCGCCGGTCCGGCGGGTCGCGGGAAGGGCCGCGGGTTCGGTGCGGGCCGGGATGGAGTCGCGGCGACCGCGCCAGTCGAGGGTGTGGCCGCGGTCGGCGGACGTGGCGCGCGGGGCCGGGGCCGGTTCGGCGGACCGCTCGGAAACCGTTGCGCCGGAAGCGATCTCGGTGGTGGTGAGCACGCACACCGGATCGGCGGCGGTGAGGATGTAGCGGATGCGTTCGGCGGGCTGGTCGGGGTCGACGGGGACGTAGGCGCCCCCGGCCGCGGTGACGGCGTACATGGCCACCACGAGGTCGACCGAGCGCCGCAGTGCCAGCGCCACCCGGGTCTCGGGTCCGACGCCGAGCGATACGAGGTGCCGGGCGAGGCGGTGGACGCGCGCGCCGAGTTCGCCGTAGGTGAGTTCGAGCCGTCCGTCGACGCTGTCGGGAAGGTCGGCGACGAGCGCCACGGCGTCGGGCGCGGCCGCGATCGAGCGGTCGAGCAGATCGCCGAGGGTGAGGTCGGTGTCGGTCGATTGCGCGGTGTCGTTGCGGGACACCAGGATTCGGTCGCGTTCGGCGGCGGTGAGCAGTTCGATGTCGCCGACGGGGGTGTGGGCGTCGGCGGCGACCGCGGCGAGCAGCCGGGTGAGGCGTTCGACGAATTCCGCGGCGGTGTCGTGGTCGAAGAGGTCGGTGGCGTAGGTCAGGAAGCCACCGATACCCTCCGCCTTCCCGTCCTCCCCGTAGGCGTCCGCCACGATCAGATGCAGATCGAACTGCGACACATCGAGATCCGCGTCCACGCCCCGCACGGTCAGACCCGGCAGATCCAGCTGCGTCCGCGCCACATTCTGGAACGACAAACCCACCTGGAACAACGGATGATGCGCGGTCGACCGGCGCGGATTCAGCACCTCCACCAGCCGCTCGAACGGCACATCCGCGTGCGCGAACGCCTGGAGATCCACCTCGCGCTGCCGAATCAGCAACTCCCCGAACGACTCCGAACGATCCAATCGCGTCCGGAACACCACCGTGTTCACGAACATGCCGATCAGATCGTCCAACTCGGCCGCACCCCGACCCGCCACGGGCGTCCCGACCGCGATGTCGTCGGTTCCCGACAGCCTCGCCAGCAACACCGCCAGCGCCGAATGCACGACCATGAACACCGTCGCCCCGTGCGCATGGGCGAGTTCGACCAGCCCCGCGTGGGTTTCGGCATCGATCTCGACCGGGACGCGCGCGCCCGCGAGGGTGGCCACGGCCGGGCGCGGCCGGTCGGTGGGCAGTTCGAGCAGGTCCGGGAGGTCGGCGAGGTGCCGCCGCCAGTAGGAGATCTGCCGGGCCGCGATGGATCGGGCGTCGTTCTCGTCGCCGAGCACCGCCCGCTGCCACAGCGCGTAGTCGGCGTACTGCACCGCTAACGGCGGCCACGCCGGGGCCTCCCCCGACGTGCGCGCCGCGTACGCGGTCATGACATCGCGCACCAGCGGACCCATGGACGAGGCGTCACCCGCGATGTGATGGACGACGACGGCCAGCACGTATTCACGCTTCGAGCCGGGAGCCAGATCCGAGATCTCCAGCAGCCGCACCCGCAGCGGCACCTCGGCGGTCACATCGAACGGGGTGGCCGCCAGTGCGTGCACCGTGGCCGGGACATCCGTGGCGGCGATGCGCTCGACGCGCACGCCCAACCGGGTGTCCGGCGGCAGGATCACCTGCACGGGACCCTCCGGCGTCTCCGGGTACACCGTGCGCAGCACCTCGTGCCGGGCCACCACGTCATCCAATGCGGCACTGAGAGATTCGGCGTCCAGGCTACCGGTCAGGCGCAGCGCGAAGGGCAGATTGTAGGCCGCCGAGCCCGCACCGTCGTCGAAGCGATTGAGGAACCACATGCGCTGCTGCGCCAACGACAGCGGCAGCCGCTCCGGCCGCTCGACGCTGCCGAGCGGCACGGCGGTATCGAAATGGGCCTGCGATTCCACGGCCGCGGCCAGGTCGGCGACGATCGGCGTCTCGAACAGCGCGCGCACCGGCACCCGGCCACCGATGGCCGCGCCGACGCGGGCGACGACCTGGGTGGCGATGAGCGAATTGCCACCGAGGGCGAAGAAATCGTCGTCCGCGCCGACCCGCTCGACCCCCAGCACCGCGCCGAAGATCTCGGCCACGATCTCCTCGACAGGTGTTGCGGGAGCGCGGAATTCGCGGGCGGCGAAGGTGGGTTCCGGCAGCGCCTTACGGTCGAGTTTGCCGCTGGCGTTGAGCGGGAACTCCGCGAGCGGCACCACGGCCGCGGGAATCATGTAGGCGGGCAACGAATCCGACAGCGCCGCGCGCAGCCGCTCGGCGTCGATCCGCTTCCCCGGCGCGGGCACCGCGTAGGCCACCAACTGCTCGCCCAGCGTCGACGGCACCACCAGCGCCACGGCCTGACTCACCGATGGCTGCGCCAACAACGCGGTCTCGATCTCCCCCAGCTCGATCCGCTGACCCCGGAACTTCACCTGAAAATCCGTGCGCCCCAAGTAATCCAGTCGCGCGGGCAGATCGCCGGACGCCGGACGCCACACCACCAGATCCCCGGTGCGGTACATGCGCGATCCGGCGGACCCCTGTACCCCTCCGCCATTGGCGGCCCCCGGCACCCCGAAGGGGTTGGCGACGAACCTATCCGCCGTCAGGTCCGGCCGCCGCACATAGCCGCGCGCCAGCTGGTCCCCGGCCAGATACAGCTCCCCCGGAACCCCGGGAGGCACCGGACGCAGCCGCGCGTCGAGCACGTAGACCTGAGTGTTCCACTGCGGCAAGCCGATCGGGACCGTCGGGCGGTCCTCGCCCCAAGCGGGCCAGTAGGTGACCGAGACGGCCGCCTCGGTCGGCCCGTACAGGTTGTGCACCCGAGCGGGCGAGACCCGGTGCAGGGCGTCCACGGTCTCCGGGGGCAGCGCCTCGCCGATGACCAGCACGTCCTGCAACGACGGGCAGGCGTGCGGTGAGGTGTGCGTGGCGAAGACGGTGAGCATCGACGGCACGAAATCGGTGACAGTGACCTGTTGCGCCGCAATGGTTTCCGCCACATACACCGGATCCCGATGCCCGTCGTGCGTGGCCACCACCAGCTTCGCCCCGGCCCGCAACGGCATGAAATACCCCCACAGCGACACATCGAACGTCGTCGCCGTCTTCTGGAGATACACATCGCCCGTGCCCAGCGGGTAGGCGGCGAGCATCCAGGTGATCTGGTTGTGGATGGCCGCATGCGAGATCGCCACGCCCTTGGGCCGGCCGGTGGAACCGGAGGTGAAGATGACGTAGGCGGGATGCTCGGGCCGCAGCGGGCGCACGAGTTCCCCGTCCCGGATCGGGCTGGGATCGAAGCGGCTCAGATCCATGGTGTCCAGCCGCAGCAGCGGGGTGTCGATCGGCACCGCGACCGAATCGGCGACGGTGGTCACCACCACGACCGGGCGGGCCGTGTCCAGGATGTGAGCGATGCGCTCGGCCGGATGATCCGGATCCAACGGCACATACGCACCACCGGCCGCCACGATCGCGTACATCCCCACGACCAGATCCAGCGACCGCCGAATCGCCAACCCCACCAACGACTCCGGACCCACCCCACGCGAAATCAACAGCCGCGCCAGCTGATTCACGCGGGCGTCGAACTCGGCGTAGGTGAGGGTGTCGCCCTCATAGCTCACCGCGATCGCGTCCGGGAACTCCGCCACCGCGCGCCGATAGCCGTCGAGCAGCAGTTCGGGTTCGACCGGATAGCCGGTGTCGTTCCAGTCGTACAGGATCCGCTCGCGCTCGTCCGGGCGCAGCAGCTCGATATCGCCGACGGGTCGCACGGGATCGGCGGCGACCGCCGCGAGCACGCGCAGCAGTCGGTCGGCGAAGCCGGCCACGGTGTCCTCGTCGAACAGGTCGACGGCGTAGGTGAACAGCGCCGACATGCCCGCGGCGCGCGGCAGCACGGTCAGCTGGAGATCGAATTTGGCGACGGCGCCGTCGAATTCGAGCGCCTCGGCCGACAGACCGGGCAGCTCCAGCCGCGCCTTGTCCATGTTCTGGAAGAACAACGCCACCTGGAACAACGGATGATGCGCCTGCGACCGCACCGGATCGAGCACCTCGACCAACCGCTCGAACGGCAACTCCGCATGCGAGAACGCCGCCAGATCGGTGTCCTTCACCGCCGCCAGCAACTCGTCGAACGACGCGCCGCCGTCGACCCGGGTGCGCAGCACGAGCGTGTTGACGAACATGCCGATCAACCCGTCGAGTTCGCGTTCACCGCGCCCCGCGACCGGGGTGCCGATGGCGATGTCGTCGGTCGCCGACAGCCGCGCCAGCAGTGCCGCGAACGCGGCGTGCACCACCATGAACAGCGAGCCGCCGCAGCGCTGGGCGAGCCGCTCGAGATCGGCGTGCAGCTCCGCGTCGATCTCGAAGGCGTATTCCGCGCCGCGCCCGGACGCCACGGTCGGGCGGGGGCGGTCGACGGGCAGGTCCAGCCGATCCGGCAGGCCCGCCAGGGCGTCGCGCCAGTACGAGATCTGTTTCGCCGCAAGCGAATCCGGATCGGACTCCGCGCCCAGCACGGTGCGCTGCCACAGCGCGTAGTCGGCGTACTGCACCGGCAGCGGCGGCCACGACGGGACGGCCCCGTTGCGGCGGGCGAGGAACGCGGCCAGCAGATCGCGCATGAACGGCCCGACCGAGGCGCCGTCGGCGGCGATGTGGTGCGCCACGACCGCGATGACGTGATCGTCGGGGGCCAGTTCGCCCAGGCCGATGCGCAGCGGCACCTCGCTCGCGACGTCGAAGCCGGTGAGCGCGTATCCGGCGACCCATTCCTCGATCTCGTCCTCGCGCAACGGTTTCGACGCCAGATCGGGGGTGGCCTGCGCGGTGGGCAGGATGACCTGGTGGCCGGTGCCGTCCACGGCCGGGTAGATCGTGCGCAGCGTCTCGTGCCGTTCGATCACGTCCGCGACGGCCGCGGCGAGCGCGTCGACGTCCAGATGTCCGGTGAGCCGGATGGCGAACGGGATGTTGTCGGCCGGGGAGGCCGGATCGAACTGGTTGAGGAACCACATCCGGCGCTGGGCCAGCGACAGCGGGATGAGTTCGGGCCGGGGCATGGCGGTCAGCGGTAGTCGATCGCCCTCGCCCTTCAGCGGTTCCAGCCGCACCGCGAGTTCGGCGACCGTGGGCGCCTCGAACAGCAGCCGGGCGGGCACCCGGGCCGAGACGAGCGCGCCGAGCCGGGCCGCCACCCGGGTCGCGACCAGCGAGTTGCCGCCGAGTTCGAAGAAGTCGTCGTCGGCGCCGATCGGGGTCTGCGGATCGAGCAGTTCGGTGAACACCCCGGCGACCAACTGCTCGAGTGGCCCCTCGGGGCTGCGGAAACGCTTGGTCTGCAACACCGGTTCCGGCAGGGCGGCGCGATCGAGCTTGCCGACCGGGGTCAGCGGGATCTCGTCGAGCACGGTGATCGAGGTGGGCACCATATGCCCGGGCAGGCTGCGTTCGGCGTGCGCGGTCAGGTCGGCGACATCGATGGCCGCGCGGGGCGCGGGATGCACGTACGCGGCGAGGATGGTGGCGCCGCTGTCGAGGGTGTGCCCGATGGTGACGGCGAAATCGACCGCCTCGTGCGCGGCCAACACCGCGTCGATCTCGCCCAGCTCGATCCGGAATCCACGGATCTTCACCTGGAAGTCGTTGCGGCCCAAGTATTCCAGCGCGCCGTCGGCGGTGCGGCGCACGAGGTCGCCGGTGCGGTACAGGCGGGTGCCCGCACCACCCCCGAAGGGATCGGCCACGAATCGGGCGGCGGTGAGCCCGGGCCGAGCGTGATACCCACGCGCCAGTTGCGCACCGGTGATGTAGAGCTCGCCGACCGTGCCGTCGGGAACCGGCGAAAGCCGTTCGTCCAGAACGTATTCGGTGATATTGCGGATGGGCCCGCCGATGGTGACCGGCGCGCCGGGCTGCAACGGCGCGCTGATATTGGTCATGATGGTGGTCTCGGTCGGACCGTAGCCGTTGTAGAACTCGCGCGGCCGCCCGGTCGAGCCGATCCGGAACACCCAGCGCCGCACCAGTTCCGGCGGGCACGCCTCGCCGCCCGCCACCACCACGCGCAGATCGTCCAGGCCGGTGGGGTCGACCGAGGCGAGCGCGGCCGGGGTGATGAAGGCGTGCGTCACCTCCTCGCGGGCGAGCAGCGCCGCGAGTTCCTCCCCGCCGAACACCGAGGGCGCGGCCACCACCATGGTCGCCGCGCCGCCGACGGCGAGCAGCAGTTCCAGCACCGACGCGTCGAACGACGGCGACGCGAAATGCAGTGTGCGCGAATCACCGTCGACGCGATACCGTTCCCGTTGCTCGTCGCAGAAGCTCGACAACCCGGCCTGGGTGACCACCACGCCCTTGGGCTTGCCGGTCGACCCGGAGGTGTAGATGACATAGGCCGGATGTTCGGCGCGCAGCGGACGCAGCCGGTCGGCGTAGGTGACCGGATCGGCGGAGAACTCCTCGAGCCGCGCGGTGAGGGCGGCGTCATCGATGGTCAGCCACTCGACCTCGGGGGGCAGGTCGGCGCGTTCGGCGGCGACGGTGAGGCCGACGACCGCGCGCGAATCGGCGACCATGTGGGCGACGCGTTCGGCCGGATAGTTCGGATCCACGGGCACGAATCCCGCACCCGTCTTGGCGACGGCCCACACCGCCACCACCGACTCGATCGACCGCGGAATGCCGACCGCCACCAGATCCTCCGGCCCGATGCCCCGCTCGATCAGCAGGCGGGCCAGGCGGGTGGAGCGTTCGTCGAGTTCGGCGTAGGTCAGTTCGGCGAGGGTGGCGGTGGCGTCGGCGAACACGACCGCGAGCGCGGCCGGATCCACCTCCACCGCGGTCGCCAGGAGTTGCGGCAACGTGGTGACACGTGGTCTGCGGGTACGGGTCGGACGGACACGAGCGGGCCGGGTCATGCCGTGATCGCTTCCCACGCCGCGTACCACCCGACCACCCGAACCACGTCTCTCACCCTGCCTGTCGTCGCCCATGCGCTGTCCCAGCGCCACCCTAGGGTCAATCGAGCACAGCCACCACGACTGTTACTGCCGCGTGACCCGACCATTGTCCCGGACGGGGCGCGACAGGTCACGCATCCGGCTGATCGCCGCCCAGCAGCCGGGCCAGGACCGGGCCGATCTCGGCCAGTCCGGCGGGGCCCGCCAGCTCCTGATGAGTGGTGGGCACCGGGCGGTCGACGATCCGGCCGTCCACGTAGGGCGCCCAATCGGACGAGGTCAGGCCGCGGGCGGCGTTGTAGGGGTCGTTCGCGGCCCGGAAGAACTCGACCGTCCCGCGGAACACGCCGGGCCGATGGTCGGCCGCGAGTTCCACCCCGCGCACCGCGGCGCGATAGATCCGCAGCACGTCCTCGGTTGTCAGCGTGATCACGTCGGCGGGAACCGAGGCATGAAGGGCCGCGAGGGCCTCCTCGCTCAGCTCGTGCGGATCGCCCTCGGGCAGCGCGTCCTCGCTGATGCCGAGTTCGGCGAACGCGTTGCGCAGGGTGGCGCGGAAGTCGGTGACGTCCAACTCGGGGTAGCCGTCCAGGATCGCCAGCAGCGCCACCTCCGCGCCCGCCGCCTGGAGTTCGGCGGCGACGGCGTGTGCGAGCACACCGCCCAGCGACCAGCCCAGCAGCCGGTAGGGCCCGTCCGGCTGCACCGCGCGGATCTCGGCGGCATAGCGAACGACCATCTCCCGCAACGACTCCGGCAGGTAGTCCTCGCTCAGCGCGGGCGACTGCACGCCCCACAGCGCGGCCCCCGGCACGTGCGCGGCCAGCCCGGAGTAGGCCCAGGCCAGCCCGCCCATCGGATGGATACAGAACACCGGCACCCCGGTGCCGCCGCTCAGCGGGAGGACGACGTCGAAGGCGGTCGAGCTCGCGGGGTCGTGCGCGTCGATGCGGCGGGACAGCCCCTCGACGGTGGCGTCGCCGAACAGCCACGGCACCTCGATGTGGGTGGACCCGGTCGCCTCGCGCAGCCGCGCGACGGCCCGCGCGGCCAGCAGCGAATTGCCGCCGAGGGCGAAGAAGTCGTCGTCCACGCCCACCCGGTCGGCCCCGAGCAGATCGGCGAAGACGGCGGCGACGGCTCGTTCGGTCAGGGTGCGCGGTGCGCGGAAGTCGTTGCCGCGCACCACTTTCGGTTCGGGCAGGGCGCGGCGGTCGAGTTTGCCGTTCGGGGTGAGCGGCAGCGCGTCCAGCACCATGATCACATCGGGAACCATGTAGCCGGTGAGGAATTCGGCGACCTCGGCGCGCAGTTCGGCCGGATCGCGGTCGGCCGCGACGACATAGCCGACGAGGCGTTCGCCCGTCCGCTCGTCGCGCCGGACGACGGCGGCGGCCTGTCCGACCCCCGCGCAGCGCAGCAGCGCCGCCTCGACCTCGCCCAATTCGATACGGAAACCCCGCAATTGGACCTGCTGGTCGCCGCGGCCCGCGTACTCGAGCCGCGCCGCGTCGCCGGTCTCGCGCCAACGGCCGATGTCGCCGGAGCGGTAGAGCCGCGCGCCCGGCGGGCCGAAGGGGTCGGCCACGAAGCGGGTGGCGGTCAGGCCCGGACGATTCAGGTAACCGCGCGAGAGCTGTTCGCCCGCGACGTACATCTCCCCGGGCACCCCGGCCGGAACCGGATGCAGCCGCTCGTCGAGCACGTGCACGGCCAGGCCGGGCAGCGGCCGCCCGATCACGCTGGCCGGATCCGAGGTCAGCGCGTCGTCGATCACCTGGAACGACACGTGCACGGTGGTCTCGGTGATGCCGTACATGTTCACCAGGCGCGCCCCGGGATGCGCCGCGCGCCACGGCGCGACCCGCCGCGGATCGAGGGCCTCGCCGCCGAACACGATGTGCCGCAACGCGAAATCGCCGGGCGTGGCGGCGGCCCGATCGGCGGCGACGAGCTGATAGAACGCCGAGGGCGTCTGGTCGAGCACCGTCACCCGTTCGCGAATCAGCAACTCGCGGAACGCTTCCGGCGATCGTGAGGTCGGGTGGTCGACCACGACCACGCTGCCGCCGGTGGCCAGCGCCGCCCACAGTTCCCACACCGAGAAGTCGAAGGCGAACGAGTGGAACATCGTCCACACGTCGGTGTCGTCGAATTCGAACAGCGGTTGCGCATTGACCAACAGCTGCAACACATTCCGGTGCGAGACCGCGACGCCCTTCGGCACGCCGGTGGAGCCGGAGGTGTAGATGACGTAGGCCAGATCGTCCGGGCGCAGCGGGCCGCGGCGGTCGGCGTCGGTCACCGGGCCGTCGTCGAAGCCCGCGGCGCGGTGCGTCAGCAGGGTGGGGATGCCGTGCGGGGGCAGGGCGTCGTGCAGTTCGTCGGTGGTGAGGACGTAGGCCGGGGCGGCGTCGGCGAGCAGGAACTCCAGTCGCCGCCGGGGGTAGCCGGTGTCGATGGGCAGGTAGCCGGCGCCCGCCTTGAGCACCGCCAGCAGCGCGATCGGCAGTTCCTCGGTGCGCGGAACGGCCACGGCCACCAGGGTTTCCGGGCCCACGCCGCCCGCGATGAGGGCGCGGGCCAGCCGGTTGGCGCGGCGGTCGAGTTCGGCGAAGGTGAGCGTCCGCTCCCCCGCCCGCACGGCCGTCGCGTCGGGCCGCCGCCGGACTTGGGCGTCGATGAGCGCGACCAGTGACGGTTCGGTCGCGGTGCGCGGCGGCGCGAGCGGCGCGTTCCAATCGCGCAGGGCGCGTTCGCGTTCGGCGTCGGTGCGCAGTTCGATATCGCCGAGCGCGGTGTCGGCGGCCACCAGACCGGTCAGGACCCGGCGGAAGCGGTCGGCGAAGCCGCGCACGGTCGCCTCGTCGAACAGGTCGGTCGCGTAGGTGAGGGCGGCGACGAGCCCCCGCGGTCGGCCGTCCGGATCGGTGTTCTCGGCGACGGTGAGCTGGAGGTCGAATTTGGCCGGGGTGGGCAGCGCGTCCAGGCCCGACACGGTCAGCCCGGGTAGTCGCAGTTCGTCGGTGGTCAGGTTCTGGAAGGCCAGCGCCACCTGGAACAGCGGGTGCCGGGCGGTGGAGCGGACCGGTTCGAGCAGTTCCACCAGGCGTTCGAACGGCACGTCGGCGTGTGCGAACGCGCCGATGTCGGTGCGGCGCACCGCCTTCAACAGCTCGTCGACGGTTCCGGCCGGGTCGATCTCGGTGCGCAGCACGAGCGTGTTGACGAACATGCCGACCAGATCGTCGAGCGCGGCCTCGCCCCGTCCGGCGATCGGGGTGCCGATGGCGATGTCGCGGGTGCCCGACAGCCGGGCCAGCAGCACCGCGAGCGCGGCGTGCACGACCATGAACAGGGTGGCGTTGTGGGCGCGGGCGAACGCCTTGGACGCGGCGTGCAGGTCGGCGTCGATGTCGAAGGTGACCGTCGCGCCCCGGTAGCTGGCGACGGCGGGCCGCGGCCGGTCGGTCGGCAGGTCCACCTGTTCGGGCAGGGCGGCCAGCCGTTCGCGCCAGTACGAGACCTGTTGCGCCAGCGCCGATTCCGGGTCGTCCTCGGAGCCGAGGGCGCGTTGCTGCCACAGCGCGTAGTCGGCGTACTGGACCGGCAGCGGCGCCCAGGCGGGCGGTTCCCCGGCGGCGCGGCCGGTGTAGGCGAGGACGAGGTCGCGGGTGAGCGGGCCCAGCGACCAGCCGTCGGTGGCGATGTGGTGGGCCACGAACACCAGGATGTGCTCGGTCTCCGACAGTCGCAGCAGCGCGGTGCGGACGGGCACCCGGGCGGTGACGTCGAAGCCCGCGGACACGATCTCGGTGACGACGCGCTCGAGTTCGGCGGGCGTGATCTCGCGCGGCTCGGTGTCGAGGTCGATCGCGCGCGGCGGGTGCACGAGTTGCACCGGACCGGTGCCGGTGAGCGGGTAGGTGGTGCGCAGGATCTCGTGCCGGGCGACCACGTCGTTCACGGCCCACCGCAGCGCGGTCACGTCGAGGTCGCCGGAGAGCCGGATGGCGACGGGGATGTTGTACACGGCCGCGGCGGTGTCGAATTGGTTGAGGAACCACATGCGCTGCTGCGCGAACGACAACGGCACCCGGTCGGGGCGTTCGACGGCGACGAGCGGGGGCCGCGCGGCGTCGGCGGAGCGTTCCACGGCCGCGGCGAGGGCCGCGACCACCGGGGTCTCGAACAGCGCGCGCACGGAGACCCGGGTCTCGAGCGCCGCGCCGACGCGGGCGGCGACCTGCGTCGCCAGCAGCGAATTGCCGCCGAGGGCGAAGAAATCGTCGTCCGCCCCGACCCGCTCCACCCCGAGCACCTCGGCGAACACCGACGCCACGACCTCCTCGATCGGCGTCGACGGCGCACGGAACACCGTGCTCTCGAACTCCGGCTCCGGCAACGCCTTACGATCCAACTTGCCGTTCACATTCAACGGCAACGCATCCAGCACCACGAACGCCGACGGCACCATGTACGACGGCAACGCCGCCGACAACGCCGACTTCACCTGCGCCACATCGAGATTCGTGCCGGACGGCACCAGATAGGCGACCAGCCGATCACCGGTCCGCTCATCGGATCTGGCCAGCACGGCCACCTGAGCGATCTCGGGCAACGCCAGCAGCGCCGCCTCGATCTCACCGAGCTCGATCCGGAAGCCGCGAACCTTGACCTGGAAGTCGGTGCGGCCCCGGTATTCCAGTTCCCCGTCACGCCAGGCGACGAGGTCGCCGGTGCGGTACATGCGAGCGCCCGGGATTCCGAACGGGTCGGCCACGAACCGTTCTGCGGTCAGATCGGGTCGCGCGAAGTACCCGCGCGCCAGCTGCGCGCCCGCGAGGTACAGCTCCCCGGAGACGCCCTCGGGCACCGGGTGCAGCCGCGAATCCAGCACGTACACCTGGCTGTTCCACTCCGGCACGCCGATGGGGACCGTGGTGGTGTCGGCGTCGGTGACGCGGTGGCGGGTGATGGAGACGGCCGCCTCGGTCGGGCCGTACAGGTTGAACAGTTCGGTGCGCGGTCGCGCGGCCCGGAAGCGCTGGGCGAGCGCGCCGGGCAGGCCCTCGCCGATGGCGAGCACCCGGCGCAGGGCGGGGATGCCACCGTCGGTCAGCAGGGCGTCGAGCATGGACGGGACCGCGTGCAGGGTGGTCACCCGGGTCCGGGTCATGAGTTCGTTGAGGTAGGCGGGGTCGCGGTGGCCGTCGGCCGAGGCGATCACCAGGCGGCCACCGCAGACCGCCGCGGACCAGAACTCCCACACCGACAAATCGAATGTCGCGGCCGTCTTCAACAACACCGCGTCATCCGCACCGAGCCCGAATTCCGCTGTCTTCCACAGCAATTGGTTGACCACGGCCGCGTGCGACACGGCCACACCCTTGGGACGACCGGTGGAACCGGAGGTGAAGATGACGTACGCCGTGTTCTCCGGCCGCAGCGGCGCGCGGCGCTCGGCGTCGGCGATCGGTGTGTCGGCCAGTTCGCCCACGGTCAGATCCTCGAGCCACACCACCGGGGCGGCCGTGGTGGCGAACGCGGCGGCGGTATCGGACAGCACGCACACCGGCGCGGCCGTGTCGAGGATGTAGGCGGTGCGCTCGGCGGGCTGGTCCGGATCGACCGGCACGTACGCGCCCCCGGCGGTCGCCACGGCGTACATGGCGACGACCAGATCGGCGGAACGCCGCAGGGCCAGGGCCACCCGCGATTCCGGGCCGACGCCCAGCGAGATCAGGTGGCGGGCAAGGCGATTCACCCGGCGGGACACCTCGCCGTAGGTGAGCGATTCGCCGGTGGCGTCGTCGACGAGGGCGACGGCGTCGGGCGTCGCGGCCACGGTGGCGGCGAGCAGTCCGGCGAGGGTGCGGTCGTGGGCGGCGCGCAGGGTGGCCGAGTCCAGCGGGTAGCCGGTGGCATTGGGCCGGGTCAGGATTCGGTGCTGTTCGGTGCGGTCGAGCAGCGGCAGGTCGCCGACGGGCGTGCTCGCGTCGGCGGCGACGCAGGTCAGGACGCGGGCGAGGCGGTGCGCGATCGAGGCCGCGGTGCGCTCGTCGAACAGGTCGGTGGCGTAGGTCAGGAACCCGCCGATACCGTCGGCGCTCCCGTCCTCCCCGTAGGCGTCCGCCACGATCAGATGCAGATCGAACTGCGACACATCCAGATCCGCGTCCACGCCCCGCACCGCCAGACCCGGCAGATCCAACTGCGTGCGGGCGACATTCTGGAACGACAAACCCACCTGGAACAACGGATGATGCGCCGTCGACCGACGCGGATTCAACACCTCCACCAACCGCTCGAACGGCACATCCGCGTGCGCGAACGCCTGCAGATCCACCTCGCGCTGCCGAACGAGGAGTTCCGCGAACGACTCCGAACGATCCAACTGGGACCGGAAGACGACGGTATTGACGAACATGCCGATCAGATCGTCGAGTTCGGCCTCACCGCGCCCCGCCACCGGGGTTCCGACCGCGATGTCGTCGGAACCCGACAACCGCGCCAGCAACACCGCCAACGCCGAATGCACCACCATGAACACCGTCGCCCCGTGCTCGCGCGCCAGGCTCACCAGTCGCGCGTGCGTGCGGGCGTCCACGGCGAACGGCACCCGTCCGCCCGCGAGGGTGGCCACGGCGGGCCGGGGGCGGTCGGTGGGCAGTTCCAGCAGCTCCGGCAGCCCGGCGAGTTCCCGTCGCCAATACGAGATCTGCTGGGCGGCAATGGAATCCGAATCCGACTCGTCGCCGAGGACGGCGCGCTGCCACAGCGCGTAGTCGGCGTACTGCACCGCCAACGGCGGCCACGCCGGGGCCTCCCCCGACGTGCGCGCCGCGTACGCGGTCATGACATCGCGCACCAACGGACCCATGGACGAGGCGTCGCCCGCGATGTGATGGACGACCACGGCCAACACGTATTCCGGTGTGGGCGAATCGGTTACGCGCAGCAGCCGTACGCGCAGCGGCACCTGGGTCGTCACGTCGAACGGCGTGGCGGCCAGCGTGTGCACCAGTTCGGGCACCTCGGCCGCGGCGACGGCCTCGACGGTCACGCCCAAGCGGGTGTCGGGCGGCAGGATCACCTGCACCGCGCCGTCGGGCGTCTCGGGATACACGGTGCGCAGCACCTCGTGCCGGGCCACCACGTCATCCAAAGCGGCACTGAGGGATTCGGCGTCCAGGCTACCGGTCAGGCGCAACGCGAACGGCAGATTGTAGGCCGCCGACCCCGCGCCGTCGTCGAAGCGGTTGAGGAACCACATGCGCTGCTGCGCCAACGACAGCGGCAGCCGCTCCGGCCGCTCGACGCCGCCGAGTTCGACGGTGCGACGCCCGTGCGACCGCGATTCCACGGCCGCCGCCAGCCCCGCGACCGTGGCGGTCTCGAACAGCGCGCGCACCGGGATGCGGGTGTCGAGCAGGGTGCCCAGCCGCGCCACCACCCGGGTGGCGATGAGCGAGTTGCCGCCGAGGGCGAAGAAGTCGTCGTCCGCGCCGACCCGCGGCAGCTCCAGCACCTCGGCGAAGACCTCCGCGACCAGTTCCTCCACCGGTGTCGCGGGAGCGCGGAATTCGCGGGCGGCGAAGACCGGTTCGGGCAGCGCCCTGCGGTCGAGCTTGCCGCTGGCATTGAGCGGGAATTCCGGCAGCGGCACGATCGTCGCCGGAACCATGTAGGCGGGCAGCGTCTTCGCGACGGCGTCGCGCAGCTCCTCCGCGACGATACGGTCGCCCGGCACCGGCACGGCGTAGGCCACCAGCTGCTCACCCAGCGTCGAGGGCACCACCAGCGCCACGGCCTGACTCACCGACGACTGCGCCAGCAAGGCGGTCTCGATCTCACCGAGCTCGATCCGCTGACCCCGGAACTTCACCTGGAAGTCCGTGCGTCCCACGTAATCCAGCCGCGCGGGGGCGTCGGCGTCGGCGTCCCGCCAGATCACGAGGTCGCCGGTGCGGTACATGCGCGACCCGTTCCCGAAGGGGTTGGCCACGAACCGATCCGCGGTCAGATCGGGCCGCCGCACATAGCCGCGGGCCAGCTGGTCCCCGGCCAGATACAGCTCACCGGGGACGCCCGCCGGAACCGGACGCAGCCACGAGTCCAGCACGTACACGCGAGTGTTCCACTGCGGCAGGCCGATCGACACGCTCGCGCGGTCGCTGTCGCGGGCCTCCCAGTAGGTGACCGACACGGCCGCCTCGGTCGGGCCGTACAGATTGTGCACGCGTGCGGTGGTGACGTGCCGCAGCGCCGCGACGGTCTCGGGCGGCAGCGCCTCACCGATGACGAAGATGTCGCGCAGGGTCGGGCACGCGCCGGCGCTCAGGTGCGCGGCGAAGACGGTGAGCATCGACGGCACGAAATCGGTGACCGTGACATGCTGCGCCGCAATCGTTTCCGCCACATACACCGGATCCCGATGCCCGTCGTGCGTCGCCACCACCAACTTCGCCCCGGCCCGCAACGGCATGAAATACCCCCACAGCGACACATCGAACGTCGTCGCCGTCTTCTGGAGATACACATCGCCGGGCGTGAGCGGGTACTGCGCGAGCATCCACTCGATCTGGTTGTGGATGGCGCGGTGCGAGACGGCCACACCCTTGGGGCGGCCCGTCGAACCGGAGGTGAAGATGACGTAGGCGGGATGTCCCGGCCGCAGGGTCGCGCGCCGGTCGGCGGCGGTGATCGGGGCGGCGGAGTGGCCGGACAGGTCGAGTCGATCGATCTCGAGGACCTCGGCGCCGGGCAGCGCCACGGCGTCCCGCCCGGTGGTGAGCACGCACAGCGGCCGGGCGGTGTCGAGAATGTGGGCGATGCGCTCGGCCGGATGATCCGGATCCAACGGCACATACGCGCCGCCCGCCGCCACGATCGCGTACATGCCGACGACCAGATCCAGCGATCGCCGAATCGCCAACCCCACCAGGGTTTCCGGGCCGACCCCGGCCGAGATCAGCAGGCGCGCCAGCCGATTCACGCGGGCGTCGAACTCGGCGTAGGTCAGCTCGTCGCCCTCGTAGGCGACCGCCACCGCGTCGGGGAACCGCGACACCGCGCGGCGATAGCCGTCCAGCAGCAGTTCCTGAGGGACGGCCTGGCGGGTGTCGTTCCAGCCGTGCAGGATTCGCCGCAGCTCCTCGTCGGAGAGCAGTTCGATCCCGCCGATCGGCAGCCGCGGCTCGGTGGTCACCGTCCGCAGCACCCGCGCGAACCGGTCCGCGAATCCGGCCACGGTGGCCTCGTCGAACAGGTCCGCCGCATAGGTGAACAGCGCCGAGAAACCGGCCGGCGCGCCGTCGTCCGCGCGCGGCACGATGGTCAGTTGCAGATCGAATTTCGCTACCGCGCCGTCGAATTCGAGCGCCTCCACCGACAGACCGGGCAGCTCCAAACGCGGCTTGTCCATGTTCTGGAAGAACAACGCCACCTGGAACAACGGATGATGCGCCTGCGACCGCACCGGATCGAGCACCTCGACCAACCGCTCGAACGGCAACTCCGCATGCGAGAACGCCGCCAGATCGGTGTCCTTCACCGCCGCCAGCAACTCGTCGAACGACAGCGCCGCGTCGATGCGGGTGCGCAGGACCAGGGTGTTGACGAACATGCCGACGAGATCGTCGAGTTCGCGCTCGCCGCGCCCCGCGACCGGCGTGCCGATCGCGATGTCGTCGGTCGCCGACAGCCGCGCCAGCAGGACCGCGAACGCCGCGTGCACGGCCATGAACAGTGACGCGCCCGCGCGCTGGGCCGAATCCAGCAGCCCCGCATGGGTTTCCGCGTCGATCTCGAAGGCGAACTCGCCGCCGCGGCCGGAGGCGGTGGCCGGGCGGGGCCGGTCGGCGGGCAGGTCCAGTCGATCCGGCAGGCCCGCGAGTGCGTCCCGCCAGTACGAGATCTGTTTCGCCGCAAGGGATTCCGGATCGGACTCCGATCCCAGCACCGCGCGCTGCCACAGCGTGTAGTCGGCGTACTGCACCGGCAGCGGCTCCCAGGCCGGAACCTCGCCGGTGTGGCGGGCGAGGTAGGCCGTCATGAGGTCGCGCACCAGCGGCGCGATCGACGTGCCGTCCGCGGCGATGTGGTGGACGGTGACGGCGAGCACGTAATCGGATGCGCCCGAATCCAATTCGAGCAGCGCGATGCGCAGCGGCACCTCGACGGTCACATCGAACCCGGTCAGCGCGAAGTCGGTCAGCCAATCCTCGAGTTCGATCGCCGCGACGGGTTTGGCGGCGAGGTCGGGGAGGGCGCGTTCGGGCGGGAGCACCAGCTGATAGCCGGTGCCGTCCTCCGCCGGGTAGACGGTGCGCAGGGTCTCGTGGCGTTCCACCACATCGGCGACCGCGGCCTCGAGCGCGTCCACGTCGAGTCCGCCGGTGAGCCGGATGGCGAACGGGATGTTGTTGGCGGCCGAGGCGGTGTCGAAGCGGTTGAGGAACCACATCCGCTGCTGCGCGGGCGAGAGCGGAATCCGGTCCGGCCGCTGCACGGGCGCCAGCGGCAACCGGTCACCCGCCCCCGCGAGCGCGGCGATCCGGGCCGCCAACTCCGCGACCGTCGGGGCCTCGAACACCTGCCGGGCGGGCACCCGGGTGCCGATCTCGGCCCCCACCCGCGCCGCGACCTGGGTGGCGATCAGCGAATTGCCGCCCAGTTCGAAGAAGTCGTCGTCCGCGCCGATCTCGGTGTCGCGATGCAGCAGCTCCGCGAACGCGGTGGCGACCAGGACCTCGTACCGGCCCTCCGGCGCGCGGAAACGCTTGGCCTGCAATACCGGTGCGGGCAGGGCGGCGCGATCGAGTTTGCCCACCGGAGTCAGCGGGATCTCGTCGAGCACCATGATCGCGGTCGGCACCATGTGCGCGGGCAGGCTGCGCGCGGCGAAGGCCAGCAGCTCGTCCACGTCGACGGCGGCACCGGCCGCGTGCACGTACGACACCAGCACCGTCGCCCCACCGGGCAGGGCATGGCCGACGGTGACGGCGAAGTCGACCGTCTCGTGCGCGGCCAGCACCGCGTCGATCTCGCCCAGCTCGATCCGGAATCCACGGATCTTCACCTGGAAGTCGTTGCGGCCCAGATATTCCAGTTCACCGTTCGCGGTCCAGCGGACGAGGTCGCCGGTGCGGTAGAGGCGGCTAGCCGCCCCACCATCCCCGAAGGGGTTGGCCACGAACCGGGCAGCCGTCAATTCAGGACGATCGTGATAGCCCCGCGCCAATTGCGCACCGGCGATGTACAACTCGCCCACCGCGCCCGGGGGCACGGGCGAGAGCCGTTCGTCCAGAACGTATTCGGTGATCGCGCGGATGGGGCCGCCGATCGTCACCAGCTCCCCGGGAACCAGCGGGGCGCTGATATTGGTCATGATGGTGGTCTCGGTCGGACCGTAACCGTTGTAGAACTCCCGGTTCCGGCCGCCCGCGACGGGAATCACCCAGCGTCGCACCAGATCCGGCGGACACGCTTCGCCCCCGGCCACCACCACGCGCAGCTCGTCCAGCCCCACGGGATCCACCGAGGCCAGCGCCGCCGGGGTGATGAACGCGTGGGTCACCCGCTCGCGCCGCAGCAGCGCGGCCAACTCGTCGCCGCCGTACACCGTCGGGGCGACCACGACCATGGTCGCCGCGCCGCCGATGGCCAGCAGCAGTTCCAGCACCGACGCGTCGAACGACGGCGACGCGAAATGCAGTGCGCGCGAGGCGCTGTCGACGCGGTAACGCTCGCGCTGCTCGTCGCAGAAGCTCGACAACCCGGCCTGGGTGACCACCACGCCCTTGGGCTTGCCGGTCGACCCGGAGGTGTAGATGACATAGGCCGGATGTTCGGCGCGCAGCGGTCGCACCCGGTCGGCGTTCGTCACCGGCTCGGTCGAACAGCGTTCCAGCCGAGCGCGAATGCCGCCGTCGACGGTCAGCCATTCCACGCCACCGGGCAGCCGGTCCCGCACCGCCGACACCGTGAGGCCCAGCGCCGCACCGGAATCGGTGACCATGTGCGCCACCCGCTCGGCGGGATAGTTCGGATCCACCGGCACGAAACCCGCGCCCGTCTTGGCGACGGCCCACACCGCCACCACCGACTCGATCGACCGCGGAATGCCGACCGCCACCAGATCCTCCGGCCCGATGCCCCGCTCGATCAACGCGCGGGCCAGCCGCGTGGAACGTTCGTCGAGTTCGGCATAGGTCAGCTCGGCCAGCGTGGCGGTCGCGTCCGCGAGGACGACCGCGACGCCGTCCGGATTCGCCTCGACGGCCGTCAGCAGCAGGCGCGGCAGCGTGGTCACGCGGGGACGACGGGTCCGCGCGGGTCGCTGCCGGACCGGGCGCGTCACGCTACGAATCCGAACATCAGTCTGAAACCTTCTATGTGCAAACAACGAATCTTCGCAATCTTGCCTTGCTCGCGCCGATACCGCATCCTTGCTGGTTACGCACGCCCAAGATTCCGAGGTCACGAACGATCGGTAGCTAACGGCTATCTTTCGGCAGCAGTTCGTCCAGGGCGACGACGACCTCGGCGGCCCCGAATTCCGGCATCGGTATCGGACCACGCTCGATCACCACGGCCCGCAGATCCTCGAGCGGTTCCGGATCCAGTCCGGTGAGCCCGTCCGCGTCGGTGAACAGGTGCGTGACCCACTCGTCGGCCAGCGCGGCACTGCTCGCGTCGGCGGGCAGCACCAGCGACGCGCCGGTGGCCCCGGCCGCGACGATCTCCACCAGACCGGCGACGGCGTCGGCCCGGCCCTGCCGGAACGTGCGCGACTCGAAGGTGAGGTCGGTGCGCGACCGCACCCGGTCCACCGTCGCGGCCAGCCCGTCGTAACTCAGCACGATCGCCCCGACGCCGCTCCGGTCCGGTGCGGCCGGGTCCGGGACGGGCCCGACGGCCACGAAGGCCGGATCGGCCCCCCGCAGGGCACGGGTGCGGTTGGCGTAGGTCACCGGGCGGGCGGACTCCCCCGCGATCTCGGCGACCACGTTCGGATCGTCCAGCACCAGCCAGTCGATACCGCCCGGCTCCCCGGCGACCACGGCCGAATCGGCCAGGCCCACCTTGGTTTCCAGCGCGGTCGGCAGCGCGCCGCCCAGCGACGGCACCACCGCCGCACCGGCCTTGAGCACCGCCCAGGTGGCCACGGCCGCCTCCACGCCCCGCTCGATCCGCAGCGCGACGCCGACGCCCGGCCCGCAGCCGCGCCCGATCAGCACCCGCGCCAGCCGCGAGGACCGCGCGTCGAGATCGGAGTAGCTGACCGCGTCCTCGCCGAAGACCAGCGCGGGCCCGTCCGGATCGTCCTCGACGGCCGCGGCCAGCGCCTGGGGCAGCGTGGTGCCGATGGTGGTGGCGGATTCGACCGGTTCGGTCCGCTCCGGCTCGGGCCGCTCCGCGCCCTCCTCGAACAGGTCGATCGCGCCGATCAGGATCTGCGGATCCGCGGCGACCGCGGCCAGGATGCGTTCGAAGCGGCGGCCCAGCGCCCGCACGGTCGACTCGTCGAACAGATCGGTCGCGTAGGTCAGCACGGTGATCAGATCGCCCGGCCCGCCGTCGGGCCCGTTGCGCGGCTCGACGGTCACCTGGAGATCGAATTTGGCGGCCACCGCGTCCGAGTCCAAGGCGGTGACGCTCAGGCCGGGCAGTTCGAGGGTCGGGGCCTCGGTGTTCTGGAACGACAGCACCACCTGGAACAGGCTCTGCGCCCCGGACCGGCCCGGGGCCACCACCTCGGCCACCCGCTCGAACGGGATGTCGGCGTTGGCGAAGGCGGTCAGATCGGTCTCGCGGGCCTTCTCCACCAGCGCGTCGAAGGTGTCGGCGGTGCTCACGCCGGTCCGCAGGGCCAGCGTGTTGACGAACATGCCGACCAGATCGTCGAGCGCCCGCTCGCCGCGGCCCGCGATCGGCGTGCCGATCGCGATGTCGGCGTTGCCGGACTGCCGGGCCAGCAGCACGGCCAGCGCCGCGTGCACGACCATGAACAGCGACGAATTGTGTTCGCGCGCAAGGCGCAACAGGCCCTCGTGCACCTCGGCGGGCACCAGGAAGCCGACCGAACCGCCGCGCATCGACGGCACCGCCGGACGCGGCCGGTCCGCGGGCAGCAGCGGGGTCGTGGACAGGCCCGCGAGCTGGTCGCGCCAGTACGCCAATTGCCGTGCGGCGACGGAGTTCTCGTCGTCGTCGGAGCCGATCACGGTGCGCTGCCAGATCGCGAAGTCCGCGTACTGCACCTCGAGCGGGGCCCAGCCGGGCTCGTTGCCCTGACTGCGGGCCAGGTACGCGGTCACCAGGTCGCGGGCCAGCGGCGCCATCGACGCGCCGTCGCCCGCGATGTGGTGCACGACGAGCGCCAGCAGATATTCGTCGCCGCCGCGCAACAGCAGCGCGCGCACCGGAACCTGTTGCGTCACATCAAATCCGGTGGACATCAGCTCGGTGACGCGGCCGATCGGATCGTCCGTCGTCTCCACCGTCAGGCCCTCGGGCAGCGCGTCGGCGGCCGGGAGGATCTCCTGATACGGCAGCCCGCCCGGCCCGCTGGCCGGGTAGCGGGTGCGCAGCACCTCGTGCCGCTCCACCACATCGGCGATCGCCTGCCGCAGCGCGGGCACGTCCAGCGCGCCGGAGAGCCGGATCGCCAACGGGATGTTGTAGGACGGCGAATCGGGGTCGAGCTGGTTGATGACCCACATCCGCTGCTGCGCCAGCGACAACGGCACCCGGTCGGTGCGCGGGGCCGGGAGCAGTTTCGGCCGCGCGGCGCCGCCCGCCGCGCCGGGCACCACGCGCGCCGCGAGCGCGCCCACCGAGGACGCCTCGAACAGCTCGCGCACCACGAGATTCGCGTCCAGCGCCTCGTTGATCCGCGCCACCGCGCGGGTGGCCAGCAGCGAGTTGCCGCCGAGGGCGAAGAAGTCGTCGTCCAGGCCCACCTCGGGCGCGCCGAGCAGATCGCCGAACACATCGGCCACGGCCTGCTCGATCGGCGTGCCCGGGGCGCGGTAGGCGGCGGCCGAGCCGAGGAACTCCGGCGCGGGCAGCGCCCGGCGGTCGAGTTTGCCGTTCGGCGTGAGCGGCAGCGCGTCCAGCACCACGACGGCGTCGGGAACCATGTAGCCGGTGAGGAATTCGCTCACCCGCGCGCGCAGCGCGGCCGAATCGAGGTCCGCGCCGCCCTCGGGGACGACGTACCCGATCAGCCGATCACCGGCGTGCTCGTCGGCGCGGACCAGCACCACCGCCTGGCTGACGCCGGGGCAGCGCAGCAGCGCGGCCTCGATCTCGCCGAGTTCGATGCGGAATCCGCGCAACTGCACCTGCTGATCGCTGCGCCCGGCGTATTCGAGCGCGGCCTCGCCGTTGAATCCGGCCCAGCGGCCGATGTCGCCGGTGCGGTACATGCGCGCACCGGGCCCGCCGTACGGGTTGGCCACGAAGCGGGTGGCGGTGAGCCCGGGGCGGCCCAGGTAGCCGCGCGAAAGCTGGTGTCCCGCAACGTACATCTCGCCCGCCACACCGACCGGTGCCGGATGCAGCCGGTCGTCGAGCACGTAGGTCTCGAGGCCGGGCAGCGCGCGGCCGATGACGCTGGCCGGGCTGTCGGTGAGCCGCTCGTCGAGTTCGAGGAACGACACGTGCACGGTCGTCTCGGTGATGCCGTACATGTTGATCAGCTGCGGCGCGTTCGCGCGATGCCGCTCGTACCAGCGCGCCAGCTGGCGCAGATCCAGCGCCTCGCCGCCGAACACGACATAGCGCAGCGCGAACTTGTCCGCGTCCGAACCGGCGGCCCGATCGGCCTCGGCGAGCTGGTAGAACGCCGAGGGCGTCTGGTTGAGCACGGTCACCCGTTCGCGAATCAGCAACTCGCGGAACAACTCCGGCGACCGCGAGGTCGGGTAGTCCACCACCACGACCGCGCCGCCGTTCGCCAGCGCGCACCACAGCTCCCAGACCGAGAAGTCGAAGGCGAACGAGTGGAACAGCGTCCACACGTCGGTCTCGTCGAATTCGAACAGCAGCTGGGTGTTGGCGAACAGCTCCAGCACGTTGCGATGCGAGACGCCCACGCCTTTGGGCACCCCGGTGGAACCGGAGGTGTAGATGACGTAGGCGAGGTTGTGCGGCCGCAGCGGCGCGATCCGCTCCTCGTCGGTCACCGGCTCGTCGGCGAGGGTGTCGGTGTCCTCGAGCAGCACCACCGGAACGTCGGTGGGCGGCAGCGACTCCAGCGCCTCGGCGGTGGTGAGGACGCAGGTGGGCGCGGCGTCGCCGAGCACGAACTCGAGTCGCTGCCGCGGATAGGTGGTGTCGATCGGCAGGTAGCCCGCGCCCGCGACGAGCGCGCCCAGCAGCGCGATCGGCAGCTCCTCGGTGCGCGGAACCGCCACGGCCACCAGGGTTTCCGGCCCCGCGCCGCGCGCGATCAACGCGCGCGCCACCCGGTTGGCCCGGCGCTGGAGTTCGCCGAAGGAGATCGTGGTGTCGCCGAACCGGATCGCCGCCGCGTCCGGCCGCCGCCGGGCCTGGGCCGCGATCAGATCGGGCAGCGTGACCGCGGGCACCTCGACGCCGGGCGCGTTCCATTCGCGCAGGACGAGTTCCCGCTCGCCCGGGGCGAGCACGTCGATGTCGCCGACGACGACGGCGGGTTCGGCGGCGACCGCGTCCAGCACGCGCCGGAAGCGGTCGGCGAAGTCCTGCACGGTCGCCTCGTCGAACAGGTCGGTGGCGTAGGTGAACGCCGCCGACATGCCGCGCGGCACCCCGTGTTCGTCGATGCGCTCGACCATGGCCAGTTGCAGATCGAACTTGGCCAGCGGGACGGCCATGTCCACCCCGGACACGGCCAGGCCGGGCAGTTCCAGCCGGGTCTGCGCCAGGTTCTGGAAGGTGAGCATCATCTGGAACAACGGGTGGCGACTCGCCGAGCGGACCGGGTCGAGCAGCTCCACCAGCCGCTCGAACGGCACGTCGGCGTGCCCGAACGCCTCCACGTCGGTGCCGCGGATCGCGCGCAGCAGCTCCTCGAACCGCGCCGCCGGATCGACGTCGGCGCGCAGCACGAGCGTGTTGACGAACATGCCGATCACATCGTCCAGCGCGGCGTCACCGCGACCGGCGACCGGCGTGCCGACGGCGATGTCGCGGGTGTTCGACAGCCGGGCCAGCAGCACCGCGAGCGCGGCGTGCACGACCATGAACAGCGTCGAATTGCTCTGGTGCGCAAGGCGGTTCAGCGCCGCGTGCACCCCTGCGTCGATCTCGAAACCCAGCGTCGCGCCGTGATTGGTCGGCACCGCCGGACGCGGGCGGTCGGCGGGCAGATCCAATTGTTCGGGCAGCGCGGCCAATTCGCGCCGCCAGAACGAGATCTGCTGCGACAGCAGCGATTCCGGATCGTCCTCGGTGCCCAGCGTCTCGCGCTGCCACAGCGCGTAGTCGGCGTACTGCACCTCGAGGGGAGCCCATTCCGGCCGGCCGCCGCGCACGCGGTCCAGATAGGCCGTCATGAGGTCGCGGGTGAGCGGGGCCATGGAGAAGCCGTCGCCCGCGATGTGGTGGATCACGCACACCAGGACGTGTTCGGTGGCGGAGAGCCGGATCACCCGCAGCCGCAGCGGCGGCGCGACGGTGACGTCGAATCCGGTGACGACGGTCTCGGCGACCAGGTCGAACACCTCGGCCTCGGTCGCGTCGACGACCGGAACGTCCGGCAGCGCACGGGGATCCGAGGCGGCGAGCACCAACTGGTAACCCTCGCCGTCGAGGTCGGGGTAGATCGTGCGCAGCACCTCGTGCCGCTCCACCAGATCCCGCACGGCCGCGCGCAGCGCGTCCAGATCCAGGGCGCCGCTCAGCCGCACCGCGACCGGGATGTTGTTGACCGCGGCCGCCGGGTCGAACCGGTTGAGGAACCACATGCGCTGCTGCGCGTACGACAGCGGCACCCGCTCGGGCCGGGCCATGGGCCGCAGCCGCTGTCCGGCCGCCGAGCCCGCGTGCTGCTCGACCCGCTGGGCCAGCGCCGCCACCGTGGACGCCTCGAACAGCAGCTGCACCGGCACCCGCAGATCCAGCGCCGCGCCGATGCGCGCGGCGGCCTGCGCGGCCAGCAGCGAGTTGCCGCCCAGTTCGAAGAAGTCGTCGTCGGCGCCGACCCGGCCCGGTTCGTCCGCGGTGCCGGGCACCAGCAGCGCCGCGAACACGTCGGCGACGATCTCCTCCACCGGGGTCGCGGGGGCGCGGAATTCCCGTGCGGCGAAGGTGGGTTCGGGCAATCGGGCGCGATCCAGCTTGCCGACCGGGGTCAGCGGGATCTCGTCGAGCACCATGATCGCGGCCGGAATCATGTACGCGGGCAACGACTCCGACAGGAAGTCCACGAGCGCGCCGGTGTCCACGGTGGTTTCGGCGCGGGGCAGTACATAGGAGACCAGCGCGGTCGCGCCCGAGGGCAGCGGGCGGCCGAGCGTGGCGGCGAAGTCGATGTCGGGGTGGGCGGTGAGCGCGTTGTCGATCTCACCGAGTTCGATGCGGAAACCGCGGATCTTCACCTGGAAGTCCGACCGGCCCAGATATTCGAGGGTGCCGTCGGACTCGTTGCGGCGCACCAGATCTCCGGTGCGGTACAGCCGCGCGCCCGCGGCCCCGGCCTCCGCGCCGAACGGACTCGCCACGAAGCGTTCCGCGGTCAGCCCGGGACGGCCCAGATAGCCCTGAGCCAGCGCCGGGCCGGACAGATACAGTTCGCCGATCACTCCGGCGGGCACCGGGCGCAGCCGCGAATCCAGCACGTACGCACCGACTCCCGCGATCGGCGACCCGATCGTGATCGGCTCGCCCGGCCGCAGCGGGGCGCTGGAGGTGGCCAGGATGGTGGCCTCGGTCGGCCCGTAACCGTTGTAGAACAGCCGATCCGCGCCCGCCCAGCGGCTCACCAGTTCCGGGCCGAACTTGTCGCCCGCGACGACGACCGCCTCCAGGTCGTCCAGCCCGGCCGGATCGACCGACTCCAGCGCGCCCGGGGTGATGAGCATGTGCGAAATCTGTTCGCGCCGAAGCAGATCGCTCAGTTCGAAGCCGCCGAACACCTCCGGCGGCGACACCACCAGGGTCGCGCCCGAGGAGAACGCCAGCAGCAGTTCCAGCACCGAGACGTCGAAGTTGGGCGAGCAGACGTGCAGCACCCGGGATTCCTCGCCGACCCCGTAGTGCTCGCGTTCGGCCGCGACCAGCGAGCCCAGCCCGGAGTGGGTGACGACCACGCCCTTCGGGCGGCCGGTCGAACCGGAGGTGTAGATGACATAGGCCGGATGCTGCTCGGTCAGCGGGCGCACCCGGTCGGTGTAGGAGATCGGATGTGACGGCCGGTCCGCGATCCGCGCGGCCACCACCGGATCGTCGAGCTCGAGCCAGTACACGCCGGTGCCGAGCGCGGTGCGGTGCGCGGAGGTCGTGAGGCCCAGTGCCGCACCGGAATCCGCGACGATGTGGGCGATCCGCTCCGGCGGATACGTCGGATCCACCGGCACGTAGGCGGCGCCCGTCTTGGCGATCGACCAGACCGCGAGCACCGATTCGATGGACCGGGTCATCCCGATGGCGACGACGTCCCCCGCGCCGAGACCGCGCTCGATCAGCTCGCGCGCCAGCCGGGAGGACGCCTCGTCGAGTTCGCGATAGGTCAGTTCGCGCGCCGGCGCGGCGTCGGTTCCGGGGAACCGGATCGCCACGGCGTCGGCCGCGGATTCCACCGCCGCGGTGAGCAGCTGGCCGAACAGCGGGGCACCCGACCGGCGGCGACGACCTCCACGAGCGGAACGGCGGGCAGTGTCCATGGGAGTGCTTTCACCTCTCGCGTTCATCAGGTCCGCACGGCCGACCGACGTCGACGTCCCCACCCGCGGTCCGAGCAATCATATAGGGGTGCGTGGTACGGCGGCTCGCGCCCGAGCTACGCACTACTCATCGGTAGAAGGGGGACCGAACGTTGCGGCGGCGGCCCGATTCGATGGATTCGTCACATTCGGAGACGATACGCGGGCCTCGGGCTTTCTCCCTCGGCCCTACAGCCACCCCCGCCTCATGGCCTGCACCCCCGCCTGGAAACGGGTACTGGCCCCGAGCCGTTCGAGCAGGCTGGCGGTGCGGCGCACGACCGTGCGGCGGGACATGCCGAGGCGGCGGGCGATGGTGTCGTCGGTGGCGCCCAGGCCCATCAGGGTGAGGATCGCGCGGTCGCGCTCGTCGAGCGGTTCGCTCGGGTTCACCGAGATGGGCGCGGCCAGCGACCAGAGCACGTCGAAGGTGCGGACGAGCAGGTCCAGCGTCGGCGACGGGCCGATGCGCAGGCCCATCGGATCGCCGCGGCGCTCGTCGTGGTGCAGCATAAGGCTCGCCCGCTCGCCGTCGGCGATGAGGACCTTCACCGGCGGATCGGGCAGCGTGCGGGCCTGCGCGCCCGCGGCGGTCACCGCCAGCGCGTGCCGCAACCGGTCGGCGTCCTGATAGATGGTGTCCTGATAGAGCAGCTGATACCGCACACCCGCCTCGATGCGCGCGGTCTTCAGCTCGAACAGCCGCTCGGCGCGCTCGTCGTCGCAGACGTAGGGGCCGCGTTCCACCAGGCGCACGGTCTTGCACGCGTTGCGCTGCAGGTCCTCGAATTCGGCGATCATCTCCCGGGTTTCGTACATCGGGACCACCGTGCCGTCACCGCGCGCCGAGCGCCGCACCGACCGGAACGTCTCGCCCAGGCGCGCGGCGGCCGCGTGCATGCGCGCGGTCTGCGCCTGCCGACGACGAGACTCGGCCTCCGACAACGCTTCCGGGGCGTGCGCGTCCCAGACCCCGCCGTCGTCCTCGATGCGGACCACCGCCTGGAGCTCGACCAGTTCCGCCAGCGCGGCCGCGACCGCCTCGGGCGGCTCGCCCAGGTGCTCGGCCAACTCGGTCAGGCCGATTCTCGGATGCTGAACCAGGGCCGCGTAGGCGCGCCCGAGCAGCGACTCGGCTTCGAACAGCTCGTGCAAGCCCGTCAAACCACAAACCCCCACTACCGCTCACCACGCGTGGGGCGCGGCTGCCGGTCTCGTTCCTAGTCCCGCCCCGGACCCCACTGCTGCTGCGACAGCGTGACGCCCTTGCTCGCCATATAGGGGGCGGGATCGATCCGGTTGTCGTTGGCATCCCAGATCTCCATGTGCAGATGCGGCCCGGTGGAGTCGCCGCGGTTGCCGACGGTGGCGATCACGTCACCGGCGTTCACCCGCTGCCCGACATGGGCGAGGATGTCGTTGACGTGCCCGTACACCCCGGTGGTGCCGTCGTCGTGCTTGACCCGCACCCACAGCCCGAAGCCCGACGCCGGGCCCGCCTCGATCACCGTGCCGGACTCCACCGAGTGGATGGGCTCGCCGATCGGATCGGCGAAGTCGACGCCGTAGTGGAACGCGCCCCAACGCCCGCCGTACCCGGAGCTCACCACGCCGGACACCGGGCGGACCGCCTGCGCGGGGGCCGCCTGCTGCTGCAGGCTCTTGATGACCTGCTCGGCCTGCGACAGCGGACCGGCGACCTCGGGCGGCAGGTTCTGCAAGCCGAAGGGCGCGGGAGCCGGGGCGGGCGCGGCGACCGGCGCGGGGGCGGCGACCTGCTCGGTCTCGGCGACCAGCTGCGGGCCCGGCTGAGCCTGCTTGGCCTCCTTCACCGGCTCGGAGGCGACGTCGAGGGCGATCGTGTCGGTGTCGTTGGCGTTGTGCCCACCGGCCAGCAGCGGCGACGCCTGCGCCAGCTGTGAGGCGGTGCCGATCAGCGCGCCCGCGGCGACCGCGGCGCTGGCCGCGAGCTTGACGCGATCCGCGGTGCGGGATTCGGACCGATGCCGGGTCGGCCGACCGGCAGCCCCGTCTTCCAGCAAATCCCAGACAGATACCGAAGTGGCGGTCTCACGATGGTGCGGCAAGGCTCGTCCTAGTGTCGATCACTGGTCCTGCCGCCTCGAAACCCGGGTTCGGTAACGATTCGGCATCTGTTGTGACGGAAACTGTACTCCGTCGTGACCTTTCCGCAACCTTCTGAGCGAAAATCACAGCTCGAGATCAAACTGGAGGGGTGATCCTCGACGAACTGCGGACTCCGATCGTGCTGGCGCCCATGGCGGGCGGCCCGTCGACGCCCGAACTCGCGGCGGCGGTCTCCGACGCCGGGGGCCTCGGCTTCCTCGCCACCGGATACCTCGGCGCGGACGACAGCTTCGACCGCGTCGCGCGCGTACGCGAACTCACCGACCGCCCGTTCGGGGTGAATCTGTTCGCCCCCGGAACACCCACCCCGCCGGAGCAATTCGCCCCGTACCTCGATCGCCTCGGCGGCCGCTACGACCTCGGCGAGCCGAGATTCGACGACGACGACTGGGCGGCGAAGCTGGCCCGGCTGGCGACCGATCCGGTGCCGGTCGTGTCGTTCACCTTCGGCTGCCCCGACGCGGCCGAGATCGCGCGGTTGCGCACGGCCGGGTCGGAGGTGTGGGTGACGGTGACCTCGGTGCCCGAGGCCCGCGCGGCGGTCGAGGCGGGGGCCGACGTGCTCATCGCCCAGGGCGCCGAGGCGGGCGGGCATCGCGCGACCTTCGTGGACCGGGCCGAGGACGACGCCACCGATCCGCTGTCGGTGCTCGCACTGCTGCAACTGCTCACCGCGGCGGTCGACGTGCCGATCGTGGCGACCGGCGGCATCGTCACCGGCGCGGGCATCGCCGGGGTGCTGGCCGCGGGCGCGGCGGCCGCGCAGCTGGGCACCGCGTTCCTGCGCTGCCCCGAGGCGGGCACCGCGAGCGTGCACCGCGACGCCCTGCCGATCGCGACCCCCACGATGCTCACTCGCGCGTTCAGCGGCCGCCGGGCGCGCGGACTGCGCAACCAGTTCATGCTCGACCACCCCGACGCCCCGGTCGCCTACCCCGAAATCCATTACGCCACCGGGCCGTTGCGCAAGATCGCCCGCGCCGAGGGCAATGCCGACGCGGTGAACCTCTGGGCAGGTCAGACCCATGTCCTGGCCACCGACGCACCCGCCGCGGAGGTGGTGCGCACCCTGACCGCCGACACGAAATCCGCGCTGAAGCAGGCACTCTCGTCGCGAATCCAGGATTGTTGACAACGTTTTTCGTTTAGAATCATGGGGCACCATCCGCCCATCCCATGAGGAGAGCGTCATGTCACTGGACGTCCCAACCGCACTACTCGAACGGGCCGAACGCGGTGAGGTCAGCGACGCGGAGTTCGTCGAATGCGTGCGCGACTCGCTGCCCTACGCGTACGAGGTGGTCAGCCGGGTTGCCGACGAACTGCGTTCCGGCACAGCCGCATTCGCGGACAATCTGGTCGCACCGCCCGACGAGACGGCCCGCGGCCAGCTGCTGCGCGCCATGGCCTCCGACGCGATCCGCGGCGGCCTGGAACGGCATTTCGGGGTGAAGCTCGCCTTCCAGAACTGCCACCGGGTGGCCGCCTTCCGGCTGTCGGAGGTGGGCGGCGAGACCTACGGCCGCTTCATCTCCACCCGCGCGCAGCTGCTGAACCAGAGCCCCGAGCTGCGTAACTGCTGAAACGGGTGAAACCGGCGCGCGCGGAAGGGGATCGCTCGCGCCGGTTTTCCCTGCGCCGCAGGCTTTTTCAGGGCTTGCGGCCGATACCCGCCCAGTACCAGGCGGATTCGGGGTCCGTGGCCGTCGTCGCGGCCGCGTCGTCGGCGAGGTCGGGTCGCCAGGTGACCACCGGGACCACGCCGGGATCGAGGATTTCCGTTCCGGCGAACAGGTTTTCGGTCTCGGCGCGGCTGCGCGGATAGAACGTGATCCCGGCCTGCTCCGACGCCAGCACCACGTTCTTCATCGCCCGCGCGTCGAAATCCGCTGTGGGATGGGTGATCACGAGGCAGCTGCCGGACGGCAGCGCGTCCAGCAGGCGCGCCAGGATGCCGTGCGGATCGTCCTCGTCGCGGAAGTACATCAGCACCGCGACCAGCATCAGGGCCACCGGCCGATCCAGGTCCAGCGTCTCGGTGAGCACCGGTTCGGCCAGGATCGCCGCCGGATCGTGCAGGTCGGCGTGGACGAACGCGGTCGCGCCCTCGTCCGTGCTCGCCATCAGCGCCCGCGCGTGCGCCAGCACGATCGGATCGTTGTCCACGTACACCACGCGCGCGGCGGGATCGATCCGCTGCGCGATCTCGTGGGTGTTGCCCGCGGTCGGGATGCCCGTCCCGATGTCGAGGAACTGGGTGACGCCCAACTCCGCGATCGCGAATCGCACCGCGCGCGCGAGGAACGCGCGATTGGCGCGGGCCATCTCGCGAATGGCGGGAACGTGGGCGGCGATGGCGTCGCCGAGGGCGCGATCGGCCGGATAGTTGTCCCGGCCGCCGAGCCAGTAATCGTAGACCCGGGCCTCGTGGGCCACGCTGGTATCGATCGTGGTCGGTAATCGGGATGCGGTCCGCGCCTTGCTGTCCGACATGGTGAACTCTTTCCTGTCACGTACGGCTCAGGATAGGTCGGCGAACCCTCGGCACGCGGGCTTTCCGTGGAGAAAACGGCGGGATATGCCAAACGGAAATGGCGACTATCCAGTCTGCCGCAAACATTCGGCAAAGGCAGTTCTCACAGCTCGCGCAGCACGCGTTTGAGCACCTTGCCGGTCGGGTTGCGCGGCAGTTCGTCGAGGAACACCACCCGGCGCGGAATCTTGTAGCGCGCCAGATGCGAACGCACGTGCGCCTTGATCGCGTCGTCGTCCAGTTCCGGATCCGCGCGCACCACGAACGCCTCCAGCCGCGCGCCGAATCGTTCGTCGGGCACGCCGAGCACCGCGGCCTCGCGCACGCCCGGATGCGCGTTGAGCAGTTCCTCGATCTCGCCCGGGAAGACGTTCTCGCCGCCGGAGACGATCATGTCGTCGTCGCGGCCGTCGATGAAAAGCCTTCCGGCCGAATCGAAATGGCCGACGTCGCCGGAGGCCGTCAGGCGCCCGACGCGTTCCTTGTCGCCCCCGCCGGTGTAGCCCTCGAACTGCACGGCGTTCGCGACGAACACCCGCCCGGTCGTCCCGCGCGGGACCTCGCGGCCGTGGTCGTCGAGGATCCGCACCACCGCGCCGAGCACCGGCCGTCCGACGCAGCCGGGTTCGGCGGCCAGATCGCGCGGGGTGGCGACGGTGGCGTAGGCGATCTCGGTGGAGCCGTACATGTTGTAGATCACCGGCCCCAGCGATTCGGTCACGCGGCGGCACAGCTCCGCGCCCAGTTGCGCCCCGGCCACGAAAACGATTCGCAGCGAGGACAAGTCGCGCCCGCGCAGCTCCTCCGGTTCCAGTTCGGCGATGCGGGCGAGCATGACCGGCACGGCCACCAGCGCGGTCGCGCGGTGCCGGGCGATGCTGTCGAGCACCCCGCGCGGCTCGAAGCGCCGCCGGATCACCAACGTGCAGCCCAGCCCGAGCGACAGCAGCGCCATCGAGAAGCCGAGCGTATGGAACAGCGGCGCAGGGCATTCGGTGACCTCGCGGGTGCGGAACGGCACCCGGCTCAGCAGCGCGCCCACCGGTTCCAGCGAGCGCGGTTCCGGCCGGGACGCGCCCTTGGGCGTTCCGGTCGTCCCGCTGGTCAGCAGGATCACCTTGGCCGCGGTCCCCGGGGCGGGCGGCGACGCGGGCGAACCCGCCGCGATGAGCGCCTCCAGGCTCGAGGTGTGCGCGGTGTCGGTCCAGGCGCGGTAGGCCCCGCGCCGGGGGCTCAGATCGCCGAGGATGGGCTCGTACTCCTCGTCGTAGACGAGCAGATCCACCGCCTCCCGCCGGGCCACGTCGTGCAGCTGCGGCCCCGCGAAATCGGTGTTGAGCAGGATGATCCGGGCGCCGCACTTGGCCGCGGCGAAGACCGCGTCGAGCAGGCCGCGATGGTTGCGGGCCAGAATCGCAACGCCCTCACCGGTTTTCAGCCCGCGCTTGCGCCACTCGTTGGCCAGGCGGTTGGAGCGCTCGTCGAGATCGCGGAAGCTCAGCGTGCCCAGTTCGTCGACGAGCGCGGGACGGTCGCCGTAGCGCGCGGCCGAAAACCGAAGGGCCGCGGGCAGAGTCCCGTAGCGCAGCAGCGCGGCGCCCGCCGACAGCAGGGTTCGGGGCGATTCGACGCCCACCAGACCGCTGCCCACGGCCAGGCGCAGCGATTCCAGTTCGACCCAGGCGCGGACACCCAGATCCCGGAGCAGGGACGTGGTCATGGGCGAACTCCGTTGCTCTCCATCAGGTTACGCCTCGCCCGCGGCCGGGTGGCCGCGGGCGAGGCGGGGTCAGCTGCCGTGCGTGCGCAGCTGATACAGGCCGGTGGTCTCGGCGACCACGACCCCGTCGGCGTCGATCACGCTGGCGTGCAACGTGAAATCGGCCTTGCCCTTCGCGTCCGCCTCGGCGGTGATCCGGGCGATCTCCTCCGCCGACAGCGAAGCCTCCGCGCGCACATCGGTTTTCGCGGGTTTGCGGAAGGCGATCCGCAGATCCTTCACCAGCGGGTAGTACTTCGCCACGTCGAAGGTCGCGAGCGGGATCGCACCACCGAGCACCTCGGCGACGGTGAACAGCACACCGGCGTACATGACACCGAAGTGGTTGCCGTTGCCCTCGATCGGCACGGTCGTCCGCGCGTAGCCGGACCGCACCTCGAGCGCCCGCACACCCATCTTGTGCGCGATCGGAATGGTGAACTCCAGCGCGCTGTTCACCATGTCCGCGTACGCCGGCGCGTCGCTGTTCGTCTCGGCCATGCTCGGTATCCCTTTCCTGGACCACGTGTCGGCTCAGGGTACGACATGCTGTTGGCATGGCGTCAATACCGGCCCCGCGCGGTCTCCGGCCCTCGGGCTGCGGGACGAGCTAGGTGTACTGACCACAAACGTTGGTAGCGGCGTGGCGAGCTGACATGGTGAAGACCTCCGAGTGTGATGCGAGCTGTCTAGGAACGCATCCACCGTCG